>CAJUTM010000004.1 GCA_910589595.1 uncultured Eubacterium sp.
TTGCATCAATGATTCTTTGACTTGTTTCATCCAAGTTATCACCTCCATGCAAGTGGACACTTTCATATTAACAAAATAGTACTTTAAAGTCAATAAAAATGTATTGTTATATTATATTGGACAAACATATCAAGTATTGCTATAATACTAACCGATGGTATCAATAATATTAGTAACCATACGGTTCTCGCGAGAGATTAATAGGGAAGGCGGTGTGAGTCCGCCACAGCCCCCGCTGCCGTATTACGGGAGGAATAAGATAATATGCCACTGGCGCAAGCCGGGAAGGTTTCTTATTCTGTTGATTGTCAAGTCGGAAGACCTGCCCTATGGTGTGAAATATGACCTTTCGGAGGGAGAGGGAATGTTTTGACTATCTATTTTAGTCATCACAGGCCTTTCTATGCCCATTTTTAAACCATACAGGAGAGCAATGGTTACTTGGGAAGAAAGGCTTTTCTTGTATTACCTTTATACCACAAAAAATAAAAATACTGGAAAGAAGGTTTTTTTACATGAAAACAAAAAAAATGTTGACGGCGCTGCTGATTATTATGATGACAATTTCCACGACCGATGGTTTTGTCGCAAAGGCAGCCAAAACGATTACGGTAACACTTCGCATGGAACAGGATAATGCCACCTTGACAAAGCCTGTCTCCGTCACTATGACAGAGAATGATATCAAAGCTTATGGCAGCATGGGATTTTCCACTGATGTAATGACTCCATATCACGTACTGGCAAAATATCTGATAACAGAAAAAGGCGCAACCGAAGAAACTTTAGCCGATTATTTACTCGTCTCTTCCGGCTTCCTGAATGGAATTTCTCCGAATGGAAACATAAAAAAGGATTCCGGCTCTCCATCCGCTAATCCAAATACCAGCGACTGCTATTGGATGTTCGCAGTAAACGACGCCTCTCCTGTCAATCCGGCTACCGGATTTTCCTATAGCTTAAACGAGTATCCGGTACAGGATAACGACGAACTCGTCTTCTACGGCTTGTGGGGCGGCGATTGGGAAAGCTCCATCAGCCCCTATTACACAACGTTTGACAAAAAAGAATATACGGCAAAGACAAATGAGAAAATAGACGTCTCCCTGCTCGGTCTTGACATTTTTAACGACTATGGAGTGAAAGCAAACCGCGCAATCAATGGCGCCAATGTAACCGTTACCAGAGCAAACGGAGAAACAATGCCCGGCCAGTATGTTACCGGCAAAGACGGTAAAGCTTCTCTCTGCTTTTCGGAAAAAGGCACATACATACTCTCTGCCTACCGCAAAACAGCAGACGGATTACACTATGACATCTCCCGTCCTTTTGCCACTGTAACCGTTACCGACGCGGAAATAAAACCGGATTCGCCAATTACAACGCCGCCGGATTCGGCAAAAACTGTAAAACCGTCCAAAGTAAAAGGGGTAAAAGCAAGCGTAAAGAAAACAAAGAAAAAGAAGAAAAAAGTTGCGATTACGTGGAAGAAATCGGCTAACGCTTCCGGCTATGAAATCTACCTCTCAAAAAAGAAAAAGACGGGATACAAAAAGGCAGGAAATGTAACAGGTACAAAGAAGACAATAAAAAGAAAAAAAGGAACCTATTTTGTAAAAATCCGCGCTTATAACAAACAAGCGTCCACTACGAAAAAGATTTACGGCGCCTTTAGCAAAGTAAAAAAAATCAGGGTAAAATAGAACCGGATAGGAGGAACATTTGAAAAGCAATAACAAATTAAAACTCATTTTTTTCTGCATACTGCTGACTACCGTTATTAGTTGTTGCGGTTTCTCTACCTTTCGCGGCGAAACAGGAACGGGAAATGCCAATGTTGTAACCATTAAAACACCGTCTGATAAAAGCAAAACCCGTCTGAAATGGTCGCGCTGCTTTAAAAAAACCGGAACAACATCCGCCAACTCCATTCCTGTTTTGACGAAAGATTCTATCTATCTGGTCAATACCAATATTCTTTATGAACTGGATTATAACGGTAATATAAAACGGCAGACAACTCTGTGTGCGAAAATGAATTCTATCAGTAATATGCTTCTTGAGGGGAATTATCTTTTTATTCCCCTCAGCGGAGGCATTATGCAATGCATAAATATCCAGTCAATGTCTGCCGTATGGCAGAGTGAAGCATTTGGCGGCCAGTCCTTGTCTACTGTATTTTATCACGAGGGATATCTCTATGCCGGCTCTACAACTGTCACCAATGGCGGAACGAGCGGAACCTTTTATTGTCTCAATTCGGCTGACGGCTCTACGGTATGGACGTATGAAGACGCCGAACACAAAGGCGGCTACTATTGGAGCGGCGGCATTGTATATAAGGATACCCTATACTTTGCAGGCGACAACGGTTATCTTGTTTCCCACAGTCTACTGACGCCGGAAGTATACGATACCTGTGCGCTCACGGATACGGCCAAAATACGTGCCGGAATTACTTTTGATGAAGAAACAGACGCTCTCTACACGGTAAGTAACGACGGTATTCTCTATCAGATAACGACGGAGGGCAGGCAAATCCAACAGGTAAAAAAGACTCCCATTGCCGAAAATGCCCGCAACATGAATTGTACCAGTACGCCAACTATCTGTCAGGGCCGCATCTATGTCGGGGGAATCGCAGATAATACAGGTATCGTGTCGATAATGGACGCCGGACAGATGAAAGTAATCCGCACAATACGTGGAGCCGGACATGCCGAAATAAAATCCTCTCCTCTCCTGTCTACCGGAGGGAATGCGGATGGCACTGTCTCTGTCTATGTTACGGCAAATTCCCTGCCGGGTGGAATATACTATTTTACTGATAACAAAAAAACAACTGCCGATACTTTGCAGACTCTATTTGAACCGAATTCGGCAAAGCAGTTCTGTATGTCAAGTGTTACGGCAGGAAGCGACGGCACATTATATTATTCAAATGACAGCGGCACTCTCTTTGCTATACACGAAACAACACAAACGACAAACGAGGCAAATAACGACGGACAAAAAACGACTCTTGTTCCACCGTCTGGCAAAAGACAGGAAGCAAAAACAAACCGCCTTGTAAAAAAGCCCTCAAAAATAACCATTCGCAAAAGAAAACGGCTGGTAACTATAAAATGGAAAAAACTATCGGCAAAATATCAGACAATTGTTTATAGAAAATACGGCTCCGGAAAATGGAAAAAGAAAGTGCTGAAAAAAAAGAAAACCATTACGTGGAAGAAAAAAAAGGGAAAAACTCTTCACTTCCGCTTACGAACCAGATTAAAAGTAGACGGCAGATGGCGCTATTCCGGCTATACAAAAATCTTTCATTTGAAGTGAAACTGTGATAACATGATGCTAGGGTCGAAAGGTCAAAGCAGCAGTTAGAGGAAAAGTACCTTTTATCCCAACATAATAACATAAGAGTAGGAACTTGGAATGGAGAATGGAGGATTAGTATGACAGAGCAGGAACAATTAAAACAATGGATTGACGAATCTGAAAACATCGTTTTTTTCGGCGGAGCAGGCGTATCTACGGAAAGTAATATACCGGATTTCCGCAGTGTGGACGGCTTATATAATCAGGAATACGATTACCCCCCGGAGACTATTTTATCCCATAGCTTTTATTTGCGCAATACCGATGAATTTTACCGCTTTTACCGCAATAAAATGCTCTTTCCGGACGCCGAGCCAAATAATGCCCACAAAGCACTGGCTCATTTAGAACAAATGGGAAAATTAAAAGCAGTCATCACGCAAAATATTGACGGTCTCCACCAAAAAGCAGGGAGCAAGGAAGTATATGAACTTCACGGTTCTGTTTTGAGAAACTACTGCAGCCATTGCCACGCATTCTATTCTCTCGATGATATTCTGGCGGCGACAGGTGTTCCACATTGCCACTGTGGCGGCATAATAAAACCGGATGTTGTGCTTTACGAAGAGGGTTTGGATTCCTATGTATTAGAACGTGCTATCTCTTATATAAGAAACGCCGATATGCTCATTATCGGAGGCACTTCTCTCGCCGTTTATCCCGCCGCAGGACTGATTGACTATTATGAGGGAAACAAATTAGTCCTTATCAACAGGGATAAGACTACACGCGATAGTCAGGCCAACCTTATTATTCACGACGCTATCGGTAAGGTTTTAGCTCCTTGGGCGTAACCCGACAACGACAAAGCGCATTTAGTGTCTGAACACAAAGGCAATTAAGAAAAGCGCATTTTTGTCAATTGAATCTGCCGCGGCAGTATCCAACTTTTTTTATTCGCTGATGCCTGCAAAAACAAGTCAAAGTCTGCTATTTGTCTTTCTTCTTTTGATAAATCTTCATAGGAACAGACAATGGCAGGCTTGCTTTTATCTAATAGCGAAAGCGTATATGCCACATCTTTTCTCTTATCATCTTGTCGGTTTCTCAGACCTGCGAATTGTATTCCCTCGGACAATTCTATCATTTCATCTTCCAGAAAACGAACGCCAATCTCCCGAATGGCCTCTATATTTTCCTCCGTTTCCCCACATTCATTTGGCCCCTCCACAAGATATACCGGCATCTTCGCAAGCAGACGTTCCAACTGCCGGCCCGTAAATTCCCGCATGGAAGCAGTTGCCTTTGGCGAGAAAAGATTCCCCGTAAAAACAACGATATCCGGCTGTAAGCTTTCTAATTTTTCAAAAAATGCCTGAACTTCCCTGTATGCCATATGTTGTCCGATATATAAATCCGAGACCGAGACTACGGAAAACTCATCGATATTTGCGCTCTTCTTACTCATTACCGTCTGCTCCGACACTTGGGGGATTTGTGAATACACAAATACAAAAACCCCGAAAACAGCCGTAATAACGAGTACAATCCAGCTTATTTTAGTCGGGTGGTTAAAGAAACGATAGATACGGTTATTCCATTTTCTCCGCTTGCCAAGCATACGCACGGCGCCACGCAGGAAACTAAAGACAGGCGTAATGAGCATTACCGCCAAATAGATATCGCAACACAACTGGACGCCCCATAACAGATAATCGTTTGTTATGTATTGAGAGAAAAAGAAGCATACAAATAGTGTTCCAAGTAATACTACCTGGAACACATAATAGAATACATTTGGTATTCTTCCCCGCTGCCAGAGAAACCGATACCGCAGGAAAGAATATCCAAATAACAAAATACTGATAACAAATAGAACAAGTGTTACTGCCATGCTTACACCCTTTTCTAATAAACTACTACCGGAGTTCCAATGCTCACGTAATCGTAAAGTTTAGCCGCATTATTTAACGGCATATTCACGCACCCGTGGGAACCGCCCCGTATATATAAATTTTTACCAAACTTACGCCGCCATGTTGCATCATGTAACCCCTGACCGTCCCAGTTAAACGGCATCCAGTAGTTTACGTGGCTGCGATAACCCTGAACGGCAATCGTGCCCAGATAGCGGTCTTTTTGTTTTCCATAAATCCGATGTACACCTGTAACCGTTCTTCTCTCTTTTGTCGGAAGTCCGGTGACGATATCGGATTCCATCTTTAATTTACCATCTTTGTAAAACCACAAATGTTGTCTTGCTATGCTGATTTCGACATATGTTTTTCCGATATCATCTTTCCCATGCTGTGCCGCCTGATTTCGATAAACAGGCTCTATCGTAGAGCTCTTCTTCTTTTTCAACAGTTTATTTACTTTTTTAACGGTTTCATCTTCATTAATCCACCAGCCCATAATACCGCCGTGAATTTTTTTCACTCCGTCTTTTGTCGTCTTAAATTTTCGTGTCTTTCCATAAGTATTGTATTTCTTTGCCAGTCCCCTTACAAATGAGGGAACCCATTTATTGGATAATTTCAGCTTACCCTTTTTATATGTGAGATGCTCGCTAATCATTGCGCCGTCTATTACCTCAGTGTCATCGCCAAAGGTAAATGTAATCTTCATATTGCGATATGCTGCAATATCTTTCTGCTGCGATACAATTAATTTATCGCTTGACTTTACTTTCGGCTGATTATAATAATCGGACAATTGATAACGGATTTCATTTCCGTTTTTAATATCCTGCTCCATAGCGGACATCAGCTTCTGCATATCTACGTCGTCACCCTGCACTTCATTTACCAGATTCAAATCTTTATCAAAGTAGGCATCGGCAGTAAATTTCGTAGATTGAGGCAACTGTCTCTGCAAAATGGCTAACAGCATTTCCATGTTTACTTCTACCGAATTCGGCTGTAAAGAAAGAACTACATCGCGGTGAAAAAGATAATCTGAAAAAGATATATCTTCCTTTTTGCTCTGCACCTGTTCCTGATTAAATTCACGCGAAACTGCCTGTGAAATATCAATCTTATACTCTTGCTTTTCTTTTATCAGCGTTATCGTAAATCCCTCCGCAGCATTCATCTTCTCTACTGCTTCTTCCACCGACATGGCGCTGACATCCGTGTTACTCACTATGGCATGCGGGGCAAAGTCACCGCTGAAATATTCTTTGCTAGAGACAAAAAAAGTGATGAGTAAGCATATAAATACACACGCACCAACAATACAAGCTATTAAAATTTTTTTGTTCTCTTTCATCTTTCTATCTCCTCCCAGAAAAACCATTAAAAATGGTTTTGAAATAACAAGAAAACGGAGACGGTGGGATTCGAACCCACGTGCCCGTTAAGGCAAAACGATTTCGAGTCGTTCTCGTTATGACCACTTCGATACGTCTCCATTACCAAACAATATAGATTAAAACATTAAATTAAGAATTTGTCAATGCCTGAATCAAAAAGAGTTCAACCGATAACTGGTCTGTCATCTGTCCGGTCTTACACATTTCCTCGTATTCTACACGGTTTTTCAGCATTTTCAGCAAATCATTGCGGGCAAATAATTGCGCCTGTCTGGTATATTTTGCTACTGTAAAAGGTGGTATTCCGCACTTCCCCGCCAATTCATTTTTATTCATGCCCCTCCCCATACATTCCAACATCTGTAAAAGAATATTGATATGACGGGAAAACAAATACAAAATCGACATCGGTGACTCTTTATTTGCCAGCAGGTCATGGTACAGACGTAATGCCGTTTCTTTTTGTCCGGTGGCGACGGCATCTATCATATCAAAAATTTTTGATACCGTAAGCCCCGACGAAACCGCCAGAATATCCTCTTCTTCTATTATACTGCGCTCTCCCGCATAGCCGATAAGTTTATCAAGTTCATGGCTCAATAATTCCATATCCGTACCGGCACGCTCCAGCAGACGCTCTGTATTTGAAACAGAAATTGCCTTTCCCGCTTTTTTTGCATATCCCGCCACCCATTCTTTGAGCATCTTCTCCGGCTGTCTCACACATTCCGTCACGCAGCCGTTCTTATGAAACCACTTGAACAGACGGTTTCTCCGGTCCACCTCCTGCTCCACAAAAATCAGATACGTTGTATCCGGAAAAGATTCTAAGTAATCTGTCATCTCATTGCTTTTCGAAAAAAAACGGCTGTCCTCTACGATAAGAAGACGTCTCTCGGCAAAAAAGGGAAGCACCTGTGCGGCTTCTGCAATCTGCGTTTCCACAATATCCTGATTGCGGAAAAAAGTGCGGTTCATCTCATCTTCCGGCTGTGTCAGACGCTTAATCAAGGCATTCTTATAATAGCGCACCATATATCGCTCTTCTCCATATATCAGATGAAAATGAGAAAACTGATTCTTCTTTAACTCACTCTCCAATTGCAGCATGTGGCACCTCCTCTTCTATCTCAAACAGTTTCATTAAAACATCAAAGAACAAATTTGTCAACCGATGGATATGATACCCACTGCCCGATTATTAATCCTCTGTCCCACAGAACGTACTGACGGAGTAATCCGTTCCATCAGAGCAGATACGGACAGCCCCCTGCCTAAAAGTACAAAGCTGTTCTGCTCCGGCTTTCTCCATCCGCTGTTTGGTCTCTTGGGCGGGGTGTCCATAGCAGTTATTGCGTCCGGCAGAGTAGACGGCTATTCGGGGACATAACTTCTGCAAAAAACTTTCGCTGCTGGAACTTTTCGAGCCGTGATGGCCGGCTTTTAAATATTGCACGGGGCGCAGTAATTCAGCGATTGCTTCCTCCCCCTCTTCCTCCAAATCACCCGTCAGCAATCCGCGAAACCTGCCAAATTTTAATTCCAGAACAAGCGAGTAATCATTTTCACTTTTCCAGTCGTATTCATAAAAGGGATGAAAACAGGTCATCTTTATTTCTCCAATCGAAAGCGAATCTCCTTTCTCCATATAGAGTAAGGAAACATCGGCGCGCCGGCACCGTTTCTCAAATTGTATATAATTGTCATCCTTTTTGTGAATGCGGGGCAGCACAACTTTGCCGATAGTAAATCCCATATGAGCGCTATCTTCAATGATTTCCAAGAGGCCGTTCGTATGGTCGCCGTCACTGTGTGTGACAAACAGATAATCAATGGTTCTTATTCCCTTGTATTTTAGAAACGGGGCAATGCGGTACTTACCAGCCTTATCAACATCCGAACTGCCGCCATCAACGAGCACCGTTTTATCGTCTGTACGGATACAGGTACAATCCCCCTGTCCTACATCCAGATTCGTCATTTCCAGTCCGGATACTTTTGCTGACGGACAATAACAAAGAATGCCGACAGCGAAAACAAAAATCAGATAATGCCAATGAGCAGAACATTTCTTGTGTATTAAGAGCCACGCCCCCAGAAGAATGTAGTAGATAAGGATTTGTAGATTGGAAGGTCTCCCCAGAATCAAAGTATGACAGGGCAGACATTTCAAAATGTAACAAATACTTTCATAGAAAAAGAGAATATAGTGGGTAATTCCCAGACAGAATCGCCCGATGGCAACAGAGTACAGAGCAATCACTCCCCCCGCCAGCCCGGAGCAGAGCAGCATACCTAAAAAAGGAAGCAAAATCAGATTGGCAAATAAACCATATAACGGCAATTCATAATAAGTGGCAAGGAGAATCGGCATGGTGATGAGCTGCACACCGAGGGACCCCGCAAACAAAGCACAGCCTTTCGTATCCTGCCACTGTTCCGTAAAAACCCTGCCAAATATCAGGATACCGAAAACTGTACCGTATGATAGAATGAAGCCGGTTTGAAAGAGCGCAAGCGGCTGCAACAGAAGCTGGAGCCATGCACTGAGAGCCAACGCGCACAGTGCGTCATAACATCTGCCGCAAAGACGCGCTCCCAGCATGCAGAGCATCATAATGACAGCGCGCACAGTAGAGACGGAAAAACCCGTAAATATACCATATAGAATAAGCAGTATGCCGGATACAAGAGCGGCTGCCTGCATTGGCATAATATATTTGCGGAGCAAATAAAATAAGCCCGCTCCCAAAAGCGATATATGCAAGCCAGAGATTGCCAGAATATGTGCAATCCCGTTTTCCTGATACAGTTTTTTTATTTCCTCATCCATACCCCCTTTCTCACCTGCTACCATAGCCGCTAAAATTCCCGCGTCGCGCTCACCGCAGCAAACATTCAGACTCCGGATTAGCCGCATGCGGAGCTGGCGCAGATATTCCCGTAGTTTTTTATAGCTCTGATTGATAACAGACACATTGTCTGCCAATGCCTTGTATTGGATTCCCTGTTGCTGATAATATTGGAACTCATTGAATTGTCCCGGATTTCCCGGTTCTAAAAAAGAATAAACAGACCCCTGAACACGGATTATCTGACCAATCCGTAAAGAATGAAACAACTTTTTATTTTTTCCCATCCACACTTTCATGCGCTTACAAATACGACCCTTACCATCTGTCACGTTTTTTACAATAAGAGACGTCTTTTCATCCATTCCGGTAATATCTTCAACCTGACCCGTCATCGTCAGGTTTTCACCCGCGCGCTGCCTTGGTTCTTCTTGCCAGTATGCGCGAAATAAGAGAATAAATACAATCCACACAATCAAAGCCATACATAATGGCCTTTTTGACAAATATACTCCCCCTCTTTTATTTTACAAAATCCAACTTCCTCTCTAATACAAGATGAAAACCATCCATCTCGCCATACTTTTCCTGTGATTCTCCCTCCACGGTAATCTGCACCCGATTTACATTGGGAAGTTCACACAGCGTATTGACGATGGAGTATACAACTACCTCGCTCTGGATTCCTTTCATCAGATGGTTGATATCCTTACTAAAATCCAAATAGCAGACGTTATCCCGTATCGTCAAATTACGCAGTACCGTCGAAGAGGGTACGGTAGGAATGACCTCATTCTTTTTATTTGTATAAGGTATCGTCTCCTCCGCATGAATCAAATGCTCAATCAGTAATTTGGCAAGAGGAGCCGCCGTGTCGTAATTTACCATTGTCTGAGCGGCAACAAGAGAAGTTCCCTGCTTATTGGCAAAATACACCGTCACCACTTTCGTTTTGTCTTTTCCTCTCTCGTCCAGTCCTGTCAAAAATGAATCCGCATTCATCATCCCGACTACATTGCCGGATATCATAAGCGGATGGTCTTCCACAAAAAATTCTACAAAATTTACGCCATCTATGCCACATAACGTCTTGACAATGGCAGCCCTTGATAAGATTTCTTCCGTACCGCTGCGGCTATTGTACGCTGCTGAAAAATATAACGAGAGCTGTGATTCTTTGTACTGCACGTCAATGACATCCACCTCTTCTCCCATAGCGCTCTTGAAATTGGCGTCCTCACCTGTCCGCATGACTTTTAATAATTCATGCACTAAGGCAACCGTATCTTTTCCCTCCGGCATTTCATATTCTTCCCTCACAAGTTCGCATGTATCCGAATCCAGATAATAGACGGTATACAAATGCATCAATGCATCTTCTTGCATATTCCCGCACGAAATCATACTTATACTAAGCGAAATAATAAGTAGCATTACTATTAAACAACGCATGAATCCTCCATTCCGAAGCCTCTGCCTGACGGACAACACAACTTTGCATTTTACATTTGCCATCAAATACAGCTTCTATTCCAAATACATCAGGGGAATACGAACGGCAAAGGTCGTACCCTGCTGTTCCACACTGTGCACTTTAATGGAACCGCGGTGCAATAAAACGGCATTGCGGGCAATGGCAAGTCCCAACCCGTTGCCTCCGGTCTCTCTTGACCTCGCCTTATCCACCCGATAGAAACGCTCAAAGATACTGTCCTGCAATTCCTGAGGTATGCCTACTCCAGAATCAGAAACCTTTAAGTAAAAAAACTTGTGGTCCGCATTTAACGACACACGAACCCAGCCGCTTTCATAATTATATTTTATCGCATTTTCAATCAGATTGCGAAAAGCCATCCCCAGCTTGACTTCATCAATCTGTGCTGTCACCGGACGAACGCTCTCAAATATAATCTCAATGTTCCGTTGGTCGGCAATCGGCCTAAGCTGTTTCAGAATACTTTCCACAAACTCGTTAATATTGACTTCGTCAATCGTCAAATCCTCCGCATTTTTATCCATCTTCACTAGGGAGAGCAAATCGTTAATGATTTTATTCATCCGCTCCAGTTCATCGTTTATGTCTACCATAAATTCCTGATAAATTTCAACCGGCAGCCCCTCCTGCCCGAGCAGTGATTCCGCCAGCACTTTTACGGAAGTAATCGGCGTCTTCAATTCATGAGACACATTCGACACAAATTCCTGCCGCACATCCTCGAGATTTTGCAGCACGCTCAACATGGAGTTAAAATTATCGGCGATATCTTCTACTTCGCTATATCCCTTTATCTGCATTGTCTCGTTAAAATCTCCGGAAGAAATCATGGCAATGGAACCAGCCACTTCTTTCATCGGCGACACGATACGGCCCGAGTACAGGACAGAAATAACAATAATAACAAGGCAGAGAATCAAAATAACCGTAATGGCAATCGTGCGGATTGTTTCATACAATTTGTTGACATACTGCAGCGAAAAGGTCATCAGAAGAGCCCCGTCAATCGAGTCCATATCCGTATTGTTGACTGCCAAAACCAGACGGACATTATCCTTGTCCTGTGAAATGATTTTACTTTCTTCCCCGCGGACACAACGGACCAAATCGCGCATCAACAAAGTCTTCCCCTCTTCCAGTCCATATGTATCCCGCTTCACAACAAGATGGGAATCAACAATCAATATTCTTCCGTGATAAATATCTGACACCTGCGTCAGTTCCGAATCTACGTCCTCAGAAGAATCATTGCTGAAAAAAGCAGACGAAATAACGAGGTTACATATAACGGAACCTCGCGCCTGCAGCTCATTAATACGTTGAGAGATTGCCTTCGAGCGATAAGTATTGATAAAGATTAATGTAAAAATGAAAAGCGGAATCGTTCCCAATAAGATTAATACTACCATACTCTGGGTTCGAAGGCTCTTGAGTGATTTTATCTTATTCCTGATTTTCAAAATAATAACCAACACCCCATTTAGTATGTATGAAAATTGGTTCGCTTGGCTTTTTTTCAATTTTTTCGCGGAGACGGCGAATATGCACATCTACCGTACGCGCATCCCCCGGATAGTCCGCGCCCCATACCTGATGAAGAAGCTGTTCCCGGCTGTAAATATGACGGGGATTGCTAATCAGCAGATTTAACAATTCATATTCTTTTGTCGTCAACCCAATTTCCTGTTCGTCAATGTATACACGATGTGAATCGGCGTCTACTTTTAAATTGCCGTGTACCTGCATATTTTCGTTTTTGTATTCCCGCGTCTGTTTGGAACTGCGGCGGATAATCGCTTTGATACGCGCTTTTACTTCGAGTATATTAAATGGTTTCGTAATGTAATCATCGGCGCCGTACTCCAAACCGAGGATTTTGTCCATGTCGTCTCCTTTGGCTGTCAACATGATGATTGGTACATCGGAAAAATCACGCATCTGCTGGCACACTTCAAAACCAGTCATCTTCGGCAGCATTACGTCCAATAAGACGGCGTCATATTGCTTTTGACGGGCCATCTCCAATGCCTTTTCCCCGTCATAGGCATAATCTACTATCATGCCGTCCTGCTCTAAACTGAAGCGGATTCCTTTAACAATCAATTTTTCATCATCTACAACCAATACTTTTCTTGCCATACCAACATGCCTCCACTACATACGTTATACCGTAATATAATCCTTAATTTTACTGAAGACGCCATCCTTAATACCCGATATGTTTTTAATATCTTCGATTTTTGCAAATCTTCCGATAGTCTCCCGATATGTAAGAATCTGCGCCGCTTTGGATTCCCCTATCCCACTTAATGTCATCAATTCTTCTTTCGAAGCGGTATTGATATTAACTTTGCCGGAATCTGACTCTTCCTTTGCTTCCTGTTCCCGTTGTTGGGAAACTTTTTCTTTTCCCGCGATAAAAAGCTGTGTTCCATCCGCAACAAGCTGCGCCATATTGACGCAATCCTGTTTTGCTTTCTTTGTAAATCCGCCCGCTTTTTCTACTACATCAATTACGCGGGGTTCTTTTTCAAAAGTATAGACGCCGGGTTTTTTTATCTCACCGCATATGTGGACATAGATTCCCGTATGTGCGGATGGTGATAAGGCCGCGGCAGTACTCTCCGCTTTTCCGCTTCTTTGTGAAAGTTCTCCATCCGAAAAATCTTCCGTCACTACGATTTCACCGCCCGACGAATGATTGTACAGAACATACATACTTCCAAAAACAAGAAACAAAATAACTCCAATAATAATCCGTATCGTTTTCTTTTTATCCATTCACTTCATCCTTTTGGGTCAGAAAAGGATATATGTGTACAAAAATATTTTACCAATGAAATGGAACTTTGACAACTAAAAATTTTTTATTTCCATTTAAAAGTAACAATGCCGGCAATAATCACCGCCACGCCGATACATTTCCGCCATTCAAAGGGCTGCTTATCGACGCCGAAGAGACCAAATAACTCAATGAGATAGGATACGAGCATCTGTACCGATACAATAAACATCGCCGACCTCGCCGGCCCAATCGCATTGATACTCAAAATAACAGTATAGGTAATAAAGGCGCCAATCGCTCCGCCAAGCAGCATATACCGCGGCGATACCTGCCACAAACTGCCGACTGTGCCGTCCCTTCCAGTAATGAACCATGCAGCCACACAGACGACAAAAGCGGTAATCTGCACAAAAGACGCCGCCAGCCAGACACTTGTCTGCTTTGTTACCTCTGAATTGAAAACCCCCTGTATACTCATCAGGGCTCCCGATACTGCCGCAATGATAATTCCCCACATAAAAAAGCACCTCATTTCCATAACTAAGACGTTGTGGCCAAAAGGCATTTTGACCCTGACGTCTAATCCTACAATAAGTATGAGAAATATCCGGTGCTTTTATACAATTCTCTTTTAACCTGACGATTGCTATCACAAAATCTCTTCCAAAATGGCAATCATCTCATCTATCTGCGCTCTCTCAATAATCAGAGGTGGAATAAAACGAATGACGTGTGTGCCGGCGCTCATAAGAATGAGTCCTTTTTCCAACGCTTTCAAAATATAAGGATTTGCCGGTTCTGTCAGCTCCAAACCGCGCATCAGACCGAGTCCCCGCGTTTCTTTCGCCACATCTTTTGTCTCAACTAAGTATTGCAGGCGTTCTGCCAGATACTCTCCCATCTCCGTCACATGTGCGGGAATGTCTTTTTCCGCAAATTCGTCTAACGTAGCTGTTACTGCCGCACACGCCAGAGGATTGCCTCCGAATGTCGTTCCATGGTCTCCCGGCACAAGCGCCGCCGCAATCTTTTCCGTCGTGGCAATTGCCCCTGCTGTCATACCGTTGCCAATGCCTTTGGCCATCGTTACAATATCCGGTTTGACGCCATAATGCTCATAGGCAAACATCTTTCCGGTGCGTCCCATACCGCACTGTATTTCATCGCATATCATCATACAGTCATGGGAATCACAAAGACTGCGTATCCCGCGTAAAAACTCCGGCTCCGCCGGATAAATACCGCCCTCTCCCTGTACAGCCTCGACGATAACCGCATATGTCTTGTCCGTCATACTTTTCTCTACGCTTTCCAGATTATTGTATTGCGCAAAAGTGACGCCGCCAATCAACGGATTAAACGGCTCGCGGTATTTTTCCGTACCGGTAACCGATAAGGCTCCCATTGTTCTTCCATGAAATGCCTTTTCCATAGAAATAATCTCATGCCTCTCTTCATAGCCATGCATAATGGCATATTTGCGGGCCAGTTTCAACGCTCCCTCATTCGCTTCCGTTCCCGTGTTCGCCATGAAAACTTTATCCATTCCGGCAGCTTCTGCCAGCCCTTTGGCCGCGCGCATTAACGGCTCCGAATAAAAATAGTTGGAAAAATGGATACCTTTATCTATCTGCTCTTTGAGAGCTCTCTCAAATCTTTCATTTCCATACCCGAGAGCACAAACTGCTATACCTGCGCCAAAATCCAGATATTTTTTCCCGTCCGTATCATAGAGGTACACTCCCTTTCCATAATCCAGTACGACCGGATAACGGTTATAGGAATGCACGAGGTATTGTTCGGATTTTTCTATCATCTGCTTCATCGCACGAATCCTCCTGCTATATTTCCCGCTTTTCATGCGGATACAAACCTACGCGGTTATTAATAATTGCCGTACCGATTCCCTTATGGGTATAAAACTCCAATAACAAGCAGTGTTCTCTCCGTCCGTCCAGTATATGGACGCGGTTCACACCCTGTTCTACCGCCTCGATACAATTGCGGATTTTCGGTATCATGCCACCGCCTATCGTGCCGTCTTCAATGAGGCGCTTTGCCTCACAGACCGGCAATACCGAAATGAGCGTCTCCGGGTCCTGCGGGTCCAGACATACACCCTCAATATCCGTCATAAAGGCTAACTTCTCCGCACGAATACATTTTGCCACGGCGCTTGCCGCCTCATCGGCATTAATATTATAAGCCTGAAAATTTTCATCCATGCCGATAGGCGCTATAATCGGAACAAAATTCTGTGCAATGAGCGTATCAATCAAATCGGAATTTACGGAAGTTACTTCTCCCACAAATCCAATATCTTTGCCGTTCACCGTCTTCTTTTTACAGAGCATGGTAGCGCCGTCTTTTCCACTAATTCCCGCCGCTTTTACTCCGAGTTTCTCCATCATCTGGACAAGGTGCTTATTGACCTTGCCAAGAACCATCTCCGCAACTTCCATCGTCTCCTCGTCTGTCACACGAAGCCCCTCGACAAACTCGCTCTTCTTCCCCATATAGCCAAGCCACTTATTGATTTCCTTTCCTCCACCGTGTACAATAATCGGCTCCATCCCGACCAGCTTTAACAGCGCCACATCTTTAATCAGCGACTCCTGCAATTGTTCGTCAATCATCGCGCTTCCACCGTATTTGACAACCACTCGTTTACCATTAAAATCCCGTATGTAAGGCAAGGCCTCAATCAATGTCTCCGCCTTAATCAGTACATCGTCCATCGTCTGTTCCATTTCTTATGTCTCTCCTTTTCCTTAACTTCTATAATCTCCATTAATTGTCACATATTCGTGCGTCAAATCACACCCCCATGCGACAGCCTCTGCTGTTCCCTCTTTCATGTCGCAAATAAAAGTCACCTTTTCCTGACGGAGTAATTGCGTTGCCGCTTCCTCACTGTAAGCCGCCGCTACACCATCTTTGACTAAAACCATCTCCCTGTCACCGGCACAAATCGTTACTGTGATATCCTCCGGCTGAAACTCTGCTCCAGAATATCCAAGAGCACATAGAATACGGCCCCAATTGGCGTCGCTCCCATATAAGGCAGTTTTCACGAGATTCGAAGTAATAACAGATTTGGCAAGAAGTCTGGCATTTACTTTCGAGCGGCAGTTAATCACCCGTACTTCCAGCAGTTTTGTAGCCCCCTCGCCGTCTGCTGCCATTTGCTTTGCGAGTTCGGTAGAAACAAAAACTACTGCCTCCTTAAAGGCATCGTACTCTTTTGTACCCCTCTCAACCGTTATTCCGGATTCCCCGTTGGCAAGTACGAGATAGGTATCGTTCGTCGATGTATCCCTGTCTACGGAAATCATATTGAAACTATCCGCTACCGCCTCGCTCACAATTTCCTGCAGCAAATCCGGAGCAATCGCCACATCTGTCGTTGTCACACTGAGCATCGTCGCCATATTGGGATGTATCATTCCCGAACCTTTGCTCATGCCGCCGACATAAAATGTTCTGCCGCCAACTTCTACCATTACCGCGGACTGCTTGGACACGGTATCCGTTGTCATAATTGCCTCTGCCGCTTTCAATCCTGCCGCTGTATCATCAGAAAGCCCTTTGGCTAAAAGCTTTGCTCCTTTTTGCAGCGCCTCTTTCACGAGCGGCATACCAATTACTCCTGTCGAGGCAGTCAGCACCTCTTCCGCCTTAATACCAAGCTGTCCGGCAACCTCTTCCGCCATCACATAATTAAGCTTCTTTCCCTCTTCTCCAGTACAGGCATTGGCAATGCCGCTGTTTAATACAACGGCATGAACGGCGCCTCCTTTGTCAACAAGCTCTTTATCCCAAAGTACCGGAGCCGCCTTTACTACGTTTGTTGTAAAAGTTCCCGCACAAACTGCCGGTTTCTCCGTATATACAAGCGCCATGTCCGTGCGCCCCTGATATTTCATTGCCGTAGCTGCACTCGCAGCCTGAAATCCCTTTGCCGCCGTTACACCGCCCTCTATCTGTTTCATCATTTCCTTATCCTCCATTTCCAAGCAATTTATCGCGAAGAACCGCACGCCGCCATTGGCAGCGCTAATCGCCTTACGGTACTATCGGTATCAGACGAAGCCCTTCCGTTTCTTCCAGACCAAATAAAAGATTCATGTTCTGGACAGCCTGTCCGGCAGCGCCTTTTGTTATATTATCCATCGCCCCCATCATAATTACCCGTCCGGTTCTCTCATCCATTTTGACGCCGATATCAACAAAATTACTGCCTTTTACCCATCTTGTCTCCGGACATACGCCATCTTCCAACACGCGGACAAAATACTCGTCTTTATATGCTTCTTCGTAAGCTGTGCGAATCTGTTCTTTCGTCGTACCCTCTTTATATTTGGCATAAGCCGTTATCAAAATCCCGCGGCTCATCGGTATCAAATGCGGCGTAAAACTGAGCGTGACACCGGTTCCGGCAGCATACGATAACTGTTCTTCAATTTCCGGTGTATGGCGGTGGGAAGCCACGCCATACGACTTGCAGCTCTCGTTTACCTCACAATATAAATTCGGCACCTTGGCTCCGCGGCCAGCGCCGGAGACGCCAGATTTGGCATCAATAATGAGTGTAGTCATATCTATCAGTCCCGCTTTTGCCAGCGGATATACCGCCAGCGTCGAACAAGTCGGATAACATCCCGGATTCGCTATCAGTCTCGCTTTCCTTACTTTCTCACGGTTTATCTCACAGAGACCGTAAACCGCTTCTTCAATATACTGCGGGCTTTTGTGCTCAATGCCATACCATTTCTCATAAACGGCTACATCTTTAATGCGGTAATCCGCACTCAAATCAATCACCTTGGCATTTGATAATATTTCATCGTCAAGCACTCCCGCCAGATAGCCCTGCGGCGTCGCAGTAAATATCACATCAGCCTGCCTTGCCAGTTCATGCAAATCATCCGGTTTACATAAATCTTCTACAATTTCAAAAACATTGCCAAATACGGCGCTGAATTTTTCATCGACATAACTTCTTGAGCCATACCAGACAATCTCCGCCTCTTTGTGCTGCAGGAGCAGACGAACCAATTCCTGACCGGCATATCCGGTGGCGCCAATAATTCCAACCTTAATCATACTCTCCCTCATTTCCAAACAATTTTTAATCCCACCCACATTCCCTTGCGTTTTATGCATAAATTCTGAATATTTATTCACTTTATTCAGAAACTTTATTTATTATACATCCTTTCCGATAAATATGCAATACTATAATTAAAATTTAATAAAAACCAAAAAATTTTTCTTCATTTTCCTCTTGCATATTATGCATAAGTGGTGTATATTTAATAGCAGTTGGATTTTCCCCTGACAATTGTTCAGGGATTCTATCAATAATTATATGGAGGTTTTACTATGAAAGAAAAAGTTATCTTGGCTTATTCCGGCGGTCTGGATACAACGGCAATCATTCCGTGGCTGAAGGAAAACTTTGATTATGAAGTAATCTGCGTCTGCATTGACTGCGGACAGGGAGAAGAATTAGATGGTTTGGAAGAGAGAGCTAAACTGTGCGGCGCTTCCAAGTTATACATCGAAGATGTCATTGACGAATTTTGCGATGAATATGTTATACCATGCGTACAGGCGCATGCTGTCTATGAAAACAAATATCTGCTCGGTACATCTATGGCGCGTCCGGTAATCGCAAAGCGTCTCGTTGAGATTGCCCGCAAGGAAAATGCTACGGCTATCTGTCATGGCGCCACCGGAAAAGGAAACGACCAGATTCGTTTCGAACTCGGAATCAAGGCGTTGGCTCCTGACCTTAAAATAATCGCTGCCTGGAGAAATGACAAATGGACGTTGGATTCCCGCGAGTCAGAGATTGCCTACTGTAAAGAGCACGGCATTAATCTTCCATTCTCCGCCGATAGCAGCTACAGCCGCGACCGCAACTTATGGCACATCAGCCATGAGGGTCTGGAATTGGAAGAGCCGGACAAAGAGCCTAATTATGAACATCTTCTTGTTCTCGGAACAACACCGGAAAAGGCTCCGGAAGATGGGGAATATGTTACTATGACATTTGAAGCCGGTATTCCAAAGAGTGTGAATGGAAAAGAAATGAAAGTTTCCGACATCATCCGTACTTTAAATGAACTCGGCGGCAAACACGGAATTGGTATTGTCGACATCGTAGAAAACCGCGTAGTCGGCATGAAATCACGCGGCGTTTATGAGACACCGGGCGGAACTATTTTATACGAGGCACATCAGCAGTTAGAGGAATTGATTCTCGACCGTGATACTTATGCCGTTAAAATGGATATGGGAAATAAACTTGCCCAAATCTGTTACGAAGGAAAATGGTTCTCTCCTCTGCGCGAGGCAGTTCAGGCATTTATTGAATCTACACAACGCTATGTAACCGGAGAAGTGAAATTTAAACTGTACAAAGGCAACATCATTAAAGCAGGCACAACTTCACCTTATAGTTTGTACAACGAAAGCATTGCCTCGTTTACTACGGGAGATTTGTATGACCACCATGATGCAGAAGGATTTATTAACCTGTTTGGTCTTTCCACGAAAGTCCGCGCCATGAAAATGGCTGAAGCAGATAACAACTAAAAACTGTCTTATTTAAGATTTACTAAAAAAACAGACCCGGCATCAAGGCTGGGTCTGTTTTCGTTCAAACTCATTAATTAATAAATTTTATAGTAATCAAAATCTACATATCCACCGGTTTCCTTTGTCGCGTAATTGTACAAGTAGGTACGATATCCCATAAATACGGTTAAATCATATACCATAGAAAGATTTCCGCCAATCGTTGTCCATTCAGTGCCATCTAATGAATAGGCAAAAGATGCCTTGCTCTTCGTAAAGTCATATGAAATCTTTAACTTCACTTCCGACTGCTTCAACTCAACTTTATTGGCGTCACTGACAGTCATTTCCTTGTTTCCGGTAGCCGTTCCGTAATACAAATATGTCTTGCCGCCCTCTTTCATAACGCCAACCTGTCCATAAAGATTAGCAAATGCACATATACCGGCATAGTCGCCATCTTTCATATTACTTACATCAATGCCAACCTCGCTTATGCACGTCGGGCCATAAGTTCTCTGTGTAAGGGAATTGCGCGCATTCATAATCGTATCCGCTTTCGTTCCCGTCTTCAGACGGAGATATCCCTCGCGCTCCGTTACTGACCAGTTTGCATTGTCCGGATTATGGTTCCACTGCCATACAAGCTGCAGCTTATTTTCCGTATAATTGAAATCATCATCGGCATAAATATAGGATTTGCCATTGCTCGTAAGATTTACTTTCATTCCATCCATAGCGCTGGCTTTACCGCCGTTACTTCCCATTACCGGCCATCCGTCAACCCAGTAAACTTCAAGAAGAACAGGAGTACGTCCTACGGCGCCGTTGTCCTTAAAGAGCAGGCCGTACCAGTCGCCATACTTTGTATCCAGAATACCGCCCTGCGCAATACCCTCGCTGCAGAAGACAACGCGGCCTTCCCATTGGTCTGTCAGCGATTTTGTCCGGTAACACCATTCCATTCTCTGACCATTTTTCGGCCACTCGATGAAGAACAGATAGTAATACTCTCCAATCTTGTAAGCATGCGCTCCCTCAATGCTGACAATGTTAGAAGAAGATGCTTTTTTGATGACCGTTTTTGCTGAGCCGATATTTTTTATCCCGTCTTCCGTCAATGTAAACTCCTGCATACTGATATTTCCATTTCCGGAGAAGATATACTTCTTGTCGCCATCAAACAACAGTCCCGGGTCATGTCTTAATCCGTTCGACGTATGCTTTTTCCAATTACCGCTTGTAATATCGTCTGTTGTGTAGATGTAAAATTTCGACTGGTCGTTACTGGAAAAGCATACATAATACAACTTCTCATTCTCATTATAACGGAGACTGGCCGCCCATGACCCCTTTCCATAACACTGTTTGCCATTGAGCAGATTCGTCGTATCATTATCTTCCATCGTATCATAAACATAAGAGATAATTTCCCAATGTACTAAGTCAGTAGAGTGCATAATCGGCACGCCCGGATTCAAAAACATCGTCGTACTTACCATATAGTAATCGTCGCCGACACGTATGTAATCCAAATCCGGTATATCGGAATACATCAACGGCTTATCGGCTACCGCTAACGTTCCCGGCGCAGTCGTCGCTTTTGGTGATACCAGTTCCGCAGGCAAATCTGTCGGCAATGGAACTTTGGTCGGCTTTTGCGTTCCCTGCGTCGCTGTTGCCGTTGCTGTAGATGTTGCCGGTGCTGTAGCCGGCGGCGTATTCGGAACATTTGTCGGAGTCGCCGTTGCTGTACTTCCTACGTTTGAAGTACCTGAATTATTATTTGTGTTCTGTGTTTTGTTGTCATTGGTAACTTTTTTAACAGTAACTTTAACCTTAACTTTACCTAATTTTCTCTTTTTACCCTTTTTGCTAATTTCCTTAACGGTGATTTTTGCTGTTCCTTTTTTCTTTCCCTTAACAACACCTTTTTTGGAAACCGTAGCTATCTTTTTTTTGTTGCTCGTAAAAGTATAACGACATTTTTTATTTTTGTTCTTTATCACAATACGTTTACTTTTACCCTTTTGTACTTTAATCGTTTTTGTTTTCAGGGAAGCTTTCTTCTTCGCCTCCGCCTGCTCCGGCGCTCCCGACAAACCACAGATACATAATGCGGCTACTAAAACACCGGATATTGCCTTTTTCCATGTTTTTTTCATAGTTACCTCCATTCTAAAGTGTCATAAACAAGTTCACTTCTTTTTTATCACACTTCTATTATAAGCCTCACATATAACAAAAACTATGATATTTTTCGTGGATAAATTGACATTTTCAGCAAATGTATCTAATCAAATTCTTTTAAAGTTTTTTCTGATAACTTATCTTTTGGAGATAAATTAAATTCTGTCCCATTAATCGTTATGGCTTTGCCATCATCATGAATAACACAAATCATCTCTTTCTGACCGGATAAAGTCAATGTTAATTTTCTATTATTCACCTCGTATACACCATAATATTTTTTTCTACTATCCTTTTCTCTTCCAAGTCCACAATCTATCCACTGAACTACTCCATCTTTATCAAATTTAATTACATGTGCCGAATAATTAATACTTCCCACGTAATATTTATCTACAAGTATATTATTTACCTCTGCTTTTTTATCTTCTTTTGATGTATCTGAACATCCTATAATTCCTACGGAACAACAAAACAGAAGTATGATTAACATTTTTTTCGTTTCTTTCCCTCCTACATTTGTAACTATTTTTCATACAAAGTGAAAAACAAAGCTTAATAGCAATATTATATAGATACATGAAGCCTTTTATTCAATTTCCCTTTCTGGGCAAATCGACTCATTCTGCTCATTTTTCTCATTCTGTTCATTCACTGTAACCCCGCACTTCAATGTTTTGCCATAAACCTTAGCAGTAATTACAGTTTCTCCTGCTTTTTTAGCAGTTACTCTGCCATTCTCGTCAACGGTGGCAACACTCTCATCCTTACTGCTCCATTCTACATCAGCTCTGATTCCTTTCACTTTTAATTTTACAGTAGAATCCATTTCCATTTGTACAGAAGATTTATTCAGAGAAAGGCCCTTTTGAACTTCTCTGGCATTCTTTTTACAGGCGGAAATCATCTTCCTCGCATCCTGAAAGCGTTTACCATCTCCGGAACTTCCCAATGTCACAATCGCATAGTTATGTCCCTTATATGTATACTCTCCAGCAAAGCAGTACTTTGCAGTCCAGCCACTGCCAGTCTTACCAATGCAATAGTAAGCCTTGCTGCCCAACAGATGATTCGTGCTGGTGACAGAATGATATCTGCCTCCTATGCTTTTGAAAGAATATCTCTTCTTTTTGAGAATTTTCCGGATTGTATCATTATTATAAGCATATCGCATAATCAATGCCAGATCATATGCCGTGGTATAATGGGTCTTGCTGGAGCGCAACCCATTCGGTGTTCCGAAATGTGTATTTTTGCAGCCAATCTTTTTCGCTTTTTTGTTCACCTCTTTCATAAATTTATTCACACTGCCGCTGGTTCCCTCTGCCACTGCTATTGCACAGTCGTTAGCGGAAGGAAGCAGCATTGCATATAAGAGATCCCGAAGATAATAACGGTCACCGGTATTCATCCCAATCCTGCCCCAGTTTACGCTATTTGCCTTTGAAGAAATCCTTATCTTTTTTTCCAATGACTTATTTTTCTCCACTGCCACGATAGCAGTCATCAGCTTTGTGGTACTGGCGTTATGACATTTTGTCTTTGGATTTTTACTGTATATTACCTTACCGCTGTCCATGTCCATGATAACTGCCCGTTTGCCGCTTAAAGACAAGGATATCTTTGATGTCTTTGCATATACAGGACATGAGCTTGCAATTATCATCACTGCGATTAAAATGATTGCTAAAAATGTTTTTCCGTGTTTTTTCTCAACTGCACGCTGGCTTCGGATATGGTTCCGAATAATCATTTCATCATTAAATATTGTCATCATTATGTCTATACCTCATATTATCATAACGCTCTTTACGTGCCTCCTCCAATTCCTTATCTGGGTTAAATCCTGAAAAGTGTAGAATGGCATAAAACATGCAAATGCCCGTTCTTATCCTCTATTTTTAAATTCCTCACATTACTTTCCCCCTGCGGCAGGGCAATATTGAGTTTATGGTTCTTATCATCAATCTCATAGATTAAACCTTGGAACATCGTAGCACTTAAAATGAGATTATACGACAATTCCAACTCATCATTAGCGATTATGTGCATATTGGGAAATATCAGTCCGCCGACTTCTAGCGTCACCTGATAAAGATTGCCATAAGCAGTACCCCCAAAACCAATGAATGGTACGTGCTTTCGCACCAGTGTACCTCCCATCCCCGACACTAGCACTTCCTCTGAGTCAGTCCAAACAGGAAAGTATGCACCGGTGTCCAGAAGTGCAGACAAACCATTCTTTAACGCTACTACAGGTCTCTGCTGTCTAGCGTCCAATCTCAACGTAAATTGTTTCATCCATGTACCTCCACCATACCCATTTGGAACACATTGTCCGGCGTCGTATATCTTGAAATAATCTCTCCATCCAGCATTCGCTTCGTAAGTTCCCCTTTTGACAAATCTGTATATTTCACAACTGCTGATTCGATTGATACTCCATCATCATTTAAATACTTAACTTCTACCAGACCAACCCACTGGTCAGGATACTGCGTCTGAATCTCCTGCCACGTCAATCGTTCTGCCATGGTATCACCGCCTCTCAAAGTTTTCTTAGTTATATGATAACACAACAAGAAAAATATTTCAGTATAAAATCAAAAATAATGTCCCGACAGCCCGGATACCAGCCTGAAAAATCCCCCGTAAGACCTGATGGTTTTCATCTGGTCTTATAGCAGGTCTTACAGCGTCTTATAGCACAAAAAAAGAGAGCAAACCAGACAAAACCAAATCCGATTTGCTCCCCAATTTACAGGGGTTCTAAGCCATTTTACTAGAACTTCCCATTGTCAGCCGCTTCCTGAATGGAAACTGCTACTGCTACTGTCATACCAACCATTGGGTTATTACCTGCACCAATCAAGCCCATCATCTCAACATGAGCCGGTACGGATGAAGAACCGGCAAACTGAGCGTCGCTGTGCATACGGCCTAATGTATCCGTCATACCGTAAGAAGCCGGGCCGGCAGCCATATTATCCGGATGAAGCGTACGTCCCGTACCACCGCCGGATGCTACGGAGAAGTATTTCTTTCCCTGCTCGAGGCATTCTTTTTTATAAGTACCTGCTACCGGATGCTGGAAACGTGTAGGGTTAGTAGAATTACCGGTAATGGATACATCTACCCCCTCTTTATGCATAATCGCAACACCCTCCTGCACATCGTTGGCGCCATAACAATTAACTTTAGCGCGAAGTCCTTCGGAATAAGATTTGCGGAACACTTCTTTTACTTCATTTTTATATGGGTCATATTCCGTCTCCACAAAAGTAAAACCATTGATACGGGAGATAATCTGTGCAGCGTCTTTGCCAAGACCATTCAGAATAACACGAAGAGGCTTTTTACGAACTTTGTTTGCTTTCTCCGCAATACCGATTGCTCCCTCTGCCGCTGCAAAAGACTCATGTCCTGCCAAAAAGCAGAAACACTCGGTTTCCTCTTCCAAAAGCATTTTTCCAAGATTACCGTGTCCAAGACCTACTTTACGGGTATCTGCTACCGAGCCGGGAATACAGAATGCCTGAAGTCCCTCGCCGATTGCAGCCGCTGCGTCGGCAGCTCTCTTGCAGCCCTTTTTAATTGCAATGGCAGCGCCTACTGTATAGGCCCAGCATGCATTTTCAAAACAAATCGGCTGGATGCCCTTAATTTGGTCGTATACATTCAAGCCGGCGTCTTTCGTAATCTTCTCTGCTTCTTCAATAGAGGAGATACCATACTCAGCCAATACGCCATTGATTTTATCAATTCTTCTTTCATATGATTCAAATAATGCCATGATTTCTTTCCTCCTCTATTTATTTAAGTACTTCATCGGTTCTCGGGTCGATGATTTTAACAGCATCGTCTACACGGCCATACTGTCCGCATGCCTTTTCATATGCGGTGTTCGGGTCGTCGCCTTTTTTAATGAAATCTGTCATCTTGCCAAGACTTACAAACTTATAACCAATTATCATATCTTCTTCATCAAGGGCAATTCCCGTCACATACCCCTCTGCCATTTCCAGATAACGGGGACCCTTTTTCAATGTACCGTACATCGTACCAACCTGAGAACGAAGTCCTTTTCCCAAGTCCTCCAGACCTGCTCCTACCGGCAAACCATCCTCGGAGAATGCACTCTGTGTTCTACCATATACAATCTGCAAAAACAACTCTCTCATTGCCGTATTAATAGCATCACAAACAAGGTCTGTATTCAATGCTTCCATAACCGTTCTTCCCGGAAGAATCTCCGACGCCATAGCTGCGGAATGAGTCATGCCGGAACAGCCAATCGTCTCTACCAGCGCTTCCTGAATGATACCCTCTTTTACGTTCAAGGTAAGCTTGCAGGCGCCCTGCTGTGGTGCACACCAGCCTACACCATGTGTCAAACCGGAGATATCTTTAACTTCTTTTGCCTTGACCCATTTTGCTTCTTCAGGGATTGGTGCACAACCGTGGTTTACACCCTGAGCAACCGGGCACATGTTTTCTACTTCTTGTGAATAAATCATGTCGTAACTCCTTTCAGAATTTTGTTCATATCCTTTAGAAATAATACAATATTTTCCTCTAATTGTCAATTACTGACAGCTCTGTTCAGGGGCAGCCACTTAACAATCTGTTCCATATGGAGGGCATTCCCACGCTTTTGCCCTTTACTTTTTCTCCACAATTTCGCCTTGTTTTTTGTATATGCTTCCCTCCGGCACATAACCTCTTACACTGGAGAGCGGATAGACATTCGTATTTTTCCCGATAATCGTTCCCGGATTCAAAATACTGCCGCATCCTATCTCTACATGGTCGCCAAGAATTGCCCCCATTTTCTTTAGTCCGGTAGCCGTCTTATTTTCTCCCATTCTGATTTCCACTAACGTTTTATCTGACTTCACATTCGATGTAATTGAACCGGCCCCCATATGCGACTGATAGCCTAAAATGGAATCCCCTACATAATTGTAATGCGGCACCTGAACCTTATCAAAAAGAATCACATTTTTGAGCTCCGTCGAATTGCCGACTACCGCTCCCTTACCAACAATCGCATTGCCGCGGATAAAGGCACAGTGACGGATTTCCGCCTCTTCATCAATAATGGCAGGACCGGTAATACTTGCCGTCTCAGCCACATTGGCAGACTTTGCAATCCAGATATTGCCGTTTCGGCATTCGAAACGCCCGGCAGGCAGACTCTTTCCCAAGTTGATAATGAACTCACCAATCTTTGGCAAAACCTCATAAGGATACTGAACACCATCAAAAATATCCATTGCCAGCGTGTGGTCACTTTCAAATAAGTGATTAATTTTGATTCTCTCCATTGTGAAACCTCCAGTTCTACGCTTTTTACATTAACCCGTGCGGGGTCTTTTTCCCGTTTTCATCTACGGTGACAAATACGGCGCTTCCCCGCGCATATTGCTCCTGTGATAACATATCTTTCACATTCACAAAAATTTCTATACTCGTTGTTCCCAAGTGCTGTGTCTCATACTCAAATTCCAATATGCAGCCGGACGTAATCGGTTTTAGTACGCGCATCTCTTTCAAAGTAGCAAGCACTACGTCATTATTCTTTTTCACTATTTGCGTCACGCCTACCATGGCCGCCTCCGTAAGCCAGTCTGCCAGTTGCCCCGCATAAACGGTTTCATGATGATTCAAATCTTTTGGTCGAATAAAATGTCTTGTTGCCAATTCCATTTCCGTCACCTCCCCATCAAAATTACCATGAACCAACGCCGCCACCACCGGAACCGCCGCCGGAAAATCCGCCGCCTCCGGACGAACTCGGAGTCGATGTCATGGAACTCGTTGCCTGTGACATCGTCGACGTCATAAAATGATGAAACATTACCATATTAAACATCGAATGGTCACTGCCATAGTACCAATTCGGTGGTTCTACTGTAATCCTCTCAAACTTTTTCATCCATTTGTCCGATAAATCCAACACATACGTGTATGGCAATATGTCATAAAAATACTGTGGGTCTTCATTTACCAGCACTTCCAGACGCTCTTTTTCAGCAGTATCAAGAAATGTCCTAAAACCACGGATACGGCCGAGTATTTCGGTCCCGTATGGCGTCCTTTTCGACATGTAGGAGCAGAAAAACATAGTTATGCCGCCAAAAATCAAATCTAATACCAAAGACGTCTTATACCATGTATCCGCATATACTACCGGCTCTCTCAAAAATATGAAAAAGCCCACAAAACCTATTGCAACAATAGTGACAAAAGTAATGATTCGCGCCAGCATTTTGGCGTTCTCATCAAAAAGGCACACATAGGCAAGACATGCGGCGACAGCAAGCCCCACTCCTGCCCCCAGTCCGGCCAGAATGGAAAAGTAATAATCTTTCATTGGTATTATCAATGCAAAAACGAAAGAAATGATTGTCAGCATCCATAGTATCCATCCCTTATTGATGGAACTTGCATAATAGATAACTTTCTTGTTCTCCTTATTGTCAACGAGAGCTTTCACGGTATTTACGGTTTTATAAAACGAGTCTGTCAAATCTTTTTTGGACACGCTGTTTCCCTTACGGAACAGTCCTTGAAAGAATTTTCTCTCTGCCTCGTTGAAACCATCGTATTCCTTTACTTTCTCAATTATAAAATCACGTTTACCTTTTTCCAGAATTCGCAAATACCCCTTTTGTGCCAAGAACACCAGTAGAGAGACGACATCCTTATTATCTACCGTTCCCTTGTAGGCAAAAGCAAGTTCCAGACTGTTGAGACCATTTGGGGGATAGAACTCAACGGTTTCCACAACCGGGTCATCACGCCCGTAAATGTACCAGAGGACAAAAGCAATCAGCGCACCGAAAGCGGCAACCGCAATCGAAATGTAAGCAAACCATGGCGTTGTGTCCGCGCGCTCAAAGTAACCCTCTTCTAAGAGCAGGCGTACCGTAACACTATCGCCATTCCGCAGCGTTATCTCAGGGTCAAGCTGCCCGTAAATGGTTCTTCCCTCGATGCGATAGGTAAGACCATCCAGCAATTCGGCCCCGTATGAACCATAACTCATCCCAAGTTTTTTCTCATCAAACGTATCCGGCATCTCTATCGTAAAGGTGATGTTACAAATCGGACTCGTATGCTCCGAGGGAATTATATTATAATATAACTCATCATTTCCCGTGAGAACATCGTTTCCCATCACATAATCAAAAGAAATTGTATATTCCTTTTCCCCTATAATTTCTTTATTCTTATCACCAATCTGAAGCCTGCAGTAGTCCGTTTTTCCGGAAGTTTTTCTCGAAGAGGAAAAAGAATCCGAACAGGACACATTTTCAAGCTTTGCCATTACCGTATCCTTACTGCCGTCTTTGCGCTCAATATGGTTTAATAATGGGATATCCCGATAAATACCATGACGGCGAACGTTAAAGTTCACCTTTAACTTCTCAGTCACCCGGTAAGTATTCTGTTTCGTTACTTTCATATCCACATGATAAGAATCGATAGTAAAATCATATGCTTTCGCCTCCATCGCCGGACAAGCCGCGAGACAAAGGAAAAATATGAGCGCAAACATTGTTAGAAATTGTTTCATCTAAAATTCCACCTTTACATTTTGACGTTCTGACGTGTTTTCAACTTCATACATTTTCTTTGTTTCAAAATGGAAAATGCCTGCTATGATATTACTTGGTACGGACTGCACCGTCAGGTTATAGCGCTTAACCGCCCCATTATAATATTTACGTGAATTTGCGATATCATTTTCTACCGCCTCAAGCTGTGAACTCAATTCCAGAAAATTGCTATTTGCCTTTAAATCCGGATATGCCTCGGCTATGGCCATAATTTTCGGTATCGCCTGCGATATGGCGACGCCATTTGCCACTTTCTCATCATCGCTCATGCCATCATACGATTGATTGCGTAATGCCACCACCTGTTCGAGCGTCTCTTTCTCATGGGACGCATATCCTTTTACGGTTTCTACCAAATTCGGTATGAGGTCAAACCGTTTCTTTAAATAGACGTCCATCGTCGCAAATGCTTCTTCTACCGTGACTCTTCCTCTCACTAACTTATTGTAACATCCGATTACATAAAGAATAAGAATGAGAACAATCACTCCAATTATAATACCAACTATCATTTTCTTTCCTCCTGTTTTTTGTCTGTTATCGTTTTTTACATTTCCATAAGAATCGCGCGTATTTCCTCCTCGCTTACCGGTCTGGCATATACTTCCTCACCAAACGTCATCACATCACCGATGCCTTTCTGAAATACAAATCGCAGTCTGCCATCCCTCACTTTCTTGTCTGTATATAGTTTGTCTACAAGTGCCTCTTTATCAATATATGCCGGAATCGTAACCGGAAGTCCTATCTTCTCAAACAGACTGACGACACGGTCTCTCTCCTCCTCTGTCAGATATCCGCACCGGCACCCGAGATTTACCTGCGCTGCCATCCCTATCGCCACTGCCTCACCGTGAAGAAGCCGATAGTCGCTCACAGTTTCCACCGCACGTCCCACCGTATGTCCCAGATTCAAAATTTCACGTAGATTCTTCTCCTTTTCATCTTTCATAACAACTTCATATTTTACCGCACAGTTGTGCTCGGAAATATAAATACATGCCTCCTCATCACAGGCCAGTATCTCCTCCCCGTGCTCCTCAATATAGGAAAACAACTCTGAATCTGCCAGACAGGCATGCTTGATTGTCTCCGCCATCCCATTAATCCGATGTTCCATCGGCAGAGTTTTCCATGTGTCAATATCCACATAAACTTTTAAAGGCTGATAAATCAGTCCAATCAGATTTGTTGCCAAATCCGTGTCGACCGCCGTTTTCCCTCCTATCGATGCGTCGGCCGCCGACAATAGCGTAGTTGAGTAATTAATAAACGGCACGCCGCGCCCGTAAGTCCCTGCGAGAAAACCTGCCAAATCCGTAACGACGCCGCCGCCGACCGCTATCACACAACAATCCCTGCGGTATCCTTTCGCAAGCATCGCGTCTTCCAACGTCTCCTTTGTCGCGCGAACTTTACTTTTCTCTCCGGCAGGAAACACAAATATATCATTGGCATATCCCGCTTTTTCCAGCTTCTCTGCAATCAAATCCGCATACAGGGATTTTACTGTCGAATCGGTAATTATCGCAAACCTTTTTTTGCCCTGCGCAAGACCATTCTCTATATCATGAATCAACGTATCAATCAGATTTTTACCAATCTGTACATCATACGAATCATCTACTACTTTTTTTAATTCTACTCGAAAACAACTCATCACTCATCCCCCTTGTAAAATCTATTTCAGTATATCGCATACCTTGTATTTTTGCAACTGAAAAACCAAAGCAATTGCCTCCGCCGAAAACCGCTAAATCTTGACACCATACATAAGAAATGATACTATTCATATAATAAAAAGAAAGAATCAAAGGAATAACGCTCTTACCGTTTTTCTCTTGTGGTTTCCCGAACAAAAACGTATTCGGAATGGAGGATTATTATGTGTGGAATTATTGGATATGTGGGACTGGATGATGCTAAAAAAGCGCTCATTAAAGGTCTGCAGACTTTGGAGTACCGCGGCTATGACAGCGCCGGCATTGCCTATTGTCAGCCGCACGGAATAAAGACAATTAAAACAATAGGAAAAGTTGCCTGCTTAAAGGAGAAAGTTGCTTCCGAGGCCGGACAGGATGTGACGACATGTGGAATCGGCCATACCCGCTGGGCTACTCACGGCGGTGTATCGGATACAAACTCCCATCCTCACAGCGCCGGAAAAGTAACACTGATTCATAATGGAATCATTGAAAATTACAAGCAGCTTCAGGAAGAATTATTAGAAAAGGGAAAAGAACCGGTTTCCCAAACCGATACAGAAATTGCCGCTATGGTAATTGATGACTGCTATACCGGAGACCCGGAAGCCGCTATACGCAAAGCCATTTCCAAGTTGGAGGGCGCGTACGGATTCTGTATTATGTTCTCCGATATACCGGAAGTCATCTATGCCGTGCGCAACGGCAGCCCCCTTGTAGCGGCGCATACAGACAGAGGTTCCATCATTGCCTCCGACATGGTTGCGCTTGTAAGCTATACGAAACACTACTTTGTGTTAAAAGAGGGGCATATCGCCAAAATCACCAAAGATGAAATTATCGTCAAAGACGAAAATCTTGAAATTTACGGGCCGCATATCCATCATATAAGCTGGGATATGGCTTCTGCCAAAAAAGGCGGCTATGATTATTTTATGATGAAAGAAATCCATGAACAGCCGGAGGCTCTCCGCAACACTATCCGTCCCCGCGTCGTCAATGACCTGCCGGATTTTAGCGCCGATAATGTGGATAACACCATTTTTGAAAATATTAACCGCATTGTTATTACTGCGTGCGGAACCGCGATGCATGCCGGCCTCATGGGAAAAAGTATGATTGAGCGTCTGTGCCGTGTTCCCGTTACCGTAGATATTGCTTCTGAATTCCGCTATCAGAACCCAATCATCGACGAAAAAACTCTTCTCATCACGGTTTCCCAATCCGGCGAAACGGCGGATACCCTTGCCGCTCTGCGGTTAGCCAAAGAGCGCGGGGCAAAAACCCTGTCTGTTGTTAATGTAAAGGGCTCTTCCATCGCCCGTGAAAGCGACTATGTATTGTATACCCATGCCGGGCCGGAAATCGCCGTTGCCAGTACAAAGGCCTACAGCGTTCAGGTTGCCGTCATGTATCTGATTGCCTTTCGTTTTGCCCTTGTGAGCGGCAAAATCACCGAAGAGCAGGCGCGGGAATATACAAAAGAACTGATGTCTACTGTAGATAAAGTAGAAGATGTGCTCGGATATGATTCGCAGACGGAGCGGATTGCCAAACGTCTGACAAGCGCAACGGATATCTTCTTCCTCGGCAGGGGGCTGGATTATGCTCTTTCCTGCGAGGGTTCGTTAAAATTAAAAGAGATTAGTTATATCCATTCCGAAGCATATGCCGCCGGCGAGTTAAAACACGGAACCATTTCCCTGATTACAGATAATGTACCTGTGATTGCACTGGCAACCCAGCCGGATGTCTATGCCAAAATTATTTCCAACGTTCAGGAAGTGCGCTCGCGGGGCGCCCGCGTCATTCTTATTACCGGAGCCGACGCTTCTGTCGACGCCGCCCTTTGTGATTACCACATTGTATTGCCGGAAACAAATCCGCTGTTCGCCCCGTTTGTGGCAACGGTCGTTTTACAATATCTGGCTTACTATGTTTCCGTGGAAAAGGGACTTAATGTTGACCAGCCGAGAAATCTGGCCAAGAGTGTAACAGTTGAATAGTCTGACGCACTTTCCTATAAGAATTTGGGTATCAAAAGCCCTTTATTTCTTAAATGTATTAACAATATACACGAAAAACAATATCTTCGCAGCTGGATGCACGAACCATTTCACTGAGCCTCAAACGTGGAAATCGTGTTCAGCAAAGGCTTCCACGATTTCCTGAGTCTCAGCTCCATCGTGCATAATGCTGCTCATCTTATTGTTTTTTGTGCATATTGCCAGTTCCCTTAATAAGAAAGGGCTTTTGACACACGAAGCCTATAATAAAAATGACTGCCGGCTTATTTTACAAATGCTTCTTTCTCCAGATAATTTCCGGACTTGTCTTCTACACGAATGACATACATTTGCTTTTTCTTAAGCTTTGGTACTTTTATGACAAATTTGCCATCTTTCTTCGTTTTCGTCAGCTTTGCTTTCTTTCCTTTCGCGGCGCGAACGCGCATATTTTTATAAGTAAAGCCGGTAATTTCCTTTTCCCCTTTTTTCAGGTGCACATTCGGATAGTTCAAATTCTGTTTCTTGTTTTTACTGTTACTGGAATAAATAATCCCATATTTCTTTGTCTTCTGAATCGAATTATCTTTCGCTTGGCAGCTCTTGGCGCTGGTAAATAAAATACCATACTTTCCGGTTTTATCAATCGTATTTTTCGTAACGATTATTTTTGAGCTGGTAGAACCTATAATCGCAGTACTCTTGCTCTTTTTAACATTATTTTTACGAATTTTGCTCTTGTCCGCCTTATAGGCATAAATACCAAAATTCTTTGGAGATTGAATGGTATTATAAGTAATTTCCGCTTTTCTGCTCGAAGAGACGCCGATAGCATTTTTTTTGGAATAAGTCATCCTGTTTTTATTCACTACAACACTATCGCTCCTGTCCGTCAGGGCAATACTCCCTGTCTTATCTTTCCAGATAGTATTTCTTTCTATCCGGCTGTTTTTCGTCGCCTTATATTGCAAGCCGCGCTTTCCTGCCCATTTAATCGAATTGCCGTTACAATTAACTCTCTGGCAGTCTCTTGCCGTCAAACCGTTTCCACCCGAAGTAATAATCGAATTACCTGTCACCGTAATATCGTTTCCGTAAGCAATCAGTATTCCCGTCTGACCAGAACGATAAATCTTATTCGCGACAAGACGGATATTATTTCCATATTTCACATAAATCGCCGAGCGCTTCGTCGCCGGCAGAGTTCCAGATATGGTAATGACGTTATAAGCTACCGTCACGTCGCTGATAATCCGGCTGGCATTTCCCACTACATGAATCCCAAAACCGATTTTGGCATCCGTAATTTCGCGAATCGTATTCCACTGAATGACTATATTCTGGTATACCGGAACACTTTCCACCTGCGTTTCCGGTAATGCAGCCACATAATTCGTTCTGGATTCTTCATCCTTATCACTATCTGCCGAATACAAATAGCATTTAATTCCACAGCCGGCACGTGTGATTGTATTTCCGGTAATTAATACATTTTTATAATGATACGCTTTTATCGCCTCATATGTAATATCTGAAAATGTATTGTTGGAAATAACAATATTGGATGGGAATAATCCCGCCACTGCTACGTGCGTTCCGATTCCCCGCGGTACATGGGAAAAATCACAATTGCTTATCGAAATATCATTGCAAATCGTGTCATCATATATTATATTTTCCTGATTCGAAGGAGCCATATGGTCATTGTGTACACAATCAATATGGATTGCTTCTTTTCTTATCGTAGGATTGGTATACTCACGGAACTCACATCCTTTCACTTCTACATTCCGAACTCCCTCCAGCGTAAGAAAGTGACTGCGGTACAAGTTTCTCATCGTCACGTTTAAAACACGGAAGTTCTTTCCATGCATAAAGCGAAATGCCTCCATTGTCATGCCGTGGTGGTCTCCGTCCGCATGACCCTGAAAATCCCATGTTCCTCCCTCTATCGTAATATTACCCGCACCCTCATATCCTTTCTTTCCCGAACAGGCATTAGATATAATCGGGGCACGGCCCTGCTTCTCCGAAGCACTATCTGTTCTACAATAATATATCGTAGTATCGCCGTCTGCGCATATTCTCGTATTCCCATAAACGAGTAATGAGCTGGTGATCTTGTATGTTCCCCCCTGAATATACACTGTCAGTTGCTCATATTTTGGTTTTTCCCCGCTTTGCAAATTCAAAGCTTCCTGAATGGCTTTCCCGCCATTGTAATTTTTCGTCGTGATATTGATTTGCTTCGTTGCCGCCCGCGCACACAAAGGCAGGGGCAGCACACTTAAACATAGAAAAAGAATACACCCAAATACGATTTTTATATAAGTATTAACAAACGAATACTTAGTCGACACAGATATTTTCACCCTTTAATCCATTAAAAGCACCATCAATATCCGCATCTTTATGAGCAATCAACCATTTATTCCGTGCTACAAGCAACGCATCCTCTTTTGCTGCCTCCGGCTCGGCAACAAGTTCCAAGTTCGTATCTTTCGGCAATACGACAACGCAGCGGAACGGATTATTCCCTACGCTGCAAGGCGCATAATGTAACGTGGTAGCATAAACTTCCACAACCGTTCCCTTTGGCAGTAAGAAAGCTTCTATTTTGCCTGTATCATAAGTATTATCCGCCTCAATATCCTGCTGGCAGCCAATCAGCAGTATCAAATCCGTACATGCTACATTCACTTCCGAAGAACGATGATATTCAACAGCATTCAACTTCTTGTTAAAACCATTGCAGTAGCCAATCTGGATAGGCAATCCGCCGTACAAACTATCCGTAAAGTCTTTCATTATCGGCAGCTTTTCAATTTCGGCATCCGATGGAATATAAATAACGTCATCCGCAGGACAATCAGTCTGCTGCATCGCATCCATTAACTCTGCCACATCATACTCACCCGTCAATATACGCCCATACTTTTTGAAACTTGCATCCGTTACCTTTTGAATTTGAATACTCATTAAAATACCTCCTACTATGTATATTTATGTTTCATTATACTGATATGTAAAATGGTTGTCAACCGTCCAAAATACTGAAAAAAATACAAATCCATCCATTCTATTTTTTCCACTGGCCGGCAATCCATTTTCCTGTCTTAGACAAATTTTTCTTCGTAAATCCGCCTGTCTTCCGGCAGCTGGACTTTAGCAGCGCAGACGTCTCGTTTTTATTCGACACATTCCATGCCACATAACCAATCTTATACTGTTTCAGTAACTTCATCCATTTCTTTGCGCTTCCTTTGTCAATATTTCCATTTCCGGAAGCGTCACAAATATTAAACTCGGAGACTAAAACCGGCAGGCCGGAAGCATAGGCAGTTTTCAGCTTATCTCTTATGAAATCAGTGTGAGTAGCCGCATAAAAGTGCAGGGAATAGACAAGATTCTTCTGTTTCAGGGGACTCTGTACCGCCACATCTACATCCTGCGACCATGTCGGCGTACCGACAATAATGATATTCTTTTTATCATATTTGCGAATACGTTTAATAACTTTATTGGCATACGGTTTAATATCCCGTTTCCATGTCACATCACCATTCGGCTCATTACAGATTTCATATAAAACATTTTTTTGCTTCTTATACTTTTTGGCAAAATGGGTAAAAAACTTCAACGCCTGCTTCTGATGTTTTTTGGGATTGCCATCACTGAGTATATGCCAGTCAATAATCACGTACATACCCAGTTCGGTTGCATATTTGACGCCGTCCTCTACGTTCTTATAGAGTTTTGTGGAAAACCCCGCATTAGGGTCGCTGTACAGCGCCAGACGGATTGTATTCACCCCCATCTTGCGGAAACTGCGAAAGCAGGAGGCATTGACATATTGCGGGAACCATGCGATTCCATGCGTGCTCACGCCCTTTAACTGCACTTTTTTTCCACTCTCGCTGACAATGTTCGTGCCGGATACTTTTAGCTGCCCCCATTTTTCTACAGGTGTAGCCGCCTTTATTGTGCTATTATTGAAAACTGTACAGGATAACAAAATAAATAGCAACAAGCCGGATAAACGAATAATTTTTTTCATATTCTCCTCCTTATTATGACCTTTTGACCCTAGCATCTTATTATGAGATTACCAATTCATCCTCAATCATATGACAGTCACCGTCGATTTCTACCCATACCGGAAACTTCGCCGGATTGACGATACGCTTACCGTCCGCCGAAATATCCAGATTTTCATATGCTTTCACGTAATCATAAATCTCGCCGTTGGTGGCATACCAGATATCCTCTCTCCCAGAAACGGCTTTCATAAAGTTTTCCATTATCCACCAGTTATCGTTATCCTCAAATTCAAAAGTGTGGCCCCAAAGATAGAACATTTTTGGCCATTCCGTCACTTTCATATCGACAAACTGCTTTGTGAGTTCAGACAACTGCGGATAATCATGGTGGCAGGTCGGATGCCATTGCAGCCAGTCATCCGGAAAATCAAACGTCAGCGTACTTTCCACCGTGCGCGAATACGTCACCCCGCTCATTGCCAGCACATTTTTAAGCTTCTCGTCATACCAGCCATAAGGATACGCCATTCCTTTAACGATTCTGCCAAACATGGTTTCCAACGCCTGACGGCACTTTTGCATCTCTTCCGCCATCTCCCATGTGGTAAGCGTAGTCATGTACTTGTGCTCATAGCCGTGATTTGCCACTTCCACCAGCGGATGTGAATACAATTTCTTTGCCGCGGAAGCCGTCAGCAGGCGATAGCTCTCTCCTTCCGGATATGTCGTGCCCTCCTGCGCAAACCATGCCGGTATAAGATTGAATGTTCCCTTAATTTTATATTTTTCCATCAGTTGTATTAAAAACTCATCTTCCTCTATGCAATCGTCATAACTTAACGTAACTACCTTCGTTTTTCCTTGCGGAAATCTCATGAATTTTCTTCTCATACCAAACCTCGCCTCATCCTTATTTTTTCTGGCGCAATTCTTTTGCCGCCGCTAAAAATGTTCCCTGATTCATATAAATATACAGCCACTTACTATATTGATAGTTATCTACCGCTTCTCTGTCTTCTTCTGTTATAATGCAATTGCGCTCCCCGTCAATCAAAATCTCTTCCTGCGAAATACTGCGTTGTTGGAAAATATACGGACAGAGCCGGAACACTACTTCCGCTTCCTGCTGCGGCGCCTCACGCATGGAGCTGTTATATTTTTCGAAAAAATTGCGAAGATACATGGCGTCCTCTTCCTGCCCCTCTTCGAGAATACAATACGATTTCTTGTTTTGAATATAGGCAATCAGTTTATCGTCATTGGCATCGTTTTTCAAAATCTGATAGTCCTTTGCCTTTCCTCTCGTTCCCGAAACCGCGTCCTGATACGCATAGGCAAGCGTCTGCATAATATTGTGCTCTTCCCGAAACATTGACTCATACATCGCGTCAAAAAAGGCGCCTAAAATCTGCACGCTCATCTGCTCCATCTGTTCTTCCGGCGTATAGCGCATAAAAAAATTAGTACGATTGCGCCACATATAATAATTGATAAATGTATTCGGTCGCTTTACATTTGCCCCCATCTGATGAAGCGCTTTGGCGTCAGCGAGAGTAACCGCCTTATATCCGGCCAGCCGGATACGATGCCCCCACTCCATATCATCCCAATAAATGAAATTGTCTTCCGGCATAATGCCGGCTTCCGTATCGCGGATTACGGAACCGCGCACCATTACCGCACACGTGGCAACCGTATCGCACTCGATAACATCCGGCAGCGTTCCGTCTTCTAACTGGTCTGCCCCTATCGTCTTTGCCGTACAGTGCTCAAAATCAATCATCAAACCCGACTGCTGAATATACTCCGGCATCTGCCGGTGATAAACCCGGCATCCCGCCATCCCGACGTCCGGATGAGACTCCATATATTCATATAAAACAGAAATCGCATTCTCATCCACGAGCGCATCATCGTCCAGACACATAAAGTATTCATAACCTCTGTCCCTGACAACGCGCAGTCCGGTATTAAAACCACCGGAACCACCTAAATTTTCCGTATTGGCAAGAATGGTTATCTCCTCTTTGTATGTATTCTTTAATGCCTCAACACTGCCATCCGTAGATGCATTATCGACAACAAAAATATCAAAGTTTTGTTCCCTGCTCTCCAGAACACTCTGTACACATTCCAATACAAAATCCCGTTTATTATAATTACATATCACTACACCGATTGGTTTCATACAAATCCCTTTCTTCAACCCCTAAAGTTTTGCCTCTGCGCCAACCCCGAGCATCACGCTTCGCGAGACTGCTCGGGTTCGCGGGCGCGCTCGGATAGTCTTGTGCAAGCACAGACATATCCTCACTTTGCCTCCGCGCCAAATAAGGGAGTAGTTGAAAACAACTACTCCCTTATCGAAAACAACATTATTTTTCAGCCAGTTCTGCTTTCAGCATTTCCGTCAACTGAGGAAGAATTTTATTCAAATCACCGACGATACCATAATCTGCCACATCAAAGATTGGAGCTGTCTCATCTTTGTTAATCGCAACAATAATATCAGCTTCTTCCATGCCGGCTACGTGCTGAATTGCACCGGAGATACCGATGGCAAAATATACGTTAGGACGAACGGTCTTACCTGTCTGTCCTACCTGCAGGTCTCTCGGCATCCAGCCGTTATCGACAACCGCACGGGAACAACTTACCGTACCGCCAAGTACATCAGCCAAATCCTGAAGCAGTTTGAAGTTCTCTTTGCTGCCAACGCCACGGCCGCCGGATACAAGAATTTTTGCGTCCATAATATCTTCCACATCGGACACACTCTTAACTACTTCCAAAATCTCTACATATTTGTTATCCGGAGTAAAGCCCGGATTGTATTCGATTACTTCTGCTTTTGCCCCTTTCACTGGCTCAATCTTCTGCATAACGCCGGCACGTACCGTAGCCATCTGCGGACGGTTATACGGACATGCAATCGTGGCAATCGTATTACCACCAAAAGCAGGACGGGTCATCAGTAATTGATTTGGCAATGTTGTCTTTGCCATAACATCATTAAAATCACCAATTTCAAGAACGGTACAGTCTGCCGTCAAACCGGTCTGTACACGCGCCGATACGCGGGGACCGAGGTCACGTCCAATTGCCGTAGCACCAACCAGCATAATCTCCGGTTTATACTCGTTAATTACAGAAGCCAATGCATGTGTGTATGGCTCCGTTCTGTAAACTTCCAATTCCGGGTCATCTACTACGATGACTTTATCCGCACCATACTCAGCTAACGAATCCGCTAATGCTTTGATGCCGGAACCGAGAACAACTGCTGTCACTTCCGTGTTCAGATCTTTTGCCAAATCTTTTGCTTTGCCAAGCAGCTCAAATGCGATACTGCTCATCTCACCATCTACCTGCTGAGCAAAGACATATACTCCTTTATATTCTTCTAAATTCATTTTTTTCACCACTTTTCCTTTATATATTATTAGATTACATGTTTCTCTTTAAACTTATCAACAATATACTGTGCTGCTTCTGTCGGGTCTAACGTCACAACTTCACCCGCGCCTTTGCGCACCTTATCAGAAGCTTTCGCAATCTTTGTCGGGGAACCTTTTAAACCAAGGTTAGAATCATCGACATCTTTCAAATCAGCTCTTCCCCAAACAGTAATCTCTTTGTCAAATGCGTCCATGATTCCGCCCGGAGTCATGTAACGTGGCTCATTCAACTCAGAAAGAGCGGTAATCAAACATGGCATCTTTGCCTTAACGACATGATATCTGTCCTCATACTGACGCTGAACAATAACGCTGTCTCCCTCAATTTTGATATCCTGTGCATAAGAAATTACAGGAATACCCAAATGTTCGGAAATCTGCGGCCCAACCTGTGCCGTGTCACCGTCAATAGCCTGACGTCCGGTAATAATCAAATCGTAATCAATATTGCGAAGCGCACCGGCAATCGTCGTCGATGTTGCCCATGTATCTGCGCCGCCAAGCACGCGGTCAGTAACGAGTATACCTTTGTCTGCGCCCATAGCCATAGCTTCACGCAAAACTTCTTCTGCCTTTGGAAGTCCCATAGTAAGAACTGTTACTTCCGCACCCATTTCATCTTTTATTTTAAGTGCTGCCTCCAAGCCGGCTTTATCGTCCGGATTCATAATGGTAAGCATCGCACCTCTGTTCAATGTACCGTCCGGATTAAATACAACGCCGCCCTTTGTATCCGGCACCTGTTTAATACATACTACTATCTTCACAAGAGCACCTCCTATTTCAATAAGCTGCCAGAGATAACCATGCGCTGAACTTCTGAAGTTCCTTCGTAAATCTCTGTAATCTTTGCATCACGCATCATACGTTCTACATCATATTCTCTGATATAACCGTAACCACCGTGTAACTGTACCGCCTTTGTCGTCACTTCCATGGCAACCTCTGCCGCATACAATTTAGCCATAGCAGCCTCTACGCTGTAAACTTTCTGCGTAGCTTTTGCCATTGCCGCACGGTATACAAGCAGTTTGGCAGCTTCCACTTTCGTAGCCATATCTGCCAGCTGGAACTGTGTATTCTGGAACTGTGCAATTGAACGGCCGAACTGCTTTCTCTCTTTTACATAATCAATCGTAGCCTGCAAAGCTCCTTCCGCAAGACCAAGAGCCTGCGCAGCGATACCGATACGGCCACCATCTAACGTATGCATGGCAATACCAAAGCCTTTGCCCTGCGCACCAAGAAGGTTCTCTTTCGGAATACGGCAATCCTCGAAAATCAACTCATATGTAGCAGAACCGCGGATACCCATCTTCTTTTCTTTCGTTCCGAAAGTAAAGCCCGGTGTTCCTTTCTCTACAATAAAAGCTGAAATTTCTTTCACTTTGCGTCCGCGCTTCTCAATAATGCCGGTTACCGCAATAATAATATAAATATCTGCCTCTTTACCGTTTGTAATAAAGCATTTGGAGCCGTTCAGTACCCACTCGTCGCCGTCCAGAACCGCTTTTGTCTGCTGTCCCTGTGCGTCTGTTCCTGCGCCCGGCTCTGTCAAACCAAAAGCGCCGAGTTTCGTACCGTTAGCGAGCGGTACCAAATACTTCTGCTTCTGCTCTTCCGTACCATACATCAAAATCGGATCAGCGCCAAGAGAAGAATGTGCCGATACAACAACGCCTGTCGTACCGCAAACTTTGGACAACTCCTCAACACATGTAACATACATAAGAGGGTCGCACCCCTGTCCGCCATATTCTTTAGGAATCGCAATGCCCATAAAACCGAGCTTTTTCATCTTTTCTACATTCTCAGCCGGGAACTGCTCTGTTTCATCTGTTTCCTGCGCAAGCGGCTTAACTTCATTCTCGGCAAATTCTCTGAACAACTGTCTAGCCATCTCATGCTGTTTGTCAAACATAAAATCCATCTTACAATAAACCTCCTATTAAATTTAAGAAATTGTTATCCCATAGCAATCTTTTATTTTGAGTAATCGTAAAAACCAATTCCCGTCTTACGACCAAGTTTACCGGCACGAACCATCTTTCTCAACAATGGATGCGGACGATATTTGGAATCGCCTGTCTCTGCCTGAAGAACTTCCATAATGGCAAGGCAGATATCAAGACCAACCAAATCACCAAGCGCCAAAGGTCCCATCGGATGATTTGCTCCGAGCTGCATAGCGGCATCAATACCCTCTACAGAAGCAACACCGTCAGCCAAAATACCAACCGCCTCATTAATCATCGGAATCAGAATACGGTTTACAACGAAGCCGGCAGCCTCTTTTACTTCAACCGGAGTCTTACCAATCTCTTTGGCAATTGCAACAACTTTTTCATTCACTTCATCCGTCGTATTCTCACCGCGGATAACTTCAACTAACTTCATAACCGGAGCTGGGTTAAAGAAATGCATACCAATTACCGGATGACTGATACCTGCACCGATTTCCGTAATGGAAAGAGAAGAGGTATTCGTGGCAAAAATGCAGTCTTCTTTCTTTACAATATCCTGCAGTTCCTTGAATGTCTGTTTCTTAACATCCATAACTTCAAGAGCAGCCTCAACAATCAAATCACAATCTGTGCAGATATCCTTTACACCAGTCGTAATTTTTGCAAGAATTGCATCTACTTCCTCTTGTGTCTTCTTACCTTTGTCAACAAGCCTCTGAAGTCCTTTGGCAATCTTATTTTTACCATTGGCAGCAAACTCTTCGTTAATGTCACAAAGACATACTTCATACCCCTCTGTCTGTGCAAATGCCTGCGCAATACCGGAACCCATTGTTCCTGCACCAATAACACCTACTATCATTTTTAAATCCTCCTTTTTTCACTTCTTATTTATTTTTGAAAGGAACCACTTTCAATTTTTTCTCTTTATCTTTCTCAAGAAAATTGCCCATACCTGCTTTCTGGTCTTCCGTCTCGAAACAATCGCCAAAAAGTTTCTCCTCGATGACAACAGCCTCATCCATATTAACCTGAAGTCCATCATTAATCGCTTTCTTGCAGTTGCGAACAGCAATCGGCGCCTGCATGGCGATACCGGATGCCATCTTCTTTGCGGCAGGCATCAACTCTTCCTGTGTATAAACGGCATTCACAAGACCAATACGATAAGCTTCTTCAGCCTTAATATTACGTGCTGTGTAAATCAACTGTTTTGCCATGCCCGGACTAACCAAACGAGCCAGTCTCTGAGTACCGCCAAAGCCCGGTGTAATACCAAGACCAACCTCCGGCTGGCCAAAAACAGCATTGTCAGAGCAAATTCTTATATCGCAGCTCATGGAAATCTCACATCCACCGCCAAGAGCAAAACCATTAACCGCCGCAATTGTCGGCAATGGGAATGTCTCTAATTTGCGGAACACATCATTTCCTTTCTTGCCAAATGCTTCACCTTCCGCTTTTGTCAAAGTACTCATCTCTCCGATATCCGCACCGGCCACAAATGATTTATCTCCCGCACCGGTCAAAATCAAACAACGTATCTCATTCTGGTCAACCGAATCCAAAACCTCATTCAGCTCATCAAGAACGGTACTGTTCAAAGCGTTCAATGCTTTCGGACGATTAATTGTAATAATCCCTACTTTATCTTCTACTTCATACGTTATGAATTCCATGCCAGCGTCCTCCTAATATTTCTCAACGATTGTGGAGCAGCCCATACCGCCGCCGATACAAAGAGTTGCCAGACCTTTCTTTGCGTCTGTTTTCTGCATCTCATGGAGCAGGGTAACAAGAATACGGCAGCCGGAAGCACCTACCGGATGTCCGAGGGCAATCGCGCCACCATTAACATTCAACTTACTTAAATCAAAGTTCAAGTCGCGTCCAACGGCAATAGACTGGGCAGCAAATGCCTCATTTGCCTCAACTAAATCCATATCGTCAATCGTCAGACCGGTTTTCGCAAATACTTTCTTTGTGGAAGCAACCGGACCAACACCCATGATTTTCGGGTCTACGCCGCCAAGAGCACCTGCTACAAAAGTAGCCATCGGGGTAACGCCGAGTTCTTTTGCCTTTTCTTCGCTCATAACAACGATTGCAGCAGCGCCGTCATTGATACCGGAAGCATTGCCGGCTGTTACCAGACCGCCCTCTTTTCCGGAGCAGCATTTCAAAGCGCTCAATCCCTCTGCCGTTGTGCCGGCACGAGGTCCCTCGTCCGTATCAAAGACAACCGTCTTCTTTCTGGATTTGATTTCAACCGGAACAATCTCATCTTTAAATTTGCCGGCTGCCATCGCTGCCTCGCATTTCTGCTGGCTCTTTGCTGAAAACTCATCTAATTCTTCACGGGTAATACCGTATTTTTCTGCGACATTTTCTGCCGTAATCATCATGTGATATTGATTAAACGCATCCCAAAGTGCATCGTTTACCATCGTATCTACTAATGTTCCGTTGTTCATACGATAACCGAAACGCCCGTTCATAGCTGCGTAAGGCGCCATAGACATATTCTCCATACCGCCGGCTACTACGATATCGGCGTCACCTGTCTGAATCATCTGGGCAGCCATATTGACACAGTTCAAACCGGAACCACATACTACGTTTACGGTAACGGCTGTCGTCTCAATCGGAAGTCCTGCTCCTATGGAAGCCTGACGAGCCACATTCTGACCGAGGCCGGCCTGAATAACACAGCCCATATACACATGGTCTACCGAATCTTTCGGAACGCCTGCTCTTTTAAGAGCCTCTTCAATAACAATGGAACCAAGTTTTGGTGCCGGAGTCGTGCTGAGGGCACCACCCATTTTACCAATCGCTGTACGGCAAGCACCTGCTAATACTACTTTCTTAGACATGAATTTATCCTCCTTAAAATTATTTACTGTTACAATATCTATCATTTCTGCTACCCGCAGTTAATGATTATACTTTTTGCGAAACGCTTCCGCCACCACAGGCGGAACAAGAAGCGAAACATCCGAGCCATAATAGGCTACTTCTTTGGCAATGGTGGAGCTCAGAAAAGCATATTCCAGACATGTCGTAAAAAACAACGTGTCAATATCCGGAGCAATGCTGTGATTCGTCTGGGCAATCTGCATCTCCGATTCAAAATCCGTCACTGCACGGAGACCGCGAATAATCAATTTAGCGCCATTTTGTCTGGCAAAATCAATCGTCAGTCCCTCAAATGTCTTCACTGTTACATTAGGAAATTCTTTCGTCGTCTCCTGAAGAAAGGAGAACCGTTCTTCCATGGAAAACAAAGGCTTTTTTGTCTTGTTCACCAATATCCCGATAATCAGTTCATCCACTACTTTAGAAGCACGTTGAATAATATCCAAATGACCATATGTAACAGGGTCAAAACTCCCCGGATAAATTGCTCTTCTCATATTTTCTTCCATTCCGTGAATCTCAGAAAAGGACCCACCTTTACCTTTTTATCATTACTCACCTATCATAACAAAATCCGATGATATTGTCAACAATTTAACAAACTTTTTCGGTTTCCATTTCGTACCCTTGACCCACTGTTCTCTTAATGATAAAATAAGAACAGTTATTTCCATCAAAAAATGATATACTTTGTCGGGAAACACGTGTCTTGTCCCCGCAAAGAAAGAAAAACAAATAGGAGGTTACTATGGATTACGAATCTTTATACAAGAGCAAATTGACAACGGCGGAAAAGGCCGCACAGATTGTCAAGTCCGGTGATTGGGTAGATTATGGATGGACTGCTACAACTCCGATTGCCTTTGATGCCGCTTTAGCAGCACGTATGTCTGAACTGACAAATGTAAATTTCCGCGGAGGTATTTTAATGTGGGAGCCGGAAATTTTTAAAATTGAGAACCCGGCTGAACACATGACTTGGAACTCTTGGCACATGGGAGGTATTGAGAGAAAAGCAATGGCCAAAGGATTTTCCTTTTATTCCCCTATTCGCTATTCCGAATTACCTCGCTACTATCGCGATATGGCAGAAGATATTGATGTTTGCGTCATGCAGGTTGCCCCAATGGACAAACACGGATATTTCAACTTCGGCCCGAGCGCTTCTCATCTGGCAGCGGCGTGCGAGCGCAGCAAGTGTATCATTGTTGAAGTAAATGAAAATATGCCGCAATGTCTCGGTGGTTTCCAAGAGAACATACATATTTCTAAAGTAGATATGATTATTGAGGGTAACAATCCGCCTATGGCTGAATTGGGCGGCGGCGGAGCCGCCACGGAAGTGGACCATGCCGTAGCTAAACAGATTGTTGCACAAATTCCAAATGGCGCCTGCCTTCAGCTCGGCATCGGCGGTATGCCAAATGCGGTCGGCTCCATGATTGCCGAATCAGACTTAAAAGACCTTGGTGTTCATACGGAAATGTATGTGGACGCTTTCGTAGATATGGCAAAAGCCGGAAAAATAAATGGCTCCAAAAAGAACATTAATCAGGGACGACAGGTGTATGCTTTTGCAGCCGGAACAAAGAAATTGTATGATTTCCTTGACAACAATCCGGAATGTATGAGCGTTCCAGTTGATTACGCCAATGATATTAATGTCATCTCTGCACATGACAATTTTATTTCTATTAATAACGCTGTTGATATTGACCTCTTCGGTCAGGTAAATGCAGAATCTGCCGGAACAAGAAACATAAGCGGCGCCGGCGGCCAGCTTGACTTCGTACTGGGCGCTTATAAATCCAAGGGCGGCAAAAGTTTCATCTGCCTCTCCTCTACCTTTAAGAATAAGCAGGGAGAACTGCAATCCCGTATCCGCCCAACGTTATCCAACGGCTCAATTGTTACAGATACCCGCGCTAACACAATGTATATTGTTACCGAATATGGAATGGCAAACTTAAAAGGTCTTTCCACATGGCAGCGCGCAGAAGCTCTCATCCAAATCGCCCATCCGGATTTCCGCGATGATTTGATTAAGGAAGCACAGGCAATGAATATTTGGAGAAGGTCAAATAAATAATTTTATAATAATAGAAAAGAAGAAACGATACCCTGATTAATACAAAGAGAGTTCGTTTCTTCTTTTTTAAGAATATCAAAAATTTTATCTTCATTTTGCAGGCTCTGTCAATCCGCTCACCTCTCTCAGGCAGAATAATGTTTTCAGGAAAAACAATCAAAGACATAAATCAATCCCTTTGCATGATAAATTAATCTATTATTTCGTCTCTCCTATCCATTTAACAAACTTCTCATACGAGTCAGAAAGTTCAAATGTATCAAGTTGTTTTAAATACTCTTTTAGTTTACTATCTAATTGAGCTGAAATCTTTTTCTTTATACGTCTCTTTTTCTCAGTTACACTCATATTATTAAAATCATTTTCCTCGTCGCCATCTTCAATTGTTAGTTCAATATTTTCTTTTGCTAAGTTCCTCAAATTCACAAGTGCCTTAGCGCGCAATTCCTCTAATTTTTCTTCACCCACTTGTTGCTTCCTTTTAGCTGATACATAGTTAGATAATGCATAACGGGTATCGTAAATCCTATTAACGAACTCAGCTAACATTTCCAGTAATTCAATCGAATTAGAATCTGTAACCTCTATAAATGTTCTTCTTGCGTTAGCTGATATACTAACTTTATCAGTAATGTATATCATTGCTGCAATTCCCCTGACAGATTGCAATTGCCCATTAGTAGTATGCCCAAGTAAACCATAATTTTCTAAACTTTGTATTAATTCTTTTTCGTCACATAGCAACATATTATCAATATATATTTTAATTCCTGAAAAACCATTATTTTTATCTATAGCTATTCTATCACCATTAAATGTATGAAATCCTACGGCATACTTAAAATCACATTTACAAACATAATCCCTTAGCATTTCTTTTCTTATAGGTCTATATATTTTCTGTTCATTATAATATATATTACAAAACTGAGCCGGAATAACTCCACTATTATCCATAGCCGTTATTTCTTCAAACAACTCTCTCGTTTCTGATTCATATAAATCATCACTGAAATTCACGGGTAAAAGCCATCCCAGTTGTTGAATAAAATCATCATCATTAATTGTATTATTCAAAACCGTTGTTATGCCATTAATTACTACCAAGAATCCCGAATTATTTACCTGCAATAAGTTATCATACTTTTGAATTTCAGAAAACAAATCAAGTGAGCCAATAATTGCTGTTTCACCATATCGTCCAATTATGTCCATTAACTCTCCAAAACTTAAAAAAGCATAAGATTCATTATCTTTTATTTCTTCATACTTTTCTGAATCAATTGTATATGTCTGTACTATTTTTTTTGCATAATCTATAATATTTACAAATATTAATTTATTACAATATGGAACCCCTGACAATCTGCCAATACCTTTATATCCCAAATTACTTTGTTTTTTCTTAGAGGATGCACCGATGTCTATCATCTTATCTTTAAATTTTGTGTCTTCTATACCCATTCCATTATCCAAAAAGAAAAGGGTAGCATTATCAAGCCATATCCTTATTTCACATTTTTCTCTACTAATTTCATTTTTTAAAATAGAATCAATGGAATTCTGCACATATTCACGAAACACCACTATTGGGTTATCATACAAGGACTCTGTAATAATATTCAAGATGCCTGCTCCTACATTATAATCTCTCATTGCCTTTTCTCCTATTCTATCCCATTTTTTGCCTCATTATTCCCATTTAGTTCGTTAAGCAAAAAATTATACTTCTCATAGTTTTTTACATCATATTCAAATAAACTCTTATTCTTTTTAATATTTTTAACAATAGCTTCGGTATCAATTTCTTTTTTCTCAAATCTATCTATCTCAAGTATAACTTCTCGATTCAAAAACGCAAAAGGCCTTATATAATAACGTCCACTTTTCTCAGCTATCATTTCCCTATATTCCTTACAATAGTTCTTATCATTCTTTAAATCCTTATTAGTATTTTCGTCTATCACAATTATAGGATTTCTAGAAACAACACTCTCAAGCAAATATGCATATATCACGCTATTTCCATAAAATTGATAATTTTCCTTTCTATATAGGTTTCCCTTAGCAATCCCGCCTCTAAAAAACACATCTTTTGACATCGCATATAAATTAAAATGTGAAAAAATCTTTATAAACTGTACAAGATAATCAATTCTTTCTGTATAAAAATACAAACTATCTGATGTTTGTCCCGCATAACACCCAGAATCACTTCCCCTCCGCATGAATCTTGCTGCATTCATGAGTTCAAAAAAATAATTAAATACATCTCTATATTTTTCCGCTTCAAATTCCTTTTGAGAAATTCTTATATCATCAAATGTCTTTTTAAATCCTAAAACATCTATAAATGCAAAGTATACCTCTTCCGACTTAATATAATCATTCCCCTTATCTTCCAAAATCTCTTCAACTATCTCGTCTAACTTTGGTTCTGGATTTTTGTAGGCCATGACAAATATGCTCCTTTCGTATATTATTTTTCAGCATCATCCCTTGTTGTTTTATAGTACCAAAGAACTTCCTCTATATCTGCATCATCACATTGATATTCACCCACTTTAAATTTATTAAGTGCAATAATTTGTTTCGCTTGTTCAAATTTTTCTGGTACTAGTGCGTTAAACTTATCCCACCATTCATTTGCCAAGTCACAATCCTTATCTGAATGATTTGTGTATCTCTCAGCTAATTTTTCTCTTAATCTAGCGTCATATTGACGACGATATATAATAAATGTTTCTGGCATCCACAATATTTTACGAAATTCATCAACACTACTTCCGAACGCCTCTTCAAAAAAATCTTTCCCCCTACCAATTTTTCCTTTTGTAGAATTCAACACAGCCTGCACAGCACGTATAAACTTTCGATTCCAATGCTTCCCGATAAAATCTCTGTTCTTAAAAAACTCCGGATCATTAATAGGGTGATATTTCATAGGAAAAGAATAAATACTTGCATCTAATTCCTCACACAGCCACACATTCATCTTAAGCCTATAATACAAATCTTCTGGCTTATCCTCAAAATTATATAACAAATAATTAGACAGGTTCTTAATACCACTTTTTACTGCTGTTCTAACAGATCGCTCATAAATATCATGAAACTCCCAATGGTCAAAGGCAATTCTTAAAGGATAAATATTCACCTCCGAAAGTTTCTTCATATTTTCACCCGTAATCAATCTCGAATCAATTCCCTGATTAAAATCAACAATTCTCTTTCTCTTTGATGGCTTATGTGTCTTTTCATACAAAGGATACACAACTTCATCCAATTCTAAAATGGCCTCCTTAGTAGCAGTATAATAATGCAAGCAATGTTTCTCTTCAAATTTTGTGTAAAGTTGTATCTTTTCTTCATCATTTTTTAATCTATCAATAATATCTTTATAAATTTTGACAGCCTTTCTAATATATGCCCTATCATTATAAGAATCTTTAAGATTCCTAATTGTTATTTCATATTCGTTAGGTGCAGTATATGTTGCACCTTTTTCAAATCCACATTCTTTAATTTCGTCAATAATCTGGTCATAGCATTTTGAAGCTAAAACATTGTTATCTAACAATAACAAATCTTTCTGTTCTCCAAATCTCTCATTTGTTATTTTTATCTGTTCCTTTAAACCAATATAATCACAATATTGTGGCTCCAACCTCGGAACTGCACAAAATTTACATTGATTTACACAGCCTCGTGTCATATAAGCAAAATATGCATTATTAGCTGGATAAACATAATCAATTTCATCAAGAATCGAGTAATCTAATGGCAAACGATCTATTACCAAATCATTACCAGAATCAATCGCCCCTGGTTTATCAAGCAAACCTTCGTGCGGACGAATACCTGTTGCCTCATAAACTTCGTCTGACAATAGTGTAGACATTATCCCCCCCACCATAACATCTTTTTCATCCTTACATAACTGTTTGGCAAAATTAATAGTTTTAATTGTAATATCCCAATAAAATGTAAACAAAGTAGTTATACCAACTTTGTCAAATCTAGGTTTTGTAAAATATTGCTTATCCCTATATCTTTTTCTATAATCTTTGACAATTTCCAGCACATCCTCAGAACTGAAAATTTCATCCTCTTCCAAAATTGAATATCTACCAATTTTAATAAATTGAAACAATGTTGGATAATGTTCTTTCCAAAAAACTTCTGGATATACAACTTCTAGGTGTTCAATTAAGTCTTCACAAATTAAATTTGTTGCCAATGTTTTCATATCACCTTTATAAAATCTAACATCATCACCCTGCATTCGATAGTACGTCGCAATTTTCATAATTCCCATTGGCGGATATTTATTTTTATAATTTGGTTCTATTAATAATACTTTTCTGTTCATTTTATCTCAATTCTTCCTTTATCTTGTCTATAACTTTTTCTGCAACATCCTTTGGAGCCACATCATTAATTATAGTCAATATCCGACTGACAAGTTTTCTCTCACCTTTTGATAATTTTGACATAGACGAAGTAATATACTGCTTTTTCTTAACTGGAACATCTGCTTTTACAACCTCTTTTTCGTCTACTTCTTTTTGTAATTTTTCTGCTCCAAACTTATCCTCAATACTCTTTTGCACTTCAGCAATCGGTAAATCTTCGTCCATCCCTTTGAATTTATCAATCTGCCGTTTTGCTTCTTCCGCTTCCTTTCTAGCTTTATCTATCGCAAATTCTAACTTTTGCTTGTCTTCCTCATTTACAAATCCATTTTCACTACTCTTCTTGTTATACTCATTAACTTTAGAAACATATTCTTCTCGCTTTTTATATGCATTTTTCAGTCGGTTAGCATCATAGTACAACTTGTGCAATACATCGTAAAAATATGTTCTCAATTTATTTTCGAACATAACTCTGATTTCATTCTCATTAAAATAATCACGCTGAGAATTTGGTATCAATCTATCATCTTCCGCAAATATTTCTCCAACAAAATAATAATTCCCTCTATTTTCCTTAAACAAGTCTTGAACTACATCATCATTACCAATTTGAATATTCCCACTTCTCACACGTAAACCGCGCATTTGATTTACTTTTGGAATAGACTTTTCAAATCTTGAAAGACCATACCACATCCAAGCAAGTAAGTTTCCCTTATCATCATAAAAATCTTTAAATTCCAGCTTAGAAATATCATCATAATTTTTTAAATTCGCTCCACTCTGCTCCTTTATTCTTGTCGTATACTCCTTAAAAATCTGCTGACCATTGACTTGAACATAATATTCATCTATCAGACATCCAAGGTCTTCTGCATGTGAATAAATACTGCTTCTCAAAATAAAAGTATTTTTATAAGGAACTGGGGCTACAAAGCTTAAATATTCCTTAATCCTCTTCTTATTAAGCAAATCTGTATTCTCTCGATTAATATCTATCATTTCTACTTCAAAATAATGTTTTTCAGTCTCTTCAGAGATAGTATCATACTTTACAATTGTCTCCCATATTTCATCAATGGTATACTTCTTATTTTCAACTAGCATTTCTCTCATTCTTTTTGCATTGCAGGTCATTACTGATGCATTATCTTCTCCCAAATAACTGGTCTTAAATTTTAAAGTTTTACAATATGCCAATCCACATAATCGTCCAATTCCTCTAAAACCTTTATTTTGACCAATCTGCTTATTACTGTTGGCAATATCTCCTAAATCCTCAATAAAAGAATCTGATTTTACACCTGTTGCATTATCCAATATACTTATGTATCTTTTTTCACTATCAATAAAGATATCTACTTGTCCCTCTTTCTGTAAAAGAATACCCTTTTTCACTGCAAGATCAATCTGATCACAAGCATTCTGTATATACTCACGATAAATCACTCGTGAATCAGAATACATACCTGTTGTTAAATTATCCAATATATTTTTTCCTATTGTCGCCATATGTTTTCACCTCGTCATTTGAATTGCTTATAAATTGGTTTCGGAAACTTAATGTTTAACAACGACCTAAATATAGGATTTTGAATAATATATTCACCTTGTTTTAATCTCGTCATCATGTTTTTGTATACTGCTGGAACACTCTTATAATCGCTCTTTGATACTTCAATGGAATTGGTTCTTCCATACGCATGTGTCGAACAATTTCCTGTAACTCTATCATGTATTGCACTTCTAAACTGCTCTGCTGCAAATAAAATTACACCTAAAGAACGACCTCGCTCCGCCACATCTAACACCTGCTTTAATATTGGTGAATTTTTGGGGACTTCCTTAGAAGCGTATTTATTTAACTCATCAATAAACACCACAATCCTTGACGGTGGGTTAACCCCCTCATCTCCACTATATTGTCCCAACTGTAAGTCATATAAAGTCCTTATTGCATCACCAAAAACAAATGCCTGTTTGTCTTCGGATAATTTTGCAATATCTATCACATGAACCTCATTTCTTTTAATATATTTCATTGCATCACCAATTCTGGTTTCACCATCTTCCTCAACAACATCACGAGCAAATATTTTATTATCTGTGATCCCTTTATTGATAATTCTATAAAACTTTCTCCAACTCGCAACCGGAATTTCCTTATCATTTCCACTTGCACCAGCTTCGCATTTTTTCTTTACTGCTCCTAAAAACTCTTGCCAATCATTTATTCTACCAAAATCTCCTTGTCCTGACATAATATATGTAATAATAGAATCCATTGTTTGGTTAGAATCATCAATATTTGCAAACATTAAATCTAAATTTTCTTTATCATACTTATATATATATTTGAATTTTTTTGCCTTTTTCTTTCTAATATTATCGTTTACCTCTTCTTCAGTTAAATAGGTATTCCAATGTCGTGTTTTCGCTACAGAATATGGATAATAATAGTGAACATTCTGAAAAGGTTCTGTTGATAATCTCAACTTTTCATATTGCTCCAATGTTTCCTTTTTCACTCTCTCAGGCTCCTTTTCATCCATGAAATCATTAGGCTGATCTATAGCGAGTAAATCCTTTCCTTTTACATTGAACATAACAAATGCAACACTATCTTCTTCTGCTTCTTCTATTGTTTTACTTAAATAGCTATCCTGAATTGCTTTCATCAAGAACATTGCATACGAAGTTTTTGACGCTAATCCCGATATACCCGATATATTTAAATGTGCACCCTCTGGTCCAACAATAAATTTAGAGTTTAAATTTACAGGCAATGTTACCTTTTCACACCCTTTTGTCCCCTCATACATCTCTAAATACCCACATACAAGCGGATTTTGAATATCTTTCAATCCTAATGCATAGTTTATCTCTTCTGCCGTTGCTAACATTACTTTTGCATTATTTTGCAATGGTATATAAATATTTTTTTCATTGCAGACAACTTTCGCCTTTACATAATTCATTCCAACACGTAATGTAGGTTCCTCAACATCAACATTTCCAAAATCACTAGAAATAAAATTTGTTAAAAAACTACTTGCATCTGTTATATGTGCTATATCTTCAATTACACCATACGAATACGAATCATCTACATGTGCTACTTTTACAATATCAAAAGGATTTAATATTAATTCTGGATTCGTCCAAAATGTAAAACCATCAATAGTAGTAGGATTTTTTTCTGTTGCTAAAACTCTTCCAATCAAGTTATTTGCCATTGTATATTGCCTCCCTAAAATAAATGTAAAAATAACTCTGCACTAATATATTTACTCTTAACAAATGACTCTGTTAAAAATACTGGATATAAATGATTAGCCCATCTTTTGTCTGTTCCGTAACAGGTAGGATTACGTTCATTAATGATGTTAGCAGATATTAAATCTACCATATCGCTGTCAATACCATTCTCCAATTCTTCATCCATCATAATCTTTTCTACCTTTACAACCCCATCAAAAGGTGTCTGTGTTCTTGATTTATCTCTTATTCGTATATACCAAACACCAAATTGCACATCTCCCAAAAATTCCCTGTTTTCAAAACGAGCAACAGGAGTTCTATGAAACACCGGCAATTCAGTTATATACTTTGAATTTGGTTTTCCAGTGTGATCCAAACAACTCTCTGGATTAAAAGACTTAGAAACACCTATAACCCAATTATAATTATGTTTTATTTTTTGTAATGTTCTTAAATCCTCTCGCCCAGATTTCATAATTTTATATTCTAGTGAACCATCTTTCAACAAATAACTATCTTGTCCCAAAAGTTTCTTTTTTACCAATTCTGCTACCATACGCTTCTCCGCTTCAATCATATAATTCTGAATCACACCTATAGCCCTATCCTCAAACTTTGTTTCTGGTGCTCCAGCTTTAGATGTCGCATATGGAATTATTGCTGAAAATTCCAAATTCAATCTTTGTAATTCTTCACTTTCATTTAATTTCTTTACCTTTGATGCAAAATACGCCACATCATCCCAACCGTCCGCATGACTTTTATCTGGTAAAGCTAACACTAATTCCCTATAAAACGCTTCCGGATGCATCTTTTTGTCTACTCGCTCACAACATCCAACCCCTATTTGACCAGCAACCACAGGAAATACTTGTTTGTTATATGCTATATCATCTACTTTAAATACATGTCGTGAACCATCTAAAAAGTAATGAAGCAGTGGTAAATCCCCAGCTATTCTATCTGCAAGTGCTTTTAAATCTACTGATTTTGTGTGCTTTACCATTTCTGCACAGTCTTGCCACTTCATTATCTTATTTGAATCATCGTCATAAACAATTGAAGGCAACCCAATAGAGTCAAAGCTATATTTATATGTATTATAACTGGTTCCTTTTGTCTCTTTTGCTATTATCTCCATAATCTTGGGCATACATTAATACCTCCAATTATCAACTTCTTCAAACAAACATTGCAATCAAATGCCTATAAATATTTGTTTAGTTCATTAGAAACATATTTCTATATGAAAATTATACCATTTCATCTTCTCAGGCTCAACTAAATTTTCTAATTTTCTACATATACAGATTTTTCCAATTTGTTCCTGCAGCTTTGTTCTAACACATCTATTCCCCGAACTCATTCATGGATTTCTAATATTCGTTCAACGCTTCTATTTCTACGACAAACATAAACCTTTCTTGTCCGAAAGATAAATTAATTCGTCCAATATCAACCGTTCTTTCCGTCCAAATTTTATCTCTCCCACTAAAATATCTTCTGTCAGCTTCTCTGTATAATATAATTGTCTTTTTCACTATCTATAGTATTAGACGTCCGGTTACTTAGTTCACTAACTATCTCTTCAAACACAAAAAATAAAACCAGCTATTCCAGAAAATTTCAAACCATTCCAGCAACAGTTCCAATATGCCAATACAAATCTTTTCTTACTCCTCTTTATTGTCAATTTTTTAATCACTATTTATCTTTTTCTACAATATCATTCAGCATTTCGCCTTTTCGATAATATTTTCTTTAATTATTATATTCCTGCCAAATCTTTTTAAGGTTCTCCGCAATGATAGTTTTCTGCTTCCCGAATTGCCCCTTAGAATAATCAGTTTTAACATTTACCGTTCATCCTTCAATTCCTATTGTTACAATCTTCCACTTGGTTTATCTCTAATTCATACCCAAACAAAAAGCCGGAAAATACACTTTCTATAAGGTTTTCCGACTTCTTATTTACTATTTGAACTCAATTTTTCTAGAATTATTCTCAATCAAATATGCAAATTTTTTAATCATTTGATATATGCATATCACCCTACATACAAGCTAATGCTATCATTTTATTATCACTATTAATAACACTTACTCTGTAACTGCAGATAATAATCATATGCTATCAATTAAATTATAAGTAATTTTGTTAAAAATCAACCATTTTCTCCTGTATCTTCAATTCAGCAATAGTTTTTTGTTGTTTTTCAGAAGTTCAAGATGCCGGCATGCCTTTTCCCTTAATATTTTCAATCGTTCAATGTTAGATACTCCCTGTCTTATCAAATCAGCATTGGTATCTTCCAAATTGATAAGTACAACTAACTCCTCTGCCGAAGCAAAATCTCTAATATTAGGTGTTTTTCCTTTTATTCCTTTTTCGTCTCTCCATTACACTGCTGTCTTGCCAAACAAAGCCATATTAAGAATATCTGCTTTGGATGCATATGTATACGCTATTTCCTGTGGGGATAGTGTTGGTGTTATCAGAAATTCTTTTATCGCATCTGTATGAAACGGTAATTTATTTTTGAAAGTTCTCTCTTGGCATCCCAGCCAATTGCTAATCGGTTCGCTTCATCTTTCTTTAAGCGCTGGTAGTCCTTAATAATATAAAGCTTAGATTCTGGGAAAATCCACGCCGCAAACTCAAAGGCTATATCTGTATGGGCATATGTACCGCCATATCTCCCCGACTTTGATATAATACCTATTGCGTCCGTTGCTTTTATCCACTATTGTGGTGTCAATGTAAATGCATTATCTCCAGACTCTGCTTTAAACCTATCGAATTCGATAGGTTTAAAATTGGGATTATGAATCTGTTCCCACAAGCCTGAAAAGAAAATGGTTGAATGGTTGCACATCCAATTTGCTACCACTATGAAAGCATTATCTGGATTTTTATATTTTGCTATATCTGTCAAAGAAATGTACGCATCTTCATTTATGACATCACCCATTACTCCGATTTTTATTCCATTGGCATCTATTTTCATGTTTTTCATATAATTTTGATTTCCCTTTTTAACAATACCCATAACAACAAACCAATAAAATCCCTCCATCCAACGACTGTCATCAATTTGTCTCTGTTATCTGTTTTTTCATCACTTCCATGGCCGTTTCCAGTGCCTGAGGAATAGCCGACGGGTTCTTACCGCCTGCCTGCGCCATATTCGGACGTCCACCTCCGCCTCCGCCAACAATTGAAGCTACTTCTTTAATCAAATTTCCGGCATGAGCGCCTTTCTTCATCGCTCCGTCTGTTGCCATGGCAATAATATTTGCTTTTCCATTTGCCTCACAGGCATATAAGAGGAAAGCCTCTCCTAATTTTTGTTTTGTCTCGTCTCCCAGCTCACGCATTCCATTCATATCAATATCACTCAACTGCTTCGCCAGAAGATGAACGCCATCTACTTCCACGGCTTCATCGAGCACATCCCCCGCCGCGTCTTTGGCTATCTTTGCCTTGAGCTTATTATTTTCTTTCTGTAATTCTTTCAACTCCTCCTGCAGCGAAGTAACTTTTTTGAACACTTCGTTCGGTGAAGATTTTAAACATTTTGCCACCTCATGTAATTCTTTTTCAACATCATTATAATACTTCATTAAGGCTGCTCCGGTCAGCGCCTCGATACGCCGCACGCCAGCCGCCACACCGCTTTCCGAGATAATCTTAAAGGAAGATATATTCTGCGTGTTGCCGACATGGGTTCCACCGCAAAGCTCGGAACTGAAATCGCCCATCTGAACGACACGAACGACTTCGCCATACTTCTCACCAAAAAGGGCCATGGCTCCTGTCTTTTTCGCCTCCTCAATAGACATCTCCTTTGTCTCTACCGAAAGTCCGGCAGCAATTTCACGATTGACAATCTCTTCTACTTTGGCAATTTCTTCTGCCGTCATCGGCGTAAAGTGCGTAAAATCAAAACGCAGTTTATTTTCATCGACCAGAGAACCTTTCTGCTCTACGTGCTCCCCAAGCACAAGACGCAGCGCTTTCTGCATCAGATGAGTAGCGCTATGGTTATTGGCGGTCAGATTTCTTTTCGTCTCATCTACCGTCAGCGTAGCCGTTTCACCTTTGCGGATTGTTCCCTCTGCCATTCTGCCGACATGACCGATTTTCGAACCCTGAAGCGCAATGACATCTTCTACGATAAATTTGCCGCCCGCAGTCGTAATAATTCCATTGTCGGCAACTTGTCCGCCCATAGTTGCATACATTGGTGTCTCGGCAACGAGTACCGTGCCCTCTTCTCCGGCTTTCAGTTCCTCAACAATCTCATCCTTTGTCGTCAGTACCGTAATCTCCGATTCGTGCGTCAGACGGTCATAGCCGACAAATTTACTTTCGATGGCTGCGTCAAGCGACTGATAGATTGTCACATCCGCTCCCATGTAGTTGGTCGTTTCACGCGCTTCACGCGCTGTCTGCCTCTGCTTCTCCATCGCCTCATGGAAACCTTTTTCATCTACGGAAAATCCTCGCTCTTCCAAAATCTCAATCGTGAGGTCAATCGGAAATCCATAGGTATCATACAACTTAAATGTATTTTCTCCGGATAAAACCGTATTTCCCGATTTATCCAATTCTGCCATCTTCTCATTCAAAATGGAAAGACCCTGATCTATCGTCTTGTTAAAATTCTGTTCTTCCACCGTAATCATTTTTACAATGTATGTCTGCCGGTCTGCTAAATCCGGATATCCTGTATGTGATTCTGCAATCACGGTTTTGCTAAGCTCTCCTAAAAACTCTCCCTGAATGCCGAGCAGCCTGCCATGACGGGCCGCTCTCCGCAACAGGCGGCGGAGTACATAACCGCGCCCCTCATTCGACGGAGTAATGCCGTCTGAAATCATAAAAGTCACCGAGCGGATATGTTCGGTAATAACACGAATCGACATATCCTTTCTCTCTTCTTTTCCGTATTCGGTCTTTGCCAATTGACATACCCTGTCGCGAATGGCCTTAATCGTATCGACATCGAAAATGGAATCCACGTCCTGCATTGCCATTGCCAGACGCTCCAACCCCATTCCGGTATCAATATTTTTATTTTCTAATTCCGTATAATTTCCATTTCCGTCATTCTCAAACTGTGTAAATACATTATTCCAGATTTCAACATAGCGGTCGCACTCACAGCCAACGGTACAATCCGGTTTCCCGCAGCCGTACTTTTCTCCACGGTCATAGTAGATTTCCGAACACGGCCCGCAAGGCCCCGCCCCGTGCTCCCAGAAATTATCTTCCTTTCCGAAACGGAAAATCCGCTCCGGCGCTATGCCGATATCATTCTTCCAAATATCATACGCTTCGTCGTCTTCCTGATAGACGGACGGATACAACCGCTCTTCCGGAATTTCCAACACTTTTGTCAGAAATTCCCATGACCACGCAATTGCTTCTTTCTTAAAATAATCTCCAAAGGAAAAGTTGCCCAACATTTCAAAAAAAGTTCCGTGTCTTGATGTCTTGCCGACATTTTCTATATCGCCCGTGCGAATGCACTTCTGGCAGGTAGCCACCCGCTTACGCGGCGGAATTTCCTGTCCGGTAAAATACGGTTTTAACGGCGCCATGCCGGCGTTAATAAGCAGCAAACTTTTATCATTTTGAGGTACAAGGGAAAAACTCGGCATCACCAGATGACCCTTGCTCTCAAAAAAATCCAGATACATTTTTCTTAATTCATTTAATCCATATGATTTCACGGTATATTGCCTCCTGCCTTTTCATCTAACATATATAATAATGATGTTGGGGTCAAAAGGTATTTTGGCCTTTTGACCCTGACATCATAGTAACACAAACAAAACAAAAAAACCACTATTTTTCTGACGAAAACAAACGGATTATCCGTCCTTTTCCGCATTTTCCTGCAACAACAGAACACACTTCTGTGCATACGCCGCAATCTCTCTGGCGGTATTTCTTTTGGCGCCGATATCTTCCGGCGTAAAGGACGACCCAACATGAAACCCAACTTCCCCCTGCGGAATCATCCAGCGCCCGATATTCTTCAACTTATCCATCTGCAAAAAGACAGGCACAATGCATTGTTTCATACTTGAGATACCAAGAAAACCTCCCTTTTTGAATTTGCGTATCTGAAAACTGTGGTAACTGCATTCTCCCTCTGGAAATAGAACAAGATTGCCGGTTTCCAATGCGCTTCTCATCGACAATATGCTATGTTTTAATTCCTGCGTTCCCTGTGCGCAGCGGTCTAACGGCACACAGGCGATGGAACTTAAATATTTCCGCAATACAGGATATTTCCACAATTCTTTTGCGGCGACAAAACTGACAGTCTCCTCAATGGCCGCAATCAGAAAAACAACGTCAAAGAAACAGCGGTGGTTGGACACGAGAAGAAATTTATTATCTCTTGGCAGATTCTCACACCCGTATGTGTTTAATCTGATTTTTGCCGAACGGATAATCTTGTTACATATCTTTTTACAAATGGCAAAATTGTTATCCAAATCATCATTAAGACGCCGGTAATTTTTCAACATTTCAAACACAAGTCTGTAAAAGAGCCGGACCATACGCACGACATCTTTAAATCTTTTCATAAGTCACCTCAACTTTACTATCCCCGTATCTGTCCGTCTCCCATAATAATATATTTGGTCGTCGTCAGCGCCAGTAATCCCATCGGCCCCCTTGCATGGAGTTTCTGGGTACTAATGCCGATTTCCGCACCAAAGCCGAACTCAAATCCATCGGTAAAACGTGTGGAAGCATTGACATAAACGGCGGCGGCGTCTATCTCATTGAGAAACGTCATCGCGTTGTGATAATCAGAAGTTACAATAGCCTCCGAGTGACCGGTATTATAATGATTGATATGTCCGATTGCCTCCTCCAGTGAATCGACTACTTTCACCGATATAACGGCGTCCAGATATTCCTTTCCAAAATCTTCCTCTGTGGCCTCTTTCATATTATAACACGCTCTGGCGCGTTCGTCGCCGCGCATTTCCACCTGATGATTTTCCAAGCGCTGCGCAATCAGAGGCAGTATCTTCTCCAGCGCGGCGCTGTGGATAACGAGTGATTCGCAGGCGTTACAGACGCCGAGACGCTGTGTCTTTGCATTTTCTACAATATCCGCTGCCATCTTCCCGTCGGCCGTTTCGTCGACGTAAACATGACAGTTTCCAGTGCCGGTTTCAATAACCGGAACGGTACTCTTTTCCACGACAGTGCGAATCAGTCCGGCGCCGCCGCGCGGAATCAGGACATCCACGTATTCATTCATCCGCATAAAACGCTCTGCCGTCTCATGCGAAGTATCCTCCAGTAATTGAATGCTGTCCACCGGCAGTTTACACGTATTCAGGGCTTCCCGAATCACTTTGACAATCGCCTTGTTGGAAGAGATAGCATCTTTTCCTCCCCGCAAAATAACGGCATTTCCCGTCTTAAAGCACAATCCAAACGCGTCCGCCGTCACATTCGGGCGCGATTCGTAGATGATTCCGATTACGCCCAAAGGCACTCTCTTCTGACCAATCTGCATACCAAGCGGCGTTGTTTTCATGTTCAGCACTTCCCCAACTGGGTCTTCCAACGCAATAATCTGCCGAATCCCCTCTGCCATTCCCTCAATCCGTTCTTCCGTCAGCGTTAGACGGTCGACGAGAGATTCTTTCATGCCATCCATTCTGGCCCGTTCCACATCTTTTTGATTCGCTTCCAGCAGGCTGTGTGCATTGGCAATGAGCGCCTGCGCCACCGCTTCCAATCCCTCATTTTTTTCTGTTACTCCCAAACGAATCATCTCTCTGGACGCCGCTTTTGCATGTTTTCCTATTACAATCAGAGAATCTTCTCTCATTTCCATATCCTACCTCCTGTTAATTACAATACTTTGTGGGCAAATATCCCATTGTCCGCACGGAATCGATGTTACATACTGCACGTCAAAAGCAGCCATTACCGTCATATCAATATATTCCCCATACCTTGCCAGATAGCGGTCATAATACCCCCCGCCATAGCCAATGCGGTTTCTCTTCTCATCATATGCCGCCCCCGGCATTAATAAAAAAATAAATGTATCTTTTGCTTTCTTTGCCGGTGAAAAACATATGCCGCCCGCCGGTTCCCATATTCCCTGATATCCCTGTATCAGAGGAGTATCTTCTTTTATTTCATAAAATTCCATTGTTTTCTGCGCGGGTTCGGTCTTTGGCAGATACAACCTCTTCCCCATCGCCCAGCAGCAGCGGTGGAAGCTGTCTGTCAAGACCTCCGAGCGGAAAGAACAATATGACAGGACATCTGTCGCTTTACGAAAGGACAGCAACTGCTCTAATTGGTCGGTAATGTCCTCCGACCAGCGCTCCCGCAGCGAATCTTCTATCGCGTCCCGCCTGTTAAGCGCAATTTTACGCAGCTGCTCTTTGTCCATTACGGCGTCCCCTTTTTTTGCAATTTGTGAATCGTTCCGTCGGGTTCCTGAATGGATGTATTCTCCAATGTCGCCCGCAGATTATTGCGTACGGCCTGCACATATTCTGCCCGAAGCGCCGCCTGTTCCTCTTTCTCTTCCGGCGTCAGCGTACCCTCTTTTTTCTTTTTATATAATTCATTGATACGATGTATCTTTTCTTCCGTCATTGTCTGCGCCTCCTAACGGTCTAAATAATTTTTCAGATGGAAATGTCTCGTCTTATGGGCGGTAAAGAGCGTTCCAATCTCCTCGCCCGCCAAGAGTTTATTCAGGTTTTCCATATCATCACCATTGATGATTATCATATCCGCTCCGGCATCATTGGCAATTCCGGCGGCCCCCAGTTTGGAACTCATCCCTCCGGTTCCCACATCCGACGCCGGCCCTTTCGCCATCTCCAGCATTTCGTCGGTAATCCGCTCCACCAGAGGTATTAACTTAGCATCTTTATTTTTATTGGGATCATCGGTATACAAGCCATCAATATCGCTGAGCAGTACAAGTAAATCTGCTTTTACAATCGCAGAAACAATCGAGGACAAGTAATCGTTATCGCCAAAATCAATTTCATCCGTCGCCACGGTATCGTTTTCATTGACAATCGGTATGACTCCCATGTTCAGCAATTCACGAAACGTGTTCTGGGCATTATGACGGCTCGTATCATTGGCGATTGTCACTTTTGTCATGAGAATCTGTGCCGTGTTCTGATTGTATTCGGAAAATAATTTCTGATACACTGTCATCAGGCGAATCTGCCCGACCGCCGCACAGGCCTGTTTCATGGAGCGCTCCTGCGGACGTTCTTTGAGACTCAGCGCCTTTCTTCCCACGCTAATCGCCCCCGAAGAAACAACGACTATTTCTTTCCCCTGATTATGTAAGTCCGTCAATATCCTTACAAATTTTTCCATCTTAACCAAATCCAGTGCGCCCGTCTCCTCATGTGTCAGCGTAGACGTTCCCACTTTAAAGACGATTCTCTTTTTATCCTTTATCTGTAACCGCATGCGAATCTCCCTTCTGCGCCTGTATTTTCTCCTGTATCTTCATGGCAACCCGCAATCCGTCCATAGCCGCAGACATAATTCCGCCGGCATAGCCGGCGCCCTCGCCACACGGATATATCTGTTTCCATGTCAGACTCTCTAAATTTTCATCCCTCTCAATGCGAATCGGAGAGGAAGTACGTGATTCCAAACCAAGGAGCAAAGTATCCCCATCATCAAAACCGGCAATCCTCTGCGCAAATTGCTCCATTCCCTCTATCATACCATTAACAATGGATTTTGGCAACGCCTCGCGCAAATTCGCCAACTGCCATTTCCCTTTCACACACGGCTGTACCTTTCCAAGCGACGACGTTTTTTGATTGATAACAAAATCTTCATATCTTTGTACCGGTATCCTGCCCCCGCACAGCGCATACATTTTCCTTTCACAACGTCGCTGAAATTCCACTCCGGCAAACGGATGTTCACTCCCGAAATCTTCCGGTGAAACTGTAACGACAATGGCGCTGTTGGCATATCCGGAATCCCGTCCGGCATTGCTCATACCGTTGACGACAAGTCCCCCCTGCTCTGACGAGGCGTTGACAACGTATCCTCCCGGACACATACAGAACGAATATACGCCCCGCCCGCCGGCTGTCTTTGCCGTCAGTTGATAGGATGAGGCCGGAAGCATACTGTCCTCTATGCCATATTGGGCCTTGTCCAAATCATTCTGGCAATGCTCTACCCGCGCGCCCACGGCAAATGCTTTCTGTGAAATTGAAAACTCCTTTTCCAAAAGAAGAGAAAAGGTATCTCTGGCACTGTGGCCTATCGCCAGCACAAGGCGGTCGGCCGGAAGAAAACTCTCGTCTCCTCCGCAGACGGTTACAATGCCTGTCAGTCTGCCGTCTTTCCGCTTAATATCCGACATGCGGGTATGAAAGAGAAATTTACATCCCAGTCTCTCCATCTCCGTCCTCATCGCTGCCATAATCCTCTGTAATACATCCGTGCCGATATGAGGTTTGGCGTCGTATAAAATATTTTCATCTGCGCCAAACCGCACGAAACTTTCAAGAATAAACCGCTTCTTACCTGTTTTGTCCTTTACTCCGGTATTCAGTTTCCCATCGGAAAACGTACCGGCGCCCCCCTCCCCAAAAGACACGTTTGACTCGCTGTTCAACACTCCCTCCCGCCAGAACCGCTCGACATCTCTGACACGCTCTTCCATCGGCGCCCCTCTCTCAATCAGAAGCGGTCGCAAACCGCATAAACTCAAATAATAGGCACAAAAAAAACCTGCCGGACCGGCTCCGACAATAACTACTTTTTCCCCATCCGGCAGCGGATGTATCTTATTCCATAACGACGGTTCTTTCTCCACACGCGACAGCCTTGTATTTTTGCGGTTCCGTTTCCAGATACGCTCTTCTCCGGCTGCGGAAAAACGAACGGTGTAAGTCGCAAAAATATCTGGTTTCCTGCGTGCGTCTATACTTTTTTTGACAATCTCGAATCCGGTGATTTCCTCTTCCTCTAAATGAAGCGTATGTGCTGTTTTTCGAATCAGGTTTTCCCTTGTCGCCTCGCGGTATGGTAATTTGCACTGTGTCAACTGTAACATGCTTTCCTCCGTTTCCCTTCGCAGTATGTTCTCTCTTCTATATCAGCCGCCGCTCTATTTCCTCCGCCGCCAGTATGGCGGTAGCCCATGCAAAATGCAGATTGTAGCCGCCGCATTTACCATCCACATTTAACAGTTCCCCCAAAACGAACAGATTGGGGATATCTTTTACCTCCATCGTGTCCGCAGCAATCTGCTCCACGTCCACACCTCCGGCGGCAACCTGCGCCCGCTCCAGACCAAACGTATCCGTGACCTCAAAGCGGAAATGCCTGAGACGGGCGTTTTCTTTCCCCAGAACGGGAAGCCATTTCTCCGGTACCAATCCCTGTATGCCTTTCTCCTGCACCCACCGCAACAATTCCCTGTCCGACAGGCTGGGAACAAAATCAATTTCTCCATATACTCTCCTGCCTTGCCCTAAAGCCGTGGCCGCCAGACGGCACAATTGAAAAACAGGAATGCCCGACACGCCATTTTTTACTATCTGAATCTCCCCTGTCTCTCTGCCACACAGTTCATTTTCTATAAAAAGGGAAAAAGTTCCCTGTATACGTGTTCCCGCCACCTGTTTCCAAAACTTTCCGTGGCTGCAAAGTCCGGTCAGTCCGGCATAAATATCACTGACATCAAGCCGCAGCCGTTTTGCCAGTTCATATCCGCTTTCATCACCGCCCGTCTCCCTGCCGGCAGCGCTTCCTGTCGCCATAACTAACATCCGGCAGGCTGCCTTTCCCTTATTGGTGACGACTTCAAAATAATCCCCCAGCCTGTTTACCTCTTCCAAAAAGCAATCCAACTCAATGTCAATACTGCCGTTTGCGCACGCCTCTCCCAAAGCGCGGACAACCGTACCCGCCTGATTGGTGTGCGGATAGACATACCCGTCCCGCTGCCGGTGGAGAACACCGAAATCAGCAAAGGTTTGCACAATATATTCGGGCGTTATACGCTGCAAGATTGGGGATAACCATTCCTTATCGCCATAATAACAATCCGTTGACATATGTAAATTGGTAAAATTACAGCGCCCGTTTCCCGTTGCCGAAAGTTTTTTACCAATTTTATTATTCTTCTCCAATATAGCAATCCTCACTGCTTTCGAAGAATACTTTTTTGAGATAATGCCCTGTGCCAGTATAGCGGCGCACAACAGTCCGGAAGCTCCGGCCCCTGCTATTATCACATCACTGTATGTTCTCATTCTCTCTCCTTAACGTCTTTTGTCTATTTCCCATTATACCTTAACTCGAGAAGTTTTCAAGAATAGAATAAAGTTCTTTCTCATTTTTTATGACGATCCCTTTGCGCAGAGACTTGCAGTCTTCCTCTGTCAGATTTTCTTCCTGTATACCCGTTTTTTCGTATAGTTCCCTGCCATCCCTGCTATAGATTGCCACCTCGCCCTCGAACAGTTTCAGCTTAAATCCCTCCTGTTTTTTCACTGAATAAGTGTTGCGGACAACAATCTGTTCTGCGGAAAAAGACTGCAGGGATATGCTAATCAGTCCGTCGCGCTCTTCCTTTTTTGACATCGTCGCCAGTTTTTCTACCAGATGGTCTTCCAACTGGCCGCGATTCATGCCGATATATTCGGGAGGCATTGTTGCCTCTTCCCTCGTCGTCTTCTCTGTTTCCCGACTATACTTCTCCACGACATATTTCGTATCGCGGGAAATTGTCTGTTCTTTTTTAATTCCGGTCTGTGTACTCTCCCGAACCGGCGTATCGTTTTCCTGCTCCCCGTTTCGTTCTGCATAACGGTAACTGGCATAACACATAAGGGAGAGGGCTAAAAAACCAACAAAAAAGCTGCATATCACACCATATCTGCGTTTCATACTTACCTCCATTACGGATACTTTTTCTATAAGTATTGTCCTTTTGCAGCCATTTATACAAAGACAAAAGGGGCGACTATATCGCCCCCTTAATATTTTCTATATGATAGGAAAAAACTTAATTCATCACGCGTCCAATCTTCACCGGATGACGGTAGTAAGCTGTGCTGATTTTAATACCATCCCTCGGGTTACTTGCATGGATTACCATACCGCCGCCGATATACATGGCAACATGGTTGATTCGGCTTCCATTACTATAGAAGAACAAATCTCCCGGTTTTGGAGAAGAAACCGATCTTGTACATCCCGCCTGCGCCGCTGCATTATGCGGCAGGGAATGACCGTATTTGGCATACAAACTCATCGTAAATCCGGAGCAGTCTGTTCCGCCCGTCAAGCTTGCGCCTCCCCATACATAGCGGTTGCCCAAAAACTGTTTCGCATATTCCACAATAGAAGCCTGACTCGAGGATACGCCGTTCGACGCTTTCACCGTGCTTACTTTTGCTGCGCGTTTCAACGTATACTGCTCTTTTACAAACTCTTTTGCCACAAAGGCATAATCATCATCCACATAAATACAGATAAAATCTTTTAACGACTGCTGCATTCCCTCGTAGCCGCCGGCTCTCTCAATTGCTTCTTTGGAAATCTTCTGTTTTTTTACTATTTTTTTCACATAATCCAAAGTAACATCTTTTTCCTTAATCGTAAACTCCTCCCCCTCTGACACTACCGAATAAATCGGCGCCGTCGTAGATGGAAGAGCGCGTACGCGAAGAGAATCTGTCTGGATTTCCACACATTCCCTGCCCACTTTCTGTGCCAGAGCTTCCGCCTTGGCATCGGTTGTCATATAAGATGCTTTTACATATCCCTTTACTTTGCCCGATACGATTTTAGCCCATCCCTTTTTGATGGAGTAAATATGACATCCGGCATTTTTCGTCATTTTACCAACAATTTTACCGCTCTCCGACGGCTTTTTACGCACATTCAGATACGTGTCTACCTTATTGGCAATACCTAAACGGTCGTAATTCAAATTTAACTGCACGTGAGCGTCTGCTTCCTGTTCCGGCTGTGACGCCGCTGTCGGTGCAGCCTCTGCTCCGGCGGCTGGCGCTGTTTCCTTTTCCGGCTGCAACGTTCCTTTTGCCATATTGTTACAATACTGCTCTAAAAGAACACTTGCTCCCTCCACTTGTTCTTCGACAGCTACTGTCTCTGCGCCGGCAGTAATTTCCAGCATTAATCCCATAATAATAACAAGTGCGCCTAGCTTCTTCCCTTTGTTCATCATATTCCTACCTTCTTCTTTAACAAAAATTGTTACAAAATTGTTACATTTGTTAAAAATTATAGCAACATTTTCTTCATCTGTCAACCATACTTTCTATCCAATCATTTCCTGAATTTCTTCCAGCTCCATACGAACCATCAAAAAGATTTCGATTAAACGCGGATTAAAGATACCGCATTTGCCATCCACAATCATATCAAACGCCTCTTCTTTGCTGTACGCCGGTTTATAAATGCGCTCGCTAATCAGGGCGTCATAGGCATCCGCCAGACCAACTACCTGCGCGGAAATCGGTATCTCGTCCTTTTTTAAGCCAATCGGATAACCCTCTCCGTCAAAGCGCTCGTGATGATACATACATACTTCTGCGCAGCATTGGAAAAGAGAATAATCTTCATCTTCCTCCGACATTGTCTTTAATATATGCTCAAAAATATGACGGCCCTTTCTCGTGTGATTATTGACAATTTGAATTTCATCAAAAGTAAGCCGGCTCGGTTTTTTCAAAATCCGGTCGGGTACGGCTATTTTCCCCATATCGTGAAGCATGGCGGCAAAGGCAATTTCCTCGCACCGTTTCTCTGTCAATTGATATTCCGGACAATATTGCATTACTTTTTCCAATAATACCTCGGTAAGACGACGCACCTTTTCACAATGATGTTCTGCTGAAAAATCTCTGTTTTCAATAATCGAAATCAAGTATTCAATCAATAATTCATTTCCTTTTGCCATATTGGTTCATCTCCTTATCGCATGATTGGATTTACTTTACTGTCCATTTTCACAAATTCAACGTTATTCATCGTATCTTTTACTGAATATAGCTCTGCGTTCATATAGATAAGCGTTCCCGGATATGCCACTCCGGTCACTTTGACTCTGGCGCCCTTTTGTTTCATCAGCCTCAGCATATGTTCTTCCCTTTCTTTTAAAAGCGCTTTCTTTTGATTTTTTTGAGAATAAATCGCCTTTGTCAGTCGGCCGATAAGGGCGGATACTTTCTCATCCCGCTCTTTCTGCTCTATAAACCGGTTTAATGCTATCTCGCACGTTTTCATCTCCGCTTCCACTTTATCAATCTTTTTGCCGATTTCCTGATAGGATGTCATATCTTCTTTGTCAATACCGACTTCCAATACCGTCTTTATCTCTGCGATATTTCCGAGTTTATGACAGGTAATGCCGTTCTTTGCACATGTATAACCGCCGATGATTACTCCCTTGCGGCCCTCGACGAGAAGATGTCCTTCCGTGCGCAGCTGGCAGTTCAGTAAGTAACTTGCCCGCACATCCCCTTTGGAGCGCAGCGTCACCGTCTCAAAAAACTGTCCCGTAATACTCCCCTCTGCGGATATCTCGGCAACTCCCTGCCCCTGACAGCCTTTGCGGATAACGACATCTTTGCCGGCCGATATATGACAGCCCTCGCAATGCCCGTCAATAACTATATTTCCGGTAGCCGTCACGGAAAAGCCCGCTTCCACATTCCCCATAACATTGACGTCGCCGTTAAAATTGATATTACCTGTGGAGGCGTCTACATTGCCGGATACTGTGTAGAGGTTGCGGATATTTATTTTTCCGTCTAATTCATCCAGTTCAATAATCCCGTCCATCTGGGAATAATACTTCTTTTTGTCTTCGGATACGGAGAACCCCTGTCCGCGCAGCGGAGCCAGTTCTTTACCTTTTTTCGGTGAAATCAGTTTTCCCGTCACATCATAGCCGAACATACCGACGGTAGCCGGCTTATATTCCGCTATCAGTTTGTCCTTTTCCACGGATTCAAACAGCGTCATATTTTTGTAATCCACGGAGCCATCCTCCAATACCCGCGGCTTTCTGTCAAGCTTCTTGCGGAAATAATAGGTAAACTCGCCGTTTTCCCCATTTACCGCCTCTTTCCCCTCGGCAATGACTACCGGTTTATCATATGTTTTATTATCAAGCATTGCTTTAATCCGGTTGCGCGAAATTCCCTGTTTGACATCCCGATTCTTCAACAACAACATAATATCAGATACTTCCAGCTTCTCCAGCTTCTTTCTCAATATATCTTTGACCTGTGAAAAATCAATGGAAACAGACATCTTGTCTTCGCTAACTACGATACAGGCGTCAAATGCCATGTCCAGCGTTTCATCGGCTTCTCCATCCTCTTCGGTCTTGCCCGTCTCTCCGATATTTTCAAAAATCTCATCCGTCTCTTCGGTTTCTGTTTCATCTGCCGGCTTTTCTATGTAATCTGTTTTCTTCGCACCCTGCTCTGCTTCTTTTTCCTCTCTTCTGGTCTCTTCGTCCTCATCATTCCCGCTTAGCAGCGTATTCTGCAGCGCCTGTGACACCTCTGCGGTCAACACAGCCCCTTCATTTTGTATGCGCTTGCGTATCTCTTCCATTTCTTCCGGTTCATAGTACAGTTTTGCATACGGGGAGACGTCCACCCCCTCCACTACGCCTTTCCGTATCACTTCCATCTGACGCGGGGTAAACTCCGGATTGGCAAACTGCGAGACATCCACTCCCTGCTCCAGACCGTAGCGGATTTCCCTCATCTGAAACCAGTTATATTCCTGCTTTGCATATTTTGAGACATCGAGTTTCTTTTTTAAGCCTGTGATTATTTCCTGTAACTGCACTCCGTGAAACTCAATCTTCAAATACGGCGACAGGTTGACACCGCTTTCAAACGCATTATTTATCTGCATGAGCTGTTCCGCATTATATCCCTGTTTTAAGTAGCCGATAATATCGTTTTTCAGCTTTATTCCCCGATGAATCTCCGTCAGCACTTTGCCGGTATAGCCCTTTTCGGCATAAGGAACCAAATTCACATTATCCAGAAGTCCCTTGCGGATGGCGCACATCGTCGGATGTTTATACTTCGGACTGGCATAGCAGGATACATCCAGCTTATCCTCCAGTCCGAGACGAATCTCTTTCATCTGAAACCAGTCGAATTCCGTCGTCGCATATTGGGAAACATCAATGCCATGCTTCAATCCCTTGCGTATCTCCCTCATCTGCGGCGCCAGAAAAGCCGTATTTTTATATTGGGAAATATCAAGTCCATCTTTTAAACCGAGGCGAATCTCATTGCACTGCAGCCAGTCAAACCCCTTTTCCAAATAAGTTCTCATGTCAAATCCGGTCTCCATTGAGACGCGGACTTCCTCCATCTCCATCCAGCTTTTCTTGGAATCGAGATAGGCGGAAACGTCAATTCCACTCTCTAATCCTATGCGAATCTGTTCCAATTGCAATACATCCAAAGAAAGACGGCGATATTTCTCAACATCGCCGCCTGCTTTTTTGCATAACAATAACTCCTTCTCATAATTCTTCTGTTTTATTTCCGAATCTATCTCATGTCTTTTCATACCATCAATCCCCTCTGAGACGCACACAATGATACTTAAATTATACCGAATGATGGTAACTTTTGTCAACCAAAACAGACGATTTCTATATAATAATGCAGACAAGTCCGCCGTTTGAATCGTTCACCACTTTTTGTATGGTATCCTGAAGTTTTACCTGACTTTCTTCGGTCAGGCGGTTTACTTTTGAATTGATTCCCTCTTCTACTAATTGCCGTATCGTCTTGCCAAATATATTGGTGTCAAAAATACCGTCGGGATTCTCCCTGCCGTTCTGGCTGATGTAATGTATCAAATCCTGCGCCTGTTCTTCGCTGCCGACAATCGGCGCGATTTCTGTCTCTATATTCGCCTGTATCAGATGAAGCGAAGGGCAGCTTGCTTTTATTTTTACTCCGTATTTATTTCCGTGTCGGATAAGTTCCGGGTCGGCAATCTGGATTTCTTTCTCTTCCGGCGGTACGATGCCATACCCTTTTCCTTTCACCTGACTGCATGCCATCGCGATTGATTCATACTCATTTTTCTTGCTGGATAATTCGCGCAGTGTGGCAATCAAATCAAATTCGCCCTCAATCGTCGTTCCCACCATCTCGCTGAGAATTTCATAATAGTAACTGTCTTCAAAATCCAGCACTAAATTGACGATTCCGTTTTCCATCTGCTTATCCCTTATGTATATCTCTTTTAGATAAGGCGCTTCCCATGCAACCGATTCCTGTGAAACATCTTTCATTGTCCGTATTTTCGATAAAACTTCCCTGCACTGTGCAACTAAATCCTGTTTTAACCAATTATCCATTGTCAAAAACTCCACCCATTTTGGCACTAAGAAATTAATGCGGGTAATCGGAAAATCTGCCAACAACTGTTCCATAATGGAAAACGCCTCCTCGCGATTCATATTTCTGCAATTTACCGGTACAACCGTCTTCCCAAATTTCTGCTCCATCTGCTGCTTGCGGAGCATTGTCTCCTCCGAAGCCGGATTTACCGTATTGAGAAGAATAATGTATGGTTTGCCGACTTTGTTGCATTCATTAACGGTTTGTTGCAATGCCTCCTCAAAATTTTCTGCCGCAATATCGCCAAACGAGCCGTCCGTGGTAACAATAACGCCGATATTGGAATGTTCACGGATAACCTTTTCCGTCCCCATCGCCGCCGCTCTGGAAAATGGCATTTCCTCTTCCGACCACGGCGTCTTTACCATCCTCATCTTTTCTCCCTCGGCAAAACCGGTCGCCTCCGGCACAAGAAAACCGACGCAATCGACCAGACGGATTTTGGCAATTTCCTGTCCGGAAAAATGGATGGTTACAGCATCTTTCGGCACAAATTTCGGCTCTGTCGTCATTATCGTCTTGCCATCTGCGGACTGTGGCAGTTCGTCAATCGTACGCTCCTTTTCATTATCATCCTTCATCTCCGGCAACACGACAAGCTCCATAAACCGTTTGATAAAGGTGGATTTTCCGGTTCGCACCGGCCCTACAACACCGAGATAAATCTCGCCTCCGGTGCGTTTTCCCATATCCTGATATACATTATATTTGTCCATAAAAAAATCCCCCTTGCTATAGTGGAGGCACATTTGCATCTGCCTTACTGCTACACTATATGCAGGGGGGATTTAAAATATTCAATTAAATACCGGCAGCGGTTATTCTTTTAATTTTGCATTATTCTTTAAAACTTCTAAAATCTTCTTTGCTTTTAAATTAAAAGAAATAAAATCTTCCAATGTCTGCGCACCTTTGTAATATTCGTCAAACGACTTGCGGTAAGCAGTCTCGTCCTGACCGGACTGGGAGCAGGCCACTTTGATTTCTTCCTTGATATCCTTATCCGAAATCTCGATTTCTTCCTGTTGGGCAATCGCCTCGACTGCCAGAACCTGTTTTAACTGATTTTCCACCGCTTCTTTCAGATAGCTCTCTTTGTCCATATTATACATGGCAAGCATATCTTCTACTTTCATGCCGCTCTGCTTAGCCTGCAGCTCCAAATCGTTACTGATGATGGTTTTCCATTTCTCTTTCAGCGATTCCGGCGACTCTTTCAGCTTAACATCTTTCATTAAAGTCTCAAACGCGGTATAACCGGCATTGGTTTTCTTCGTCTCCGCCAGTTTCTTTTTCGTATTCTCTTTGTATTCGGCAACCGTCTTATACTCGGTGTTCTTGGCAACAAAAGCGTCGTCAAACGTTGCCTCTTTGGAAATATAATTTAGTTTCAGGGTAAAGACAACATTTTGGCCGGCAAGCGACTTCTCGTGATAATCTTTCGGGAACTTCATCTTCGCATTCTTTTTCTCCCCGACTTTCATACCGATAATCGCGTCGTCAAACCCCTCTATCATGTTCGAACTGCCGAGGGTAATCGTCTGGTCTTCCGCTGTTCCGCCGTCGAATTTTTTGCCGCCCTTTTTACCGGAATAGTCAATATTAACCGTATCGCCTTTCTTACAGGTTCCCTTTTTCACCTGAAGCTTATTTTTGTCGAGCAGTTCCTGTATCGCTTCCTGCACTTCTTCGTCCTTGACGGTACAGTCTACTTCAACGCCTTTATAATCATTCATTGAGACGCACTCAACGGGATTATAGTCAAGTTTATCTTTCCCCATTATCAATTCTTTGACACTTACTTTATCCGGCAAAGAACATCCGGATACTACGGTTGTCAGTGCCAGCGCTAATGCTATGGCCTTATATCCTCTTTTCAACTTCGTAATCCTCCTTAAAAGTAAAGTTTATATTATATTCTGTTAATTATAGCACACTACGCCAAAAATAAAAAGTGATTTTTTGATGTCTTGTCCGCAAGCCGCAGCAGCAACATTTCTTCTCTGTTAAACCGCCGGTATCCTGCTAACCAAAAAGCAGGCCCAGCATACTCCACGATTCCATAATCTGCCAGAAAAACAAAGCAACGGACAGAATCAGACAGCCTACCGCTCTCATTCATTTGTTCCTCCTGTCTCTTCATCCGCTTGTCTGACAATTACAGATTTTTAATCTTGAACTCCCGTTCCGCCGCACGCCGCTGGTCTTTTTTGGCAATGTCCTGCCGCTTATCGTACAATTTTTTACCTTTTGCCAAACCTATCTCAACTTTAACAAGGCTTCCCTTAAAATATACGCTCAACGGCACTAACGTGAACCCCTTTTGATTTATTTTCCCTATCAGTTTGCGTATCTCGCTCTTGTGCAGCAAAAGTTTGCGCACACGCAGGGAATCCCTGTTAAAAATATTTCCTTTCTCATACGGACTGACATGCATGCCATAAATCTGCACTTCATTATTCTTATCAATACGGACAAAGGCTTCTTTAATGCTGCAATGCCCCTGACGGATGGATTTCACTTCCGTTCCGAACAGTTCAATGCCGGCCTCATATTTTTCCTCAATAAAGTAATCATGCCACGCCTTTTTATTGCTGGCAATCAATTTTTTCGTATCTTTTCCCATAGTTCCTCCAAATCCCTCTATTGTTCCGTCACTTCGTTCATCATAACAAAATCAATCGTTCCCGTCAACTTATCGGCACGCACGACCTGAACCTGAACGCTCTGTCCCATGCGGTAGATTCTGCCGCTGTCATGCCCTCTCACACAATACTTTTCTTCCTCAAAATCGTAGCGGTCGTCTGTCATGTCCGCCAGCCGCACCATCCCCTCCACGGTATTCGGCAGTTCCACATAGACGCCCCACGAGGTGACGCCGCTGACAATTCCCGAAAAACTGCAGCCGATATAATCTTCCATATATTCGGCTTTCTTTATCTTCTCCACTTCCCGCTCCGCCTCATCGGCCCGACGTTCACAGTCGCTGCACGATTTTGCCCGCGCCGGCAGCAAATCCGCATAGTGCGCGTAGCGCTTATCGGTTATGCCATGACGCAGGTTTTCTTTGATAATACGGTGTATCTGCAAATCAGGGTAACGCCGGATTGGCGACGTAAAATGGCAGTAATACTGTGTCGCCAGACCGAAATGTCCGCTGTTTACCGTTGAATACTGCGCCCTTTTCATCGCACGCAGCGTCAGACGGCTGAGAAAGGCTTCCTCCTGCGTTCCCTCGATTTCTTCAATCAGTTTTTGAATTTCGTGGGGATGGACTTCTTCTTTCCCGACTTTGATATGATGTCCAAAACCCGCGGTCATCCGCGCCAAATCCTGAATTTTTTCCAACTCCGGATAATCGTGCGTGCGGTACAGAAAAGGGATATCCAGCCAGAAATATTCTTCCGCCACAGTCTGATTGGCGGCCAGCATAAATTCCTCTATTATCTTTGTCGCAATGTTGCGCTCATACGGACAGATATCTGTGGGATGTCCGTTCTCATCTAACAGTATCTTACATTCCGGAAAATCAAAATCAATGGAACCCTTTGCTTTGCGGTTTCCACGCAGTAAAAGAGCCAGTTCCTCCATCGTCTCAAACATCGGAATCAGGGTTTGATATCTCTCACATGTCTCTGGTTTATGGTTGCTCAGAATATCGTTGACATCTTTATAACTCATTCGCTCCGTCACATTTACAAGCGTCTCGGCAATGCGGTGCGAAACTATCTGCCCTTTTTCATTCATCGTCATAAAACAACTGAGTGCCAGCCTGTCTTCTCCCTTATTCAACGAGCAAATACCATTAGATAACTTGTGCGGCAGCATGGGAATAACCCTGTCCGCCAGATATACGCTTGTCCCACGGCCAACGGCTTCTCTATCCAGCGCGGAGTTCTCCGTCACATAGTGCGACACATCCGCAATGTGAACTCCCAGTTCATATCCGCCATCCTCTCTTTTCTCTATCGTGATGGCATCATCCAAATCTTTGGCATCCTCGCCGTCAATCGTAACCGTATCCACATGCCGGATATCAACCCGTCCGGCAAATTCCGATGAAGCGACACAATCCGGAACACCGGATACCTGACTCATTACCGAATCCGAAAACTCTTCCGGCAACCCGAAACTCTTTACAACAGACAGGATATCAACTCCCGGGGCATTGCGGTGCCCGAGAATTTGTATGACGTGCCCCTCCGGACTCTTTTCCCCGCCGCCATAATCCGTCAGCCTGACAACGACCTTGTGCCCGTCGACAGCTCCCAGCGTGGCGCCTTTGGGAATATAAATATCCGACTTGAACTTGCCGTTATCCGGTAATACAAAGGTCACGTTCCCGTTTTTGGAGAATGTGCCGACTACCGTTTCCACAGCACGCCGGATAACCTGAATGATTTCCCCCTCCTGACGTCTGCCCGCTTTCACGGACTGTGCCGTCTTCCGCACTTTGACGATATCGCCGTGAAAGGCATTTCCACAGGCGTGCTCCGGAATGAAAATATCTTCCGCAAGTTCTTCCGCACGGACAAAACCAAAACCTCTCTGTGTCGCCATAAATTCGCCGACGACGATATTTTCTTCCGGCAGGCAAATCAGTCCGCGCCTGTCCAGTGCGATTTTGCCTCTGGCAATTAATTCGTCCAATATATCGTGAAATTCTCCCCGTTCCTTTTTGGGAACGCCTAGCAAAACTGCCATTTCCTTTATTTTAATGGGATGGTATTCGCTATCTTCCACAAAAGATAAAATCATCTTCTGCCTTTCTTTTCTTATCTCTTCCTGCATGACACCCTCCTTTGAAAAGTATTGCCTTTCGCACAAAATGGAAAGCACCCCTTTTCATATCGGAAAGGAGTGCTTATCATCGTCATCTTATGTTATTCGATTGATTTAATCCAGCCAGCTTGTACAAAGAACAACGGAAAGTACAATAAATACAGCCGCCAATACTCTTGTCACTTTAATCATCATTCCCTGAGAAGAGCGTCCTTTGTTCTTTGACCAATAGGTGTCTGCTGCGCCGCCGATAGCACCCAGTCCGGATGTTTTACCTTCCTGCATCAGCACCACAATGATAAGCGCAATACACACAACAATATATAAAATCGTTGCAATCAGTTTTAACGTTGACATACCCATTTCATTAGTCCTCCTGTTTCTTATTCGTTAGGAAAGTAGGAATTTTAATGTCGTCCATACTTTCTCTGTTATTCGCAGCAGATGTTCTGCTGCTGTTCGGCGTCACATGTGCAATCCCACGGTTTACTACCGGCGGCTCCTCCTGAAGCGTGCGGGCCGGAGCCGGTTTTGATGTGGAAGCAGGCGCCTTTGACTGACTGTTAAAGCCATCTAAAAAACTCAGCCCGCTCCTCTGCTTTGTGCGGTTGCCATTGAGGAAACTACCTCTGCCCGCCCCTAACTGGGAGCTGAATGAACTGCCGGCCGGAGCGTCGCTCTCTTTTAAGCCGGTGGCAATAACGGTAATCTTAACGGTATCCGTGCAGCTTTCATCATACATGGCACCAAAGATTACATTCGCTTCATCCGATGCCAGTTCGCGCACATATGTAGCAGCTTCGTCCGCCTCAAACATGCTGACGTCGCCGGAAAAGTTAATAATCACATGTGTTGCACCATCAATGGAAGTTTCCAGCAACGGACTGTTGATGGCCTCTTTGACGGCGTCAATACATTTCTCATCTCCGTATCCCTCTCCAATACCGATATGAGCGATTCCTTTGTCTTTCATAACCGTGTTGACATCCGCAAAATCAAGATTAATCACAGCCGGTGTATTTATCAAATCGGTAATGCCCTGTACACCCTGCTGCAATACTTCGTCCGCTTTGCGGAGCGCTTCCGGCATCGTCGTCCGCCGGTCACAAATAGCAAGTAATTTATCATTGGGGATAACAATCAACGTATCCACACTCTCTTTTAATTTGTCAATCCCGCTCAGAGCATTGTTCATACGCACTTTACCCTCAAACTTAAACGGTTTTGTCACAATGCCAACGGTCAGTTTTCCCATATCTTTTGCAATCTGCGCCACCACCGGAGCTGCTCCGGTTCCGGTTCCGCCGCCCATGCCGCATGTCACGAATACCATATCGGCGTCTTTTACAATCTCAGCCAGTTCTTCGCGGTTTTCTTCCGCCGCTTTTTCTCCAATCTCAGGTTTTGCTCCGGCGCCCAGACCTTTTGTCAGTTTTTCACCGATTTGCAGGCACTCGGGAGCTTTACATCTTTTCAAAATCTGCTTGTCCGTATTGACACAAGCAAAATTAACGCCCTTAATTCCCTCATCTATCATTCGGTTGACAGCATTATTGCCGGCCCCGCCAACACCGATTACCAGTATATTAGCCTGATCGACATCTGCTTCACTCGTCATAATTTCTAACACTACGGTTCCTCCTTCTATCATGAATAGAAACTTATGCACAGTCACATAATTATATAATACTTTTTTTTGAATAAATAATCAAGTACTAATTTCGAAAATTGTCTTTCTTCTATTTTATTGGGGTCTTTCTAATATGATATCTCCCCCCACCTGATGATTCCTCAAATCAAAAGTGCCCTCCTGATTTTCTTTCTTTGAATTATTCTCCAAAACACTGGACAATGCCGAAATCTCTTCATCATAGTTATCCTTTTTGCCAAGCAGTACCCGAATTTTGCCAATCGTCAAAATCGCATTGTCGTTCTCATCGAATTGCACTTTATCCCACTGAATCTTATAGTGCTGAAACAGATTCGCCAGATTCATAATCTGTGTCAGCAGCTCCTCATCTTCCATCTGTACTTTCTCATATAACGTAAATGTCGTCAGATTTTTCGTCTCAAACAGGGGAATGCCAGCTGCCGGACGCTTCGTACTCTGTAGTACCATTCCGTCTTTGTCAAAGTAAATGTATTGATTGCTGTAGGCAATGCCCGCCACAATCGTTTTTTCATATAATTTAATATGAATTTCATTCATATTCGGATAACTGACCTCATACTCGCGGACAAAGGGCAGATTCGGCGTGAGCGAACACTTATCCAGCAGCCAGAAACTGAGAACATTTCTCTGCAGAATATTACTTTGGAAACGCTCCGCCATATCGGTCTGACTGTAATAAGTATTTCCCTCAATCGTAACCCGCTTCACCCGAAAAAAGAATATGCAAAACAACAAAACAAGCAAAACACCGGTTATCACCCATAGTTTTTTATGCCTTTTCCTTGGTTCTTCCATCTCTAATCCTCATTTCTTTTCACACAAAATCCGATTTGATTCATATTTTCAACAATTGCCTCATATCCCCGATAAATGTAGTGCTCCTGATGAACATGACTGACTCCCTCCGCCATTGCCGCCGCAATAAGCAGCGCCGCGCCGCTTCTCAAATCCGTTGCCGATACGTCGGCGCCATGTAAAAGAGTCACTCCCGTCACCTGCGCGCGATTGCTCACATAATCAATATTCGCCCCCATCTGCTGCAACTGGCTGACGACACGGAAACGATTCTCGAATACCATCTCTTCTACATTGCTGACCCCGTGTGCTTTTGACAGTACGGCCAGAAGTAACGACTGCCCATCGGTAGGGTATTCCGGATAAGGCCCCGTGCGGATATAGTGTACCGGACGCACGCCTCCTGTCTGTTTCACAATAATATGCTCGTTCCACACCGAGCACTGGCAGCCCAATTTATCCAAAATCCATAATTCTTTGTTCAGATACTGGGGAGAAATCTGAAAAGAAACTTCCCCGCCGCATCCGGCAACCATCATGGCATAAGTTAAAAAAGCGATTCTATCTTCACTGAGTTTCCAAGATACCCCGTTTAACTTAGAAACTCCCTGAACGTGAATACATGTTGTTCCCTCTCCCTCAATTTTCGCTCCCATACGTCGCAGGAAGCAGACCAGTTCTACGATTTCCGGCTCACGGGCCGCATTATACAGCGTCGTATCTCCCTCTGCCAGAGAAGCCGCCAGTATTGTATTTTCCGTGGCGCCCACGCTCGGAAACGGCAGCCGGATATCGCAGCCGCGCAGCCTGCCGCCGCAATGGCAGACGAGCCGCTCCTGTTCTTCCTCAATCGTCACTCCCATAGCCCGAAATGCCTGCAGATGAAAATCAATGGGCCGCTTTCCTATCGAGCACCCTCCGGGGTATGCAATTGTCACCTGCCCGAAGCGAGCCAGACAGGCTCCCATAAGCAAAACGGAAGCACGGATATCCCGTACTTTGTCCTGACAGATTTCCACTTTTCCCGCTTCCCCCGCATTTATACTTAAACGTTGTTCTTCGTATGTGATTACGCCCCCAAGCGCTTCTATCACTTCCCACATAGCCCGCACATCGGATATATCGGGACATCCCTCAATGGATGTGCCGTCTTCTGTCAGAAGCGAAGCCGCCATCAGAGGCAGGACAGAATTTTTGGAGCCTTGTATCTTCAGTATGCCGGAAGCACGCCTTCCACCATTTACTTCAATTGCCATCAAGTCACCAAAAGATATGTTTTCAACCTCATTGTATGCGTTCTGCTGTGCTATGTGCTTTTACATTTTGTAGAAATCCCCAGAACCAGACCCATTTCCGCCATCAATATCATAATCGAGGTTCCGCCGTAACTGATAAAGGGCAGCGGAATACCTGTAGACGGCATGGAATTGGTAACTACCGCAATGTTAATGACAACCTGCGCCGCAATATGTATCATAACGCCGGTACATATGAGGCCGGAAAACAAATCCGGCGCCGTCATGGCTGACGAGAGAATGCGCCACATGAGCAGAACAAACATAATAATGACAATGCCGGCTCCTACCATTCCCAGTTCTTCACATATAATGGAAAATATCATGTCATTGTGCGACTCCGGAATAAAGCCTAATTTCTGCATACTGTCTCCCAGACCGGTGCCGAAAATGCCGCCGGAAGCAATGGCATACAATCCCTGCAAAACCTGATACCCTTTCGGATGTGTCTCCACATTCCTCCAGATATCAATGCGGTCGGAACGGAACGCGTCGCCAAACGTTATGTACAGAACAATGAGCATGACGCCGAGAAGAAAGACGGCGACATACCACCACTTTTTCTTCGCCGAGACAAAACACATACAAAACCAGATAATGAATATTACAATCGCCGTACTCAGGTTTTCCAAAGCAACCAGAATAGCCAGAAAGCCGACTGGCAGTAATACCCGCACAATGCCGATTAGCTTACTCATATCCCGCGGCCGCTTCTGTATGAAGTAAGCGGTAATTAAAATGACGACAATTTTCGTAAATTCGGAGGGCTGGAGCGAAATCGGCCCGATATACAGCCAGCGTTTTGCGCCATTTAACTCTTTACCGACAAAAAGCACGGCTATCTGCATGGCAACGGCTATCAGATACAACGCCGTTATGAATTTGAGCCGGAACAATGGCAGGCGTTTTAAGTAGACGCGGTAATCGATTTTGGCAACGATAAACATCGCACATACGCCGGCCAGAACACCGATTGCCTGTTTTTTCAGGAAAAACGCCGAATCTCCGTGCTTTAATTGGGAAGTATAAGAACTGGCGCTGTAAATCATCAGCAATCCGAAGCCAATCAGACACAATGTTATTAACAAGAGACTGTAGTCAAACGAACCCGTCTCTGCTTTCCTGACTTTTCTTCTTCGCTCTTCCACAGAATCCCCCCTGACTGTTACTGTTATAGACGATGAACATAATCTTTAAACATATTTCCTCTCTGTTCATAGGAATCGAACATATCCCAACTGGCGCACGCCGGTGATAAAAGCACGGCGTCTCCGGCTTCTGCCAATTCAGCAGCACGCGTCACCGCTCCCTGCAGGCTGTCGGTAAATTCATAGGCATGAAACCCCTGATGGTCGGCCGCGCGGGCAATTTTTTCTGCCGTCTCCCCCAAAAGGATGAGGGATTTTACTTTTCCGTCAAAATGAGCAATCCAGTCGTCAAATTGCGAATCTTTGTCATAGCCGCCGCCGATGAGTATCGTAGGACATGTCATGGACTGTATTGCCTTAATAGCGGCGTCCGGATTTGTTCCTTTGGAATCGTTGTAATAGTCGACACCGGCAACGCTTTTTACAAACTCAAGCCGGTGCTCCACAGCCCGAAAATTCTTTACAACTTCTATAATTAAATCCATCGGCGCCCCGAGTTTGCGGGTAATCAAAATTGCCGCCATAATATTTTCACAGTTATGGTCTCCCGATATGTTGCTCTCCGACATATTCATTAACACTTCTCCGGTCATGCCGTCGACAATATCATGGTTTTCATTCTGGTATAAACCGTTTGCAATTTTCTGTCTGCTGCTGAAAAATTCTACCGCACAGGAGAGCTCTGCCGCCCGTTCCCGCAACACCCCGTCTTCATAGTTAAGTACGCATAAATCATCTTTCGTCTGATTTTCCGCAATCCGGAATTTTGTATCAATATAGCACTCCATCGTCTTGTGACGATTTAAATGGTCGGGGGTAATATTTAAAATAGCGCTGACTTTCGGCCGGAACGTTTCGATTGTCTCCAATTGGAAACTGCTGATTTCCGCTACGGTAAACGACGCTTCTGCCGTCTGTTCCACCTCTTTTGTGTAAGGACTGCCGATGTTGCCGACAACGAACGTCTGCTCCCGATACGCTTTCATAATTTCTCCCGCCAAGGTCGTCGTCGTTGTCTTTCCATTCGTACCCGTGATGGCGGCAACCGTGCCTTTTTCATTGAGAAATGCCAATTCAATTTCACCTATTATCGGTATCTGATGCTGTTTTAGCTTTTCGGCCGGCGGGATATCCAACGGGACTCCCGGACTAAAAACAGCAAGCGATAATGTATCCAGTACATCATCGGGAATATCCCCCAGATAGACGGGAACCTTGTATTCACTCGTATCCAAATCTTCCCTGCCGTCATACAGACAGACGTGCGCCTGCATCTTCTCCAACAGCTCAAAAGCTGCCATACCGCTCTTGCCGAGCCCGACTACCATTACCTTTTTATTCTCTACTGTCATTTCCTGCCTATCCTTTCCACGGTATTTCTATAACGCCATAATTCCAACCAGACATAATAGCGCTGTTATAATACTGAATGCCGCTACTACCTGCGTCTCGGAATATCCGCACAATTCAAAATGATGATGTATCGGCGCCATCTTAAAAATTCTCTTTCCATGTGTAAGTTTGAAGTACCCTACCTGCAGGATTACGGAAATTACTTCTACCAGATATATTAATCCGACAATAACAATAAATAACGGCATATGAAGAATAAGAGCTATCGCAGCCACAAATCCTCCCAGAGCGAGCGAACCGGTATCCCCCATAAATACTCTGGCCGGATATGTGTTAAAGAGAAGAAATCCCAATAAACTTCCCACTACCGCTCCGGTAATCGGCGTCATTTCCGGATTCACGGTGAGCGATACAATCGTGAAAAACGTCGCCACGATAACCGTGACACCGGACGCCAGACCGTCCAGACCATCCGTAAAATTCACACCATTAACCGTTCCCAGTACGACAATAAAAACAAAAATAACAAAAAGCCACGGCGGCATGACAAAGCCAATACCGTCCACGAATGGTATTTTTATGGAAGTGTCTAACCCTGCAACCTGAAAATAGTAATAGATAAATACCCCTGTGACGATAAATTGCAAAGTCATTTTCTGCGAGGGGGTCAGTCCGAGCGAACGTTTCTTTACGACTTTGATATAGTCATCGAGAAAACCAATCAGACCAAATCCCAATGTCATAAACAACACGGGAATAATCTCCTTATACCGCCCCACATAAATAAGGGAAGTAAGTAAAATGCTTGCCAGAATAACCAGACCGCCCATCGTCGGGGTGCCGGTCTTTTTTAAATGTGATTCCGGGCCGTCTTCCCTCTCCGTCTGTCCAAATTTCAATTTTCGCAAAAAAGGAATCAAAATCGGGCAGAAAATGACGCTAATCAAAAACGAAATAATGACAGGCATCAACACGCTAATACTCAAATTCTCCATTCTTTACACCTCTTCTTATCTTATTAAGTACGTTTACGCACGTGTCTATTTTATACTATTACGAACTCTATCGCAAGTCTTTCTTAGTTCCCGCACAAATACGGCAGCAAATTGCTAAACAGCGTTGAGATACCGGGCGCCGCTACCGTTCCCCCATAATACAGACCCTGTGGTTCATCAATGCGTATCAAAGCTATCACTTGCGGATTATCGACAGGTGCGAAACCGATTGTAGAAGCAATATATTTCCCGTTTCCGCGGGGAAGTTTCTGACTGGTACCCGTCTTGGCCCCCACGGCATAGCCGGCAACTCCGGCATTTTTTCCGGTGCCCTCGGAAACTACTTTGCCGAGCGCCTCGCGTATCAAATCCGACGTCTCTTTTGTAACAACCTGTTCCCCCTCTTCATAGGAAAAACGCTTCATCTGCGTGCCGTCGGCGCTCACGGCGCTCACGGCAAAATGCGGGGTAATGCTCCTGCCGCCGTTAATCATTGTCGAGGCGCACGTCAACAGGCGAATCGGTGAAATCTGAAACGATTGTCCGAATGACATCGTCGCTAATTCCACTGCTTTTACATTACTCTGCTTATGAATAATGGTTCCTGCCTCCCCCGGCACGTCAACCCCCGTGCGGTTCATCAATCCGAAATTCTTCATCTGCTTATAAAAATCCGCAACGCCGACTCTGGCCCCTACTTCGATAAAGACCGGATTGCAGGAATTCATGATTCCCTCCAGAAATGTCTCGCTGCCGTGTCCTGTCGTCTTGTGACAGCGAATGCGCCTGTCTTCCACCATCTTATACCCCGGACAGTGAAAGCGGTCTGTCATCTTAACAACACCTTTTTCCAACGCTGCCGCCGTCGTCAGTATTTTAAAGGTAGACCCCGGCTCATAGGTGTCCGAAACACACGGATTTCTCCACATGGCATTGCGCTTCTCCGTCTTCTGCTTTGCCGTCAGGCCCGTCATATCCTCCGGCAGCGCATAGGGGTCGTTCAGATTAAATTCCGGCGCGCAGGCCATGGCGTATATCTCCCCGTTTTGCGGATTCATTACGATAATGTCAACGCTTTTTGCCTGCTTTTTCTTTAACAATGTATTGGCCACCTGATCGGTATATTCCATAATGGTTAAGTCCAGACTCGTTCGCAGCGTCCAGCCGCCAATCGGCTCGACTCTGGATTCGGCTCCGTTTTCAATCTCAGTTCCGTTCGCGGTTGTCATCGTGAGGATGGAGCCGTCCAGTCCTTTGAGATATTTTTCATACGTGACCTCAAGCCCGATAATCCCCTGATTATCGCTGCCCGTAAATCCTAATACTTTCGAGGCCAGCGTATCGTACTGATATTCTCTTTTATAATCTTCATCTACGGTGACGCCCGCCAATTTATAATTGCGTATGCGGTCCGACGTTTCTTTTTCCACGTTAGATTTGATTTTTTCTCTCGAAGAAACTTTTTTTACTTTTTTGCGAACCTCTTCCTCTTCTAACTCCAGCTCCCTGCTCAACAGGGAAATCACTTTTTCCGGTTCTTTTATCTGACTATGTATGACGGAAATCGTCGATACCGAGCGGTTTCCCGCCAATAAAATGCCGTTGCGGTCCTGAATCTTCCCCCGCTCCGCCTTAATACGCCGCTCTCGCTCGTGCAATTCTTTCGCCTGTATCCCGTAGTAATCTGCACGGAAAAACATGAGATATCCCAGTCTCACATACATCAGGCTCAATACTAGAAAAAATGCGAAAAATACCAGCCCCATTGACTGACGCTGGTATGTCCTGTGCCGGTTTAACATCTTACGCCTCACATACCTATCATCCATATAATCTATTGCCAATCTCTAAAAGATATGCTCATTTTGTGGCGTATTGTCCTAAAAACGGAAGTACTCTCTTCATAATGCGGGAAGAAAATTCAGTGGCGTAAGTACTATGTGCCTGATCTTTTACATGAGGTTCATCAATAACTACATAAAATGCTACATCGGGATTTTCCGCCGGTACGCAGCCGATAAAGGAAACAAGATAATTTTTCTCGCTGACCGGCCTCTTTTCTGCCGTACCCGTCTTCCCCCCAATCGAATGGCCTTTCACCTTTGCCGGCGACGCCGTTCCGTCTTCTACCGTCGATTTCAAAAAACTGCGGATTTTCGCGCTCGTATCTTCGCTCGTTGTCTTTTTGATAACAATCGGGTCGACTGTCTCAATGACTTCACCGTTGCTGTTTTGAATTTCTTTGACTACGTGCGGCTGAAAATAGTCGCCGCCGTTAATTAATGAGGAAAAACCGCCCAACATCTGCACCATCGTTACCGTCTGCGTCTGCCCGAAACTGCTCGTCGCCAGTTCCACCGTATTCAGCATATCTTTTTCATGAATCATGCCGGAATTTTCCCCCGGCAAATCAATTCCGGTTTTCTGGCCGAAACCATATAATTTGTTATAGGCATGAAAGGACTCTCTCCCCAGTTTCGTTCCGATTATCATCAGGGCGCCGTTACACGATTCCATCAGCGAATGACGTAAATCCAAGACGCCGTGTCCGGAACGGTTGTTACAGTGGATTTCCCTGTCAGCCACTTTTGTCACACCGCGGCAGGTAAACGAAGACTTTTCCGAGACCAGATTTTCATCCAGCGCGGCCGCAATCGTAAACGGCTTGAATGTCGAGCCGGGCTCATAGGCCTCCCCGACGCAGTAATTCGACCACATCGACAGCAGTTTTTCGTTCTTCTCTTCTTTGGACATCGCGGCAATCTGCTGCTGCGTATACATAACGGATAAATCCTGCGGCTCATTGGCATCAAAGGTGGAATCTGACGCCATGGCAAGAATTTCCCCATTTTTCGGATTCATAAGCATAACGGCAATTTTTTTCGCCCCTACGCTCTTCTTTTGAAAACGGGAAATCTCCTCTTCTACGATTTTCTGCACGTTGGCGTCAATCGTCAACACAACGGAATTGCCGTCTTTCGCCTCTTTGATTGTGCGCTGCAGATTCATGTTAGAGTCAAAATATCCGTATTCCCGCCCCGTAGTGCCGTTGAGAACAGAATTATATTGTTCCTCCACCCCATAGGTTCCCTTATTTTCAGAAGAGGTAAAGCCTATAATACTTGCGCCTACGGTTTTCTGCGGGTAATTCCGCTTATAAGTCTCTTCAAACCAGATACCGATAATGTCTTTATTCTTTTTCATTTCTTCTTTGAAAATTTCTACTTTCGAAGCCGGTAATTCTTTCAGCTCATCTATGTGCTCATACATCGACTTCGGTTTTTTGGCAATCCGCTCCTGAAGCTTTTCTTCGCCTACGCCAAAAAAAGCGGCAATCCTCTTCACCGTCACGGCCCGCTTTTTCTCATTTGTCAGCAATGTCCGCGGCTCCAGTACAAGATTGTATTTGCGCACGCTTACGGCCAGCGTCGTATTATTTCTGTCTTTGATATCGCCGCGCTGATAATTTAGCACAGAGTTTGTATATATCTGCTGCGCCAGCGCTTCTTTTTTATAACGGGAGCCATCCTGCTGGTTAATACGGTATATTTTGTAAAACAGCAGTCCAAAAACAAAAAGGCAGAAGCAAAAGGAAACAAATACGGTTATTTTCATCTCCCGACGAAACCGTTTTGGTTTACTCTTTCTTCTGCGTCTTTTTCCCGTATATCTTCTGTTATCGTATGCACTCATTCATGATTCACCTACTTATCTATTCTGATGAAAGTTTTCCATGAGTGCGCACCTGCGTGCTTTTTCTGCTCTCATAGCTGTATATCTGTTTTTCATCAGGAGCTTTCATTCCCAGTTCTTTGGTAGCCTTTTCATAAACAGCAGATAAGTCCAGCGAATTATCCATCTCCTGCACCGCCGTAGCATTCTGCTTTTCCATTTCTACTACCTCGCTTTTTAATTTTACCACACTTTTCTCTAAATAGGTAGCCTGAAATTTCGCCCTCAGATAAATGATTCCCGCCATCATAACAGCGGTAAACGTAATCACAACAAGAAAAACAGCAACTTTATCCGTTTTTGCCTTTCTTCTTCTCTGCGGATTCGGCCTTTGCCGTATCCGCCGGCTCTTTTCTATCTCTTCCCTGCGAAGCGGCTCTGACCGTAATGGCCGTGCGGTATTTCCATATACATATGCCGCTGTTCTTCTTTCCATGTAGTGCCTCCTAACCATCTCTTTTTTCGAACACTCTCAGTTTCGCACTCTTCGCTCTGGTGTTCTTCTCTGTTTCCTCTGCGGAAGGTATCCTTGGCTTTCTCGTAATGACTTTGCCTTTTGATTTCCTTCCGCAGACACAGATTGGAAAATCCGGCGGACAGACGCAGGGATTTTCATAGCGGCGGAAACTCGTCTTCACGAGACGGTCTTCCAACGAGTGAAAGGTAATTATCGCTAACCGCCCGCCATCGTTTAATAAGTCCACCATGTTTTCCAATGCCTCTCCCAGTACATCCAGTTCCCGATTGCATTCCATGCGTATCGCCTGAAACGTCCTCTTGGCCGGATGTCCTTTGCCGTTTTTTGCCTTAACCGGCATACTTGTCCGAATAATATCCACCAGCTCAAACGTTGTCTCAATTACTTTCTTCTCCCTCTGCCGGCAAATATTTCGTGCAATACTTCCGGCATACCGCTCTTCTCCGTATTCCCTGATAACACGGAATAATTCTTCCTGTGAATAGCCATTGACAATTTCCTTTGCACTCATTGTCTGCTCTCTGTCCATCCGCATATCCAATGGTGCGTCTTCCCGATAAGAAAATCCGCGCTCCGCATTATCTAACTGATAAGAGGATACTCCCAAATCAAGGATAATTCCATCCACTTTCTCAATTCCCAGTTCTCTTAATACCTCACCCGTCCGTTCATAGTTGCTTTTCACTAACGTAATCCGGTCTTTAAACTCTCCTAACCGCTTTTGGGCAGCCTCTAATGCTTCTGCGTCCTGATCGATTCCGATGAGTCTTCCCTCCGAGTCCAAACGTTTGCATATCTCATAGGAATGACCGCCGCCTCCTAACGTTCCATCTACATAAATCCCCGACGGCTTTACCTGCAATTCATCTACCGCCTCATGTAGAAGAACCGAAACATGATTAAATTCCATGCTTTCCCTCATTTCCGCTGCCGCTGCTGCAAGACTTTATCTGTTCTCACAATCATTAAAAACTAAGACCAAATTCGGACATATGTTCCGCAATATCTTCTATTTTGTCATAGTCGTCGTTCTCTTCCCAGCGCTCCCTGCTCCAAATCTCAATCTTGGAAAGTACTCCTACAAATACCGTATCTTTCTTTAATCCCGCGTACTCGCGGAGCTTTGTCGGTATGAGAGTACGTCCCTGCTTGTCCACCTCACAAGGGGCGGCACTAGCCAGAAAGTGTCTCTGTAATTTCCGTGCTTCCTTTGTGCCGGGAAGTTCCTTTAACTTCTCGATGAAGCCCTCCCACTCTTCCATGGGATATGCAAACAGACAGCCGTCAAGTCCGAGTGTGAGAACAAAAGACTCTCCCAAATCATCCCGCAACTTCGCCGGAATGATGACGCGCCCTTTGGCATCCAGACCATGCTCATATGTGCCCATAAACATATCGCTTCACCAACTTCCCTACATGGCGTACAGTTCGTACCACGTGGAAACTGTGCATACTATTTTACCACTTTGTGACACTTCCTACCACTTTCCACCACTTTTAATACAATCATACACCACTTTATGGGAATTAGCAAGGAAAACTTAAAATAAGTTTGCGACACGAAATGCCACAAACTTATTTGTATCGACAACTTGAGATTGTCAAATATTCTGTTTTTCTTTCTGCTTCGCCCGATTTACCGCCGTCAGGCTGCTTACCTTTTTACCTTGATTTTCTTCACCTTACTCCATCTGCCGTAGACTTTCTTTGAGGAATTTACCTTGTAGGCGCGGACACGGATGTAATACGTCTTTTTCTTTTTCAGCTTCTTAATCGTATATTTTGTCTTTTTTGTCAACCTGCTCTTTTTCTTCTTAAACTTTTTGTTGCCGGCGTATTGGAGCCGGTAGCCTTTTGCTTCTTTCACTTTATTCCACGAAAGGGAAAGTTTTCTTCCTTTTTTGTTGACAGCCTTTTTTAGTTTTACTTTTGCCGGCGGTGTTACAGCTCCTTTGCTTCCGTTTTCCAGAGAAACCGTGCCTTCATTCCCATCATCGGCAGCCGGAGACGATGTCACCGGCTGTATTCCGGTTCCAGACGGCTTTCCCTCCCCCGTTGGCAGGGCGGACGGCTTAACGCTTGGAGTCTCATCTTCTTTTATATCCGGCGTTACTGTTGGAGTCACTGTTGGAGTAATCGTGGAAAGTATTGTAGGGGTCGGAGTCGATGTCGGGGGTGGAGTTGCTGTGGAAGTCGGAGTTGCTGTTAGGGTCGGAGTCGATGTCGGGGGCGGAGTTACTTCTCCGCTCACATCTCCCAATGAATTCACTGTACCCGCTTTACTCCACTTAGAAGATGACAGGTTCAAATGCAAAGCCGGACGGACAACAAGATCAGAACTGCCGTGGGCATAGCTCACATGGAAACTCCCACTGTAAAGCACATAGGACGCGCTATAACTATTGTCGCCCGACGACCGCAGCCACCAACAGCCATTACCTGCATAATCATAACTTTTCCCGGTATATGCTCCGCACTCTTTTGTATACTCCGTATTTTTTGCCGTTCTCGTTTTCGTACTATAATTATATGTACTATGAAAACCATAAGCAGTATTACTTGCTTCCCCAATGGATAACAGGAACACTTTGTCACTTGTATTGTTGCCACCCTCTGTTCCATACTTCGGATTATCTTCATTTACAACCGTCGTCATTAGAACCGCATTCTGTTCACTGCTGTCAAAGGCGTTCTCATAAAAGTCACTATTCAGCCACTGGCGCAAAGTACAAGTTTCCCATGTGACATTCATATACTCTTTATTATATCGCTGGCAGTCCAGACTCTTATCCGCCAGTAAAAAGGCGTCGTCTCCGTCTACCGACAGCACACGCCATTTGATAGGCTGTTTGGCATCGCTTTTATCTGCTTTACCATCCCCATTCGTATCGTTCTGCCAGTAATTTCCAAAGTAGACGCAATCCCATGTAGTTACGCCGTCACTGGTCATCCTTGGATTACTCAGAATATCACTGCTTTCCGCAGTATTTACGGTAACCTCACATTTGCTTGTTACTTTTCCCGACAACGCCGAACAGTAAATCGTAGTACTCCCCTCTCCTAAGGCTGTTATACCCCCATACTCATCTACGCTGGCAACATCAGGCTTTTCAGAATACCATGTGACCGTCTTTACCGACGCATTCGCCGGCGAGATTTCCGCCTCAATCTTTTCTGTTTCTCCCACTACCAATTCAAGATTTTCCCTGTCAAGCTTTATTTCTTTTACATTAATTTTATCTTCTTTGACAAATAAAGAAGATATACTTTCGGCAGCTGTTCCGTCTGTGAAAAGTGCATTTTTGTGGATTGACAGTTCCTCTCCGCCTGTCATTGTACCAATATATGTCTTTCCTTTTATCAATTCAATATTTTCATAATTTACAGTCTCTGCCGGCTCAAGACTATGATAATTTGTTATATTATAACTCATCTCACCGTTTGCCGTCGCCTTAATGTCAACCGAATAGCTATTGTCCGGAAGTGTTATATACTTTATATGATTCCGAATAGTGGCAATGGCTGTTCCGTTATTACGGGTTACTGCGTTATTCTCTACTTTCAATATCAGGTTCTTTGAGGCATCGGTTACTTCTATGTCTACCGGACAAGCTATCGTAATATTTTTCGTATTCCCGTATGTGGTACTCTCATCATGACATTTTGCATTATCCCAATTGAGTTTAAGAATCTGCCATTGATAAATAGCCACCTCATAATCGGAATTTTTAAATATTTTATCTATTAATGACTGTTCATTTGAAGAGAAATACCGAATCATATTTTTGGCAACATCAATCTGTGTATGCTTATACATATTAAAAGCTTCGCAAAATAACTCCGCATTGGTCCGCGTCTGGTTCTTTTGCAAATTAGCCGCAAAATCCTCTAATGCAAATTTCATATAGTATGACAATTTACAACTTGCATAGGCTGTTATATAAGCATCTGTCACCGTGTCTGTATTAAATAAAACATTGTCAATTTCTGTTCCTAAACTATAGCCGATTTTCATCCCTTCAACAACAGCCAATAATTCCGTTGCCTGCGCCGCATGACTCAAATCCATATTTTCTATGAGGAAATTCCTAACTTTTGATACAATTGTCTCTTGAAATAAATCTTTCCCCACATCAATCGTATTTCCCACCACTTTTTTCGCAATCTTTTCCTTTATATCAAATGCATTATCTGAAGAAAGATATTTGGTTATCACAAAGTCAAGTTCAGCGTTTTCACCTTGGCAATAATTTTCCACCAAAAGCAAAACATCCTTAAACTCATCACTCGTCTCATTATAAGCCTGAAGAACAGAAGCATAATTTATTACATCGACAACGGAATCGACAATTTTTTTACCATCCCCAAGCAGACCCATAAACGTGTTACTGGTATCGTATGTCTGAAACAATGTTTTTAATTCACTCTCCGATACATAGCCGCTCAATATATCAGCACATAATTGATATGTCGTATCGTCCGCAAAATTTTTCTCGGAAAATAATTTTTCCATCTTACTCTTTTGTTCAGAAGTCAGACTGACTTTTCCATTGATGAGCTTCATGACATCATTAATAATTGTTCTCTGTTGTGAATAAAGATTAATCGAAAAACTATCCTCCTGCCCCTCTACTGATTTTTCACTAATAATAAGTTCAGCCAAAGCGACCTCATACGGGTTATCAAAAATAGAACCCCTGAGTAATCTCCATTTATCATAAGAATCTTTCAATTCAGAATAATCCCGCAGCGCAATCTTTGAAAGGTCGCAGTAATCCAGCAAATAACGATATTTGTTATTGCGGTTGTTTCCTATGTATTCAACATGCTTTTTTATAAAATCCTGCTCTTCATCCAAATAATCCGGCGTCGCCGTCACTTCAGCGTTCTCATCTCCCGACGAACTTACCGTGCCCGCTTTTCTCCACTTGGAGGATGATAGATTTAAATGCAAAGCCGGCCGGACACCACTAGAATCGATGCTGACGTCGAAGCCATCCGCACAAACGCTTCCAGTGCCATACACGCAGGAAGCGTAATCACTATAGCAGCCCGACGACCGCAGCCACCAATCTCCATTACCGGCATAATTATCACTGGAAGCGGTCCATGCTCCGCACTCTTTGGCATAATCTGTATTTTTCGCCCCTCTTGTGTCATATACAGGAAAACCATAAGCTGTATTCCTCACCTCTCCGATGGATAGCAGGAACACTTTGTCGCTTGTGTTGTTACCACCTTCTGTTCCATACTCCGGATTATCCTCGTTTACCACGTTCGTCGTCCGAACCGCACTCTGTTCGCTGCTGTCAAAGGCGTTCTCATAAAAGTCGCTATTCAGCCACTGACGCAGGGTACAGGTCTCCCATGTGACATCCGTATACTCTTCATTATACGGCTGGCAGTCCAGATTCTTGTCCGCCAGCAAAAAGGCGTCGTCTCCGTCTACCGACAGCACACGCCATTTGATGGGTTGTTTGGCATCGCTTTTATCTGCTTTACCGTCTCCGTTCGTGTCGTTCTGCCAGTAGTTTCCAAAGTAGACGCAGTCCCATGTAGTTTCGTCGTCACCGGTAACTCTTGGGTTACTCAGTCCGTAGCCGGCTGCTCTTGCTTCCTTTGCCGGTTTCGCCGGCGAAACCGTGCCAAACAGGCTGAGAACCAACATCATACTAAGAATGATGGATAATCGTTTTTTAGTTGTTCTTCTCATAATTGTAGTCTCCTTTCGCAACTCTTTAATCTTCTCTATCTATCCTGCCAGCTTCCAGTGCTTGATATTCCTGATTTAATTCTCGCAATAGTTCCTCTTCGCTCGGCAAATATAACTTGTATTTTGAAATCACTTTCGTAATAATCATCATTTGAACTTAAACCAAGAAATTCCAAAACATATGGGTCACGAATAATATCTTCTGGTTCCTTAGCAGGCTCTAATGTCTGAATTTCTTCCGCAACCTGTTCTTTGTTTTTACTGGATAATAGTCTTTCATAAAAGAAAGAATTTATCTGCCTTTCAAGCTGTCTGGTACTCCATTGTGATTTTATAGCTTCCTGCATATAAAATTCTCGTGCATTTTCATCTTCCACTCGCATTAGAACTCGATAATGCGTCCAACTCAATTCACTATGCAATGCGTAGCCATTTAGAAACGTTAAATAAAACTACCTCATATATTTCTTGCTGAAATCAATATATTCTTTATTTCATTATAAAAGTTCGAATTCATAAATTTTTGCCTCTCACTTCTGTTTCGTTATTCTTCTCCGGTAAATCCCCTCATCGACAACCGGCTTTTTCAAACGGTTTCCAGACACCCGAAACGTAACATTCATGCGCACGCCACCACCTTTATAATTAACGTGGACAAGACCATTTTCACGATAAAAAATCGACTTGACTTTTCCGTACTTCCGATATTTGCGGAGCATTTTCTTTCCATTTCCATATTTCTTAAAACGGGCGGAAGATATTTTCTTCGCTTTGTATTCATACACCTTTCCGGCCTTATAGTAAAAATAGTACGGTTTCCATGTGTGTCCTATGTAAAACCCCACCCCTTTATCATACGCAAAGTCGTAGGTACTATGTATCGAGGTAAACGAATCTCCGGTGTAAGATTCTGTCCAGTCCCCATGAAAAATCTTCTTCACATCATTCCCAACAACTTCATACAAATCTTCCGGTCCGCTCGTCGTACAATAAGTTTGTGCCCGAAACAGCGTAACACTCTTTAATTTTAAAAAACCGGACGCTCCCATCACATCATTTCGCAATCGCTTTGAGACGACACGTCCGTCTTCCATATAGGCAAACCAGAGTGTAAAAGGCGTCTCCGCCTCTGCCTGTTCATTTCTCTTTTTCTTTGGACCCGTCAGCACAAATGCCTCCGCTCTTCCATTTTTATCATAGTCGGCATAAAACAATTTGCGCACCCAATTCTTCTTTGTCAACTGCCCGCTAATGCATTTCCGGATTTCCTCCCGCGGGCCGGCTGCCTCTGCCTGCGCCATCCCGCAAAACAAAAGGCCAACGCAAAGCAGCGCTAATACAAAAGCGCTGTACTTTACAAATGTGAATTTTGTCATCATACGTTTCTCCCCCCTATTCCGTACTTTTTTTCCTCCTCACAATCCGATATATCCAGTACCCGATACCGCCCACTGCCAGCACGCCGGACAAGACTTGCGAAACCGCTATCCCCGTCGCCCCAATCTGCAGCTGGTCGGTGCGAAGTCCCTCAATCCACACTCTGCCAATACCATAACCAATCAGGTAAATCAAAAATATTTCTCCGTCAAACTTTTTATGCTTTGTATACAAAAGCATAATCACAAGCACCATTACATTCCAGAGCGATTCATAAAGAAAAGTAGGGTGAACCTGAATGTAGTCCACTCCATGTTCCGTCACAAGATTCTCTCTCATCATATTAGTAATATTAGAGGAAGAAACCTCACTCACTTTTAAGCGCATGGCAAAAAGTGAATCGGTATATTCACCAAAGGCTTCCCGATTCATAAAGTTTCCATAGCGCCCGATAATCTGCCCTAAAATCAATCCCACGACAGCCGTATCCGCAAACAGGGAAAATTTGTACTTCTTTCTCCGGCAATACACAATAGCGGTAACAGCCGCTCCGATAACGCCTCCGTAAATTGCCATACCGCCCCCGCGGATATTTAAAATCTGCCATAAATTATTTTTATAATTGTCCCAGCTAAACGCCACATAATATAAACGCGCCCCGACAACGGCAAATAAAATCCCCCATATCGCATAATCCATATAGAGCTCCGGATTCTGCCCCGTGCGCTTTGCCTGCCAGCGGGCAAGCAGTAAACCTCCCAACATCCCAAGCGCAATAATAATACCATAGTAGGCAATCGTAAAATTCCCAATGGTAATGCCCTTTGGCAAATTTGCAATTGAAATACCTAAATGCGGAAAAACAATATCTGCACCACTCATACAATCCTCCTGTTATCTTGCAAACGATATTTTCCCTCTGCCATCAGACATTAAAGCGGAATAATACAACATCGCCATCCTGCACAACATACTCTTTTCCCTCAGAGCGCACCAGACCTTTTTCTTTTGCCCCATTCATACCACCATTAGCAACTAAATTCTCATAAGTAACTACTTCGGCGCGAATAAAGCCACGCTCAAAATCTGTATGGATTTTTCCAGCTGCCTGCGGCGCCTTTGTTCCTTTCGTAATCGTCCACGCCCTCGACTCGTCAGGCCCCGTTGTCAGATAACTAATCAATCCCAAAATACGGTAACTGGCGCGAATTAATTTTTCCAGTCCTGATTCCTGCAATCCCAAATCATCTAAAAACATCTTCTTCTCATCTTCATCTAACTCCGCAATCTCCTGCTCAATCTGCGCACAAATGACAAATACTTCCGACTTCTCCTGCTTGGCAAACTCGCGAACTTTAGCAACCTGCTCATTACCCTCTCCATCGTCTGCCAATTCCTCCTCTGCCACATTCGCAGCATAAATGACCGGTTTAGCAGTCAACAGATTGTATTCGGTAAACCAAGCTTCTTCATCTTCGTCTGCCAGTTCAAAATTCTTAGCCAGATGCCCCTCTTCCAAAAAGGTTTTCAGCCGCTTCATCATTTCTACTTCTCTGGCCAGCTTTTTATCATTATTGGCCCCGCGGGAAGTCTTGGCAATTCGTCTGTCCAAAATTTCTATATCAGAAAAAATCAGCTCTAGATTAATCGTTTCAATATCACGCAGCGGGTCAATACTGCCGTCAACATGCACAATATTAGTATCCTCAAAGCATCGCACAACATGCACAATGGCATCCACTTCCCTGATGTTCGATAAAAACTGGTTTCCCAATCCCTCTCCTTTGGAAGCGCCTTTTACTAAACCGGCGATATCGACAAATTCAATAACGGCCGGCACAATCTTCTTTGATTCATGCATTTTCCCTAATACGTCTAATCTCTCATCCGGTACCGGCACAACTCCTACATTTGGGTCAATCGTGCAAAATGGATAATTTGCCGACTCCGCACCAGCCTTTGTCAACGAATTAAATAATGTACTTTTCCCTACGTTGGGAAGTCCGACGATACCGAGCTTCATAATGTTTTTACCTTTCAGAAACGCCTTTTTACATGGGTTTCTGCCTTTCTATGTTTTTTAACTGAATATTACCACTCATTTTCAAAATACCATGTTAAAGTGTACCATAGATGGAATAAAAAGTAAACGGCGGAATTTCTTCTAATTCCTTTATCTAATGAACCGGAACTACTTCCACTGGAATAAAATTTGTATTGGTATGTTTTCCCATTATCTGCAACTTGTGCAAAATTTGCACAAGTTGATTCCTTTTTTCAACCTTAACAAAACTCCTGTAAATTGACAAAATACATTGGCCACTATCTGGGTCGTACTGTTATTGCCTCTTCCCTGATTGATAAATACGATGGGAACTTTGTCCCTTCCCCCATTCGGTGACAATTTTGGCGAAGAAAGATTTTGTATCTTCTAAAACCGTATCGTCTTACCGTCACGCACTGGCAGAAACTTGTCTATAAAGCGCAAAACAGGCGGAAAAACCTTTCCGCCTGTTGCTTTCCAATCACTATTTTACAGTAACTTTAATCTTCTTATACACACCGTTCTGCGCATAGACATAAACCATACATGTTCCTTTTGCCTTTGCCCTGATTACGCCTTTCTTTGTGACTGTCGCCACTTTTGTGTTGCTGGATTCATAACTGAGCTTCCGATGTCTCCTGAGTGGCTTTTTCATTTTTACTTCTGAGGCCTTAATCTTGAATTTCTTTCCCTTTCTGATGAGGGCTTTCGTCTTCTTCAGCTTAACGGATTTTGCATTTCCAAATTTGCCGCCTTTTGTAAATATATGAACGCTTTTGGACACTGCAATGGTAATTCTTTTTCCGTCAATGATTTTGTATGCGCGCACAAGATAACGATATGATTTGCCTTTCTTTAGTTTCTTTTGTATGTAACCCGTCTTACTGTTTTGTTCAATGGTTTTAACCAGTTTTAATTTACTTCCCTTTCCGCATCTGGTTCCATAAATCAGGTAACCGTCTGCACCCTTTATCTTTTTCCATGTCAGCTTCTCACTGTTTGTTTTGACTTTGGATGCCTTTAACTGCAACTGCGAAAACAAGGAACCTTTGATATCGTCTTCTGAGTTCTGGCTGGTAAATGCCCCGTCTCCAAGCAGGAGCGTCTCCGCAGGTATCCCCATCTCCTGTGCAATCTTTCTAATCTTAACCGCCGTCTCTTCGGAAACCCCCAGCTCTTTTACAATGCTCTGTACCTGCTTCTTCTGCTCCTCTGATACCTTCGGCTTTTCTGTCGGCTGTTTCGTTGGCGAATTCGTCGGTACATTCGTCGGTGGATTTGTCGGCGGGTTCGTCGGTGGGTTCGTTGGTGGGTTCGTTGGCGGGTTCGTCGGTGGGTTTTGGTGTTAGTATATAAGTGTGGACAGAAAAAGTTGAACAACCTATACTATTAAATGAAAGAGCAAAGGAGATGTTCAACATGGCGAAAAATCAAAAATCTTACACTCCGGAATTTAAACAGCAGATCGTGGATCTGTATAATGCCGGAGGAACTTCGTATCCACAACTGGAACGTGAATATGGCGTAAACCGGAGTACGATTAGCGGCTGGGTAAAGCAGCTTTCCCCTATCAAGGTATCAGAGGAGGAAACGGTCACTCTCAAGGAGTATAAGGCTCTCCATAAAGAAATCCAGCGCCTTAAGACCGAGAATGAAATATTAAAAAAAGCGACCGCCATATTCGCAAAAGAACAATAGCCGAGATTGTTGCATTTATCCAGGACAACTTAACAAACTACTCTGTATCCCAGCTTTGCAGTGCCTTGAAATTCCCAAGGAGTACCTATTACAAAGCTCTGGTTTGTGTACCTTCAAATAAACGGATGGAGTATGAGGAATTCGGCAGGAAAGTGAAACAAGCCTTTGAGGATTCCAAACGCAGATACGGGGCTGTCAAACTATGCCGTGTACTCAGTACAGTAAGTCTGCCATTCTCATCTATTTCAACGCTTCCTGCCCTTGGCAGCGTAACCGTCACATCCGTCGTCCCGTCATTCCCATTATCAATCGTAACGATGCCGCCCGTACTGTTCTTTATCGTTTCGTCTACACGCATAACGATTTTTCCCGGCGCCAGTGTAACCGCTTCACTGCAGTAGTTTACCGTAACCGTGATGGTTTTCTCCCCTGCGGCATAATTTCCATTTGCCGCCGTGGTAAGTGTTACCCGAAACACGCCCGGTTTCGTCACCGTTAATACCGTTCCGTCTAATGTTCCCTCTCCCGTAACTGTCCCGTCATCCTCTTTTGATACGAGGGAATATGTTGCTTTTCCGGCATTTTCATCTATGGAAAAATAGTTCGACACATCAATAGCGCTGCCGTCATACGTGAGCGTCTGATCATTTCCAGTAAGCGTGACAGGCGCTGCGTCTTTATTACTAATCGTAACAGTACCCGTAATGCTGCCTGTTTTGCTGTCATAGCCCTCACATTCGGAAGCATCATAATTCGCAATTTCCGATGCTTTCACCGTCCACCGGAATGTATTCGCCGTCTCCGGCACGGTGTTATAAGCAGCGCCGCCGTCGTTCGCCAGCATCCATGTCACATTTGCTTTTACCGTGTCTGAAGAGGCGTTTCCCTCCAATGTCAGCTCTGCCTGTCCGCCAAGCTCGCTGTTATCTGCCAGAATACTGTCTGCGGTGTAATATTCCGTAAATATATTATCTTTCGGAACTGCCGGTGCAGCCACACCGGTTATCTTCTTTTTCGCCGTAGTAAATTCTTTCGTCACCGTCAGGGTTCCGTCCGTGTTCAGAGTACACTGCTGTGCCGTATCGCCATCCACGGTCACAGATGGCGAATCCCCAAATATGCAGACCGCATCACCGGACTTGTCCAGCGCAAGTGTAAGTTCTGCCTGATAGGTTTTATTCCAGTCCGCATTCCCTGTCGCTTCTTCACTGCTGTCTTTCGCTGTATATGTAATGGCAAGCGATTCCGCATCAATTCCTTCTGTATTGCAGGATGCCTTTGTGGGAAACGCCTTGCCGTTTTCCGGCTTCACACCTGTAAGCTCAACCGAATTTATTATATTTATCTTCTTAGCCTCTGCCATCTTGGCATAAGTTACATTGTCTTCTGTCTTTTCCAGCCATATTTTACACTCTGCGAAGTCAAGGTCAATATTCTTGCCAAACTCTTTCTTAATCATTTCTTCTGTAACAACCGTGTTCGTTGTTACCGGTATGCTGTAATAGGTGTCCCTGGTTCCATTCTGGTTAAACTGCACGAAAAGGGTAACGGTACGCCCTGCACCCTCATCTTTCTGTGCCACGATCTTACCGGCTTCTGCATCATAGCTTACGGTTCCAATCTTTTTATCGGAGCCGTCCAGTCTCAGTCTCAATGGATCACTACCCTCTATCGCTCCCCTCGTTGTACCCGCAGCAGATGCAAAGATGACGGATGTCAAGTCCAGTTCAAAAGCGGGTAATACATTCTCAGCATTATTGACACTCATACCTGTAATCCATTTTGCGGAAGTGGTAGAGCCATTTTTCCCCGTCATCACAACGCCCTTACTGGTGGACGGCGGGCGCAGCCAAAAGGGAGAATTCGTCACAGGGTCGTAATACCAGTACCCGACATCTATATGCAGACCATTGTTCAAATTGTCAGGAGCATTTCTCCCTACTGTAATATGCGACACCTGAGCGCCTTCAGCCTTCTCTCCATATGGCAGATACAATTTATCCTTCGTGGAATATACACAATTGTTCTTTTCATCATCCGTATAAATAGTTGTATCCAGCATCAGCGCCTTCTCAGTATCACCAAAATGCCCGTCGTATGTGTCTGTCCATGTTTTTAATTCATCCCGTAACATGCTGGCTCCATAATGGTTTACATGTACACTTTCTATATTTTGACCCTCTGGATAGCTGCAACCCCATTCAGTACTATACGTTTTTATATAATCACTAACGGAGGTACGCTCGTCAAAGTTAGTTTCTGTCAGCGGGCTTGCCGCAAACAACGTCACACTGTCTCCTCCTTGATTTCCCACTACCCACCATGCCTGAGCCTTATTATGAGCTTTTTCCAAAATAGACTTTTGCCGGATTTTTACCGTTACTATTATGAGCATCCGTGTCAAAAGTCTTTAGCTGCTCTTTTGTCACAAACAAGTTGGGAGCGGCGCTCCATTGCTCAGCCGCCTGAACCTCTGTGGCAGACGATGCCGGAAATGATGTTATCACCATTGCCGCCGCCAGAAACAGCGAGCCGATTTTCTTCTTTACATTTCTTTGTCTCAATTTTCTCTTCCTCCAGTCCTTTTAAAGTGCCTTGACATTTTTATTTGCAGCTTATATACTGACACCAAGAGTTTAACATAACCACCCATGAACGACTCAAGAGTTTTTTACAAATTTTACATTTTTTAAGATATTCAATAAGGAGATTACTATGGACAGCACAACGAACGAAAGCGACTACAGTTTATTTTCTATCAGTCAGGCGGCTCACGCCTGCAATCTTTCCCGTTCCAGTTTAATCCGTCTGGAAGAAAAAGGGCTGCTGACTCCCGCCCGCACCAATGCAAAAAGCGGATACCGATACTATAATACCAACAACATCAGCCGTATTCTCCAGATTCAGAAATTCCAATGGATGGGCTTTTCTCCGGAGGAAATCATCTCCTATTATGAGAGCGGTGGAAAGGCCGACGGGCTTCTTGACGGTTTGGAGCAGAAGCTGTCCGTGCTGCAGCAGCAGATTGAAGAAATGCGTCTGCGTTCCCATGATGTACAGGATATGTCCCTATCCATCCTGAATATACCGGAAACCTTATGCTGCGTCCGCAAATATCAGGGCGCTCTGATACAGGATAAATACCATGCCTCATATGACTTTTTCCACGAATGTGTGGAAAAGGGAATCGCCCTCGCACCAAAACCACTTTTCGTCATCAATGAGCGCACGGACTATCTGGAGGGGAAAATCACTTCCACCCCCTATGATTTTTATATCTGCATTCCCGTTCTGCCGGAACAGGCGCCGGAGGATGCGGTTCCTATTCCCGCCTGCACTGCCTTATCCCTGTTAGTGTATGGAGACTACAGCAGCCTCAACGAAGCACATCTGTATCTGGGAGAACAGGTGCGTAAACGCGGGCTTACTCCTGCCGGATATATTCGGGCAATCGCTCTGGTCGCTCCCTATACGGGGAAAGAAATCAATCCGGACAGGTATTGTTCACAGTTGGTGCTGCCGGTGGAGGAAAAGAACAGCTCAACGGCGCCAATTTGAACCCGCCGTTGAGCTGCTGCTTGTTTTATATCTGACAAATTTTATATCTATTCTTCTTCCTCTTTCGGCCGCCATGCCTGTCCAAAATTTATATCTTTAAATAATGCCGCCAAACCGGTAATCTGCTTAAGCCTGAGAATCTCATCCCGATCCATTCCCAAATGCTTACTAATCCATGCATCAGAGCGTCCAATTTCATGCAGTTCCTTTACTATATTGCTCATAAGATCGACATCATGGGTTCCCCTCGCACGGTTGTGCCGTATCGTACTCGCCATCCTCCGGTCAAGTGTCTTGTTAATAACAGATACGGGAATCAAGCCCTGTTCTCTCTTATATATATCCGGATAATCTATCATAATACGGTAACGATGGAAGCCATCAACAATAATATACTTATCTTCTTCCTTTACATAATAGCAGACAATCGGCATCGTGTAGCCGTCTTCTTTAATGCTTTCATATAGAAGTTTCATTTCCGGCGGCGCTACGGAATTGGGGTTATAAGCATTTGGTTCTATTTTCTCAACCGGTACTGCCACCACTTTATAAACCGGACTTACATATGCCATTATGCTCTCACCTCACTTTGTCCAATTGATTCGATTTCCTTATATTTTGCACGAATCATATCAGTCTGTCTCTTCTGTTCCCTCGTTGGGCCGAATCCCATAAAGCGGCAAATATGGTCATTCTTGAGTATGCAGTAACACATTCTTTTCCAGCTTGGTATGTCTTTGCTGGATTTAATATCATCCGTATGGTCCGGAATCCTGCCGGTAAAGATTACTCTGGATTTGCGGCTTAATGTGTAATTAGACACACCATTACGCCGGATTTTATATCCGTGATCCTCCAGTTCCTTAATCGTTTCCTCATCAAGTCCGCCGCCTGTTGTGTGCCAGAAATGCATGGATGAATTAAACTTCTTGGCGTATTGATTTCGCAGCCGCACCGGCAATGTATCCAGCAAAAACAATGTATAAGACTGCCATGTATGCCCCTCCGGCAGCGTCACATTGCGATATCCCATAGCTTTCGTCTTACCATAAATACTGGCAAAATTTGCCCCCTGTACCCGTCCCACCAGCTTCACCCAGATATCAGGGTCAATGATACGATACAAATTGAGGCTGTCTTTGGAGTAATCGTTAAACGGTGACGCCACACGCATTTGCGATGCTTTTAACCCCGCCTTATAATACAAATCATAGAGATGGTTGTAATCATAATTAAATATATAGTTAGCATGCCACACATCTTCCACCCGCCAATCATAAATCGGTGAGGCACACCAGACATTTTTAAACTGCTGGCTAATCCAGCATTGATCCTTATAACCGTATTTGCGATTCAGAAAACCACTAAATCGCTGCAGCGATTCACTCGCACGGATACCCAGCAGGCAAATCGTCTTTCCATTACCGTGGCTGAGCCGATACCATCTTCTAAACTGCTTGGCAAGGCTCTCCTGATTCATCTTATATTTATATGTAGTAATCGGATTATTGTCAAGATTAATCACATATGGATGTTGTGGCATTGGTCTGACCCATGCGTTCTCCTTTTTATCATCCCACGGATACCAGTACATCTCATAACTGCTCACTGCCGTTCGCGTCGCCATTGGCAGGCAGACCCAGTACGGCTCCACCTCTTTTTCAATCCTTTTAAAAGTCCTCTCGATATACTCGGTCGTCACCGTATACTGCGCTTCGAAATCCTGATGAAATACGCCAATTTTTCTATCCGGCGCATACTTTTTCTGATAATCCAGCAGCAGATTCAATAACACCCCGCTGTCTTTCCCTCCGGAAAAAGATAGATATTGTCAAATTCCTCAAAAATGAACTTAAACCGCTCTTGTAATGCATCATAAACATTTTGTTCCATAAATGTTCGCTTCATCTGTATATCCCCCATTTCCTCCGAAGAAACCTTATATCAATCACAATTCAATGGTGTCGCTTCCTATATTCCCATTTAATGGAAAATATACCGTATTTTACCATTTATTTCAATGCTCTATTTGCCATATTAGCCTGAAGTCCTAAAAACAAATAAAGAGACATCATCTCCCCCTCGCGGGAAACAATGTCTCTCTTTGTTTACAAATCATCACCAAAATATCATGTGACTGAATTATGCCGTAGGATATTCGGCTCCTTTTATGGCATTAAATGTAATTTTCTTAACTGTGATACCTTCCAAACAATCCGGAGCGGCGTAATCATTATTTCCATCCCATGTCTGGAAATTAAGTCCGGCACACTGGCCTGTGAAATCGTCATCCCCAAATTCCAGTGTATACTCTGTTTCATCTGCATTGATACCATAAGTAAATTTGTCTGCATCTTTATAGCCGTCTACATCACTCGCCTCCAGACAAAGTGCAATCTTACCTCCGTTCAGGGAAGAAGTATCCTCATCTCTAAAGTCATACTGCACTTCTATTGTTACCGACTCAAAATACTTCAAATCAAAGCGGTCATCTTTGTCCTTTAACAGGTTAAACGGAGTCTCTGCCTCTTCATCTGCGAGTTTAATCGCGCAGGCATGTGCAAAATCTGCGTCTAGTCCTGCATTTTGGAAATCATCATAAGTAATAACAATGTCTTTTACTTCCTTTGTTCTCGGAGTTGGGGTAGGGGGCGGCGTAGGTGTCGCTGTCGGCGTCGGAGTTGCATTGCCTGTGTTAGTGTTCGTGTTGGTGTTTGTGTTCGTATTTGTGTTGGTGTTCGTTTTCGTATCAGTAGAAGTTTTCTTTGTAACAGAAACCGTAATCTTCTTTTTCAAAGTCTTCTTACCATACTTCATTTTAGCAGTAATTTTTGCTTTACCTGCTTTCTTTGCCTTAATCGTTACACCTTTTTTCGATTTCTTGGATAAAGAAACAACTTTCTTTCCAGCCTTATTTAGTGACCATGTAACTTTTTTGGCGTTTTTAACGGTTACTTTCTTCTTTGCACCCTCTTGCAGGGAAACCTTTGTCGTACTTAACTTAGGTTTCTTTGCTTTTGCGTCTGCCGGCATTACTGTCGCACTAAGAACCATAGCAGCTGATAATACAACAGCAAGACCTTTCGCATTGTTTTTCACAAATGTTCTCATGAAATACCTCCTTTTGGATTTTAATAATAGAGCTATTTACATTATAAAGTACTTTTACTGAAATTACAATCATTATAATCACAATATTTTGTAGTTTTTTTGTTTTTTTACATTTTTTTACATTTTCTCCATAAGTTCTATCTTACGGTAATCTTTTTCATGGCACTGTAACGGCCTCTTACTTTCCTGCCGTTTTTCGCTTTCTTAAATGCTCTTACTTTAACATAATATTTCTTTCCTTTTTTCAATTTTCTGGTTACGCATTTCGTTTTCTTCGCAGTTATTTTCTTAACCGCTTTTTTCAATTTTTTGTCCGTGGAATAGACAACTTCATATCCTGCCGCACCGCTTACTTTCTTCCATGAAATTTTTGCTTTCTTCGCTTTTGTCACCTTTACCTTAACGCCTTTTACTTTAGCAACTTTCACAGGTTTGTTTACGCTGACATCCGGTGTCGGCTGGGGACTTGTTACTACAGGAGTATCCTTTCCCTGATCTGCAGGTGTCGGAGTCGGAGTTGCCGGCGGTACAAGTGTCGGGGTCGGCGTCGCTGTAGACGTCGGCGTTGCCGTCGGTCTCGGCGTCGGTACAGGAAGCGGCAAAGTAGGCGTTGTCTCCTCTTTCATAAACATCCATGTATCGAGGTTAAACAACTTTCTGCCGGCCTCGCCTTTGAATATAAACTGGACGTCGTGAATGCCCGTTACCGTTTCTTTCAGGTTTGTCCGGAAATCATCATATTCGTTTGTTCCACCCGTATGACCAATCTCAACAGTACCGACGAGTTTTTGTTTTTCCGTATCGGTATAGTCCAGCCAGATTTCTATCGTTCCTCCGGCTGTATCGTCATCCGGATTCGCAATTACATTTCCTTTGCTGTCTTTAACAGGGTTTTCTAACGGTGTCCCAAGTCCGCAGGCAGCGCTTATGGTGAAAGATTTTGCCCCCTCGCTGCCAAAATCGACCTCTCTGACCCGAATAAAATCATTGTTGTCAATGTCATAAACGGCTACGCCTCCAAGGGCTGCCGATTTCCAGAATGCCGTCTTGCCCGTTACCGCATCGATTTCCGTGCAAGGCGTCTTTGATTTTGTTTTCACGCCGCGTCCGGTACCGTTGAATCCGCCTTTCGGGCCGTCCAGATTGCTTTCCCAACATATTGTCTCCGCCTGATTTAACTCGTACGGATTCAATGTTCCGATTGGGTCAACACTGAAATATGAGGAACCTTTTGTCTTATTTGTCATTCCCTGAACCATATAGGCAGCGACATTATCCGGCGTCTCTTTCTTGATTAAGTTATTTTCATCGTATTCAAACTCTTTTACACAGACAGAACGGTTCGAGCCATCCCCTCCAACGAGCATTTCATTCAGATAGAATAAATAATTTTTCCCCTTAAATTCGACTACCCCCGGATGAATACAGGAATATCCGTTTTCACGTCCCATCAAAAGCGCGCGATATGTCCATGGCCCCGTTGGCGTCGGCGCCGTAGAGTATTCGACGGTCTCCCCCGGTATACGCCCGCCGACAAAGAACATGAAATAATCGTCGGTATCCGGATTTCCGTCATCATGCTTTATCAGCCACGGTCCCTCTTCAAAGGCGCAGCGCTTTTCTTCTTCACCCTTTTTCTGCGTAGGGAATTTGCCTGTTGTTTCTTTTCCCTGAGACGGCTCGCCAAACGATTTGTAAGATTCCTCGCCAAACATCTGCTCGCTGTGCAGTCCCGGCCGCACTTCTCCTAAAATCTTATTGTCGCTCTTTGGAAAACGCGGGTCGATATTCTTCTCCTCTTCAGAGAGAACACCATCGCCATTTGTATCCGGATCCACGTCCAAGAGGTCGTTCGTAAGCTTGCAGTATCTTAAATACGGGTTCCCCCAATACAAATATACATCATAATTTTCGTAGTCTTCCGGATTGCCGTGGTCTTCAATATAAACCGTCGGATCAATATTTCCACCGTCCCAGCCGCCGTCAATTAAGTACTTGCCCGGTGTGGCGTCCTGAAAAGGCCCTTCCGGTCTGTCGGCAACCGCCACGTCAATCTTTGTTCCGTTAAAAGGTGCAAACAGGAAATATTTCTTCACCCACTTGCCGTCTTCCTTAATTGGCATTTCAACAACGTGCTGCGCCCAGGCACGCCAGTTTTCCTTTGATTTACTTTCCTTGTCAAATGTCTGTGCATGGGCAATCTGTCCATGATCCGTCCAGTTTACCATGTCTTTTGTGGAGTAACACCGCCATTCATTCATGTAACTCCAGTCGTTGTACTTCTGTTCTTTTAATTCATCGCGCGTCGTATAAACATATAAGGTGTCGCCTACGACAAGCGGTGACGGATCTGCCGTGTAAGTAGTCTGAATAATCGGATTTTCAGCAGATACCTTTTGGGGAATAAACAAACTGCCAAGGCAGAGAGACAGCGCACTCACAATGGCAATTCCCTTTGATATAATCGTTTTTTTCTTTTTCATAAAATCCCTCCGTTCATAATAATTCTATTTCTATATTAACCTTTCCGTGCGCTTCATTCAATGATTTTTCCATAGTAATTTATTGATGTATGCAAACATTGTGTTATAATTATGATGGATTGCGGAAGTTGTGAAACAACGGAGCAATCCAGAGTATCAGTTGGGGGCAAAATACCTTTTGACCCCAACATCATAATATAAGCAATGGGGAGGTTAAAAATATGATTGAAACGATATATGCCGGATACAATTCCGAACACCCGTCTACTTTTTCATATCACATCGACAGCGGGCATACAGAATGGATTCTTTTATTTGTTCTGTCTGAATTTGAAATAAAAAAAGAACAGGCGTGGGTTTACACGCCGGCAAATCAATTAGTTCTCTTCCCTCCAAAAACGGAAGGGGATTACCGCGCATACCAGAATATTGATTTCATAAACAGTTGGGTTTCTTTTCACACAGATGAATCTTTTATTTTAAATACTTCGTTTCCTCCGGCGACCCCAATCGAATGCAAAACGCCGGATTTAGTCAATCATCTGCTTCATATGATTGCTGCCGAAAATTTCTTTGACTATGAATATCGGAGCCAGTCGATATCTCATCTTTTTCATCTGCTGTTTTATAAGATGAACGAATGCTGCAAGACGGAAAATAATTCCACTATTTTAGGTAAATTGCAGCAGATTCGTTTTGAGATAACAAGTAATCCGGCCTTTCCGTGGAGTGTTTCTTATATTGCCGGACGATTGAATATCAGCACCGGATATTTACAGAAATTATATAAAAAGAATTTTGGAAACTCCTGCATGGATGATGTGTACCGGCAGAGAATGAAACTTGCACAGGAGTACATCATTCACAGCAACTACTCGATTCACCAGATTGCCGGAATATGCGGATATCAAAATACAGAACACTTTTGCCGCCATTTCAAACACCTGACAGGCGTTACTGCCGGCGATTACCGGAAGGAGCACAAAAAAACAGAAAAACACTGACCCTGTTTCCTCCATATGGCAGTGTTTTCCTGCTAAAATTCTACGATAATCCGCACGCTTTTTCCATCATCGCTCTTCGCCCTGATTTTGCCATGATGAGCTCAACATTGATTTCGGCGTCGCTGTCATATCCCCATATTTTCTCCATAAACCGTTTGGTAGAAATAAGCTGGCCCCGATTGGCAATCATCATTTCCAACATCTGAAATTCTTTATTGGAAAGCCGGACGCTTCCTTTCGGTGTACTCAGCTCAAAATTGGTACAATTCAGGGAAATGTTTCCCATCTGCAGAACGGCGCTGGTAGATTCTGTCTTTCTTCGGGTAACAGCGCGGATTCTCGCCAGCAGCTCTTTCGTATCAAAAGGTTTGCTGAGATAATCGTCGGCGCCGCTGTCCAGTCCGAGCACCCGATCATCAATCTCCGATTTTGCCGTAAGTATCAGCACCGGCACCTGATTTCCCCGCTGTCTTATTTTTTTCAGCACGCTAATACCATCCATCTCAGGCATCATAATGTCCAGAATTACACCATCATAATTGCCCCCGTCCAAATAGGCTAATGCCTCTTTTCCGTCGTAAACGGCGTCGACAGAATAATTGTTATGTTTTAAAATTGCCACCAGCGCTTTCGAGAGTTCTTTCTCATCTTCTGCCAGTAATAACCGCATAAATATGCTCCTTATTGTTAATTTTTTGCATTCACAGTACTTAATATTTCCGCTCCGGAGGCATCATACCCGCTATAACGATAATCGTATGCGCTGTCATCTTCATGCACCAGAGAGCCGCTGACACTGCCGCCGCGATATAGCGTATACGAAACTCCCGCTTCCAGCTCTGGCGACGTATACAGAACATAATTATAATTCTTTGGCGGCTTGATGGCAAGGAGTACATCGTTATCTTTCATAATGGCAAATGCCGTGCCGGCGCCGATAGAGGAAGCGCCTCCCTGATTTCCACCCACTCCCGGCCTCATGCCTCCAAATCCACCCGAAGAACCGCCATACACTACGACCGGCTGCCCTTTGCCGGATGGCGATTCGGCCATGCCGCTTTTTCCTACTGCCAGCAATGTTACCCCGTGACTGATAAAATAACCGGAATCGGTATCAACGGCTGAATTTCCATTGGAATCAGGGCCATACACGATAATCGTACCTCCATAAGCATAGAACGTTCCGTTGCAGTCAATTCCATCGCCATCCGACGTATAATTGCCCGTAGTCTCGGTTCCGTCCGCATTCGGCAATACAAAACTGTGAGTGGTATCATCGGCAACCATGACATTCAGATAACCGCCCAGCATCTGTAATGTATTATTGGCAGACGAACCAATAATAATCTGTCCACCCTCAATTCCCTCATAGCACTTGTCAATTACGATATCACAGCCGTTCATGAGAAACACACCTGCCGGAGCGGTAATCCCATCATCCGAGGAGGAAATCTTCAGTGTTCCGCCGGAAATCACACATGTATTATTACTGTGAACTCCGTCATCCGGCGCCCCGATAATATACTGGCCGTCGGAATTTGCTGCAGACAGATTGCCGCCGGAAGAACCTTGATTCGGTCTTCCTCCAGATGGCATTCCGCCGCCTCCGTTGTATTTAATGCCCGCATTTGTCGTATCAATCGTTATCTTTCCTCCCGATATCACAATACCGCCGGAAGCTTCCTTTGTATAGACCGTTCCCGCCTCATAATCACTGCCGTCTTCCACGGATTTATAACGGTACGAGCACGCCTTTGTGCCGCCCTTGATTCCCTTATGGCTTCCGGTGTCTACATTGACTACTTCCGTCTTGGAATTAAATGTAGAGGACATAGTGTTATAATTTCCACTTCCCAATGCGGAATTGTAATAATTGATACCCGCATTTTCAAAATACGTTTTAATCCGGATAACCGTATCGTCTCCGGAAATATTTACATTTTCCGCCTGTATCCCGTCACCATAGCACTGCTCAATCTCTATCGTTCCCCCTGTGATGATAACACTGTAATTTTTGGCGTTAATACTATCTCCTGCCGTATAGGTACTGCGAACCGTACCGCCCCCAATTACAATATTTCCATTCTTGGATTTTAACGCATTACTGCGGGCAGAATGCAGCGTGTACATACCGTCATTTATCCATATGCCGCCTTTGCCCTTCTTGCCCGTTCCCTTGAGACAGTCTCCGTTCACGGTGACGGCATATATTCCGCTCTCAAAGACAAGCGTCCCTTTACAATAAATGCCGTCCGAACAGTCCTTTCCTCCGAAATCAGTGTCGGAATCCATTCCGTCTGTAACGGTCAGGCCTGCCGTACTATCTCCCTCATAGGCAGAAAATGTCAGTCTGGTTTCTGCGTCGTCGGCACAGATAACCGCAGCTGCCGGACTTTCCGTGTATGCGCCGTTTCCTGTGAACACGGAATTTCCTTTCAACGTCACATGAACATCCAAAGTCGATTTCTTAATATTGCATACCGGAACATCCTCTCCGGCATTTCTCCCCAAGGCATGATTATCAATGACAAGGTGGTCCCAGATTAGATTTATTTCTTGGGAAATGTTTCCGGCAACAATAATTTCCGTATTTGTTATCGGCTCCGAAACCGTTCCCCCTGTGATTACATAAGTTCCCGCCTTAGCAATCGTAAGCGTCTTCAAATTGCCCTCTTGCGAATAAGAAACCTCATCTTCTTTTACGTTTTCTGAAGTCATACCATCGGCGGTCAGCGTGATGACAGGCGTATTATCGGCGATTACTGCCGGCTCTTTGACTGCCGGTTTGTCAATGGCGACAACAGACAGCTTCTCTGCCTCATTCAGTTTCTCCTGTGACGCCACTTTCCCCTCGGGGTCAGCAGTAGCCGTTGACGGCGCAGGCGGATTCGTGCCGCCCGATGGCGGAACCGTTCCTATCGGCGTATCCTCCGGCTTATCCGAAGCGTCGGACGGCGGCGTCTGCACCGGTACGGACGTTGTCTGCGTCGGACTGGCTGTACTATTGTCCGGCGACGGCGTTACCTTATCTGTCGTATCGGGGTCTGCCGTATCCGCAGACGCTTCCCCACCGGCAATCGTGTATTTGTATTTGGCGGTATACGCCTTTTTTTTCTGTTTCGACAGTTTATTTAATTTCTGATTTGTAACTTTTACTGATTTTTTTATGGCGCAAAGCGACAGAACTGTTGTTTTCCTGATTTTAAAGGTCTTACTTTTCCCGCTCTTTATCACTTTACTTTTCTTAAACTTTCCTGATGTCTTATAAAAAACCTGATATCCTTTTTTGGCCTTTACTTTTACTTTAATGGCCTTTTTGTAAGTACCTGCTTTTTGGGAAATGGTGTAATACTTTGTGCTTTTGGCATTTCCTTTTGCCCCTGCACACACAGGCATCTCAAATGCGCTGGTGAGCAATAACACCCCCCGCCAAAAACAGCGAAAATATGTGCTTCTTTCTTTTCATGGAATCGTCCCCCTTGATATAATAGCTGTTAGCGATGCATTTACTGTAATCTTCTCCTATTACAGATTAATGTACGAACTTTAAATAAACCTAAAAGAGTTAGAAGAAAATAGAAATAAAGAAAATTTCAGCGCAGCCGGACGGTGGTAATTCAACTCCGCCGGACTGCGCCTGTTTCCTGTCAATCTGAAAATACGGTTCGTGCAATTTCCTTTTCCTTATCACACAATTCGTCTAATTTCTGCGTCATGCCATGAATCTTCTCCATGTTGGCTGACTGGGATACGACTGCTTTGTCCATCCCCTCAATCTTAGATAAAATATGTTCAATCACTTTTTGCATCTCATTTAAGCTCTGCGAAATATGTTCCGACGTCTCATTACACGAAACTGCCAGATTACCGACTTCATTTGCCACAACGGCAAATCCTTTTCCCGCCTCTCCTGCTCTCGCCGCCTCAATCGAAGCATTCAGGGAAAGCAAGTTGGTCTGAGAGGCAATTCCCTGAATCAAAGAGATAATTTCAAGAGATTCGTTTACCTTTTCGTTCACGGAAGCCGCCGCCTTTGTAATGCTGTCCTGCTGTTCATTTAATCCCTGTACATCTGTCGTTGTCTCCGCCACAACGGCACTGATTTCATCGAGACCCGCAGCCAGACTCTCAATACTTTTTTCCATGTCCGCCTCGAATATCTCCCGACTCCGTTTCTGCTCCGTCACATCAAGCGCTGTCGCCGCCAGCACAATCGGCCTTCTGGCTAAATCAAACACCGCAGTGACTGTCATGTGAAACCACCGGTAATTGCCGTCCGCGTGGCGAATACGGAAATCTTCTCTCAGGGGCGCCTGTGATGTCCCTGCGTTTACATAGTTGAAAATCTCTTCCATCACCCGCTTCTTGTCTTTTTCATGGATTAGGTTCGAATAGGAGTCCGGCACATTCGGAAAATCCTGCTCGTTATGGAAACCCAGTAACTTTCTGAACTGCTCGGAATACCAGAACTGATTTTCCGGATTTTTTATGTCTCCATCCACGACATTCATACTCCACGAACCCTCGTTCAATATGGAATCAATGGCGTCATGCTTCTTTTTGGACATATCCAGCTCTATGGCATTGTTGTGGGCTACCGTAATATCGGAAAGCGTTCCTATAAATTCAAACGGTTTGCCTCCCCGCCGGACAACTTCACCTGCCATGCGCATCCAGCACAGTCCGTCGGTCTTCGTCTGAAAACGGTATTCCACATCAAAAACCTTTTTCCCCGTCACATCTTCAATCGTATCATGAAACTCTTTCATGACCTGCTCTTTGTCAGCTTCATAAATCTTTGACAGCCATGCCTCCATCGTATCTTCAAATTCACTGCTGTCCTTATAACCGGTGATTTCACGAAACTCATCACTAAACATAACCCGATTAATCTCCTGATTCTCTCCGAAATACATCGACCACATTCCGGAATGGTTCATCCGGTTCAGCATTGTCATGTTTTCTCTGGCATGATTCAACAGCAAATTCGCACAATTCAGCAGATTATTCAGAGATTTCACAACTTCCGGCGCTTTCTCCTGAACGGCTTCATTTTTGATTTCCTCAAATACACCGACCTGAAACGATTTCCCCGCCAGTGCATCCAATTCTCCGGACAACTGTGTCATCCAGTTTTCCTGTGTTTTCTTTCCACGCATGCTATAAGTCTCCTTTTCCTTTATTCGTATATTGATATCAAGTTCAAATGCGCTGCCCTTTCTCTTACTGTTATTACTATATTAACTTGATACGCTTTTATATGTCAAGGATTCCCTACTCAATTTTCTGCATTCTTACCCAAAGTTTCATAACTATCCGCTGGGGGATTATTTTAGAGAAAAAATGCGCAGATTTGGCAAAAGCTCCGTAAACGGATATATCTCGGCCTCTTTTAGTATCTTTCAGCGCCTTGCTGACAACTACATCCGGCTCTGTCATCGCGGAAAAAACCGTCGTTCCCTTTTTTGCCCCTATCATGGCGCGCTCGTACAGTCCGGTGTTTATCCACCCCGGACATACGGCAATCGCATGAATCTTCTTGTCTTTTAATTCCACATTCAGCGCTCTTGTATAATTTCGCACAAAGGCTTTCGTGGAACTGTATATATTCTGATAAGGCAGAGGAAAAAACGCTGCCAGCGAAGCAATATTTATCATATGGCTGCCTGCCTCCATATAGGGAATGCAGACGAGAGCGAGCGCAACGACCGCACCCATATTCAAATCCATCATATTCAGGGATTCTTCCACACCGATATCATAATAAGAACAAAACTTGGCAAATCCGGCATTATTCACAAGAAAGCGGATAGATATATCTCCCTCACCAGCCAGTCTTTCCTGCAAGTGAGCGAAATTTTCCCGCACCGTCAAATCCAGAGGGAAAATCTTTATCCGCTTCCCGTAATCATATATCAGCTTTTCCAGCTTCTCCTTATTTCTGGCAACCGCCCATATTTCCTCTACGTCCTCTTCTAATAATTTTCTTACAAATTCCCTGCCCAATCCGCTGTCTGCACCGGTCACAAGGGCTATCTTTTTCTTACTCAACACTTTCCTCCCATACTATATATTAACTGCATATTTTATGCTTACCATCATATCACACATATAGTATTCCCACAACCGCTAGTACAATGAAAATTAAGTCTTTGATATATTCACGTAGGATAATTGTTTCAGATACAAGAAAGAAACTACCATACCCCATGACATTCGTAGTTTCTTTCATCTGTTTTTTGTTAGTATAACAATCCGGCCCGTTGTCAAACTAATTGGTCTAAACTGGCGCCCTCAACCGCCACCGAAACTTCCGGTGCGGAAACCGGCATCTCCATGCCGCCAATTTCCAACGATACTCCTGCGTCGCTGCTACTACCGCCATCGCTGCCGCCAAAAGAAGCTCCTTTCTGCTTCTCCTTCGCAAGCCGGTCAAACACGGCTTTCAAATATTTCATATCCGCTTCTAAAATCTCCCGCAGCTCTTCTGCGCGGTGTTTCTTTTTTAATTTCTCCAAATCCAGAGCATCCATATTTGTCTTTCCGGCCGGCATCAGTTCGTCAAGGTCTTCCAAACCACTCTCTTCCTCTACTTCTTTCATAAGTTCTTCCATCTCATTCTGAAGTTCGCGCATCATCTGCTCCATCTCTTCACGACTGATTTCCGCTATATCCTCCATAGGCATTTCTTCCAAAACCGATTGAATTTCCGCGTCGTCTTCTTTTTCCCAATCAGTCTCGCAATATGCCCCCTTATCTTTTGCGTCCTCTTCTTCTTTCAAATGCTTCATCCGCTTTTTGGCAATCCTCGCCATCTGTTCTGCGTGTACAATCGCATTCCGCAGTTCCTCTTCGTCATAATCCCCCGTCGACAGTCTTCTTCGAAGAACGGCAACCTGCTCTCTGGCACGAACGACAAGCTGCCCCGCATTCACCGATGTTTTCGTTCTCATCAACTGGGCCGAAAAGCCTTTAAAATTATATCCGGATTTTTTCATCTTCTTTTTATCTTTGCCGCATGAACGGTTGATTGTACCAACAACCGTTCCGTCCGCCCTTTTAAGCGTAATTGTTCTCATATTTGAGCGAAAACCGCCAATACCAATCCCCATATCAATCCCTCCTCATTCCATCCATTGATAAAGAAGCGATGACTTCTCTGTCAAAAAACTTTCTATAAGGTAAATATCGGCATTTTCCCTCTTGTTTTTAACAACCGTGTCCCCAATTATTTCAAATAACTCATAAAATCACTTGTATTTTTCGCGGCATCTCCCCGAAACACTTTTGTTCCTGCCACAAAGACGTTGGCGCCGGCTTCCATAATTTCGCGAATGTTGTCCAGACTGACGCCGCCGTCCACCTCAATGTCAACTGACAAATTGCGCTCCGTAATTATCTCCCGCAGCTTGCGGATTTTGACAAATGTCTCTTTAATCAGGCTCTGACCGCCGTGTCCCGGATAGACCGTCATCACCAAAACCATAGACAGCTTGTCCAACACCGGAAGCAGCGATTCGATTCCTGTGTCCGGACTGATAGCGACACCGGCTTTTTTGCCACAGCGCAAAATTTCATCTACCGCCGCCGGCAAATCCTCACACGCCTCCGTATGTATCGTGATTCCGTCGGCTCCGGCTTTAGCAAAACGCTCAATATAGCGAATAGGCTCCGTAATCATTAAATGCACGTCAAAAAAAGCGTCAGTATAACTGCGCAATCCTGTTACAATCGGGAGTCCAAAGGAAATATTGGGAACAAATACCCCGTCCATCACATCAATATGAATATACTCTGCTCCGGCCTTTGTTACTGCCTGAATTTCCTTTGCCAGACATCCTGCGTCTGCTGCCAAAATAGACGGTGACAATCGATTTGTCATTTTTTCGACCTCCAATTCTTTCTTCTTTCGGATTCGGATATCTCCTCGTATATTTGTACATAGTTCGCATAACGGTTTTCACTTATCATCCCTTTTGCCAGCGCCTCGCGCACAGCGCATTCCGGCTCATGTATATGAGAACATCCGGTGTATTTACACTGCCCCTCGTAAGGCAGAAACTCCGTAAAGTACCTGTGAAGCTCTTCTTTTGCCACATCCGGCGAAGAGAGAGAACTAAATCCCGGCGTATCAAACAGAAACGTATGGCTGCCAAGAGAAAAAAGTTCTGAATGTCTTGTCGTATGCTTTCCCCGTTGTATCTTTTCACTGATTCTTCCCGTTTCCAACTGCGCCGTCGGGAAAATCAGATTCACTAAACTTGATTTTCCCACTCCGGACGGGCCAGCCAATACCGTCGTCTTCCCATGCAGACACTGTTTCACTTCTTCTATTCCCGTCTTTTCTGTATTACTGATTGCCAGAACCCGATTGGCACATTTCTCATATGTCTGCCGAAATCTTTGCTCCTCTTCCTCCGAAACGATATCCTGCTTGCTAAAACAGATAACAGTCTCCACCTGCTGCCATTCCATCATCAACAAAAAGCGGTCAAGCAGATTCAGATTTGGCATCGGTTTTGCCATGGCAAAAATAACCATCGCCTGATCTACGTTTGCTACTGCCGGACGTTTCAGTTCGTTCTTTCTAGGCAAAATTTCCACAATATTACCTAACTGTTTTTCCTCATCCAGAATTTGCACACAAACATCGTCTCCAACGAGTGGTTTCATCCCATCCTTACGAAAACCGCCCTTTGCTTTGCATTCGTACAGCTTGTCATCGTCGCACCACACATAATAGAAGCCAGCAATTCCCTTTACGATTTTCCCTTTCATCAATCCGCTACTTTCTCAAACGATACACTATAAGAATCAACCTGTCTGGAATTTTTATATACAAGCAACTGCCCTTCCGATGCACTTACTCCTTTAATATCTCCCGCGCCAATCTGCATAGGGAAGTCACTATAGGACTTTGTTCCTCCTAATGCGGACAGCACCATCTGTTTTCCATCCTGAACAAGAACAAACTTAAAGACGGCGGCCGGGTCGGTCTCATAATCAAACGGATTGTTTATCGTAATATTATCCTTTGAAATATAGGAGTACGTCGGTTCCGGCCCAAGGCTCAGCGTCACATCCACCGTCGTTCCCTTTTTAACTTCCTGACCGTTCGGCTTACTCTGTACGCAAATGCGGTTTTTCTTATAATTTTCAGAATAGGTGGAACCCGTCTTTCCCAATTTGAGATTAACTTTCTCCAGGGCGGCTTTTGCCTGACTCTTCGTCTTGCCGAGCAAATTCGGAACTTTTACTAATTCCTGACCTTTGCTGACATAATACGTGATAGTGGAGCCGGCGGCAACGCTCTCTCCCGTCTTCGGTTTGGTGGCGGCCACTTTGCCGCTGGCGACGCTCTCGCTGTAAATGTCACTTCCCCTTCTCGGAACATATCCTTTGCTGCGCAATTCTTCTTCTGCGTCCTCCGGCGTCTTGCCAATAACACTGAATGGCTGCACTCTCTGCGCTGCATAATAAACCGTAATCTTCGTTCCCTTTTCTACCGGAGTCCCCACGGAAGGATTTGTCTCAATTACTTTTCCCTTGTCTACCGTGTCGGATTCCTGCGCAACAAACTCATACGTCAGCTCTTTCTCATCTAACAACGCCTTGGCACTCTCTTCCGTCATATCAATAATGTCCGGCACCTTAATCTGTGTTTCTTCTTTCGCCTCCGGCGAACTGCTCGCCTGTATCACCTGTTTTGTCGGCTCCGGCGTCGCCTCCTCTTTCGGTGAAGAGCCTCCCCAAAAGCCAATAAGCCGGCCGACCATATAGATAATAATGAGTCCGATAATGACAGCTACGGTAACGCTTCCGATGATAAGCGCTTTTTCCAATTTCGGGTCAACTTCCCCATTTTCTTCCGTCTCTTCTTCCTCTTTCAACGTATCCAGAGGCGTCTGCGGTGTCGTCGCTTTTAATGTATTTACATCGCCGCTGGGGATAAATATCGTGTCCGCATTTTCATAGAGATTACGGATAATGCCATACTCTCCGGTCGGGTCTTGCAAAAACATTTTCATGTCAGCAATTAAATCTGCCACTGTCGGATAGCGCAGCTCCGTCTTTTTCTGCATACACTTTGCCACAATATTACTGAGGCCGTGCGGAATCGTAGCGTCTATGGCCTCTAACGGCGTCGCGTCCTCCTGAATATGTGCGAGGGCAATTGCTACTGCGCTCTCTCCGGTAAATGGAAGCGTACCGCTCAACATCTCATAGATGGTAACGCCAAGTGAATAAATATCACTCTTTTCATCACTGAAACCGCCACGCGCCTGTTCCGGTGAAATATAATGGACAGAACCCATGGCATTTGCCGTTATCGTATTGGAACTTGCCGCCTTGGCAATCCCAAAATCACTTACTTTCGCCGTACCGTCTTTGGAAATCAAAATATTCTGCGGTTTAATATCCCGGTGGATAATATGATTGGCATGCGCCGCTTCCAGACCGTTGGCAATCTGTAAACTGATGCCGACAGCTTCCCGAACCGTAAGTTTTCCCCTGTTTTCAATATATTTTTTCAGCGTGATACCATCGACAAACTCCATGACAAAAAAGTGCATGTCTTTGTCTTCCCCCACATCATAAATCCCTACGATATTCGGATGTGAGAGACAGGCAATTGCCTGTGCCTCCTGGCGGAATTTGGCGATAAATTTCGTATCTTCGTTATATTCACTTTTTAAGATTTTAACTGCCACAAAACGATTCAGGCGATGGTCTTTTGCCCGATAAACATCTGCCATTCCACCTGAACCAATTTTTTCTATCACTTCATAGCGTTCACCAATCATTGTACCAATATTAACCATCTTATCACTCCTTTACAGCCGAACTAAAATAACGCTGATGTTGTCCTTACCACCGGCCTCGTTCGCCTGTTGCACTAAACTCTCTCCCGCTAACTTCATATCTTCTATATATTTCTTTAATGTTTCTTCGATTGCTATATCTTCTACCATATTTGTCAGACCGTCGGAACACAACAAAATCACGTCCCCTTCTTCTACCTTGACTTCAAAGCAGTCCGGCCGAACACTCGTGTCCGTGCCAAGAGCCCGTGTAATAATGTTTTTATTCGGATGTAAACGCATCTCTTCTTTTTGAATCTCTCCTGATTGAACCATCTCCTCCACTAGCGAGTGGTCCACCGTAATCTGACGCAGTGTATCATGTAAAACATATAAACGGGAATCACCAATATTTACAATATAGGCTGTGTTCCCATCCACCATGGCTCCGACAAGCGTCGTCCCCATTCCGGCGAGCGCCACATCTTCCCGCGAACGCTGATATACTTTTGCATTCGCCGCCGCAACGGCAGCCTCAAAAGCACTCACGGGTGTTCGGGATTCCGTCTTCGTAATTTGGGCAGCTACTTCATTGACACATAATCGGGACGCCATATCTCCTGCCTGATGTCCCCCCATGCCATCCGCTACCAGAAACAGATTGGGGAAACTACCGATTTTATTTTCCTCACAGAACACACAATCCTGATTGCTGTTCCGCAAACGCCCCGTATCTGTCAAACAAAATGTTTTCACAATCTGACCTCCTTAGCTTCTGCTTTGTGAAACGACTTTCACTTCCCTGTCAGAAAATTCTTTTGTAATCACCCACAGGGAGTCTCTGATTTTTTAACAAACCGAAACTAACTATGGAAAACTAAATAGAAGTATATGCTATAATATATGCTATTATTAAAATTACTCTACCATAATATCACAATACCAAAAAAAGGACAAGATGTAATATTTTAACAGTACGTCAATCCTGTTAAAAGTATTGTCCGATAAAACAAACGGGAGGACAGGCGCCATAATTCTGCCTATCCTCCCTCTCCGGTGCTGCCGCTATTCCTGCATCTGTCTGTATTCCGGCACGGCTATTTTACTGTTATCTTGATTTTCTCCCTTACCCCGTTTAATGCGGTGACATAAATATAACAGGTTCCTTTCTTCTTTGCCTTTACCTTACCTGCCTGCGTTACCGCCGCAATCTTCTTATTGCCAGACTGGTATTTCAGGGCGGGTCCGTGAGAAACCGGAAGCAGTTTTTTCTTTTTTGACTGTTTGTCAATTGTCACCTGAACACGGATACTCCTGCCCTTTTTCAAGGTATACTTCTTTTTCAGTTTCAGTTTTTTTGCATTTGTGTACTTTTTGTTTTCCTTTCCTGCTATATGGTAAGTTCTGCTGCTGGCGGTATATACTTTTTTACCATTGACATATTCCCATGCTTTTATTTTGACTGAATATGTTTTCTTTCCGGAAATCTTTTTACCGGTTATCTTTGTAAGGGAAACAGATGTCTTTCCATTTTTTACCGTCTTAGCCAGAGAATTTTTCCGTTTCTTCCCGCACTGGGCAACATAAATATCATACCCTCCTGCCCCTGTTATCTTCGCCCATTTCAAGGCAAGGGCATTTCCCTTCCATTTCATGGATATGCTGGAATCCAGTTTCAAAGGATTTTCCCTCACTTCTTCCGGCGCGACGGTTTCCTTTGGCTGTTTTGCCGGCTCTTCCAATGTCGGGTTTGCCGTCGGCGGCAGCTTCGGGATGGTCTCCTCACGTGTCTGGCTACATACATAACAGGTATATACCCGTTTTCCTTCTGATGTGGTGGTCGCTGCCTCCTCGCCGGTAATATGCCATTCATGCCCCGGCGCTTTTACCACGATGCCTGACTCTATCACATCGCCGCACAGGCTGCATTCCTTATGTCCCAGTCCGTCCTCCGTGCAAGTCGGCGCTTTTTCGCTTTTTCCCGTATAAAGAAGTTCTCCTGACGCATCGTCACAGGCAGCTCTGGTTATGGTGACTGTCACGGTTTCCTTTTCATAATTGCCTTTATCCTCTCCGGTATAAATTGCTGTGGCCTCCACGGATGCTCCCGCCGCAAGGGCCTTTTCTTTGTCCGCTTCCTGCCATTTCCATCCCTCCGGCAATGGCGCCCCACCTGCCTTTTTAACAGTATTTAAGACATTTATGCTGTCTTCCGGCATATTCGGGGCATTCTGCGCCTTTTCCACGATGACAGTTATTGTTTTGTTTTCGGCGGCGCTATAATTTGCAGACTCCGGCAGTAAAACGGTTATCTCTGCTTCGCCTGCGCCCCTGAGCGTGACCGTGCCGTTTTCCACGGATATCACATCGGCTCCTTTCGTCACTTCGTACTGCACTTCTGCCTCTGTATTGTTATCTGTGACATCCAGAGTAAATGCCGCATCACCAAAAGTCTTATTGTAAGTATCTGTGCCAACCGTAATTTCTGCATCCAGAGGATTGACCGTTACGGACGTGGAAACCGCCGCTGCCGGCTGCACAAGACTATAATTTCCGCTGTCCGCCCCGATAAGGATAAGTTCCGGCAGTGTTACCGCCGTGTATGTTCCTGCATCGGCGCTGTTTAACGTGCCCTGTATGCCATTTTTCAGAGCAACCGCCACATCATCATCCGGTGCAGCGCCGCTTAATTTGACTGCTGTGATTTCCACCATTTTTGTTCCGTCATAAGCCCTGTCCGTTGCCGTTGCTCCTGTAACCGTCAACTCTTTTGCTTTTACATTGACTGTAAAAGTATATGCCAATGTCACCTGTTCCGTCTCTATCCCCTGCGGATTCATGACAGCCTTATAGGTGTACCCGCCCTTATCCAGCGTATCCAGATATGCCGCTTTCAGGATAAGCGTACCGTCGCTGTCGATAGTATAATGATTTGCATCTACGGCATTTCCTTCCTCGTCCGTAAGTCCTTTGAATGTATTTCCGTTCAGGGCAAGCTGCACGGTGCGGTCATGGTTCTCTTTGTATGTATAGTCAATAGCTGACGGACTTACCGTGCTCTCCGCATAGACCACGATACCCTCGCTGTTCAGTACTGCCGTATTGCCTGCATTATCCGTCACTTTCACATAGATAAAATAAGCGCCCTGTGCATTCAGGCTGACCGGTTTCGTATAAGTATTCCAAACTATACTGTCCGTATCCGTAATTTCCTTATCCGATATATAATACTGTGTCTGTTTAATCCCACTGCCTGTCACTGTATCCGTATCATCCGTGGCTCTGATTTCCACTGTTTTATAGTCCTTGCCGAATACTCCGAAAGAGACGTTATTGAGAAACTTTCTCCAGCCATCTGTATCAATTTGGTATTCCGCATTCGGCGGAATGGTATCGTTCACCGTAATATTCACTTCTCCGGTAACTGTCTTATAATTCACGGTATCATCCGGCGTAAATTTCCATGTATAGGTGTTTGTGCCGTATTTTAAGGCGCTGTCGGTCAGCGTTAATGTTCCGGCAGTCGTCTGGTTTGTACGGCTTAATACCACTTGCGATACATCAAGGGTATTTTCCAGCGCCCCCGCTGTAACAGCGCCGACATCAGGCGCTGCCTGTTCGATGGTAAAGGTTTTCTCTACTTCACCCGTATAATTCCCCTTGCCTTTAATGGTAATCGTAACCGTTCCGGCGCTGGTGAAATCAGTGGTAGCGATACCGTCACGAGTGTATCTGACCTCATAGTCCGTTCCCAGTGTCAGTCTGGTTTCCCCCTGCTTGACGGTGAGGGTTGGCTTCTGCTCCGTGCCGTTATAGGTAACATCTGTTTTGTCCAACGTCATCATGTCCGCCGTCAGTGGAGCGCGCTCAACGGTGAAAGGCAATTCGCACACGTTGGAGTATTTACCTATATCATTAGCAAAAGACACTTTCAATTTATGCTCTCCCACGGCCATCGTCTCGCTGCCAAATAAATCCGCTGCGCTCCATGACACAGTTTCGCCTTCCCCTTGAATCATCGCCCCATCATCCATCTGCAGGAACATAGCATATTGTTCAGGAACAGTCCTATCCCCTGTCAGCACAGTACCAGTTTCCCCATAAACTACTTTCGGGAAAGTAAAGTTGACGGCGCCGACAATCGACCCATGGTCGCAAACGCCGCACCCCTCTCTGAGTGTCACGGTGTTCCCGCTTGCTTCGGCAGAAAGGGCGATGGTATGCGCCTCCACCTTTTGATACCCACAAACCGTACAAGTCTGGGTGTGGTTGGTTGTGTCGCAGATGTATTCTTCGCTGTAGACGCAGCTCTCTGCTGTCCCTGCATAGCCGCAGTAAGGGCAAGTCAGGCTGTGAGTACCGTCATTATTAGAGGTCGGCTTGACACCCTCATGCTTGCACTTCTGCACAATAAAGGTTCCAGCAGGCAGGCTTTTGCCCGAAGGTTCATAGGGACTGCCGTCCTGATAAAAGGCATTATGGTTCGCCAAGGCAGTTTTTATATTGTCCGTGTGTTTAATCGCATTTTCACTTCCGTTAAAGGTACCGCCATGGAGATTGAGAGAGCAGGTGCCAGTCACATTTACCGCACATTTACCTCCGGAAAACGTGCCGCCATAGAAACTCATAGTTCCTCCTTCCAAATCAAAGCAGGCGTATCCGGCTGCCGCTGTCACCTTTCCACCCCCGACACTGTCTTTGACCATAATTAAATTATACGATATCTGAAAAGCAGAATCGCCTATTTGAGTGGCGTTGTAAGTATGACCATTCAAGTCCAACGTGACTACAATTTTACTCTGAATCTTATGGGTGGCAGTTACATCACCAAGCAGCTTCAGCGTTGCCCCATTGTTTTCCATGCTAAAAGCGCTGTCAAGACTGCTCTCATCATAATAACCAAGGACTTTCCCATTCTTCTCCGCCATTGCCACAGCTTTAACATTGCAGAGCGAACAAACGCCATTCGCCCATTTATGTTCTCCTGATATTTCTTCGTTACAAAGAGGACAGGTGCCGCCGTGTCCTCCATCCGCCAGAGGCATATACACAAGTCCGGTATGAGGACATTCCCCCACTTTGAAGTCTCTGCTTATGGTTCTATCACCATTGGTGAATGTAACCGTATAATCTCCCACATCTTTTACAACGGCCGGTTCAATGGTACGAATCCATCCCGTCGTATCTGCCGTAAACTCTACCCCGCAAATCAGTATTTCCCTTTCCAATATAATCTGGTCTGTATAGTCCTTTCCGGTATAAGTCAGGCTTTCCGGAATTGAAATCATATCCTTATTTACATCTATCAGGAAATTTCCGTCCCCAGTCAAAGCGCCTGTTCCAGTCAGGGAATTTTTTTCATGGATATGCATCGTACCGTTGTTTTCCAATGTAACACCATTAGGAATCGTCAGCGCAGCGCCCTTCGGGATTACAAAAGAACCGTTTGCTGCTACGGTCAAATCTGCTGCAAGCGCATGGGTTCCATAAACCTGATATGCCGCCCCCGAATCAGATTTGAAAAATTCATAAGTAATTCCCTCCATCGTACTGCTTTTATCCACGATAATTGCTTTCTTAGAGCGAAGCAGGAAGCGGCCACTGTTTGTAACCTGTGAATTGGTAACAGAAACCTCATCCTCACAATGGATACCTGCATCAAGAACATCCGCTGATATAGTAGAATTGGTAATAAACGCCTTGTGCTCCGGCACCTCTTTGGATATTGCCGTCACATACACTCCAAAACCACTGGGATTGGTTATATTCAATGTACTGTCGTTAATCTCTGTTTTGTTGGTGGCAACACAGTAGTCAACACTGCCTGACGAATTGGTTATGTTCACCTCGCTGCCATTTTCTATGGTCAAACGGCCGTGCGTGTTGTAAATATAGCCATTAGAGCCGTTCATGTTGAAATTCACCATTGCATTGTCAATCACCATATTATGGCTAAGGAAAATCATCCCCTGCGTGGTAACATTCACATTTACCCCGCGAATAAAAATATCTTTATCATTCCAGTTTTGCCCTTCCAAAGAGAGCGACGCTCCCTCGTCTCCCATAATAGTCGTACTTCCACGCACATTGCCATAGAAAAGGGTTCCGCTCGTGTTTACAGAATTTTCTCCTTTCACATAAATCGTAAACTCCAATGGTGCATTGGTAATATGAATAAAATTCCCGCTGGAATTATCAGAATGAAAATTCTCTAATGTCAGAACGCCATCTGCATAGCTCCAGCCATCTCCACTGTCACCGCTGCTAACTTTCTGTCCAAACAGCTCCAAATCAGGCGTGCCCTCATCCACCAGAGCAGATTTACCATCCGAAGCGTACACGCTAAGCCCGCCGCTAAACAGAGTATTAAACAGCATTGCCGCCGCCAGCAGGATTCCAAGACCGCCGCGCAGTCTGCCCTCTTTTCGTCTTCTTCTCTCTTTTCCCATATAAATTCATTCCTCCGTTCCAAAATATTCTCTTTGCAGAAACTCCCTTAACCTAATGTTGTCGCACGTTCTGATATTGTCAATTCACATACCACGCAACCCCTTTCTGAAAAATTTCCGAAAAAATTTTTCACTTTCGGCGCTTTTTACGGCGTTTATTATCACTATATGTTTTTCCCGCTTTTTTTCAAGTGGCATGGCACAAATTGTTAAAATCCGTCCCGAATTGTATAAATTTTCTTTAAAATAGCAGTTGACAGTCCTGCTTTTTTATGGCGCTCGCTTTTTTATCCGTTTTATGTTATGATATGGGTTAAATGCTTTTAAGAGTCAGTGCGCATATGAGAATAAAAGGAGACTTTTCCATGCGAATCGCCATTGTAGATGATATTGTGTCAGAACGGGAAACTCTGAAAGAATGGGTCACTGCACAGGCTGCCCGCCTTTCCTTTGATGCTTCTGTTTCCTGTTATGCTTCCGGCACGGATTTTCTTGCCTGTGCCGAAAAAAAACATTTTGACCTTGTATTCCTTGATATTTATATGGGAAATGAAAACGGTATGGATACGGCGAACCATCTGCGCCGCTTCGATTCGGACTGCCTGCTGGTATTCACCACTACATCCCCCGACCATGCGCTGGAGGGCTTCCGTGTTCGGGCGCTGCACTATCTGGTAAAGCCATATCAGGAGGCTGACCTTGCCGCACTGTTTGATGAAATCATAAAACGCTTTTCCATAACGGACAGATATATCGAAATAAACGCCACAGGCGGCACCCACCGGCTCCGCTTTCAGGATATTCTGTATGCGGAACATTACCAGCATCAGATTTATGTTTACAACACAGACGGAGGGAAGTATGTGACACGCCAGACTTTTCGGGAATTTACCACCGCCCTTACGGACGAGCGTTTCTTCCTGTGCAGCCGGGGCGTCCTTGTCAACATGGAACACGCAGAGGATTTTGACGGCACGGACTTCATCCTGAAAGGTGGGAAAAGGGTTTCTGTCAGCCGCAGCCTTGCCAAGGCCGCACATACTGCTTTCTGTGATTACCTGTTCAAAAATTTCAAAAATTCCGGAAGGAGGGATTATTGATATGGAACTTGTGATTTTCCTGCCGGGTATGCTGCTTGCCTATTTCCCCATGAAACAATACCTGCGGCTGCACCCTGCAAAGCTGGCGGCTGCGGCAGTCTCCCTTATTCTTCTTTTGTGCCTTGCGGGAGAAACTGTGCGCCATTTTTTCCATATAAATATTCTTTGGCTGTTCTTTCCTGCCGCCGCCATTATTGGCAGCTTCTATGTGCATACGCTTAAAATCACACGCTGGAAATCCGTCAGTGTTTTCCTTGCTGTGTGCGGTGTTTTTTCCTGCCTCGGAAATGCCGCCATCGGAATAAGCGGCGAAACTACGCCGCCGTTTTCCCTCTAGACTGCCGCCCTCTGGTTCCTGATGTGCTGCGCCCTCGCAGCCGTCACATGGCATCCTGCTTCCCATGCAGCAAGGCAGCTTCTGGAGGACGATGCCTTTGCAAAAACATGGTATGTGTTCTGGATACTGCCACCCATATTTATCAGCTTGAATGTATTTATCATGCCGAGGAACCCGGGCATTTTGGAGCAGGGACGGCTTCGGCTAATCTACATCTTTTTCAGCTTTTTGTTCCTTGTCCTGCTCCTTATATTCTATCTGCTCTTTTACCTGATGGCGGCCAGTTTAAACCGCAATGACCGCCTCCGGCTGGAGAACCAGTTCCTTTCCATGCAGCAGGCACGGTATGACAGCCTCCTTATCACTACCCGACAGATACGGCAGGCCAGACATGACCTGCGCCACCATTTCCATGTCCTGCAGGGCTTCGCCGCACAGGGAAACATGGAAGGCATCCGGAACTATCTGGCCGAAGTTCAGGGGAATATTCCCACCGGCGACCTTGGACTTTGCAAAAATACGGTTGTGGACAGTGTAGCGGGATATTTTTCCCTGCTTTACAAAGAAAATGGGATTCCCCTCTCTTTCGTGCTTGACCTGCCCCGTAACCTTCCCGTGCCGGATACCGGCCTTTGTTCCGTACTGTCCAATCTCCTTGAAAACGCAATGGAAGCCAGCTTGCGGACAGCCCCTGAAAACCGTAAGGTTCAGGTGTCCGCCCGCCTGCATTCGGAAAATATGCTGCTGTTGTCCATCGAAAACAACTATGACGGGGAAATACAGGAAAAAAATGGCGTGTTCCTCTCCTCCAAGCGTGCGGGGGAGGGCATCGGTTTACAAGCTGTGCGCCATATCGCAGAAAAGAACGGCGGCTATAGCCAGTTCCACTATGGGAACGGTGTGTTTATTGCCAATGTGATGCTGCGGGGCGAACTGTGAGCCGGATACCGGATGCGATTGTCAAAATATATTTACAGACAGGCACTCCATGTATTCTGATATAGGGTGGCAGCGCCCTGTTGACAGAACCCGCAGGAATGCCTATACTATACAGAAAAACCTGCAACACGAGAGGCATTCTCTGCCGGAAAGGAACGATATCCCATGCAATCATCCAACGAACGTGAAGTTCACAGCTATTACCGCACCGCTTTTGTGTGTTTTCTCTGTCTCGCCGCCTGCCTGTTCTTTGATATACGCAAATACATTCTCGCGGGCCGGATTTTGTTTGACGTAGAATTTTTCATCTCGCTTCTCCTGTATGTCCTCCTCGTCTTTTTGGGCATACGCTCCATCCGCAAGGGAAAGAGACGTAAGCAGAAGGATGATACCAAGTGAACCTCTCACATAAAATCTAACAACGACATCTGGTCGCTCAACGGCAGGTCGCCTAACATACCCATCTCTCTCATTTTATCTACGATGGTGGCGCTTACTTTGCTTCTGTTTTTAAAGTTTTCACAGGAGGAAAACGGGCCGTCTTTCACTGCCTCGACGACGCCCTCCGCCGCCTTGTCCCCCATGCCGTCGATACTATTAAGCGCCGGCATCAGCTTCCCATCAATAATCTGAAACTGCTTCGCTTTTGCCCGATAGATATCAATCGGCATAAATTCATATCCGCGGGCATACATCTCCTGTACAATCTTCATATCCCCGTATGCCGCTTCTTCTTTCGGCGTCAGCTCTTTGTCTGACAGGCGTTTCTTATAGTCTTTCATCAATGCCTCCAGCCGTTCCCTGCCCTGACACATCAGCTCATAATCAAACGCTTTGGCGCGGATACTAAAAAAGGCGGCATAGTAAGCTAACGGATAATATACTTTAAAATAGGCAATGCGGAACGCCATCATCACGTATGCCACCGCATGCGCTTTAGGAAACATATACTTTATTTTTTCACAGGATTCGATATACCAGTCCGGAACCCCGCAAGAGGACATTGCCTCTTTCCATTCGCCCCACTTCTTGCAGGCGCCTTTCGCCACTTTCCCTTTGCGCACATTTTCCATAATCTGAAATGCGGTGCCGTCTTCAACGCCGGTATGAAGCAGATACGTCATAATATCATCACGGGTACAGATAGCCGTTGACAGGGTACAATCCCCTTTGGCAATATAGTATTGTGCATTATTGAGCCACACATCAGTTCCGTGTGAAAGGCCGGAGATACGAACCAAATCTGAAAAATTCTTCGGTTTTGTGTCGCGAAGCATCTGCATGACAAATTCCGTACCAAATTCCGGCACGCCCAGACTTCCCAAATCGAGTCCCAGCAAATCTTCCGGCTCCACGCCCAAGGCAGATGTATCGGCAAAAAGTGATAATACCTGCGGGTCGTCTAAGGAGATACTTAACGCATCCACTCCTGTCAAATCTTCCAACATCTTAATAATCGTCGGATCGTCGTGTCCGAGAATATCCAGTTTTAACAAATTGTGGTCAATCTTGTGGTAATCAAAGTGCGTCGTAATAATGGATGTCGTCATATCGTTAGCGGGATACTGGATTGGCGTAAATGTGTAAATGCTCCATCCCATCGGCAGAACGACAATCCCTCCCGGATGCTGCCCCGTCGTCCGCCGGACTCCGACACATCCTTCTAAAATACGCTCTATCTCCTCAGTACGCTTATGTATCTGATGTTCCTCATAATAATTTTTTACATAGCCATAGGCGGTTTTATCCGCCAGCGTTCCCACCGTTCCCGCACGAAATGTCTGTCCGGCGCCAAAGATAACTTCCGTATACGCATGAGCTTTACTTTGGTACTCTCCTGAGAAATTGAGGTCGATATCTGGCTCCTTATCCCCATAAAAACCGAGAAAAGTTTCAAACGGGATATCGTGTCCATCCCGTACCAAATCGGCCCCGCACTCAGGACATTTCTTCTGCGGCATATCAAAGCCGGAACTTCCGGCAAACGCCCTAACCTCTTCCGAGTCAAAGTCAACATAGTGACACTTTTCACAGTAATAATGAGCCGGCAGGGGATTCACTTCCGTAATACCGGACATCGTGGCGACAAAAGAGGAGCCGACGGAGCCGCGCGAACCCACCAGATAGCCGTCTTCGTTCGATTTCCACACAAGTTTCTGCGCAATGATATACATAACGGCGAACCCGTTTTTAATAATGGAATTTAACTCGTGTTCCAGCCGTTTGGATACCTGTTCCGGAAGATTCTCCCCATACATACTATGCGCTTTGCGATAACAGATATCACGCAAATCCTGTGCCGAATTTTCGATGATTGGCGGACATTTATCCGGATAGACCGGAGATATTTTCTCGATTTGGTCGGCGATAAGATTCGTGTTCGTCACTACGACTTCCATCGCCTTATCTTCTCCCAGATAAGAAAATTCTTCTAACATCTCTTCGGTTGTCCGCAAATACAGCGGCGGCTGTTTGCCGTCGTCCATCTTCTTTCCGGCAAGCAGAATGGTGCGGTAAATATCATCTTCAGGGTCAAGAAAATGTACGTCGCAGGTGGCGCACACTGGCTTATTATATTTCTCCCCCAGTTTGACGATACGGCGGTTCATCTCTTTTAAATCGTCCCATGTGTTGATATCGCGATAAGCGCCCTTGTCCCTCTCAAACATAAACTCGTTGTTGGCAATCGGCTGGATTTCCAGATAATCATAAAAATGAACGAGTTCTTCAATCCGCTCCTCGTCCGCGTCGTCCAGAAGAGCGCGGTACAACTCTCCCGCCTCGCAGGCAGAGCCGAGAATCAGACCCTCCCGCCATTTCATAAGCTGACTTTTGGGAATGCGCGGCCGGCGGGCAAAATAATCCATATGCGCCATCGACACCAGACGGTAGAGATTCACCCGCCCCACTTCATTTTTTGCCAGAATAATGGCGTGAAAACTCGGTTTCTTTTTAATAATTTCCGGCGCCGAATGCGTCCTCTCATAGAGTGCATCCAAGTCGGTAATGCCCTCCCGCTCCAGTATGGGAATCATCTTCTCAAAGATTTCCGCCGTCGCCTCTGCGTCTTCCACCGCGCGGTGGTGATTGACAAGGGAAATCTTCAACACCTTCGCCACGTTATCCAATGTGTAGCGCGCCAGATGGGGAAAGAGCACACGCGCCACGCCTACCGTGTCGACAACAGTAAACGATATGTCAAGCCCCTGCTCGTCCCCTTTTTTGCAGATAAAACTGTAGTCAAAATCGGCATTGTGCGCCACAAGCACACACCCCGAACAAAATTCGAGAAACTCCAGCAATACCGTCTCTATCAGCGGGGCGTCCTTTACCATTCCGTCGTCAATCCCCGTCACTTCCGTAATCCGCAGTGGAATCGGCACCTGCGGATTCACAAAGGTGCTGAAACGCTCCGTAATCTTTCCTGCCTCCACTTTAACGGCGCCTATCTCGATAATACGGTTTCTCGTGGGAGAGAAACCCGTCGTCTCCAAATCAAAGACAACAAAGGAGGACTGCATTGACTGCCCTCCCGCATTGCGTACCGTATCGTCCAAATCATCTACCAGATAAGCCTCACAGCCGTAGATTACTTTAAAATCATCGCTGCTGATGGCATGGTCGGCATCCGCAAAAGACTGCACGACGCCGTGGTCGGTAATGGCAATCGCCGGATGTCCCCACTGCTGCGCGCGCTTCACCATTTTCTGGCAGTCGACAACCGCATCCATATCGCTCATCTGCGTATGGGCGTGCAGCTCCACCCGTTTCATGGGAGCCTCGTCCATACGTCCCGCCTTAAAGTTATCTATTTCTTTCATGCCGACGATATTGCCAATCCTGATTTCCTTATCATAAGTATCTTTGGAAGCCACCCCTTTCAGGCGGATAAAGTTTCCCTTTTTTACAAATTCAAAGAAACTGAGTTCGTCTGCCAAATCTTTTTTTATAAATATTTTCGCGATAATAGTATCCGTAAAATCAGTGATGGCAAACGATACAAGCAGCTTCTCGCCCTTGATTTCACGCTCCTCTACCTGACGAATCATTCCCTCAACGACCACTTCACCAATCTCGTCAATAATTTCCTTGATAGGAAGCACTTCACCCTCGACATTTTTACCATAAAATACGGTCGGGTCTTTCGCGGGTTTGCGGTAGTTGCTCTTCTTCGGCACAAACGGTTTCTTCACCGCGGCAGGATTCGTAGTATTTTCTGCCAGAGCTTCTTTTTTGACAACCATATGATACACTTCCGGCTCTTCTTTTTTCTTTTGCTTCTTCTCCTCATACACAAAAGAAACTGCCGCCTCTTTGCCGAACCGCTTGTGCAGCCGGAGCAGCAGAAAATCTTCTACTTGTTTACTGTGCTCATGGCACAAAAAATCGTCCTCACAGAAAACCTGCAGCGTATCGTCCTCGACACGGAAAGGTTTCCGGCAGAACTTCATATAATTGACCGAGTCAAATTCCCGCATTTCCTCCTTTAACGTATCCTCGTACTGCTCCATAATCTCTGTCAGACTATAACTCTGTGCAAACGGATAACTCACCTCTAGTCTGGGACGAATCCCCAAACGGCGAAACACTTGCTTATATAGCGTCTTTTCCATGTTGCGAATCATACGCAGCGACAAAAAACGGTCACACCGGCAATAAATAAACGCCAGCATTTTTGTTTTGGAAGCACTTATTTTCTCTACCTGTGCACTTCCAAAAAAATCATATACCTTATCTTCTACGGATAAATCCGGAAATGCTTCAAAAAACGAAACCACGCTATCCTGTCCTTTCTGCTACTCTTCCCAATGTAATAATTCCTGACGCAGCGTTTCCAGCAGCTCGGATTCCGGCACTTTCTTCACAATCTCACCTTTCTTAATGAGAAGCCCCTCGCCGACGCCGCCGGCAATACCGATATCTGCCTCTCTGGCCTCGCCCGGCCCGTTTACCGCGCAGCCCATCACAGCCACTTTAATATTAAGATTAAAACCTTTCACCATCTCTTCTACCTGTTCCGCCAGAGAAATCAAATCAATCTGCGTCCGTCCGCAGGTCGGGCAGGAAACTACCGTTATCCCTCCCTGACGCAGGCCTAACGTTTTTAAAATCATCTTCGCCGCATAAATCTCTTCTACCGGGTCGCCGGTCAGGGATACACGAATCGTATCGCCAATTCCCTGATACAAAATATTGCCGAGGCCAATCGCCGACTTAACACTGCCGGAATATACCGTACCGGACTCCGTAATCCCCACATGAAGCGGAAAATCCGTCTTTGAGGCGAGTAACTCATGCGCCTTTATACTCATCAGCACATCCGAGGACTTTATGCTGACAACGAGATTTTCATAACCCATATCCGTTATCATGCACAGTTTATCCCATGCACTCTCAACGATACCCTCCGCCGTCACGCCGCTATATTTCTCTATCAGATTTTTCTCAAGGGAACCGCTGTTTACGCCGACGCGAATCGGAATATCTTTCTCCCTGCAGCAGTCAACGACCGCCTTAATCCGCTCCGTACTGCCTATATTACCCGGATTAATGCGGATTTTATCTGCTCCGTACTCAACAGCCGCGATTGCCAGTTTGTAATCAAAATGAATATCGGCAACTAAGGGAATGTGAATTTTTTCCTTAATCGCAGCAAGCGCTTTGGCGGCCTCCATCGTTGGCACGGCACAGCGGATAATTTCACATCCCGCATGCTCCAGCGCCAGTATCTGCCCAACCGTAGCCTTTACATCTTCGGTCTTTGTATTCGTCATCGACTGAATGGCTACCGGATTACCGGCGCCAATTTTAACCGAACCAATCTGGATTTCCTTTGTCCTGTCGCGAAACATACTATCCCTCCATTCCGAAGCGCAGCGGAGGAGGCACGAGCAAAAAGCAGCGAAGCTGTTTTTGCTCTGTGCATTAATACTATTTGTGGCGCTTCGGCACAAATAGTGGGTTGAAAAATAAGATATCAAGCTTATTTTTCAACCTATCCCTCCATTATTCTTTTTATCAGAAAAAGATTTTAATTAAATCATGTCCTAAAATTACTACCATCAACAGCATTAAAAGCATAAATCCCGTGACATTGACTGCATTTTCATATTTCGGATTGAGCGGTTTGCGCCGAATCCATTCAATAATCAAGAACAGCAGCCGTCCGCCGTCGAGCGCCGGAATCGGAAGCAGATTCATAACGCCCAGATTGGCGGAGAGTAAAATGCACCAGTTCATCATACTTAAAATCGTAATGCCCGCTACCCCCGGCGCTTCTTTATTTCCCTGCTCCTGACTCTTTATCGCCGCTTTCTGGTTATCAGAAATTGAATCGCCCATTGATGTCACGATTCCAACCGGCCCCGCTACATCCCCGGCATTTACTTTACGGGTAATCAGGCCCGCCAGACTCTTCACGGTTGTGACGACATAATATTTCATTTCATAGGCAGAATATTTCAGCATACCGCCTATTCCTGTCTTTTCTCTTATTCCATGATTAATTCCGATTTTCAGCTCCTTTTTCCCGTTTTTCATCGTCATCCACTGCGGTTTCATTTTAAACGTCTTTTCCGCGCCATCCCGTTCCGCAACAATCGTAATCTCTTCATTCTCAGAAAAAGGATTAAAAATGAGGTAGGAGCCAAAGTCGCCGTCAATCGTAATTTTCTCACCATTAATTTCCCGAATGACGTCCCCTACACGCAATCCAGCCTGCTGGGCAGGACCGTCCTGCTGTACCATAGTGACTGCCGGTTTGGAGTAACCGATAAATAGTATGACAAAAAAAGAAAACAGAAAGGCAAGAATAAAGTTGAAAAACGGCCCCGCAAATATAACGGCCATTCTTGCATAGACGGATTTTGAGCTGAACGAATCCTCACTCTGTACCGCCTCTTCTTCGCCAACCATCATACAGGAACCGCCGAATGGCAGCAATTTAAGCGAATACAACGTATTCTCTTCAAACTCCGGATGTTCTTCAAAATACTTTCCGGATTTCAAAAAAACAACTTTTCTTCGCTCTTTCGTCTTTTCCCATGAAATCAATCTCGGGCCCATACCGAGTGAAAATTCAACCACTTTTATTTTATTGATTTTGGCGACAATAAAATGTCCAAACTCGTGAAATAAAATGATAATACTAAAAACTAAAACAGCCAAAAATATGTTCAATCCACTCATTCTTTATCCTTTCCTCCATTCCTTGTCTAAAAGCTCATATGTTTCCCGCTCCGTCTCCAATATCTGTGTTAAATCCGGATTCTTAATTGTATGATGCTTCTTCATTGCCAATTCAATCATATCATAAATTTGTAAAAAACCTATGTCTTTTTGCAGAAACTTCGCCACCGCATATTCGTTGGCAGCATTCATTACCGTCGGCATGCTTCCCCCAACGGCACAGGCTTCAAGCGCCAGTGGTATCCCTCTCAATAATTCCGTGTTCGGCTTTTCAAAATGAATTTCCGCGATTTGCTCAAAATCCAGACGCTCTCCCGCCAGCGGCAGACGCTTAGGATAATAGAGTGCATATTGGATTGGCAGACGCATATCCGGAGTACCGAGCTGCGCCATCACCGCTCCGTCCTCAAAACCAACCATGGAATGAATAATACTTTGCGGCTGTATGAGCACATGGATATTCTCCGGTTCAACATCAAAAAGCCACTTTGCCTCAATAATTTCCAAACCTTTATTTATCATTGTCGCCGAATCCGTTGTAATCTTGTGCCCCATCGACCAATTCGGGTGCGCCAGCGCCTGCTCCACCGTCACTTGCTGCAGCTCGGCTTCCGCCGCCTTGCGAAACGGCCCTCCCGAAGCAGTCAGAAAAATTGTCTCCACGGCTCCTCGCTGCTCACCGTGCAGACATTGAAAAATAGCGGAATGTTCACTGTCGACCGGCAAAATCCGTACCTGATGTCTGGCGGCAAGTGGCATAATAATATGTCCGGCCGTCACCAGAGTCTCTTTATTGGCAAGAGCAATATCCTTTCCCGCCTCAATGGCGCGCATGACCGGACGAAGCCCAATCATTCCTACCATGGCGGCAACGACAATCTCCACTTCTGCCAATGTGGATACATGAACAAACCCGTCCATTCCATATAAAATCTCACAGGAAATATCTTCTGCCGACAATATGTCTGCCAACGCTTCTGCCCGCTCTTCATTTTTCATTACGGCATAGTGCGGATGAAATTCCCGAATCTGCGCCGCCATTTCTTCTATATTATTTCCCGCCGTCAGCGCCACGACGTCAAAATCTCCGCGATTGTTTCTCACTACCTCAAGCGTCTGTGTTCCGATGGAGCCTGTAGAGCCTAAAATTGTTATATGCTTCATATTTCCTCATCCCTTAATAATAATCTGTATTGCGGTTATTGTATATGTTAAGAATCACAAAATAAATACAGCCAGAAATAAAAGATAGTAAACAAATGGCGCAACAAAAATCACACTGTCAAACCGGTCCAGCACACCGCCGTGGCCGGGAATTACCGTGCCGTAATCTTTCACTTCGTAATTGCGCTTGATAGCGGAAGCCGCCAAATCCCCCACTTGAGAAACGAACGCACAGACGACAGCCACAATCGGAAAAACAAGATGTGGATGACGGATAACCGTATATGCGTCGTGCAACGGAAAGAAAAAGGCAAAAATATAAGCAATGATTCCCGCTCCCAGCACACCGCCGATACAGCCCTCAATTGTCTTTTTCGGACTGAGTTCGGACAGATGATGCTTTCCAATCAGCATTCCCACGCAGTATGCGCATGTATCCGAACCCCACGAACCGATGATGATCAACCATACAAGCCACTGTCCCTGATTGAGGCAACGCGTCTGATATACAAAACTCAGCAGCACGCTCACATACAAAAAGGAAAAAAGCGCTTTCGTCACACTGTCAATCGTATCTTTCGGGTAGCGGATAACATAAATCGTCAGCAGCGCCAGTAACATCAGCGGCAGAATCATCGCAATCGACCAATCCTGCCAGCCAAAATGTAAAAGGGCATAATAGCCGATTGTCGTCAGATAGACAACAATCCCCAGCGGGCTCTTTTCCATGCGGAACACCCGCAATAATTCGTAATTACCAATAAGCGAAAGCAGTCCTGTAATCAACAGCAGCCATATGTTCCCAAAGAAACAGAGAAGAACTGCGCCTCCCAATAATACTGCACCGCTTAATAAACGTATGAAAAACATAACAATCTCCTAAATCTTAAACTCCACCATAGCGACGATTTCTTCCGTTATAATAGTCGATGGCCTTTTGCAATTCCTTTTTGTCAAAATCCGGCCACAGCACATCGGTAAAATAAAATTCCGTATAGCCGAGCTGCCACAACATAAAATTCGACAAACGCTGTTCGCCGCTTGTTCGTATCATAAGGTCAGGGTCGGGAATCCCTTTCGTATCCAGATACTGTTCAAAAAGGCTTTCCGTAATCTCTTCACTCTTTAATCTGCCCGCTGCAGCCTCCTGCGCAATGACTCTTGTAGCACGCAGCATCTCGTCCCGGCTTCCATAGTTAAGCGCTACCTGAAAATGAAGTCCCGTATTATCTTTCGTGACTTCTTCCAATTCCCGAATACTCTTTTTCATATCGTCTGCCAGAGGAGTAATATCTCCAATCACACGCACGCACATATTATTTTTTGTGCTGCGCTTAATACAGTCTTTCAAGTATTGACGAAGCAATTTCATCAAGGCGTTTACCTCGTCTTGCGGACGCTTCCAGTTTTCCGTAGAAAAGGCGTACACCGTAAGATAATTAATCCCTAAATTATAGGCGTCTTCACAAATCTGCTCCACCGTCTTACTCCCCGCCACATGTCCTGCCTTTCTCGGCAGAAAACGCTTCTTTGCCCAGCGGCCGTTTCCATCTAAAATAATAGCCACATGATTCGGCGCATTATATTCTGACCGTTCCATCGCTTTTCCTCCATCCTTTAACATAAAGGAAGGACAGAATACCCCAGTCACTTCCGGCACTTACTGTCCTTTTTCATACCTTTTTATACTGTCATAACTTCGTTTGATTTCGTTTCGATTGCCTTTTCAATCTTGGCAACATAGCGGTCTGTCAATTTTTGGATTTCGTCTTCGGACTGTTTCTGCTCGTCCTCGGAAATCGTATTGGCCTTTGCTTCCTTTTTCACAAAATCATTGGCGTCACGACGGATATTGCGGATGGCAACTTTAGCGTCTTCACCCTTTTTCTTTACTTCTTTTGCCAATTCCTTACGCCGCTCTTCCGTCAGTTCCGGAAATACCAACCGGATTACTTTGCCGTCATTTGCCGGAGTGAGTCCCAAATCCGATGACAAAATAGCTTTCTCAATATCTTTTATGAGACTGGCGTCCCACGGCTGTATCTGAATCATACGAGCCTCGGGAACAGATATGTTAGCCACGCTCTGCAATGGCGATGGAGTTCCATAATAATCAATTTGAATCCTGTCTAAGATTCTTGGATTCGCACGTCCTGCCCGAATCGCTGTGTACTCCCCCTCCAAATTTGTGAGAGATTTTTGCATTCTTTCTTCGTAATTGCTCAAATCCATCTTTTCATTCCTCCACTAATCTACCGTAATGATTGTGCCCGTACAAGCGCCGCTTACGGTATTGATAATACTATCTTTTTCATTCAGCTTAAAAACGCACATCGGCATTTTATTTTCCATGCACAAAACGGCCGCCGCCAAATCGACAACACCCAACTGATGTTCCACGATGTCCGACATCTTTATCGTGTCATATTTTACCGCCTGCGGATTCACAGCCGGGTCAGAATCATAAACTCCGTCTACCGCTCTGGCTGCCAGAATAATATCCGCCTCAATCTCTACCGCCCGCAATGCCGTCGCCGTATCCGTTGAAAAATACGGATGGCCGGTTCCGCCGGCAAAGAAAACAACCATTCCTTTGCTCATATACTTATGTGCGCGGTCTTTGGAAAACAGTTTGGTAAAAGATCCGCAGGCAAATGGCGTCAGCACTTGTGTCATCAATCCCGTGGAACGGCATATTTCCGACATATAAATGCAGTTCATAACTGTTGCCATCATGCCAATCTGGTCGGCTTTCGTCCGGTCAATCGTCTCACTGGAGCGGCCGCGCCAGAAATTGCCGCCGCCAATGACAACCGACACCTGAATGTTATCTTCCACAAGGGCTTTAATCTGTTTCGCCACCGAGACACAGGTCGGCTCGTCAAATCCCATACCTTTGTCACCCGACAGCGCTTCGCCGCTCAGTTTTAACAGGACACGCTTATATTTCCCCATGTTCATCTCCTCCTTTTATTCAAAAAAGGATTCTAAATCTACATCTGCAAACTGCAGGGAACAATGTCCGTCAATAACTGCTCCACTGTTAATCTGAATGGATTTTGCTTTCACATCGCCCTTGACAACTGCCGTGGAGTCAATAATAACCGGCCCATTCACCTCGATATTTCCCTTGACAGCTCCTGCCACCAAAACGGAAGTACAGTTGATATCACCGATAACAACCGTTCCGACATCAATTTTAACAATGCCTTTACTGTTAATATCGCCCTCCAGACGAGGTGTGTTGACATAAATCTCAGAAGCAATCGTATTACCTGCCACTTTACCGGTAATCGTCAATTTGCCCTGACATTCCACATCGCCCTCAATCGTACCTTTGACAACCAATGACGTATCTGACTTAATACCACCGGTAATAATCGTTCCTTTTGTAATTACGGTTACTTCCGGCTCCGTACCATCTTCCGGCTCTGCTGACATTTCAAGTACAGGCTCTTCTTCCACCTGCTCTATAATTTCCTCTATTACTTCTTCCTTTTTGTCTTCCATCACAATCTCGTCCTCCTTTGGCTCGCTTTCCACTTCTAATTCTACCGGCTCCTCAATGACTGCTTCTTCCACCTGCGGTTCTTCAATTACCGGCTCCTCGATTACCGGTTCCTCAATTACCGTCTCTTCACTCACTGGTTCTTCCAGAGTATTCATTTCAAAATCCATCTCCTCTTCCTCCAGTGACTGTGCGGCGCGTTCTAAATCATCTACAACAATAGGAAGTTCTCCTGCTGGAACTCCCTCTTCCGCTGCTTTTCCCTGAAGAATAGAATTTTCATCCAGATTTTCCGCCAATTCATTTACGGATTGTGCAATATCTTCTTTTAAATCTTTAAAGAAACTCATCTTATATCCTCCTATTCTAATGGTTATGCCGGACAAGCGGCGTATCGTCGTCTAGCGGCAATAACTCATAATTTTCTTTTTTTAGTTTTTCTATAATTAAAGGCAGCGCCTTTAATGTCACGGGTCTGTCCGCAGAATCGTAAAGTAAAACAACGGATGTGTCAAACTGGGATACGCTCTCCGCGATTCCTGATGCAATCTGCTCCTTTTTTGCAGAGGGATTGCTTATATCCGGACTAATTACATTCCAATCCATATAGCGCACGTTTTTGCTCTCTAATACATCGGTAAAAGTCTCAAGCGGCAACTGGATATGTTCGGAAGTGCTTCCTCCCGGAAAACGGTACCACTGCGGCTCATATCCGGTCACATCATGCAGATAGTCATATAATTTTTTGAAATCTTTCGAAAATGTTTCTTTTGATTCGTAAATCTCATCGTATATATGGGAATAGGAATGCATCCCCAATGTGTGTCCGCCCTTTACTATCTTTTTATATATCTTTTCAGCTTCATCACCTGCCTTGCCGGTAACGAAAAAGGTCGCTTTAATTTCATTTTCCTTTAGTATGTCCAAAATCTCTTCCGTCCGGCTTCCCGGCCCGTCATCAAAAGTCAGATATACTTTTTTCTTCTCCGGTACTTTGGTCGGCTCTGAAGTGATAGCGGCTTCTTTTAGTTCTGCCGTCTGCTGCTCCAGCTCCAACCGGCCGGCTTGCAGTTCCGCCACTTCTTTTTCCAATGAAAAGACCTTAATCATTAATATTATCGTTAGTATTGTCGGTAATATCAAAAGGGCGATGCAGGTTCCGACAATTATCCGCTTAATCCGTCTCACCCGCCGTTTTCGATAGGCAACACTTGCTGCTTCTTCTGTATTCCCAGTCATGTTGTCTCTCCTCTTTCTCTTTTCCCTTCGTTATACCTTAGTGTTCTTCCCCTAATTGCCAAAATGCGACATCCTCCTTCTCACCTCTAATACATACCTGTTTTTCATTATAACATAAGACACGTTCGTTTACCACTTGTTTTTACATTTTTTTGGTTTTTCCCTCTTCTGCCATAAGAAAACCGACAATCCGGCGTACCGACTTTTATAGGAGCGGATGTTCTGCCCTCGCTTTCAGCCGTTCCCATCTCCTATCAACTTCTAACTGAACTTCCTCAACAACCGATTTGTATTTTTCGTCGGTCAGGTGTTTTGTTCTTCCCATCATCGCGAGCCAGTCGAGCACCGCCATTTTTTTCCCACTCTTTTCCGGATTGTAGCTTAACGCCGTAATGCCGTTTTCTATCTCAAACAATGGGAAATAACAACTGTCTACTGCGGCGGCGATAACCGCCCGCTCTGTGTTCGGCTTGTCATTCCAGTTCAGCGGACAGGCCGACAACGTCTTAATATAGGCAGTTCCACAATGATTGGCGTATTCCTTTGCCTTAGCAGCCTTTTTAATGAAATCAATGGGATTCGATTCTGCCACGGTTGCCACATAGGGCAGATTTGCCGCCGCCATCAGCATTGGCGAATCTTTGTGGAAAAATTTCTTGCCGTACTGCTCATTTCCGACATGGGAAGTGGCGCTTTTCGCCCCTTTCGGCGTAGAATAGGATAGCTGATAACCGGTATTCATATAGCCGCCGTTGTCATACTCGAAAATAATCAGCCGGTCATTGCGTATTGCCGTTCCCAGTGCGGCAGACAACCCGATATCCATGCCGCCGTCACCGCTCACCATAATAAACGTAATCTCTCCCTGTGGATACTCGCCTCTGGCCTGTCTTTGGTGGAACATCTCCACCAGCCCCGACAGCGTGGCCGCGCCATTCTGAAACAGATTGTGGATATACGGCACGCGAAACGACGTCTTCGGATAAGCGGTCGTTACTACCATACCGCACCCCGTCTGGAACAAGAGAACGACATTGCCCCCGATACCTTTTAAAAGTAAATTGATATTTACCGGAATTCCACACCCCGGACAGGCGCCATGGCCGGGCGACAGACGCTTTGGCATGGCCGTCGTCTCGCTGAGTCCGCCGCCGGCTCCCCGCTCCGCCCGCTCTTTCGTGATGGGAGCAAAGTATTCGGTCGGCTCATATGCGTTATTGCCCGCATAGATACCGACATAATCAAACCTTTTTGCGTCTGTCTCATAGCCGAGCAGCAGCATTTGTCTGGCGTCGCTTTCATAAAAATCCCTGCCGCCCAAACCGTAGATTCGGGTAAGAATCTGACAACCCGACTGCTTCTCCTGCAGCATTGCTTTCAGCTCCATGGACATATTTCCGCCGCCGGCGCCGTAACTGTCCTGACGGTCGGCTGCAATAATGACTTTGGCATTCTTACATATCTGATAGAGTTCCTCTGCCGGATAGGGGCGAATCAGCTTCGTCGTAAACACACCAACTTTTTTTCCTTCTTCGCGGAGCTTGTCAACTGCCACTTTGGCCGTATGATAGGCGGAACCAAGAAGATAGAGAAGCACCTCGGCATCTTCCGCGCGGTACGACTGCACCAAATCATATTTTCTGCCGGATATTTCCCCGTATTCTTCAAAAATCCGCGGCAGCTCGTCCATCGCCTGTTCCATCGCCATATGAAGCTGATATTTGTTATTGAGAACGTCCGGCTCGTTCATATATGAGCCGATGGATACAGGATGCTCCAAATCCAGCGCAGAATATTGCGCATCGTAGTTTCCAATGAAATCCCTGACCGTCTCATCTTCCGCAAAGACATGGCTTTTGCGTTTCTGGTGGCTGGTGAAAAATCCGTCGAACCCTACGATAGCCGGAAGTTGAACCCGCTCTGCCAGTTTCAGGGCACAAAGATTGAAATCATATACTTCCTGCGGGGTATTGGCAAACAGTATCAGCCATCCGGTATTGAGCGTATACATAATATCGCTGTGGTCCCCTTTAATACAGAGGGGACCCGATACGGTACGGCACGCCACATTCATCACCATCGGAAACCTTGTGCCGGACTGTACCGGAAGCTGCTCAATGGCATATAAAAGACCGTTAGCGCTCGTGGCATTAAACACTCTTCCGCCTCCGGCAGACGCACCGTAGCAGATTCCGGCAGCGCTGTGCTCTCCCTCCGCCGCAATCAGGGAAATATCATGCTCGCCGTCTGCTTTCATCAAATCTAAAAACTCGGCAATCTGTGTCGATGGCGTAATCGGATAATACCCCATTACGTGGTAGTTAATCTGTTTGGCCGCATAGGCTGCCAATTCATTTCCGCTCTCAAATAACATTTTCTGTTCACGCCGCATCACATCACACCTCCGTCAATTCTTTTTTCTGTCAGATATGATTCGCTGGTTACATACGAATTTGCACCAACTTCTTCATATTCCATACGCTCAGGCAGCAAATCCTGATTGCGCATGGCATTTGACGGATGAGGATGCTCCCGTTCCACACCTCTCACTAATGCGTTTGTCGGACACACTTCGACACAGCGTAGACATCCCTTGCAATGATGATAATCCAATCCCATATTTACCATCGCTTCTTTTCCCTTATATTCTCCCTTTTGAAATTGGAACACCATATCCGGACAGGTGCTGTCACACAATCCGCAATTGATACACCTCTCCTTGATAAACAGAGGAATATAACCCTCTCTCGACGGAGAGAGGTCGTTGGAAACCATCGAGCCAAAACAGGGATTCACACCGCCGATGGGAGCATTTTCATACCCCCACTCATTCTGCACTTCCTCATATGGCACAAAAGGGAAATCGGAAGGGGCGAAATGTTTTTCTGTCATCTCTTCATAACCTCTCCGGACTCCCATTAGATTGGCCTCCAACAACGCCGGATACTTTTTACCAATCGTTTCTTTTGCCATTTCCAGCACGGCTTCAAGGGGAATAAATTGCGATACTCTCGCAATCGCCCCCAGCATTACCATATTGATTCTAGTCTTTGATTCCATGGCTATCTTCATGGCATCGACACAATATACCGTTCCCGCATATAATTCCAGCCGCTGCCGGATTGTATCCGGACTGTCATCTGTATTGATGACAATACACGTGTCCTCCGTCACTCCGGCTGTCACCGAAGACTTCCCTATCATCGCCTCGTGGAACAGTCCAAGGATATGCGGCGTCTCTACCGGGGAATTAATCCCTATTTCCGTATCCGGATGACTGTATCGGATAAACGCCTTTACCGGCGACCCCCTCTTCTCCGAGCCATAACTGGAAAAGCTGGCAGCATTTAAGTTCATATAAATAGCTCCCAGCTCTCCTAACATTTTTCCGCACAGATTGGCGCCAAGCCCGCCGATACTCTCTAAACGGATTTCATAATATCCATTTTCATTTGTCAAAGGTAGTGTTCCCTTATATTCCATACCAATCAACCCTTTTCTATTCAAATTTCAAAATAAACCACAGGTATTATTAGTATGGGATATATTCCGTTATTTATTCCAACCGTCTTCCAGCGCTTGCCATCATCCGGCTACGTTCTTCTTCTGTCCCGTCCACATGCTTTGTAATATTCAGATTTATCTTTGTACATTCTCTTCTCGGCCTCGGATATCAGTTTGTCCATTCCGGCAAGACTGTCTTTTTCCCAGACAGCGCCTACCGCCATATGAACCCCCCTTTCAATCAAATCCTTTTTGAGCTGCTCTATCTTTTCGGCAAATACGCTCTCTTCCATCTGCGTACAAATTGCCAGCAGCTCGTCGCCGCCAATACGAAAGAGACCGTATCCGTCAAATATCTGTTTCATGCTCTCGCAGGAATTTATAATAAGCCGGTCTCCCGCCTCGTGGCCCTCCCTGTCGTTCGTCTGTTTCAATCCGGTCACATCGCAATAGACAATACCGAGACATTGATTCTGCTCCATATTTTCAATATAGTCGTTCATCGCGTGCCGGTTTCCGATTTTTGTCAACTGGTCGCAATAACTCATATCCTGAAGCGTCCGAATTAAATTTCTCCTTCTCAATGAAGATATAATAAAATGGGCCATGATTTGAAGCATATTTGATGCATACTCCAGCGACTTCTTTGGAGGATTATCCACACCGTAAAATCCAATCGCCTCACCATCATCATAGAGCGGCACGACTACTAAAGAATGAATATCCTGCCGTTTAAGATTCTCATACTGCAAAGGGTCCTTTTCTCGAATATCTTCTATATTTTTAATAACGATGTGTTTTCCTATGCTGAAATTCTGATACCAGTTTGCACATACTTCGGAGGGTACGTTTTGAAGATTTTCCTTTTCCGGACTGACTCCATTTGCCACCCACTCGTATGTATTATCATCGCCGCCCTCTTTATTTTTCTCAAAAATATAAACCCGTTCTCCCCCTAACGCCTTACCTAAATGTTCTAACAGTACTTCGAGCGTCTGTGAGGGTGTTTTCTTTAATAAAGCAACACGAAGACCCTCGTTTATCATTGCCTCAAGATTCTGATAACTTCGCAGCATATTGCCCCGCTGCTCCTGTTTCCCCGGGTCGACCGCTAACTCTATCCTGTATTTTCTGCCGTTCTCTTCGACGACGGTATCTTTCAAAATCATATACTTGTCAAGAATCGGATTATAGTATGACCACTCTTTAAAGAAGCCCTCTTTCAGTTCATGGTTATTGCAAATGGAGCAGGGAGTAGAACAATTCTGCAGAACCTCATAACACTTTTTGCCTGACATTTCCTCCAAAGAATGAAAACCGTATGTATCACGCGACTTTTTATTCATATAAATCAAGTCGTAGTTTTCTATATCGGATACATAAACGAGTTCGTCCATATTTTCAAAAAACTCCCATATTTTCTTCATGTCACTTACCTCCTGATGTTATTGTGGTTCCTTTCCTGTTCCTCTTTCATCCATTTTGCAGCTCCCATGCTAATTATTTATTTCATTCATCAGCGTCTGCAATATCATAATGTGATATTCTTCGTCTTTGATAATTCGCATCAGCACCCGATTCACACAATTATCTTTTATCATTGTTATATGCATCTTGTACTGCTTAATTGCCGCCCTCTCCGCCTCAATATCCGCCATGAGCATCTTCTTTGCCTGCTGCGGAATATTCAAATATTCGGGCGTCCACATAAGCTGCTTGCCATTGCGCAATTTGGCAACAAAATCGACATTGCCGCCGAGCAGATGAATCAGCTCCCCCAGCTTTTGCAAATGCATCATTTCCGCTATTGCAATTCCCAAAATCGTTTTGGCAAGCGGACATTTTTCACAGGACAGCCGGTTTTCGTTATTAATATACTGTGTAATCGCAGATAACTCGGAAACCGAACCACAATAATCAACACTTAATAAATTCGCATAATTCCGGTTCTTTTCCTGAACCTCCAGCGGCGGATATGGCAAATCAACCATAATCGGTTTGATACCGGCAAAACTGCACGAATTGACGAGCGGACTTTTCTTTTCTTCCATATTTATTCTCTCCTAATATATCTTTGTATAAGTAATATATTAGTGATTCGTCACAGTGTGAATGGGAATCCGGCCTGCCGTCGTCAGGCTAATATTTCTTTGAGCAAATCCATCAGTTTCGGAATATCAATCGGCTTAGCCACATGTCCGTTCATACCGGCTTCAAACGCCGCCTTTTTGTCCTCTTCAAACGCATTCGCCGTCATGGCAATAATCGGAATGTCCGCAAACTGCGGATTATCCAGCGCCCTTATTTTCTTTGTGGCCTCGTAGCCATTCATAACCGGCATCTGTATATCCATTAGAATCAAATCGTACTGATTGGCTTTGGCATTCTTCATCTTTTCCACGGCAACCGTTCCATCGTCCGCCACATCGAGAATGAATCCTGCCTCTTCCAATATCTCTACCGCAATTTCCTGATTTATCTCATTATCTTCTACCAGAAGAATTTTCCTGCCCTCAAAAGCGCTGTTCTCCTCCGAAACCGCCTCTTCACTGTCCGGAAGCGTAAATGGAGATTCTAAAATTTCTCTTAATTCTGAGAGGAAAATCGGTTTGGAGCAGAAAGCCGTAACACCCGCTTTTCTCGCTTCCTCTTCAATGTCAGACCAGTCGTATGCCGTCAGAATGATAATCGGTTTGTCATCACCGATAATTGTGCGTATCCGCCTTACCACTTCGACGCCATTCATATCCGGCATCAGCCAGTCTATAATAAATACCGAATAATCATCATTTTGCTCACCGGCCAGCCGGGTGCGAAGTACCGCCTCTTTGCCGGACGTCGTCCAGTCAGGCCGCATGCCAATCGTAGTAAGCATCTTAGTGACGCTGGAACAAGTATTGAAATCGTCGTCCGCCACCAGAGCCCGAAGTCCTCTTAACTCCGGAATCACTTCCTGCCGCACCGGCCCAGAACAGGTCTTAAACTGTAAAGCAACCGTAAAGGTAGTTCCTTTGCCCTCTTCACTGGCTACAGTAATCGTACCGCCCATCATATCAACGATATTTTTCGTAATAGCCATCCCCAGACCGGTTCCCTGAATGCCGCTTATCGTACTTGTTCTCTCACGCTCAAACGGCTCAAACACATGCTCTAAAAACTCCTGACTCATACCGATACCGGTATCTTTTACCTGAAATTCATACGAGGCAAAACCGTCGGGCGTCATCCCTTTCTGCAGGATTCGGACGCTCACAATGCCGCCATGCTTCGTAAACTTCATGGCATTGCTTAGCAGATTCAGCAAAATCTGATTCAGCCTTAGTTTATCACACAACACATGTTCATTCACAACATCGGCCGTGTCGATATAAAATTCCAATTGCTTAGACGTGATATCCGACTGCACAATCGTCTTCAAATCATGCATAATCTCCGGCAGCGAAGTCTCTTTTTCTTCGATTTTTACTTTACCGCTCTCAATCCGGCTCATATCCAGCACATCATTTATCAGACTGAGCAGATGATTACTGGAAGTAGAAATTTTGGACAAATAATTCTGAACCTGTTCCTGATTATCAATATGAGCCGCCGCCAGAGACGTAAAACCTATAATGGCATTCATCGGCGTTCTGATATCATGCGACATGTTGTTGAGGAACGTAGTCTTGGCCTTGTTGGCGTGCTGCGCTGCCGCCAGCGCATCCTGCAAGTCTTTCGTCTGCTTCTCCAATAATTCTTCCATTTTCTTCTCATCATCAATGTCTACAAACAGTCCGACAAACGTAATCGGAGAACCATCCTCTCTTCTGGACAGCCGCCCGGCCGCATGAAACCACCGCCATCCGGCATGTTTCGTCTGCAGACGGTACTGCACGTCATAGGTTTTTTCCCCCGTATAATCCCTAACGGTATCCCAATACTCTTTCAGTATCCTCTGTTTATCTTCCTCATGCAGCAAATCCGACCACGATTCCAAACGATTTGGAAACTCCATTTCGCTCTCGTATCCCAACATTTTTCGGAATACATCCGACCATGTGCAGGATACCAGTTCTGCCTTTTCGTTAAAATCCATACTCCAGAGACCGGAACCCATGGCATTGTGAATATTCTGCATCGCTATCTGTTCCCGCTCGATTTGTGCATAAGCGGCTCTGATGCGGTTTCCATCCTCTTTTTCCTGCTCCAAAAGAGTCTTTGCATTTCTTTTCGACTGGTAAATCAGGGCTAAAAACACAAGAAGCATTACTACTACCGTAATCACAATTTGAATAGCGCCGCGCTTCATCATGCCGGAACTGATGGAGCTAATCTGACTGCTTATCACATTTTCGCGAACAAGTATCGCCAGCATCCAGTTCGTACCCTCTACCGGAATATAGCAGAGAGCCTCCTGCGTACCCTCATACTTAAAGGATACCTGCCCCGCTTTTCCGTTTGTAAAATCATTTTCCGCCGTTTTGTAACTGAAACCGGAATCCATTTCTGCACTCTTTAAGGCAGCGAGAAGATTTTCCCCATCTTTTAAGTTTCCAAAGGCTCCTTTCGTAAGCCTCTCGCCATTTTGATAGTACAAATTGCAATAAGTTTCGTTTTTGTCCGTCTTTATTGTCAGCGAGCTTAACATCTCGTCGATATTTATCTGAATAAAACAAACTTTAATTTGTGAGCCCTGAAACGCAATATCTTTTACAGGAACAGCAAGAATAACCTGCTTCTTTGCCCCGTAGAGATTCCCCGTACTGATAACAGGCTCTGTCAAATCCCCGGAAAGAAAACTATATCTGCTCAGTCCGGATGTCGTGCTGTTTTCCGTATAGACAATTCCGTTTTCATCTACGAGAGCAAACTTCTCTACCTGATAGAGATTTTTCAACGTACCAAGGAACTCCCGCAAAGCCTCTTGCGATTCCAAATCCGTTTTTTTCAGTGTCTCTATCGCCTTTTCCATATAGGAAAAATGGTTTTTTAATTCCTGTGACACGACCTGCTGCCGACGTCCGGCCAGCTCTTCCAAATAAAATTGGCTGACCCTGTTTACCGCCTCGTCTGTACCAACTCTCGCACTACCCGACACCCATATCATGGTAACGAGAAGAATGGCCGCTATCGTAATTCCGCCCGCTATGGCATAGACCACCGTCTGTTTTTTCTGCTTTTCATGGATGCCGTTATATTTTGATTGTTCCATCGTTTTTCCCCCGCAGTCCTCAATCTAATTCACCGTATAGTGTCTGAAGCATCGCTGCCGCTCCATCCTGATAGATAATGGTTGTCATTTCTTCTGTCTTTTCGGGATAGATTTCTCCCGGCAAATGCCCGTCTGCAATCTTTACTGCCACCTGAAGCGTATCAAACCCGATGGAATAGCAGTCCTGAACACCTAATGCATAAATGACCCCATCTCTTAAATAGCGCAAAGCCTCCTGATCGTGGTCCATCCCGACAATGATGGTCTGGTTTTGACGACCAGCTTCGGTAACTGCTCGGGCTGCGCCAACCGGATTACTCATATTGCAGCAAATAATTCCTGCGAGTTCCTGATGCTTCGCCAAAATCTCCCGCGTCAATTTGTACGCTTTTTCAACATCATCCTCATCATAAACAATCTCTGCAATCTCCATATCCGGATACTTGGCAATCACATCCTTTGCACCAAGCGCCCTGTCCTCATGGCACGGCGCGCCTTTCGTCCCTACAAGAACCGCAACTTTCCCTTTCTGCCCAAGTTTTTTGCAGAGAGCTTCCGTAATGTCAACTCCATCTTTATAGTTGTGGGTGTTTCCCACATAGGCAATCCGGTGACAGCCATCCTCCTTTGCCGCGTCGGAACTGGAAAATGTCATTACCTTTTGTTTCTCTTTTATCAAATTGTTAATCACAGGCGTTACCTTTTTCACATCCGCCACGTCTACGCCTAACACATCAAAACCACGCGTAGAAGCTTGCGTAAGACGTTTAATCTGGTCTTCAGCCGACGCCTTATTGGGAGCCAGATATTCATAGTTAATCGTAATTCCCATACTTTCGTATTGTTCCGCCGCATCTTCCATGCCAAGCGCAACCGCATCCCACCATGGATGAACTACTTTATATGTAAAATAGAAATTGTAATTGTTTTTATGCGGTTTGTAACCATCTAATTTCTGCTCAAACGTAACCGCATGGATACTGTCTTTTCCCTCATCCGTCCGATTGTTCAAATCCGCCTGTTCGTCTGATGGCGGTGAACTCTGATTCTCCGTTTTGTCGCCACAGCCGGACAGAGTTAAACTACATAAACAAAACACTATGATATACACAATCTTTTTATACACAACCACACAGACTCCTTCCTGTAAAATAAATATAAATATATTATAACATCAAAAGAAAAAGCTATCAACAAATATTACATGATATTTACACAGCCTGAATATATATTCATAAATAAGTGCCAGACCCGACAGCCTCGCGAAAAACTGCCCGCTTGCCGACTCTCTTTCAATTGTCCGACTGAAACATACAAAAAGGTCAGCAACCTTTACATGAATCGCTGACCTTTTTATAAATACAAGATAAAACAGCAGGCTAATCCGTGTTCTAAACTACCTTTACTTTTATCTTTTTGAAAATTCCATTTCCAGCAATACAATAAACATGGCATATTCCCCGCCGTACTCTGGTAATGAAGCCTTTCTTGGAAACTTTTGCCACAGAAGAATCGCTTATTTGGAAACGTACCGTTTTTCCTGTCTTATTCAGTTTTTTCCCTTTTACTTTTACTTTCAGTCTGACTTTCTTTTTGGATTTTACAACTACCGTCTTTTTCTTTATTTTTAATTTTGTCGGATTGCCGTATTTTCCGTCCTTTGTCGTACTGAATACAGGCAGGGATTTCGAAAGGATTACGCGTTTTCCGTCTATTATTTTGTATGCCGTCACATAATATTGGAATGTTTTGCCTTTCTTTAATTTTTTATGAGTCCATTTCTTCGTCTTCTTACTTACTGTTTTCAGGCATTTGTATTTACTTTTTAATTTCCCTCCATAAATACAATAACCATCTGCCGCTTTTACTGTCTTCCAGCGAAGCGTCTGTGAGGTTTTGGAGGCAGACACGCGAACCATAAGCATGGCAGGCTTGATTTCCGGTGTTGCGGTCGGCAAAACAAAAGGTTCTCTGGATGTCGGCGGCGTTGCCATCGGTGATACGGTCGGAAGCTCTGTCGGCCCGAATGTAGGTGCCCCAGTTGGAGTCGCCGTCGGCTCCTTTGTTGGCTCTTCCGTCGGCGTTGCTGTTGGTTCTTCCGTTGGCGCTGCCGTTGGTTCTTCTGTCGGTGTTGCCGTTGGTTCTTCTGTCGGTGTTGCCGTCGGTACAAACGTTGGCTCTTCCGTCGGTTCCTCCGTCGGTTCTATCGTCGGCTCCTCCGTTGGCGTTGCCGTCGGCCCAAATGTTGGTTCCTCCGTCGGCTCTATTGTCGGCTCTTCTGTCGGCGTCGCGGTCGGTTCTTCTGTCGGCGTTGCCGTTGGTTCTTCCGTTGGCGTCGCCGTTGGTTCTTCCGTTGGCTCCTCTGTCGGCGTTGACGTTGGTTCTTCCGTTGGCGTCGCCGTTGGTTCCTCCGTCGGCGGCAGCAAGCCATATATGGATTGTTGGAAGTCTTCCGTCTGAATTAAATATGCCCGAAAGATTTGCGCCTTTAGCTGCTCCACCTGTGTATCCTGCGCGCGAATATTATAAGCGCTGCCGGAAGTCACAACAACATTTTTCAAATCGCTTTCTACCGCTTCTTTCATCAATTGGCTTAGCATTGCAAAATTTGTAATCGTAACCGTATTCCCTTTCCACGTAATAGTAATCGGTTTTAACTCATCGATTCTCGCTATCCTCTTCTGGAACATTGCCTGCTTGAAAGCAGCCATTGTGGCGTATTCTCCGCCAAATATCTTATTCAAAATATAAGTATCCGACAGAATTGTATTATCGCCTTTGGCGCTTGCTTTGTACTGATTGGATATATACGGAACCATGCCGCCATAATAGCCGTATTCCGCAAGCAGTTCAAATGCCTGACGGCGTATCATAACATCACCACTGACGCCATTATCATTTTGCACTCCGGCATAGTTGGCGCTGAACAGTGGCACCACATAATATCCATTGCTCGGTATCGTCCCTGTCGTCTGCGTTCCATTTACTTCGTAACGGGCTACTAAAATGCTATTCTCAATCAGGTCTTCAACAGTGTTAAGTTCCTGCGCCTCGTCCAGAGTCAGTTCCCTCACCTTATCCAATTTATGACAGTATCCCTCTGACGCCGGAATGTCCCGCAAATTGGTATCCTCAATTTGCTCTATTTTATGAAACCACTTCTTTTTTTCTTCCGGTGTTTTGGCGAGTACTACTTCCGCTTCCGCATAATCCAGTGTATACACAACGTCCAGTATTCCCTGCATATATGTCTGCAGGTCTGTCTCATCCTGAAACCGCTGCGGTACTGCATTATATAATCGTTCGCTGCACGACAGACGGTCATAAATCAGATTCAGATTGTAGACAGGAGCGTCTTTCTGCTCATACGGCTCAAACATTCCTCTTGTATATACCTCTGCCCTCATGCCATCCCGCGCTCCGTTTCCGTTGAGCATGACCGAAGAAACAAGAAGATGTGTCAACTCATGGGCATAAGTGGAAAATCCCCGCTCAGTCAGTGCCTTTGAGAGATAATACCGGATACCTGTGCCGGTAGCTTCCCCATCGGAAAACATATAGGTTGTATAGAGATTTAAAGGAGTGAAAAATTCCCAAACTCCCCGTGATGCCTTATCTCCATATTTGGCTGACCACTCGGCCGATGCATTCACAGTCTGCTCCGCATAAATCCGCAGGCTGTCCAAAACAATCCGGTTTGACGAGAGACTTTCCCGCACTTCCGGTTTTGCAATCCGATACCAAAGGTCAATAAATTCTTTCTGCTGTATGGCTGCTTTCTCCACATTTTGCTGAAACTGTTCGCGCATTTCCATATAACGAGTCAAATCGGTATCTTTTAATTTCCTGTCCACATAGCAGTCGACAATTCCATATGTAATCGTTGCCGAATTGGCAATTACATAAATACTATCCTCTGACACGGTAAGTAATGGGAGAATATACGACTGCAGGCTGCTTTCATTCATTAACCTGCTGTATAACCGATTATTTAGCGTCTTATCCCACGAAGAAGTCTTTTCCACAATAAATGCCGGACTTTCCTGTACAAACCAGTCGTCCATCGATATGTCCGGAATCCACATCTGATGATTCTCCTCAAGGAAATCGATTAACGTGCTGGAATAAGTAATGTCCCAGAAAAAACGGTTATACCCGAATTCTTTCGTATGATTTGAGATTTTTAATCGTTCTGCCCCTGCGCCGCCAATCTTAATCAGCCAGTCCAAAACATTCGTCTTCACCCCGTATGCACCCGGCTCATAGAGAAGGACATCCCGAATATTTTTCTCTCCCATATTAAAATTGTACAATCGCTCAATATATGCCAGTCCCAGCAATACTTTCCCTTTATTCTGCTTTATTTTGTCAGTGAAGAAAGCTGCTCCTTTGCTCTCTGCTCCGGCGGTACTGTCAACGATTCTTTGGATAATGGTACCAATCTCTCCCTGCACTCTCTCGAAAGCTGCCCCGAACGTCATTGCTTTGGCATTTTCCTGTCTTAGTTCTGCTATAGCCTCGTCCTCTGTAACATCCAAAAATTTTCTTCCATCCCTATTTGCAATTTCCAATCTCTTATTTGTAATTTGCGTTAGCGTATAGTTGACGCTAAGTAGTCCGGCGATCTCCGCATCCGTTTCATAATCGACGGCTTTCAGAACGTCCTCCGTACTCTGGCTCACCGTTTCACCACAACTAGCGGCAGAACAAACAAGGGATGAGGCCGCCATCCCTATAAAAAAGCAAACTACCACTGCTGCCAATCTGATTCGATTCATCTGCTTTCCTCCTATTCTTATTCTGAATATAATCGTTTCCACTCTTTCGCCAGCGCCGCTGCCATCTCTTCCGGCGCCGCCGTTCCTCCCTGTCTCAATATATCGTCAAGGATTTCAATTATTTTCATAAGATAAAGCGCACTGTTTCCCATTTCCATATATTTTTTCAAGATATCCGTGAGAAAACCATAAGATATCCTGACGGGAACGGTTTCGGAAATCAGCACGGGAAATCTTTTCTGAAGGTTTTCAACCATTTCCTTAACAATATCACGATTTAGCATATAGGCGTAGTTTTCTCTGACTGTCTTTTCCAAACATTCCATCAAAATGTAGGAACAAAATCTTTGCCAAAAGTCAGTTCTAACGGTTCCATACAATTGCGGAGATTTGCCCATATCTCACCCTGCGCCTTTTCATCATCGTTCTCCGTTATTTTTGCCGCGGTTATTCCTAACAAATCGTCCGCACGGCAGCCGAGTATGTTACAAAGGCCGGCCAAAAATCCGACATCCGGCAGACTCTGCCCGCGTTCCCACTTGCTTAAAGCCTGCGGTGTTACTCCTATTTTGCCTGCCAACTCCTCCTGTGTCAAGCCTTTATTTTGCCGATATTCAGAAATCTTATCTCCTATACAATTATGTTTCATTTTCATTTAAACCTCCATTCCGCAGATTTCAACTGCTTCTTTCGCTTATATTTGTCTCCTGCCACTATCGTAACAGACGGCAATGCAATTGTAAAACAACGAAATGTGGAGATGAAACTCAACCGGCAGCATCGCCCAAAATTTTTCTAACCCTTTTTACAAACCACACACCCTGTCGCCTTATGAATAAAGAAAAATCCGTCTGAATTTTTCTGTTTGTCTATCATTGTGCAAAAACGTTCTTTTTCTTCTGCCAATCTTTCCGCATTCTCTTTTGAATACGAGGACACATATTGAAAAATCGCTTCCGTATCGGGCACAAGCAGGTTATTGTCCTGCTCCCACCACTGTATTGCGGGAAAGTATTCCTGTAATTCATCCTCTGCCGTTTCCAGATAAATATCAAAAAAGTCTGACGGAATATCCAGCCGTGAATCAAATTGTTTTAACAATTGATGTAATTCCCTATTATGTTCTCTTCCTATCAGACTACAGGAAAAAATACCTTTTTCTTTCAGTAAATCCCGAATTGTCAGATACAGAGACGGACGGCTATCCTTTTTCAGGTGAAACAGCACATGATTCGCCATAATCCGGTCAAAATCACCTACCGGATAAGAAAAATTCTCCGCGTCTCTTTTCTCCAGCACAAAGCGAAACTTTTTCTGCGGGAACTTTTCCTGAATCTCTTCCACAGTCTCCGCTGCTCCCGCCAACATCCCACTGGAATAATCCGTCAGATGAATTTCCAGCCTTTCCGGCAGTAATGGAGCGACCTCTTTCCAAAAAACGGCGTTTCCGCAACCAATTTCCAAAATTTTCATACCCGACTCTAATTTCAATTTTTCAAGCATCCATGAGAAAAATCCCACCTCTGCCGTGCTGTATTCATGGATATTCACACGTTTATTAAAATTTTCGTCATCACGGTATTGTTCATCTACAAACTCCCTTTCCCGCGTAAGTTCTACAATTTCCCGAAGTTTCTTCCATAAATCCGGCTTCTCCGCAGACTTTGCACGCCTCACCGCCAGCAGCACACGTTCCAAATGTTCCAATTTCTCTGTCAGCAGCCGTTCCTGTTCCGCCAATGACTGCCTGACGTCAACCTCTTCATCTCCTACCATTTGTTCAATCTGCTCCAGCGAAAAATCTAAAAACCGCAGCATTAAAATTTTTTGCAGTTTTTCCACACTGTTCTCATCATAAATCCGATACCCCGCCTGCGAATACCCTGCCGGTCTCAAAATACCTTTCTCATCATAAAAGCGAACCGTCCTTACCGATATTCCCATTTCCTTGGCTAAATCTCCTACTGTATACATACCTTCTCGTACCTCCTTGTCAATGGATTATGTTATCACTTTCCATTTAACCATACACCCTGACGTAACGGAAAGGTCAAGGGTTTTTTTGCCTCTTTATACAGAACATTCAAATAAAGGATGAAGAACTTCTGCAGCGCATGTGGGCGGAAACAGGTAAAATACCCATAATCATCACTCTCCTTAAAAATGAGCACAAGAAAAGCACCTAACATTTTCTGATAAGTGCTCCCATACTTTTTAATCTTCGATTGTTTCACTCAACTGTCTTTTCACATCTCTGCCACCATACATGATGCGGATAATATTCACAACACTTGTTGTTTCATCTGGCAGATAAAATATCACATAATTATCTAATGGCAAAAAACGTAGTCCCTGACTATGCCACGGTTCTTCTTCATAACAAGTGTAGCGCATCGGCATCTGCTCAAGAGAACGCGCTGCTTTCATGATTCTATCTACTTGACTCGCTGCAATCTCCGGCACCAAAAGCTCATAAGCTATATATTCATAGATGTTCCTCAAATCCTGTCTGGACTCAGCAGAATAAACTACGTCATAAATCATAAGCCAAAATCTCTTTTCATTTCAGCTTCAATGGCATCTGCCGAGTAAACTCTGCCAGCTTTTACATCAACCATACCTCTTCCAATCTCTTTATCAAACTGCTTTTTTGTAAGAGAACCATATGCCAATGGCTCGGTTTCTGGTAATTTCATTTCAAACGGAATCCCTTTTTGCAATACAATCTGTCGCAAAAACATACCTACTGCATTTGACATTGGAATCCCCAACTGGTCTAATACACTCTCCGCTTGTTCTTTGATTTCAGGCTCAACTCGTACGAATACATTTGCTGTTCTTGCCATAAGCCTCGCCTCCTTTAATTGTATCTTACCACAAACGCTTGCGAATTGCAATCTATTCGCAAGCATTTTATAAGTATATTATATTTTGTATTCCAACGCCCTTTGTGCCATTGATTTCTCCACCTGCTCTGCTATCAGTTCTTCCATTCTCGCATGGCGTTTCTCCCACCATGATTTTTCGTTTTTCTTATTAGCAGGCTTACTGCCAGACGGGGATGTACTGACACTCTGTCCGATATGCTCTTCAATAGAGGCACCAAATCTTTCCACACACAAATTTGCCGAAGCCCCCGGCCATCCGAAAAACGGATTCCGCACAGACCTGTTTCCCACTGTGTACCCCAGCACCCATGCCTCATAATCCCGATTATTTTTCATCTGCTTCCATCCGTCGTCCGAGATGGAAACAATTTCCCTGTCAAATATTCTGGTGGAATCAAATGGTATACTGTTCAGCAATCCGTGTATAAAACTCTTATATTCTTCCATCGTCATATCTTTTCTGGAAATATTTTCCACGCCATTCTTTGCCACGACGGACTTTCCTGCCCTCACCTGTGCGTCTACATGGGATGCATCTTCCGGATGTTCCCTTTTGTAGCGCTCAACAACGCTGTCACTTTTTTGTGTCAATGTCTCCATAAAGTCCATCGAGCCGGATGTAACGCTTCTTTTTGTCTTTCCTGCCATATATCCCGTCACCGCATATCCCGCCGTTTCTATTCCGTTTACTCTCATCTTTTCTAACCTCCTTATTGTGAACAATGCAGCCATAACAGTATTAAATCTCAATATCAAATCGTCCTGCCTTTTGCGGATTTCCGCACAGCATTGACGTAATGCTTTCATCTGAAAAAATCTTATCCAATAGTTCTTTCGGAACAGGCTTTCCCACTTTCCAATCGGGCATTTCCGCTTTGATAGCTGCTGTAACTTTCTTTGACATTCCCAAATGCAATTGATTCAAAGTCCAACATGCCGATAAACGGTCTTCCTTTTTCAGTGTCTTATAATATTCATTATTTTTACGGTAGTAGGCGTCCCATTCCGCCTCATTATCTCCCGACATACCGTTGTATTTGTAGTAAGCCTGTTTCACATCTTCCAGCACGTGCTGTTTCATCTCATCCGACACCGCAATTATTTTTTTGTAATCGCTTCTGCCCGTTACACACATTCCCTCTACTCCATAAGAGTTTTTGTAATGGCCGGAAAGTAAATCTTCCAGTGTATTTCTGCCGCCGGCGCCAGACCTTCTGGATGAAAAAGTATTGCCAAACGGCTTGTTTCGATTCGCTCTGTTTCCGTTCATCCTTGAAAAAAGCTGAAAAATCCCCTGATTGTTATTCATTATCCGCATAATAATCCTCCGCTGCTATATAGATACATCCATCTGCATGCCTTTGCCAGTTGCTCGCTTCTCCTTTAATTTTTCTTCCTCTTTCTTCTTTGCACGTTTTTCCTCCAACTGCTCCTGTAATATCTTTTTGTAAGATACCGACTGGCTTTCTTTCGGTTGTTTATGCCTGCTAATACTCCAGTAAGTAACTTTCCCATCTTTATCTATCGCTGTGCCGCAAGCTACCATCTCGCCCCCGTGTGCGGCAATGCCATCTTTCATTATCTCCGCCGCCTCCGGAACTTCGGCAATATATTTTTCATATTTTGCCGCTGTCGACGAATCAGCCGCCATTTTTTCAATAATAGCAGAAGCTATGACTATATTATTTCCGCCCCTGCTGCCATACATATAGGCGTCTTCCTGTTTTTCATTCTTAAAATCCGCTACCGTTATGTTTACATCGGGATATTTTTCTTTCAATCCATTCAGATAATCCTGTGCGCTTCCCGAAATCCCATTGTTGACATTTGTCCTGCCTGCCGCATAAGTATTTGTATAATCCGTTACTGCATAAATCCCCATATAAATTTTTCTCCTTCCCATTCCATCATCTTCCGCTCCAGCATTTTCCGTTTCAGGGCATTTTCTTCTGCCAATTTCTCATATTCCCGACGTTTTTCCTTTCTTGCTCTGCTTTCCTCTGCAAACTCAGACGACGAGACAGTAATCCGTCCGCAGCCGGTAACGGTACAATTCCGCACATCACCGTTTTCGTCCAAATCAAACACATAGCTTTTTCCCGCCTGATGTTCCGCCACATTATAGCCATAAGCTGCCGCCAGCATATTATCCCGCCGGTCATAATTCTCTTTCCATGCCTGCAGCTTTGCCATTATCTGTCGGGCATAATCGGGGTCTGCGTCCATTTTCTGCTGCAAACTCTCCGGCACAAGAATTGCCATCCGTCCGGCCCCCACACTGTTATAATTCCTCTGCAAGTCGCTGCGCAGCTGCGATGGATTTGGCCCTTGCGGCTTCCAGTCATTTAGGGCATCCGCGCCTGTATCCCTGTCAAAATACTTCCAAAAAGGAAAATCGTTTCTCTGCCAGTTGCCAGTAGAAATATTGGCATTGCCTACATGAGTGATGACATCATATTGCGGAAAAGCAGTTTTAAAATCCGCGGCTCCTGTCATTCTCATTGCATAAGCTCCTCTCTCTGCTGCCTTTGCCGCCGCAATTTCTTTAAATCCTCCGACGGCATTCCTCTTTGTTTCGCCACGGCTGCCTATCCCGTACTGCCACAGCCTGTCTGTTACACTAAAATCTGTCATTCCTTTCCCCTTTCCTGTTCATAAGCGCCCTGTGTGTCGTTTTTCATCATCATCGACAGAATGAACACCCTGTCTTTTACCATATAATCCATTGTTCCCTTATATTTCTCTACCGTATTTTTAATATTGGTGAACCCCATTCCATGATTTTCTTTATCCTCTTTATCCGTTGCCGGAAAATACTCCCGCGGCCTCCTCACAAGTTTTCCGTCAAAACTGTTTTCCACTTTCAGCACAAGAAAATTTCCTTTCTGCACAGATGAAAAGCGGATAAAAGCATTGGCCTCCGGCTCTTTCTCTTTCAATCTCCTGCACGCCCGCACAGCATTGTCGACCGCATTGCCAAGAATGATACCGATATCGTAGCTGTGGATTTTTAAGTCCTGCGGAAACAACAACCTGTCCGTATCCATTTGCAAATCCGGAATCAGGCGTACCGCCTCATGGTATTTCATATTGAGCAAAATATCCGCTACGGTATTCCCTGTACAAAAATGCATATCCAAGCGCTCAAACGTGCGGTTTAAATCAGCCAGATATTCCTGTAGTTTCCCCTCTTCCCGCGAGAGCTGCAGGATTACCGCAAGGGTGTTTTTCATATCGTGCTTCATGCCACGTATTTCAGAGTAAATGCGCTCCATTTCTTCGATATGTTCCTGCATGCCTCTTAGCTGATTTTTCAGTATGACCCTCTCGCTTTTTTCCTTGTTGCGGTAAATCATATCCTGAAACAGCTTTACCCCGTACAAAATAGAAAGCAGGGATAACAGCAGAATTGCCGGAAGTACAACAAGCAAAATGGGATATCTGTCATACAGCATTTTCGGCACCTTGTCTTCCAGTGTAACCATAATAATCCGCAGCAGCAGACAGATAAACAGTCCGACGGCAGACGGCGTAAGCAGAAACAACAGCTCCGTCCTGCGGATTTCATAATCCTTTTCCTTAAAATCCCGCACGATTTTTCTCAACGATACGCAGATTAGCAGGGCAATCGACAGATATTGAAGAATTTGTACTGCCAGAATACTGCCGTTCAGTGTCAGCATAAGAGCTTTGTCGGATTTGATTATCCCTTTCTCTATACAACAGTTCCATATATCAATGACGCTGTCTCCCAGCTTCGCCAGCAAAATAACTGCGGCATGCCTGCCGATATCTGCCACCGCCTGAAAAGCTGCGATAAGAAAAACCGAAATGGGGCGAAACGCCTTATAAAAGCAGATGGCGAGAACAAATAAAAGGCAGAGTGACAATGCCATTTTCCACACAGTCTCCCAATAATCATCGTATCTTGTGACGGAAGCCGTATGAAACATCTGCGATATTCCATACAGTCCCGCCGTATACAAAACTGCCACACACAAACCATTCCACCGGCTCTTCCAGCGGCTTTCCAGAAAGCTGCCCAAAAAATATTGCAGGCAGTATCCCTGAAAAAGAACGACAGCCATATATAACAGCTCCATTGTTTCATACATCGGGAATCCCCCCATTCTGCAAATACCACATATATGCCTTTACAAACTCCCCGTATTTCTTCTTTGTCAGCCAGACTTTATCGCCGTTTGAAATGGTTATGCTGTCATTGTCATATTCCGTAATGTGTGCCATGTTCACAAGATACGCCCGATGGCTGCGGTAAAAATTTTCCCCGAGCTGCCCCGCCAGTTCTTCCATTGTCGCATAGATTTCTATGACGCCTTTTGCTCCGGCTGTATGGATTGCCACTTTTTTTGCCCTGCTCTCAATATAGAGAATGTCACTCTGGTTCAGCGTCAGGTTTTTCTTTTTAATAAAAAGTTCCCTCTTTGCTCTCCTTTTTGACACCTCTCCCACCGCCCGTTCCAGCACTTCCCTGAACTTGCTTTCGGCTACCGGCTTTAACAGGTAATGGAATGCATACAAATCAAGAGCTTCAAACACATACTCCCGATTGCCGGTAATAAATATCAGTACAATGTCATCCTGTCTTTCCCGCAGACTCCTCGCCGTCTCAATCCCGTCCATGCCATCCATCTGTATGTCAAGAAAAACGATGTCAAACCGTTTTTCTGCGCCAAGCAGTTCTTCACCCGTTGCATAGAAGTCCGGACAACAGTCCGGTATCTGTTTTGCTATCAGAGCGCCTACCTGCTCCCGTATCACTCTCTCATCATCCGCTACAGCGATATTCAAAATTTATCACCTCAACTTCTGTTCCGAACGACAGTAATAAACTTTTATCGTTACACTTTTTATATCGGCAGAAAAAATCCGTTTTTCGTGCATATGGAATGAAACGCCTGCTTTTCGGTAGGCAATTGCGAAACAAGTTCAAAATCTTGATTCCAATAGGGCAAAGGCCCGGT
>CAJUTM010000005.1:0-36774 GCA_910589595.1 uncultured Eubacterium sp.
CCGGGCCTTTGCCCTATTGGAATCAAGATTTTGAACTTGTTTCGCAATTGCCTATTTTCAGATAAGTGTAAGGAGAGATAGAAAACACAATGATAAAGCACTATTATGTCCGCACTTCCAAATTAAAGGAAGGCATGAGAATTGACCAATCCGTGATTGACCGCATGGACCGCACTTTAATTGTCCGCGGCTCCATTTTGGATGCCTATACAATTGAGGCGCTGCACAATCGTGGTATTCGCGGTGTATACATAAGTGAGGGCGAAGAGGATGTGGAACCGGAAAAGAAAGAAGCACCTCTTCCTCCTTTAGTGCGCCATAATATCGAAAAGCACCGAACCGAAGACCCCGCTAAAGTACATTTGTCAGAAAGTGTAAAAAAGCGTGTATCCGAGGGGATTCAATATTTGTATAACAATTCCGATTCTCCGGAGTTTACTACGACATCAACCAAAATCACAAACGACTTGATTAAAGCCATTAATAATAACAATGCTCTGGCAGTCGATATCAGCGCCTTGAAAACAAGTGATGAATATACATTTAAACACAGCGTTGACGTTGCCACAATATCTATGGTAATTGCCCGCAATCTGGACATGTCAGAACAGGATGTCTATCATATCGGGATTGCCGGTCTCCTGCATGATATGGGCAAGGCCAAAATACCGCCGGACATTTTAAATAAACCGGCGCGTCTCACAGACGAAGAATTTGAAGTGATGAAAAAGCATTCAGAACTCGGATATGAAATCCTCAAACACAAAAAAGAAATTCCCGTACCGGTTTCACTTGCCGTCCTGCAGCACCATGAAAAGATGAATGGCAACGGATATCCTTTTGGCTATCAGGAAGATAAAATATGCCCATACGCAAAAATTCTCTCCGTAGCAGATGTTTACGACGCGCTTGTGACAGAGCGGCCTTACAAAAAGTCGTTTTCCCAGCGCACTGCCGTTGAAATGATTATGTCTATGACCGCCGAGTTAGATATCACTGCCATGCGTAGTTTCATGGAAAGCGTCATTTTGTATCCGGTTGATACGATAGTCCAACTGAGTAACGGCGAAGATGCAAAAGTCGTTGAAAATATACCGCACGCCGTGTTGCGCCCGACCGTTGTCGGACTGACAAGCGGTACGTTATATAATCTGGCGGACGATTTATCATGCGCTAATATTGTTATTTTATGATGTTGTGACGCACCGTAAAAAAAGGAGCGGATTTTCCGCTCCTCTTTAAAAATCTATTAATCAGTCATTTTAATACTTTCAATCACTGGCTGTTGGTCTTTTTGTACCGCTCCCTGCTGCGAAACAGCCTGTGTTCCTTTGGCAATTACATCTGCACAAATTTTATCTATATGCTCCATCCCTTCCGTCACCTTGCCAAACGCCGCATATTGTCCGTCCAGATATGTGCTGTCTTTTAACACAATAAAGAATTGGGAGCTGCCACTGTCATAATCATTCGAACGTGCCATGGAAATTACCCCTTTTTTGTGGGAAATGTTATTGTCGACACCGTTACTTTCAAATTCTCCTTTGATAGTTTCTTTCGAGCCCCCGGTTCCGTCTCCTTTCGGGTCTCCGCCCTGTACGACAAAATCCTTTATAATCCGGTGAAAGGTCAGTCCGTCATAAAAACCCTCATTTACCAGTTTCGCAAAGTTTGCCACCGTAACCGGCGCCGTATCTGCATCCAATTCCAACTTAACCGTGCCATAATCTTTTATTTTCATCTCGGCATGATGAGTACCAGATGAAAAGTCCGTGTCCGATGAAGCGGAACTGCCGCAGGCACTAAGACAACATACAACAAGAGTCAGCGTCATTACTATCGTCACAAATCGTTTCATTTTTTATCTCCTTATTTCTTCCTTTATCTGTTCCCCATCAGTCGCAAAAATTCGGGAACATTTTTATTATAATGGATGTCTTTGTGATTGGCAAGGGGCAGAATCCGTTCTATTTAAAATATAATGCCTTTATCTTGTCTAACTCCTCTCTTATATAGTCGGCTCTCTCTTCTACACCTTGTATTTCATTGCCAAATCATTCAGTTCATCTATTAGCTTGCGGTTATTCACCTTTCTAGCCAAAGGCATATATAGTTCTATTGTTTCTTTTACTTTTTCTTCCTTTTTGCTGTCATCTATAAATTCTATTGTCCTCATATTGTGTAGACGCTCTGCAAGCCTGATTAGAGTGGACTCATCCGGCATATCGTTTAAGTTGAGTTCCTTTTCATCAAGCCTTTCTACAATTCTCCACACGCTCTCCGGCAACTTGTTTTTTACTTTACTTATATCGCCTTTTGCCGCCACATCACAAAACATACCTGCCAAAATAGTATCTGCATCAGCTCCAAGCTCAGTCAATAAAATCGCAACGTTTATCGGATGGGTCACATATTCTTCACCGGAATACCGCTTTCTTCCCTCATATGCTTCACATGCTGTCCGATAATGATGATTTAACTGTTCTCCGCTAATCACTATTGCATTTTCTTCAAGGGCTAATTGCAACTGTTGTAACAGCTCCTCTTTGCTGGCGCCAACTTCTGTGCTTGTTAGAAAAATATCTCTCATACTACCGCCTCCTAGTATAGAATCAAGTTCTAATGTCATTGTTCTGAGAAGTGATGGCGAAAATCCAAATTCTCGATTGAAAGACTTTGAAAAAGCGCTATGGGATTACCAGCCATATTGAAATGCCACATCAATAATACGCATACCTGCTGCAATATCTTCCGCTGCCCTGATTAACTTTCTTCTGCACACATACTCCATAACCGTTTCATTCGTGTGTGACTTAAATAGTCGAATAGAATGATATTGTGAATATCCGGCAACGGACGCCAGCCGCTTAATATCCAATGGCTCTTTTAAATGCTCTTCAATATAATGTAATACCCGATTCATAACCATCACCTTCCATTTTTCAAGTGTCAGTTATAATATAATACATTATATTATAATGCGCTGTTCCCGAATTGCGGTATTAGGGATAAAAATTACTTTTTATCCTGTCCGATATCTAACACATTTTGAAAAAACGCCAGAAACCCATCTTTATCCACGTCCTTTTTTTCTTTCTTTGGCGGCAAATCATAGAAGTATTGATTGGTTTTTATATCAATAGATATACTATCTAAAGGAAAACCCTTTTTCTTTATTGTACTGTGAGGTTTATCTGTTAAAATAAACTTTCCGCTTTCTAGCGATGAATCCATGGATTCGTAAATATGATTTTCGTCCAATACAAAACAAATTGCATTTTTATATGTTGCCATGAGATTTCCATATTGTTTCACTAAACCGGAATAGTATTCTATCATTTGCTCATCGGACAGAGACACCCCATTTACCCTCCGTACATGTACCCCCGGTTGAATTTCATCCGGCACATTATCAAAATATAAACCGGAATCACATGAAAATACCGGCATATGAAATTCATTATAATATGCAATCGCTTTCTGCCTCGCATTTTCAAGAGGCGTCTTTCCATCTTCGCATACTTCCGGAATCACGGCACCTTTTTCTTTCAAGTCATTGAGACCTGTTAATTCTATCCCCAATATTTCAAGCCGTTTTTTCATGGAAGATAATTTCGCTGAATTGCATGTTCCATATAGTAGTTTCATCCCTAAATCCCCTTTCCTATATCCTATCAATCAAAAAGCGTCATAAATGCAATCGTAAAAGAAAATACATCCGGCTCAAACAGTTCCTGAATCACTGGCCATATAAACTTTTGAACTATTTTGTTCTGCTCAAACTGCCTTGCAATCATACTCAGTCTGCAAAAATACTGTCTGGTATCCCGAGCCTCCGAACATCCCCATGTCAGCGGCATCACTTTCGCCAGAATCAGATAAATGCACATGTCCTGCAGGAAAATCGACTCGCAATCCTCAGCTCCCAGTGCGCTGGCATGTCCAAAAAAACAGGCGACAGCCAATTTACGCCAAAAATTTCTATGCCCCAAATCCCTGTTCTGATTCGCCAGACAAGTGCGGATATATTGTTTCCTTTCCCTGTCGGTATACCCAAAAACGTAAGATGGCCACAGAAATTTTTCTGCACCAAACACATCCCATTCACGTACAATTTGGCAAAATGTATCGACAATGTTAAAAATCAACTGTTGACCGGATTCCATCATTTCTCCGGCCGCGAGCTCCTCCCCTGACTGAAGAAATTGCTGCGTTATCTCCGGCATCCGGTAAACGACGGATTCGAATTGCTCAAAATCATGCTTCTCATAATATTTCCCCGCCTCAATCCCTGTATAAATAACGGCTCCCAACGCAACCCCAAGCGGTACCGAAGTATCCTGAAGCAGCCGGCACCCGCTGCTAAGAAACCAGAAAAGCTCTTTTATCCGTAAATCTCCCATGGTTTCCATGGAAATACTACCCTCCGTAACGATTGTGACCATTTGCGGCCAATCATACAACAACTGAAGGAGCCCCTCACAGGAAAGCGACATAGAACATATCGCATGATTATTAAACAGCCGTCTGCGTCTAGGAAAATTTTTACAGGTCATGCTCATGTGCTCTTCACCGTAATTTTGGTAAACACGACATAACCCATCTTCATCCAAAAAGGGACAGCGTTTTGTTTCCGGCATAATAACCATTGCTGTCCCATCCTTTTCCTCTATATTTTTATTCAAAAACTCTCCAAAAGCGTCGGTTCGGCTTCTGTAAAAGTCTACAGTTTCCGAATCAAAGTCTATATCCCAACCGGCACAGCATGTACTGATACAGTTTTTGCCTATGCATCTGAATTGTTTATAATAGTCCGGATATATTTTCATTTGTATTCCTCCCTTTGTAAATCTGGTCCCATTTTACCATAATTTCCTGTGATTTTCAACTCAACAGGGTTTGCACACAGCGGAGGGGATTACCTGTTATTGCATAATAATTTCCATTCTGAAACGCAGCGCAGGAAGTACAAGCACTTTAAGGCCGCAATCTAAAAATTGTTTTAACTCTTGTTAAATGTGTGGCACAGCAGTCACACTGTCTTGATGTCTGCACTGTAATCACTTTATCAAAATGTCTTTTTATAATATCCCCTACCTAAAAACTCAATAAAGCCTTTATCTCTTAAAAACTGTAACTGCTGACGTATTTTTTCTTTGACGTGATGATTATGCGGATGTTTTTTTTTGCAATACTTCGATATATTTGTATACATCCTGCAAACAGAATTGATTAGTTGTTATATCATTAACACAGCTAAGTACATCTAATAACCAGCATCTCGAACTAATATTTCTGGTTTCTAACTTTTTTATTCTAGTATACTTTTCGACTACTTGTTCTACAGGCCTTACTATTCCATTTGTAATTATATCTATTTTCCCTTGTTGTGGAATCTTAGAATATAAAATATTACACCCTCTCCATCCCGCACGCTGGGCTGTAGAAGCAAGTGGTTTTCTTTCTTCAATTATTTGTGGAACAAAGAAAAATTTAGGAATCAAAATCAAATCTGTTACAATATAATTGAAGAATACTGCAAAATAAATAATTCAGGATTCGTTATACTCGTTATTCTCCTAATCATTGTTGAATATGCACCATCATTAATCTTTTTCCCTATATTACCTTCTTTGCTCTTTAATTCAAACACTCCACAACAATTATCACATTTAAAGTCTGCAACCGGTTCATTGTTTTCTAATTCAAGTAAATGCGGATTACCACAACAGGGACAAAACATATTGTTCCCAACCCAATTTTCACTCATTACCCTTATTTTCTGCGTCTTACTTTCATATTTCTCTGCCAATGTTTCATCAAAATGAAAATTCATTAAATCAAGCCTTTCTTCATTTTATTATGTGCATCTATATTTGTATCTATATTAACATTCCCGTTCTATTCGCAACTACAAAACTTTCCGGCAAAGTTCACTCAAACTCTCCACTGTCATATCCGGCTGTTCTTGTACTTCTCTTGGAGACGCATCTTTCCAGTCTCCTTGTTTAATCCATATGGTATACATACCAATCCCATTGGCGGGCACAATATCGTTGTCAAGCCTGTCGCCTACCATAGCAGCCTGTTCCGGTTCACATTCTGCCCGCTTCAAGGCAATCTCAAAAATACGCTTATCCGGCTTTTCAACACCTTCCTCAGCAGAAGCCACAATGACATCAATATACTTCAATATTCCAAATCTCTCTAAACGCTCCTTACTGCCCAATGACTGATTTGCAATAATTCCTATCTTATAATATTCATGTAACTCTTGCAAACACTCTATTGTATCCGGAAACAAGCGCTCATCTTCCTTGTGCTAAGGAGTCTTTGTCAAACCATAGAATTTTATTGTTTCCAAATCTGCCGGTTTATTCTGTTTTGCATAAAAAATTTTCTTCTGTGTAAACTGTTCGAAAGTTATCTCGGTTCCTTCAATAACCTCCCTAATCCGATGTGCCATCGCCAACGTTTCATCAATCAGAGTTGAGCCCATATCAAAGAAAATCCACTCAATACCGTCTAATTTCATGATACTACATCCTCTCTGCAACTACAGCCAATTAATCCGCTTATCAAATTTTACTTTACATTCTCCCGCTTCTATTATTCCAATCTCGTAACAATCATAGAACTGATTGATATGTTTCATGACAGCATCCTTATCTTTTTGAGAAACCACAACATTGAAGCCTACCCCGCAATTAAATGTACGAAGCATCTCCTCATCACTGATATTCCCATTATTACGAATATATTTGAATATATTCAATATCTTCAACTTTGACAAGTCTATTTTAGCTTTCAATCCATCCGGAATCACTCTGCACAGATTTCCCTCTATGCCGCCGCCTGTGATATGTGCCATCCCATGTATAACATTTTTATGAAACAAGCCTTTCATTGATTTGTAATACGGCGTATGTGGCTTCATAATCTGCTCTATAAAAGTTAGCTTATCTATTTTATCCAATTTAATTTGTGGCGTTTTATCCATCAACAATCTTACTAACGAATACCCATTTGTATGTAAGCCGTTTGATGCAATTGCCAAAACAGCATCTCCTTCTTCAATCGCAGAACCGTCAATTACTTCTGATTTTTCAACAATGCCGACAATACTTGACGTCAACACATACACTCCCGCTTCTACAACCAATGGCTGAATCGATGTTTCTCCTCCCACAAGGGAACATTCATTGTCTCTACAAGCATCTGATATACCCTTTACTAATGTTTTTATCGTATCCTTTTCTGCTTTTCCACATACTATCGTATCCAACACCGCCAATGGTTTTGCTCCCATAACCACAATATCGTTCACCAAATGATTAATCATGTCATGGCAAATAGATTCTGTGTATCCATACTCCATGGCAAGCTTTTGTTTTGAACCCGGTTCTTCCGACTTTAATACTAAAATAGGATTTTCCATATTTGGAAACTTAATATCATATAGAGAGGCAAATGGCCCCAAACCATTTAAAACCCGACTGTCTTTCGTATTCAGGTGCTTAGCCATTTCTTTCTTGATAACGTCTGTATAAGTAATATCAATTCCTGCCTTACTGTATGATAAGCTGTCTACCTCTCTTTCACTTCCAGCTAAGATATCATCAACCGATACCTCTAACACAATCGCCAAATCTCTCAATATTTCAATACTGGGATAAACCGTACCATTCTCCCATTTCGATATTGCCTGAAAAGAAACATTTAACTTATCTGCCAACTGCCGCTGCGTCATACAAAGGGACTTGCGCTTTTCCATTATAAAATTTCCAACTTTGATACCGTTAAGCATCCCCAATACCTCCGTTTTTATTTTATAATAGCTTGCCTTACAGCCAACATTCAATAACCAGAATAGGGAGTTTCTTTTATCAATTCAACTGCTGGTGGAATCACTGCGTATAAATACTATTTGCTATCCTGCTCTTTTAAAGATTTTACTTTTCTCTCTGTTATCTTATCCTTTTCATCAAGTGTTCCGCACAAGATTGGTGATTCTAAATTATACTGACTACAGCTCTTTGCAACACTTTCTTCACTGTAATTTGCATAGCAATACTTACAACCGTTTTTACATGTATTATATGTGCCGATTTCAACGCTTTCCATACACCCGCATTCCTGACGCTGATTTTTGTCTTTACTCACTTTGAGCTTACACCCGATTATGCTTTCTATGAGGTTTTTATCTATACAACAATTGTGTTCAATACCGCACTCGTGCAAATCTATCCTCTCCGCACAACTCCCCACCGTCATTCCGTTGTCCTTTGCAATAACAGCAATTTTCTTTGAGAACTCTAATAACTCAGTTGTATCAACCTCATACGGAGCAAGTAATTCCATATTTTTCTTATTCTTTGCATATACATCAACAAAACTTATAACACACTTCTCGGTATATCCTCGAAGCGCTGTCGCAATTTGTTCAAACGCCTTTAAATGATATTCCTTAGTATACTGATTTGTAAAAATAACAGGGTCATATCTCCATATCACCCTGTTCATTCCTATTTTTTCCGACAACTCCTGAAATATCGGAATCATCTTCTCCTTTTTATGAGGAACATTTCGCTCTATGTCTTTTCCATATCCGGTCAATGTAAACTGAAAATAGTAATCATACGAAGCGAGTTCATCTAACCTGTCAAGCATTGGCTGCGGATTCTTCGTCCAAAATACAATACAATCAACTACTTCCGGTGTTATATCAATCTTACTTACCTGACGTGCATTCATTGGATTTCTAACATATACGCAACCTGCTTTTATTCTATTAAAAAACCACTCCGAATAATAATTGGGGATATCTGTTCTGCGGCTTACGCTTAATATCATTTTTTATCTGTCCCTTCAAGCTTTTCAAATACTACGCTTTTTTACACATGCTATTGACAACATATCTTCTCTAAGTAAGTGCAAGCTATTTAATTGTTTATAATACTACTATATCAGTGCTCCCCATTCCTCTAACGAATAGTATTTCGTTAATTTATAATGTGCTTCAGCAACAGTATTAAACATCATTTGATTTACAGTAGCATTGGTAGGAACCATAAACCCAAATGCCACAGCTTCTCTAATACTTGGTCCAAAAGCTCCTTTATACAAATTGCTTCCCTCTGAATTTTGCTTTAAACTTAAGTAATGTACATCTTCTCTCATTTCGTCTTTCAAATCAGCATATTCATCCTTTATCTGTGATGCTGAAATACAATCAGTTCCATCTAAATACTTTTCAATAATATGCAAAAGATGTTCCACTCGTCCAATATAATTTACCATTACATTAGCCAGCTCAGAATCCGTCATTTCTCTAAAATTCATTTCCATGCCTCCCTATACAAATATTTCTTTCATCACACCATTCTCCATGTCATCAATACTGTAAATCGTATCCATGACCTCGAATGTTTCTCTTAGATTACCTCTCGCACTCTTCCAGCCAATTCCATCCGTAAACCACACAAAAGTAAATCCATCTATAGTATCAGCTTCTTGTGAAAGCATTTTATAACTTCTTGCAGTTTCATTTAGTTTTGAGCCACCACCGCCATAGAAATTTGTTTCAATACCATAAATCATCTTATCCGTCTTGATTACAAAATCAAATCTCTTAGCAGCCTTACCCTGATTAGAAAGTGCAGATAAATCAATATTCCACTTTTCTTCAATATCCTTAAGATACATTTCCTTAAAGTAATTCACATTCTTTTCAAATCCTGCTGCCACGATGTACTTTTCAACCAAATCTTCCATTTGGTGACCGCCACGATTCTTACGACCATTAGAATCCAATCCTGTTTCAATCCCCAAAACATAATCCACAAGATTGTTTACCAAATGATTTGCAATCATATCAAACAACCCAGTCTTACACATGAATACCATATACTGCTTCACACCATAATTCATCTTCTTGAAATTATACAAAAACGCACCTTCTTCATCCTGTGCATAAACTTCATGCCCTCTCACCGCAAGCAGTAACGGAACGCATTGCAATGTTTCCGGATACTTTGTCACTATCTTCTCAAAATCTTCTTCAATATTTTTAGAACCAATCAATGAATTCAAGATATTCAACTCAACCTTGATTTTATCTACATTTCTTACGACTTTTTCAAAGTCGATATAGTAATCATAACTTGATATACTTGGTCTAAACTTACTCAGCCATTCATCAAAATTTCTCTTTATCATTCGCTACCTTCTCCAATCTTCTCTTAGATATCTCCAAGTATTCTTCGCTTACATCTATTCCAATAAACTTCCGTCCAAATCGTATAGCCTCTACTCCGGTAGTTCCAGAACCGCAAAAAGGATCCAAAATAACTTGTCCCCCCTCCGTAGATGCCAATACAATTTTTTCCAGCAAATATTCTGGCTTCTGTGTAGGATGCTTGCCTTCTGTTTTCTCCGAAGGTTTCGTCAACGCACCTGTCCAGACATCCTTCATCTGCTTTCCACCATTCATTTTCTTCATTTTCTTATAATCAAAAAAATGTCGAGACTTCTTATCATTCTTCTTTGCCCATAGAATAGTTTCTGTAGAATGTGTGAAGCATCGGCATGCTAAGTTTGGTGGTGGATTTGTTTTCTGCCATGTTATGTTGTTGATTATCTTGAAGTCTTCCTGCTCCAATGCCATACCAATTGAATATATATTGTGTAGTGTTCCTGATATCCAAATCGTGCCGTTCGGCTTTAGTACTTTCTTACATAACTTAATCCACTTTCTGTTAAACTTGTGTTTTTCTTGGACGCTGGTTCCACTTTCCGAAAGCTTATCCCATAAGCCTTTATTTACTGAAACCATCTTTCCACCCTGACATGTAATGCCATCATTACTCAAAAAGTAAGGTGGATCTGCAAATATCATATCCACAGATTCCGGTTCCATTTTTGTTAGAATTTTAAAAGAATCATCTAATATTAACTGCGATTCTTCTGTCTCGAAATATAATGGCACTTTCTTTGTAAATAAGTTTTCCATTATCTCGACTCCTCAATAATTGCACATGATCACCTCTTCGCCAACCCTGTTAGATGCATCTGAATTAATCATACGCTTTACACTTACAACATCTATTCTGTAACCTTTGTTACCATACAACTCATTAATCAAGTCTGTATTATGATTTGTGAGCATACAATAACAACCTCTAACTGTTAATTCATCAAAAAGGTTAGCCAGTCGCTTATGGCTTTCTATATCAAATCCCTCTTTTGTGTATGACTCGAAGGATGTAGGATTCAATGGAGCATATGGGCTGTCCATAAATACAAAATCGCTCTTCTTTGCATGCTTGCAAGCTGCTTCAAAATCCCCATCTATAATAGTTACTCCCTGCAAGTACTTTGAAATAGCCATAATAACCTCTTCCTCAACAGAAGCCCTACGGCTATTGTTATACGGAACATTAAATAATCCTTTGCCATTTACCCGATACAAACCATTAAAACAATGCTTATTAATAAATACAAACAATGCAGCCAATTCCACATCATACTCTGCTTTCATCAGCTTGTCATTGTAATGCTCTCTGAGAGAATAATAGTATTCCTTACCGTCATCCCACATTTCCGCATCAAGTTTGTTTACAGCCTTCAAGAATGCATTCGGTGCACTGCATATCTGTTTGTATGTATTTATTAGTGCTTTATTTATATCATTTATTAGCGCATTTGCAGGTAACAGTTCAAATATTACCGCACCGCCACCCACAAATGGCTCAAAATAATTATTATACTTTTCAGGCATTCTTTCCTTTATCTGTGGAAGTAACTGACGCTTACCACCAGCCCATTTCACAAACGGAGCGACACTTGAATTACTCATTGACGATCCCTCTTCCCTATGTCCGCAAATGGACAATTCTTTACATATCCATTATACTTGCAAACATTCAAAATAACAACTAGTACTTTCACTTTTGTGAAGCAATCTACTTCTTTCAATACACGAATGGATTCCTCCGCTACTTTGCTCATTTCTGTCAAAAACGCTTCTACACCAAACAAGGAAATATCCCCTTCTATCCCTTTACTGTACTTAATGATATTTGCATAGAGCGGATGTGTACAAATAAAGTCAATGCGATTATCTTTGATAAAATGTAAATTCGCAGCACTGCCATTTCGTGTAAATATTTTTGAATTTGTTTCACATTGGAATTGTAAATTTGTTTCAGAGAGCGAAACAGATTGCGGATTGATGTCAACACCTACCGCATTACGATTGAGTAGCTTCGCCTCGACTAAGGTTGTTCCACTACCCATAAATTGATCTAAGATCCATTCACCGGGATTAGAGATATTCCTCCTTCTTTTTATCGGTTATATTATTGTAACTCATATCTTTGTAAAAATCCATACCAACATTCTTTCACAATAAGTGAATTTATATAAAATCCGTCTCATGAGATAATATTCACAGATAGTGAAAGAGGTGTTTGTATGCTTTTTAATAACGATACCGACCTATATTGTGTTATAGGTTCAAATATAAAATATTACAGAGAACAAGCTAAATTAACACAGGTACAACTAGCAGAACAAGCTAAAATCAGCATCAGCTATCTATCTAAAATCGAAGCTGCCGGATGCAATAAAAGTTTATCCATTTCTGTTTTAAATCAAGTTGCAAATGTACTTGGTGTTGAAATAAGTGAATTTTTTAAGGAGGTATAATCTATGTCAAGAAACCCAAACAGATTCGGTGGTGGAGCCCAAACCAACAGAAACGGATTACATTTTGAACAGACCACATCATTAAATGATGCCTTAATTCATGCCGGTTTTCAAATTTGTAATCAATATGATGTATACAAGAATAACATACTAATTGGGCACTCCGTAAACAAATCAAAATTTTCTACTGTATTTTTAAGAAATTATAACATTAATTATTTACAGTATAATTCCAAACGCTGGGATCCCGATGAAGCATTTGTGAATTTGGAAAACCGTACCGTTTACATCATCGAAAAAAAATTCCAACAAACTAATGGTTCAGTTGATGAAAAATTATCAACCTTTCTATTCAAAAAACGTGAATATGAAAAACTATTAACTCCTATTGGTTTTCACGTCGTTTATATTTACTTACTATCTTCTAATTGGTTTAATAATAAAAAATACAAAGACTATTTTGACTATATGGAAGAACAAAGTTGTCCTTATTTCTTTGATATACTTCCTCTCGAAGCTTTGGGATTATAAATATACCCACACAAAGCGTAGTAGCCATTACATATGGCTACTACATTTTCAATTCTATCTGCCAAACCCACTTCTAATCTTTTCAACCGCCTGTCCGATACTCTCCAACAGATTCCTCTCGTACAGATTAACGCAGTCGTTTTTCAGAGTGTTAAAATACCCCTCGATGGGAGCATTGTCGTAGTTAACTCCTGCTTTGCTCATACTCTGAGTCACATGGACAGATTCGCTAGAATTCCACAAACGCTTTCGATGTATATTGGGAACCTTGGTCGCTGGTGATCTGTCACGCTTGCCATGACTCTCCGGTCATATAGGTCAAGGATGCTGCAGTTATAGCGCGCTTCTCCATTTTTCAAGAACAGATGTGTGAAATCGGTACACCATTTCTGATTTGCATGGTCTGTACGAAACTCCTCCAGACGGAGGCGGACAAACTTCTTTTTAAATTCGGGATTGTAATTTTGCGGCATAATATCTATCTCTTTTCCTTGTGAAATGATTATGACAGCTACTTCCATCCATTGATGGATCAACTTAAGATTGACCGTACACTACATTGTTACAGGCACACATGTATTCCCATGCTAGCAAAAGCCGGTGTCAATCAGACCATTATCAAGAAGATTGTGGGGCACTCCGGTGCAATAACTTTGACCGAGAAAGCATATACCCACTTTGATGTTAAGGCGCTTGTAAATGCGATTAATCGAATCTAAGAAACGCACAAAAAAGGACATTCCCAGATTTCTCTGAAAATGTCCTATACATATCATTGATATTCGTGCTGCATATGTGTTGCATACCATTTGAAGTCCAACACATCTGACAACTTTCCACAACCTCTGTAACCCTTGTAAAACCGGTTTTTTCTCGCAATCGCGTTGACTGCAGATTATCTCTTCGAGAACTGTGGTGCACGACGAGCCTTTTTCAAACCATACTTCTTACGCTCTTTCATTCTCGAATCACGAGTCAGATAACCCGCTTTCTTAAGGATTGGTCTGAAATCAGCATCTGCCTCATTCAGCGCACGTGCGATACCATGACGGATAGCGCCTGCCTGACCGGTAAATCCGCCGCCTTTTACTGTAATTTTAGCGTCGTATTTATCTGCGGTATTGGTCGCTTCTAATGGTTGGCGTGCAATAATCTTCAGCGTATCAAGACCGAAGTAGTCATCTATGTCTTTTTTATTTACTGTAATTTTACCGGTACCTGGTGTAAGGTATACACGAGCGATACTGGATTTTCTTCTTCCTGTTCCATAAAATGTTGAACTAGCCAATGTTATCTCTCCTTTCTACACCTCATTAAATATCTAATGCTTCCGGTTTCTGCGCTGCATGTTTGTGCTCAGGACCTGCATATACATGCAGTTTTGTAAGCATCTGACGTCCCAAAGGTCCCTTTGGAAGCATGCCCTTTACTGCGTGAGTAATAACAAATTCCGGTTTTTTATTCATCATCTCTTTTAATGTAGTCTCTTTCATACCGCCTACATATTCTGAATGGTGATAATAAATCTTCTGGTCTAATTTTTTACCTGTTACTTTAATTTTCTCAGCATTAACAACAATTACATAATCACCTGTATCAATGTGAGGTGTGTAGATAGGTTTGTTCTTTCCTCTTAAAACATTTGCAACCTCAGATGCAAGACGCCCCAAAGTTTTTCCTTCAGCGTCTACTACATACCATTTTCTTTCCACTGTGGATGGGCTTGCCATAAAACTTTTCATCCTTGGAATCCTCCTTATTTCGTTCTGCCGACCATCCTCCCTGTCCACAGGAGCAAAATCAGCATTTGTTTCCTTTTAATATGTTAAAATACCGTTACCGGGGCATTGGATTTGGTATTTTCACGTCATACTAAAACAGTATATAATATTCGTTCCCCACTGTCAAGAAATTTCTTTCAATCCATCTTACCCAATCCATCTTACGTGAAACAGGAACTTACTTAAATGCATGTTTCATAAAAGCGTACAGCGCACGGTCCCAACATCTGTCATCATGGCCCGTACTCTTTACTTCAAAGAACATACTGTTCATACCAAGTGAATCACAATTATTAACAAATCTTCTTCCGCTGTCATCCATCATATGGTCGTACTGACCGGTAATAAAGAAGCAAAGTTTAATCTCTTTGTTAATTCGTTCTGCATCCTCTTTTGTTGTCACAATCGTCTGTTTGGTAGAAGCGAAAGGTCCTGCCGAGAAGAAGCCCATATGATGGAACAAATCCGGATGCTTCAAACCAATCTCTATCGCTTCGCCACATCCCATGGACAAACCGCATACACCGGTGTGGTCAGCACCCTTTTCAATCGGATAATTGTTCTGCATATATGGTAATAAATCATAAATTACTTCATACTCAAATAAGTAACAATCACTCCACGAATTTTGTATAATCGGGTCCGGTACCGTATTCGGATACTCTTTGTTCTTATCATATTTAATGTTACCATTCGGGAATACGACAATCGCGTCTGACAATTCTTTCTCGGCATACAACGTATCGAGAATATACTGTGCGTGACATCCGCCCTGTCCCAGCGGTCTTCCTAACGTCCAGAAGCTCTCATCCTGTCCGCCGCCATGTAAACAGAACAGCAAGTTATATTTCTTATTTCCCGGGTCATAATTTGGCGGAAAATAAATCTTGGCATGTCCCTGCCCACTCTCACGGTATTGTGATGGATAATTAAAATCTTTCACTTCACCATGCGCAATGTTCTCGTTGTATTCATTAAATCCATCCCGCGGAACAAAATTATCCGTTACACATAATTTGTAAGACTCTTTCTTCGTCTCATCTGCCTTTGACGTCAATACAAGCAGACATTTACCAATATGGTTTGATTTAATTATACCGCTGGCATCTACCGTTGCCACATATTCGTTTGTCGTAGAAATGTTATAATCCTCAATTTTACCTTCTGCCGGCGTCACTTTTGTCTTAGCATCTAATTTCTCGCCAAGTTCAATCTCGTAATCTGCTTTGTACTCAACTTTCACCGGTTCCGGGGTCGGCGTGGACGGCTTTCTCGTCGGACGCGGCGTCTTTGTCGGCTCCGGTGTAGCGGTCGGGTCATTCGTTGGCGGCGTCGAAGTTGGGGACTGCTTTGTAGTGTTATCCGGCGTTGCATCCGGAGTTTTCTTTTCTTTACCTTTCACCGTCACTTTACAAGTTGCCTTTTTCTTTGTACCTTTGTATTTTGCCGTTACCGTAATCGTAGCCTTTCCGACTTTCTTTGCCTTGATTTTCCCCTTGCTATTCACTGACACTATCTTCGGCTTGGATGATTTCCATGTAAGCTTTGCCTTTGCCGGCGTCTTTTTCGCTTTCAGTTTATAAGTCTTCCCCTTCTTCAATGTAAGCTTCTTTTTCAATGTCACCTTAACTTTTTTGGCTGCTAATGATTGCTGGACATCGTTCTGCGCATGCCCTTCCAACACACCTATGGAAAGAACTACCAAAAGCAGCTTTGCTACAGTTCTTCTGATTTTGTTGTTCATTTAATCCTCCATTTCCCTTTCATTATAATTCGGTGTCATAAATGACTTCTATAACACGGTTATTTTTATTTTAGCCATATTTGTTTCATATGTCAACATTCGTTAGAAATCGTTATCTTTTTCTATCTTTTTCTCACAATCGCAATGCCGGATTTCTGCCAACATCAACCCCTGCGGCGGCGCCGTTGGCCCTGCTTGCTGTCGTTCTCCGGTGGCAAGCGCCTCCTGTACACTCTCTACTGTCCGCCGCCCCATTCCCACCTCCAATAATGTGCCGACGATAATGCGCACCATATTATACAAAAAACCGTTGCCGCGCACGCGGAAGCGCAATACGTGGCCGGCGCAAAAAGACAGCGGCGTTTCCTGTATGGATATCTCATATACCGTTCGCACCTTACTTTTGACCTGACTGCCGGCAGAGCAAAAAGCAGAAAAGTCATGTTCCCCCTCTAATAGTTTTGCCGCCGCTTTCATACTCTCAATATTCAACGGCCGGTAAACATGATACGAGTACAACCTCCAAGCAGGCAGCGCAATCTCACAGTTCAAAACCGTATATTCATATGTCTTCACTGTCTTTTCGTATCGGGGATGATAGTCAGACGTTACTTCATCCGAATATCGGACACGGATATCTTCCGGCAAATAGTGATTCAGTGCAATGGCAAATTTGTCTTGGGGAATTTTACTGTCCGTATCAAAAACTGCAATATTCCCCATCGCATGTACGCCTGCGTCCGTACGGCTTGCGCCGATTAGGGGGACTTCTTTTCCTAGAAGATTGCGCAGCGCCCCCGCTAATTCACTTTCTATCGTTGTTGCATTTTTTTGCATTTGCCAGCCGGAATAATTGGTTCCGTCGTATGCCACAACAAGACGTATTCTTCTCATCGCCCCTCCTCCTATATTGGTACAAAATGATTGACGGCAATAATCGCCAGCAGATACAAAACAAGAATACCATAAGCGGAAATATCGACTGCACGATAACGAAGAGGCTTCATTTTCGTTCGCCCCTCTCCACCCCGATAACATCTTGCCTCCATGGCGTTTGCCAATTCATACGCACGGCGCAGTGCGGAAACTAACAAGGGTACCAGAATGGATATCATAGCGCGCATCCGCTGCCAGATTTTACCCTCTTCAAAATCCGCTCCCCGCGCACTTTGCGCGTTAATGATACGATTGGCTTCCTCCAAAAGAATGGGAATAAAACGCAGCGCCAACGACATCATCATGGCAAATTCATGCACCGGCACTTTTATCTTGTTTAGCGGCTTCATTAAATTCTCTAGGGCATCCGTCAACTGATTCGGAGTCGTCGTATAAGTCAACATAGACGAACCAATAACAAGATAAATAAGCCGCATTGACATGAATAGAGTCTTTTGTATACCCTGCCATGTTATACTGATAAATTTCCACTGGAAAGCAATATCGCCGTGCGTTCCAAACAGATTAAACAACGCCGTAAAAACTAATAGAAACAAAATCGGTTTCATGCCTCGAAGCACATATTTTAACGGCACTTTAGAGAGAAAAATAATAGTTGCGAGAAAGAGCGTCACAACGGCATATCCACAAAACTTTTGGAAAATGAAAAGGGAAATAAGATAGAGAAAAACCCCTACCACCTTTACTCTTGAATCCAACCGATGTATCGGGGATTCTACCGGATAAAATTGTCCTATTGTCATATCTCGCAGCATAGTAATCTCCTCTGTCTAACGCCTTTTTAACGCCATAATGGTTTCCACTGCATCGGCAACGGTAATGGCATAATGTGGCAAATCAATGCCCCGATTTGCCAGCCCCTCCATCACATATGTTATTTGCGGCGCAGAAAGCCCGATTTTTTCTAACTCTTTGTAATGGGAAAACACTTCCTCCGGCGTTCCATCATAGCGCACACTTCCCTCATGCATCACAATAAGACGTTTTACATATTCGGCCACGTCTTCCATACTATGCGATACAAGCACAATCGTGATGTTGCGCTCTCTGTGAAGCCTGTCAAGCAGGTTCAGTATTTCATCCCGCCCCTGTGGGTCTAAACCCGCGGTCGGCTCATCTAATATCAATACCTCCGGTTCCATTGCCAAAACACCCGCTATCGCCACACGCCGCTTTTGTCCGCCGGATAGTTCCCATGGGGAGCAATCCAATAAATCCTCCGGAATACCAACCTGTTTCAACGCCTCAAAGGCGTGCAAATCGACATCCAACGGAGCCATCCCCATATTTTTCGGCCCAAATTTTACATCTTCTATCACTGTACTCTCAAACAACTGCTGCTCCGGATATTGAAAAACCAACCCAACTTTACTCCTTAACTTCTTCAATGAGTAATCGCGGTCATGAATATCTTCACCATGAAAGTAAATACTCCCTGACGTCGGTTTTAATAAACCATTCAAATGCTGAATTAACGTTGATTTGCCGGAACCGGTATGTCCAATGAGACCAATGAACTCCCCCTGTTCTATTTTCAGGTTAATGTCATGCAGCGCCTTTTTTTCATAGGCGGTCCCCTCGCTGTAAGTGTAACTTAACTGATGGATGATAATAGCCAATGTCCTGCCTCCTATTTTCCTAACGCATACGCAACTGCATCAACCAATTCTTCTACTGTTATTATGTCCTCTGGGATTGGCAGCCCCCGTTTCCTCAGCTCATGTGCGAGCAGCGTTGCCTGCGGCACGTCAAGACGGTATTGCTGTAACAGCTCCACTTGCGGAAATATCTGTTTCGGCGTACCCTCTAACGCAATTTCCCCTTTGTTCATAACGATAACAGAATCCGCTTCTACTACCTCGTCCATATAATGCGTAACCCATATGACGGTAATCTTTTCCTTTTTGTTCAATTCCCTGACCGCCTGCAGCACATCCCTGCGGCCTATCGGGTCGAGCATGGCGGTGGCTTCGTCAAGCACAATACACTTCGGATGCATTGCCAGTATTCCTGCAATTGCCACCCTCTGTTTCTGACCGCCTGACAGATTATTCGGTGATTCCTTTCTCGCAATGAGCATCCCCACTTTTTCCAAAGCGTCTTCGACCCGCTCCCATATTTCCTTTGTGGGAACGCCAATATTTTCAGGGCCAAACCCTACATCCTCTTCTACCACATTGTGTACAATCTGATTATCCGGATTTTGAAATACCATTCCCACCCGTTGACGAATCTTCCATTTCATATCTTCCTCAGACGTGTCCATATGTTCGACATAGACGGTTCCCTCTTCGGGAACCAATAAGGCGTTGATATGTTTTGCCAGAGTGGATTTACCCGAACCGTTATGTCCGAGAATGGCAACAAAATCTCCCGCTTTTACCTCGAAAGAAACATCTTTCAACGCTGTTTCCAGCGCAATCACTTCTTTTTTTTCATCCCGCCGTATATAGTCAAATCGGATATGCCTTGCCTCAATCATAAATTACTCCATTCTGAACCCGTCCCAACACTGCCATTTTATCTCTGCGAATGCAAAAAGGGACTGCCAGACTGACAATCCCCTTGAACACAATTCTTTATACCAACTCAATAACAACTTCCATCGCTGCATCGCCCTTGCGCGGCCCAATCTTAATGATTCGGGTATATCCACCATTGCGGTCTGCATACTTTGGAGCAATCTCATCAAAGAGGAGATTGGTAATATCAATTTGTTTTGTTCCTTTTTTTCTACCTGCTGTCTCTACCGGAACTTCTTTTACCGTATAGAGCATTTTCTTCATCTGACGTCTCGCATGAAGACGGGATGGATTATCTTTTTTGATTTCCTTATCTACCGTGTCATAAACGGTAACCCGTTTTCCGTCAACAACTTCTTTTACTCTTTTGCCATCTTTATCTTTCTGCGCTACTTTTGCCTGAACCGTAACTGTCTCATAGTTATCCTTTTCCTTAACGGCCAATGCAATCATATGCTCAGCAATTTTACGAATTTCTTTTGCTTTCGCTTCTGTTGTAACAATCTTACCATGATACAACAAGCTGGTTACCTGATTTCTCAGCAAAGCTTTTCTCTGGCTGGAAGTTCTTCCAAGTTTTCTATAGCCTGCCATGATATTTCCTCCTTGTTATTATTACAATTATTCCGTTTCACCATTGCTAAGAGACAATCCCAGTTCTTTTAATTTGGCGTGTACTTCCTCAAGGGACTTACGACCCAAATTACGAACTTTCATCATCTCCTCTTCGGTTTTGTTTGTCAACTCTTCTACTGTATTAATGCCGGCTCTCTTCAGACAGTTATAGGAACGAACTGACAACTCTAACTCGTCAATGTTCATATCCATAACTTTTTGGGAATCATCCTCTTCTTTCTCGACAATGACTTCTGCCATTCTTGCTTTCTCCGAAAGGTCAATGAAAGAATTGAGGTGCTCACTCAATACTTTAGCAGCCAAACTGATTGCTTCATCCGGCTCCAATGTACCGTTCGTAAATACATCCAGTGTCAATTTATCAAAGTCAGTAATCTGACCAACTCGAGTATTCTCAACTTTAATATTTACTCTCTCAATTGGTGTATAAATGGAATCAATAGCAATTACGTCAATTGCCATATCGTCTCTCTTATTACGGTCCGAGCTCACATAACCACGGCCATTACTTACTGTCATCTCAATGTAAAGTTTACAGTCAGCGCCACCATTCAGTGTAGCTATCACCTGCTCCTTATTGATAATTTCCAAATCCGAATCACATTTGATATCCGCTGCTGTCACTACGCCTTCTCCTGTGGCGTCAATATACATCATTTTCAGAGCGTTCAAATCCTCACAAGTATTCTTAATCGCAAGATTTTTAATATTCATAACAATTTCCGTTACGTCTTCTTTTACTCCCGGGATTGAGCTGAACTCATGTACAACGCCGTCAATCTTAATCTGGCTAACTGCCGAGCCAGGTAAGGATGAAAGCATAATCCTTCTCAAAGAATTACCCAAAGTAGTTCCGTATCCTCTTTCAAGTGGTTCTACTACAAAACGTCCATATTTCTTATCTTCTGAAATTTCAGCAATTTCAATTCTTGGTTTTTCAAATTCAAACACTACTGGACCCTCCTTTTGGGTTTACTTAATTACTTAGAGTACAACTCGACAATAAGCACGTCATTCACCGGCACATCAATCTCCGCTCTGGTAGGAACAGCCGTCACCGTTCCGGAAAGATTTTCATGGTCTGCCTCTAACCATGCAGGAACCAGTCTTGCTCCAGTCACCTCAAGGATATCTTTATATCTCTGAGCTCCTTTAAATTTCTCTTTTATTTCAATCACATCTCCGGCTTTCACCTGATAAGACGGGATATTTACGCATTTACCATTTACAAGTACATGCTTGTGGTCAACAATCTGACGCGCTTCTTTTCTTGTTCTGCCATAACCGAGACGGAACATAACATTGTCCAGTCTCAACTCAAGAAGAATCATCAGATTATCACCGGTCGTACCATATTTTAACTTCTGTGCTTTAGCAAAATAATTGCGGAAAGGCTTCTCCAACACACCATAGATAAATTTAGCCTTCTGCTTTTCTCTCAACTGACTTCCATATTCACTTAATTTCTTTCCCGTTCTGGCATTTCTTTTAGACTTCTTGTCAATCCCCAGATATACCGGGTCCAAATCAAGAGACCTACATCTTTTCAAAACAGGTGTCATATCTCTAGCCATTTCATAATCCTCCTTAAACTATACTCTTCTACGTTTTGGTGGTCTGCAGCCATTGTGTGGAACCGGTGTAACATCCTGAATACTTGTCACTTCGATACCGCACGCCTGAATTGCGCGGATTGCAGCTTCACGGCCGGAACCCGGACCTTTTACCATTACTTCTACCGTCTTCAAACCATGAGGCAAAGCAGCCTTTGCTGCTGTCTCTGCTGCCATCTGTGCAGCATAAGGTGTGGATTTTTTAGAACCTCTAAATCCAAGTCCGCCTGCGCTTGCCCAGGAAATAGCATTACCCTGCATATCTGTCAATGTTACGATTGTATTATTAAAAGATGACTGAATATGTGCCTGTCCACGGTCAATATTCTTCTTGACACGCTTTTTTGACGCCTTTTTTGCAACTTGCTTAGCCATACGTCTTAACCTCCTATATTATTTCTTCTTATTTGCTACCGTACGCTTAGGCCCTTTACGGGTTCTCGCGTTCGTCTTTGTCTTCTGGCCGCGAACCGGAAGTCCCTTTCTATGACGGATACCGCGATAGCAACCAATTTCCTGTAATTTCTTAATATTCAACGCAACCTCTCTGCGAAGGTCACCCTCTACAACCTGTGTGCGGTCAATTACATCACGGATTTTGGAAACATCTTCGTCAGACAAATCCTTACAACGGATATCCGGATTAACATTTGCCTCCGCCAGAATCCTTCTGGAACTGGACACGCCGATACCATAAATATAGGTAAGACCTATTTCTACACGTTTTTCTCTTGGTAAATCTACACCACTGATACGAGCCATGTGTGCATTGCACCTCCATTTACTATTTTTGTTTTTCTCTGAGCTTTCATAAAACTCTCTTACCTGATAAAGAACGACCCCGCCGTTCTTCAGAAGTATTTACTCAGTAAATACTTTGTTTACTCAGTAAATACTTTGCAGCCGCTTTAAATCACAACAACCGTACGATGCAAGAACCGATGTGTCTCCCGACTTCAAACCGAAAGCCTTTTATATAGTAGAAACCCAACCGGAGAACACCGCACTGCTTACCGTTGCAATATCACAACACCTAAGATGAATGACAGCCAATCATTCTGTGACGGACGATGTTGTAACACAGAAAGCAAGAACTTGAATTTATAAACGCGAAATAACCTAAAGAATTTATTCTTTAGGTTTTCGATATATTCATTAGCCCTGTCTTTGTTTGTGTTTTGGATTCTCACAGATTACTCTGATACGACCCTTTCTTTTAATGACTTTGCATTTTTCGCAAATCGGTTTTACTGATGATCTTACTTTCACAGTAATACCCTCCTTTCAAAAAAGTCCGAGTAAAAGTATAACATAGCGTTTTGTAAAATGCAAGTACTTTTTCCCGTACTTTAGCCATTCTTACTTGTCTCTCCAAACAATTCTTCCCTTTGTCAAATCATAGGGAGATAACTCCAACGTAACTTTGTCACCCGGCAGTATGCGGATGTAGTTCATACGCAGCTTTCCGCTAATATGTGCCAGTACCTTGTGACCATTTTCCAACTCTACCTGAAACATTGCATTGGGCAGTTTCTCAACAACTGTTCCCTCAATTTCAATAACATCTGCTTTTGACATGTCTACCTCCTAATTCAATGATAAAATTTCCGGCTCCCCGTCCGTAATCAGAACGGTGTTCTCGTAATGTGCGGAATTGGCGCCGTCCTGTGTGACAACCGTCCAATCATCTTCCAGTATCCATACATCATATGCGCCGGCGTTTACCATCGGCTCAATTGCCAATGTCATTCCCGCACGAAGCCGAATGCCCCTGCCTTTAAAAGGTTTAAAATTCGGAACTTCCGGTTCTTCATGCAAAGCCGAACCAATCCCGTGTCCAACTAAATCCCGAACGACAGAAAAGCCGTTTTCCTCTACATATTTCTGAATGGCTGCCGAGATATCATACAGGCGGTTACCCGCTACAGCCTTCTTTATCCCCTGAAAAAAACTCTCTCTCGTCACATCAATCAGACGCTGGTTTTCGGCGTCAATCTTTCCCACTCCGTGAGTGCGCGCCGCGTCCGACTGATACCCCTGATAAATCACTCCGGCGTCCAGACTGACAATGTCACCCTCAAAGAGATGATGTTCCTTACTCGGAATGCCGTGGACTACTTCATCATTTATCGAAACGCAGATAGAGGCCGGATATCCTTCATAGTTTTTAAAGGAAGGAATACAACCCGCCTGACGAATCCATTCCTCTCCCTTGCGGTCAATCTCCCATGTAGAAATGTCCGGAGCAATAATTTCACCGAGACGCTCATGTACTTCCGCCAGAATTTTTCCGGCGTCACGCATAAGCGCAATCTCCTGTGGCGACTTAATTGTCACAGCCATATTCCAACCTCCTCTGCTCACCTTGCGGTTATTGTAAAATATCTACGATTGCCTTGAATACATCTTCCAAATCAACCGTTCCATCTACTGTCTTCAAAATGCCCTCTTTCGTATAGTAATCAATGAGCGGCTGTGTCTGCTCATGGTATACGCTCAGGCGCTGCTGCACCGTCTCCGGCTTATCATCATCGCGGAGAATCAACTCGCCGCCGCAGGCATCACATACTCCCTCCGTCTTTGTCGGATTATACTTGATGTGATACGTGCCTCCGCAGCTTACACAGGCACGGCGGCCCGACATACGGCGGACAATATTCTCGTCCGGCACATCTACATCAATGGCAAAATCAAGCTTTTCACCAATCTTTGCAAGCGCTTCGGTCAATGCCTCCGCCTGTGGAATCGTTCTCGGAAAACCATCCAGAACATAGCCTTTTTTGGCGTCGTCCTGTGCCAGACGGTCTACCACAAGGTCTACGACCAATTCATCCGGTACAAGAAGTCCCTTATCCATATATTCTTTGGCCTTCTGTCCCAATTCCGTATTTTCTTTTATATTGGCACGGAAAATGTCGCCTGTGGAAATATGCGGAATGCCGTACTTTTCAGAAATCATTTTTGCCTGTGTACCTTTACCGGCGCCCGGAGCGCCTAACATAACAATCTTCATATCCTCTACACTCCTTTCGTTAAAGCGTAAGAGACCTCCCGCCGTGAATTACCGGCAGGGGGCCACCTATATTAATTCTTTTTTAGTTTCCTAAGAAACCTCTGTAATGGCGTACCAATACTAATGATTCAATCTGTTTGATTGTCTCGATAACAACACCAACGACGATTATCAGCGAAGTACCGCCGAATGAAACATCTGCGCCAAATGCCCCCGAGAAAAAGATTGGAACCGTACAAACGATAACCATTCCCACAGCCCCGAGGAAAATGATACTGTTCAATACAGAAGTCAGATATTCCGTAGTCGGTCTGCCCGGACGAATACCCGGAATAAATCCGCCCTGCTTCTTCATGTTATTGGAAATCTCCAATGGATTAAACGTAACTGAAGTATAAAAATAAGCAAAGAAAATTACTAACACAATATAGATTAATAATCCCAATGTGTATTTAAACTCTCCCCAGCTTCCGATTTTACACCAGTCGCTCTGGTTGCAAACCGTCAGGAACTTCTGGAACATCGTAGCGTCCGGCCCCGTCTGTGGCTGAATGCCGGCAAAGCTGGCAATGATTACAGGCAGGGACATCATGGAGCTGGCAAAAATAACCGGTATAACTCCGGCCGTATTTACTTTTAACGGAATATGGGTAGACTGCCCTCCCGTAACTTTGTGCCCCTGAACCTTTTTCGCATACTGTACCGGAATCCGTCTCTCGCCATCCTGCAGGAAGATAATAAACACAAACATGGCAATAATAATCGCTAAAATAATGAATGCGGCAATTATCTTGCTTGTAATATCCGTAGGAGTAGCAATGTATGTCTTATACAAGTTAGACAAATCATTCGGAATACGCGCTACAATATTGATTAACAGAATCATGGAAATACCATTTCCGACACCTTTTTCCGTAATTTGCTCTCCTAACCACATAAGGAAAGCAGCGCCGGCTGTTAAGGCGGATACCGCTACAATCATCCCCGTATAACCGCTGTCGCCGTTAAACAGGTTCTGGTTGCGGAAACCAATGACAATGGCAGCGCCCTCAATGACCGCCAATGCAATCGAGAGATAACGGGTATACTCATTTATCTTCTTGCGTCCATCCTCACCGTCTTTCTGCATCTCTTCCAGTCGTGGAATTGCAATGGTAAGAAGCTGCAAAATAATGGAGGCGGTAATATATGGTGTAATGTTCAATGCAAAGATAGACATTCTGGAGAATGACCCACCTGTCATAACATCAAGAAATCCTAACGACTGGTTTTTGTTAAACACGTCCTGCATTACGCTTGCGTCTGTGCCGGGAATCGGAATATTACATCCGATTCTGACAATAATCAGCGCAAATAATACATAAAGCAGTTTCATACGGATTTCTTTTGTTTTCAACGCATTTTGAATGGTAGTTAACATTAGATCACCTCTGCTTTTCCACCAGCAGCCTGAATCTTCTCTGCAGCAGATGCACTATAGGCATTTACTTTCACATCAAGCTTTTTGGTTAATTCTCCATTTCCAAGGATTTTAACTCCATCTTTTGGATTCTTTATAATTCCTTTTTCCATAAGTGCTGCAACAGTCACTTCAGCGCCATCATCGAAAACATTCAAACAACTCACGCTGATAGTAACAATATCTTTGCTGTTGATGTTTGTAAATCCTCTCTTTGGCAATCTTCTATACAATGGCAACTGACCGCCCTCGAATCCCGGTCTCGGTGCTCCGGAACGGGCTTTCTGGCCTTTATGGCCTTTGCCGGCTGTCTTACCATTTCCTGAACCGTGTCCGCGTCCGCGCCGGAACTGATTGCTCTGCTTGGAACCAGCGGCCGGTTTCAACTCTGATAAATTCATATCGTGTACCTCCCTGATTAGATTTCTTCAACCTTGATAAGATGTCTAATCTGCTGAATCTGACCACGTGTAGCAGCGTTGTCAGGCATCTCTACGGTTTTGTTCAACTTTCTAAGGCCAAGAGCCTCTACCGTCTTTCTGTGCTTTGGAATTGCACCGATGGTAGACTTAACCAAAGTAATTCTCAACTTATCTGCCATTTTTCTGCACCTCCTAGCCCAAAACTTCGTCTACGGAAATCCCGCGAAGTTTTGCTACTTCCTCAGGAGTCTTTAAGTTTTTAAGACCCTCTATCGTAGCGAGTACGACATTCTTCTTATTGCGGGAACCTAATGACTTCGTACGGATATTTTTAAATCCGGCAAGCTCGAGCACCGCACGCGCCGGACCACCGGCGATGATACCGGTACCTTCCTGAGACCTCTTCATCAATACGGATGCACTGCCGAATTTACCAATGAAATCATGCGGAATACTTTTATTCTCATCAAGCGGCACCTCTACAAGACCTTTGATTGCAGCCTCTTTGCCCTTGCGAATTGCTTCCGGTATTTCCGTTGCCTTGCCTAAACCTGCACCAACGTGTCCATTGCCGTCTCCTACAACGACAAGCGCCGTAAATCTCATGTTACGACCACCTTTAACAACCTTGGTTACACGTTTGATTGATACTACTTTATCTTCTAATTCTAACTGCTCAGCATCAATAATCTCACGTTTCATGTTGTTTCCTCCTTGCTTAGAATTCCAGACCAGCTTCTCTTGCTGCTTCTGCCAATGCTTTTACTTTACCCTGATAAATATAACCGCCACGGTCAAATACAACAGTTTTAATACCGTTATCCAAAGCTCTTTTCGCTATCACTTCGCCAAGCTTTGACGCTGCTTCAATATTGTTTGTCTTTGCAAGACCGTCTTTTACATCTTTCTGTACTGTAGATGCAGATACGATTGTATTTCCAGCGACATCATCAATAATCTGTGCATACATATGATTATTGCTACGGAACACAGCCAAACGTGGTTGCTCAGGAGTACCGGACAAACGGCTACGAATTCTTCTATGCTTGTTTGCGCGAACTTCGCTTCTATTTTTCTTGTTAACCATTGCTATTTACTCCTTTCTTATTTCTTACCAGTCTTACCAACTTTGCGTCTGATTACTTCATCCTCATATTTGATACCTTTGCCCTTATATGGCTCCGGTGCTCTCTTCTCACGGATTTCAGCCGCATACTGGCCAACTTTTTCTTTATCGATACCTTTAACGATGATGATGTTCTGTCCCTCAACAGTTACTTCGATTCCTTCCGGATCTTCCATCTCTACCGGATGGGAATATCCGAGGGAGAGCGTAAGTTTTTTACCCTGCTTTGCCGCACGGTAACCAACGCCGTTTACCTCTAACTTCTTCTCGTAACCTTCCGTTACGCCAATTATCATATTATTAATTAACGTTCTGGTCAAACCATGAAGCGATTTCATCTTTTTCAAATCATTCGGACGGGCTACTTTAATCTCTTCGCCCTCTTTTGTAATACTCATCTCGGCCGGAAGAACTCTCTCGAGTGTTCCCTTCGGGCCTTTTACCGTCACCTGATTATTTTCTGCAATATCTACAGTTACGCCTGCAGGTATCGCGATAGGCATTCTTCCAATTCGTGACATGCCGTTACCTCCTATATTTTTTTCGGGGTTAATTAGTTACCATACAAAAGCGAGAACTTCTCCTCCTACATTCTCTTTGCGTGCTTCTTTGTCTGTCAGCACACCCTTGTTTGTAGAAATAATGGCAATTCCCAAGCCACCGAGAACTTTCGGGAGTTCTCCTGCGCCGGCGTAAACACGAAGACCCGGTTTGGAAATTCTCTTTAAGCCGGAGATAATTTTCTCATTCTTGTCTTTTCCGTATTTCATCGTAACATGAATGGATTTAAAACCATCCGTTTCTGTTATTTCAAAGTTTTTGATATAACCTTCCTTCAAAAGAATCTCAGCAATCGAAATCTTCATTTTGGAAGCAGGAATATCAACTGTATCATGTTTCGCAGTATTTGCATTACGAATTCTAGTAAGCATATCTGCAATTGGATCACTCATTGTCATTTCGCTTTCCTCCTTACCAACTTGCTTTACGCACACCAGGGATCTGACCCTTGTATGCCAACTCACGGAAGCAAATTCTGCAGATTCCGTATTTTCTCAGATATCCATGTGGACGACCACAAATCTTGCAACGACTGTATTCTCTCGTGGAGAACTTCGCTTTGCGCTGCTGCTTAACCTTCATAGACTTCTTAGCCATGAAATTACCTCCTAACTATTTCTTAAACGGCATACCAAACTGTGCCAAGAGTTCACGTGCTTCTTCATCTGTCTTAGCGGTAGTAACGAAGATAACGTCCATTCCCCGAATCTTGTCTACCTTATCATATTCAATTTCCGGAAAAATCAACTGCTCTTTAATACCGAGCGCATAATTTCCACGTCCATCAAATGCATTCGGGTTTACACCGCGGAAGTCACGTACCCGTGGCAACGCGAGATTGATTAAACGGTCTGCAAACTCATACATCTTCTCTCCACGGAGTGTTACTTTACATCCAATCGGCTGTCCCTCGCGAAGTTTGAAATTCGCAACGGATTTCTTCGCTCTTGTCACAACAGCTTTCTGACCCGTAATCGTCTCAAGGTCACTAATTGCTGTATCCAAAACTTTTGAATTGTCTTTTGCTTCACCAACGCCCATATTGATTACAATCTTATCGAGCTTTGGTACCTGCATAACATTTTTATACTCAAACTTTTTCATCATCGCTGTAACGATTTCGTTCAAGTATGTCTCTTTCAATCTAGCCATTTTAACAGTACCTCCTCTCCTTATTAATCAATAACAGCGCCTGTTTTTTTGGCATAACGAACTTTGTCCTTACCGTCCTCTGTCTTGAAACCAATACGGGTAACCTCACCATCTACAACATACATTACATTCGATACGTCGAAGAAAGCTTCCTGTTCCACAATACCGCCTTTTGCATTGGACTGGTTCGGCTTAATATGCATCTTTACTTTGTTGATACCCTCAACTTTTACTTTTCCATTTTTTAATTCTAAAACTTTTCCTTCTTTACCTTTATCTACACCGGCAATAACGCGAACGGTATCACCTTTTTTAATCTTTGATGTTGCCACTTAGGGACACCTCCTTATAATACTTCTGGTGCTAAGGAAACAATCTTCATGAATTGTTTATCTCTTAACTCTCTAGCTACCGGTCCGAAAATACGGGTTCCTCTTGGAGTCTTATCGTCTTTGATGATTACTGCTGCGTTCTCATCAAAACGGATATAAGAACCATCCGGACGACGAATCTCTTTTACCGTTCTAACTACAACTGCTTTTACAACATCACCCTTTTTCACAACTCCTCCCGGTGTTGCATCTTTGACCGTAGCTACAATGATATCGCCTACAGCCGCATATCTTCTTACAGAACCGCCGAGAACACGGATGCACAACAATTCTTTTGCGCCAGTGTTGTCAGCAACCTTAAGTCTGGTTTCCTGCTGTACCATAATAAATACTCCTTTCTGGCTACGAATTATCTAGCTTTTTCAATAATCTCAACAAGTCTCCATCTCTTGTCTTTAGACAAAGGTCTTGTCTCCATAACTTTAACTCTATCACCAATGTTGCACTCGTTGTTCTCATCATGCGCCTTTAATTTATAAGTTCTCTTCACGATTTTACCGTAGAGCGGATGCTTTACATTATCAATTACGGCAACAACGATGGTTTTGTCCATTTTATTACTTACTACTTTACCAGTACGGGTTTTTCTAAGATTTCTATCCACAACAAAATCCTCCTTTCCTCAGCTTAATTTGCTGCTTTCTTCTCTTTGGACATTGCTGTCTGAATACGCGCAATGTTCCGTCTAACTTCTTTAATTCTGCTTGTATTGTCAAGTTGGTTTGTTGCATTTTGGAATCTCAGATTAAAAAGCTCTTTCTTTGCAGCTACTAACTCGTCATTCAGCTCAGCCAGTGACATATCTGCAATTCCATTCATGAATTCTTTACTCTTCATTGCCCGCACCTCCCTCTAAATCTGCACGAGAAACGATTTTACATTTGACAGGAAGTTTATGCATAGCCAAACGAAGCGCTTCTCTCGCCGTTTCTTCCGGTACGCCGGCGATTTCAAACATAACACGTCCCGGCTTAACAACTGCTACCCAGTACTCCAGAGCACCTTTACCTTTACCCATTCGGGTTTCAGCAGGTGTCTTTGTTACCGGCTTGTCAGGAAATATCTTAATCCAAACTTTACCACCACGTTTCGTATGACGTGTCATCGCAATACGGGCAGCCTCAATCTGATTCGAACGAATCCAATGCGGCTCTGTTGCTACAAGACCATATTCACCGTAAGTAATCTTGTTTCCGCGCGTTGCCTTACCCCGCATGGAACCACGAAACTGTTTACGGCGTTTTACTCTCTTAGGCATTAACATTATTTATCGCTCCCTTCCTTTGAACTAGCTTTAGCTGGTTTTCCACCTTTGGTTGGAAGTACTTCACCATGATAGACCCATGTCTTAACACCAATCTTACCATATGTTGTATTTGCTTCTGCAAAACCATAATCAATATTAGCACGAAGTGTCTGGAGAGGAATGTTACCCTCGCTATAGAACTCTGTACGAGCCATATCCGCGCCGCCAAGACGTCCGGAACAAGATGTCTTAATTCCCTTTGCACCGGCTTTCATCGCTCTGCCCATGCAAGATTTCATGGCGCGGCGGAAAGAAATACGGTTCTCCAACTGCTGTGCAATATTTTCTGCCACAAGCTGCGCGTCACTGTCCGGTTTTTTCACTTCTTTGATATCCACAAGAACTTTCTGTGCAGAATATTTAGCAAGCTCCGCTTTTAATTTTTCAATCTCGGCGCCGCCCTTACCAATTACTACACCCGGTTTTGCTGTATATACCAAAACCTTAACACGGTCTGAAGTTCTCTCTATCTCAATTTTAGAAATACCTGCATGATATAATTTTTTCTTTAAAAATTCACGGATTTTATAATCTTCAACTAAGTTGTCTGCAAAATTTTCAGAATCAGCAAACCATCTGGATTCCCAGTCTTTAATGACGCCAACTCTTAAACCGTGTGGATTTACTTTTTGTCCCATCTTAATCTCCTTTCACTATCTTTCATTCAAGATGATGGTAATGTGGCACATTCTCTTTTCGATGCGATATGCCGTACCACGTGCTCTTGGTCTGATTCTCTTCATTGTGGTTGCCTTATTTGCAAAGCACTCATCAACGTAGAGATTTTCCGGGTCCATGCCATTGTTGTTCTCTGCATTTGCAATAGCAGAATTCAACAGCTTCTTAATTACTGCAGAAGCATATCTTGGATTATATTCCAAAATACCAAGTGCTGTCTGAACGTCTTTGCCACGAATTGCGTCCAATACAAAGCCTGCTTTCTGAGCAGAAATTCTGGCGTGTGACAATTTAGCAGATGGTCTTGTATCTTTGTTCTGGTTTCTTTCTTTTTTGATTTGGGATCTATGTCCTTTAGCCATCTCAAGAAACCTCCTTTCTTACATTCACTTTATTACCCAAGTTTGCTTCGCAAACTTTTTTGCCTTGCAAACTTTCCATGGCCTGAGCTAAACTCAGGACTAATTTATCCTCGTTTCTCATCCTTACCATGACCTTTGTAAGTTCTTGTCAAAACAAACTCGCCAAGCTTGTGGCCTACCATGTCCTCGACAATATACACAGGTACATGCTTTCTTCCATCATGGACAGCAATTGTATGGCCTACCATGCTAGGGAAGATAGTGGAACGACGTGACCAGGTTTTAATAACCGATTTCTCTCCGGACTCGTTCATGGCATCAATCTTTTTCAATAAATGCGCATCTGCAAATGGTCCTTTTTTTAATGAACGTGACATTACTCACTACCTCCTTTATTTCGCTAACGCTTTACCGTCGCGTCTTCTGATTATCATCTTGTTAGACTGCTTATTCTTCTTGCGAGTCTTGTAACCAAGTGCCGGTTTACCCCAAGGCGTACATGGTCCCGGACGTCCAACCGGCGCTTTACCCTCGCCACCGCCGTGTGGATGGTCATTCGGGTTCATAACAGAACCACGTACTGTCGGGCGTATACCCATATGACGCTTACGACCTGCTTTACCGATATTGACAAGATTGTGCTCCGTGTTGCCGACCTGTCCAATAGAGGCGCGGCAGATTACCGGAACCATTCTCATTTCCCCTGAAGGCATACGGATAATTGCATTTTTACCCTCTTTCGCCATCAACTGGGCGCTCACTCCGGCAGCGCGAACCAATTGGCCGCCGTGTCCCGGATACATTTCGATATTGTGAATCTGCGTACCAACCGGCATATCTTTCAGCTCCAGACAGTTGCCGACTTTAATTTCCGCTTCCGGCCCGTTCATAATTACCTGTCCTACTTTCAGGCCAACCGGTGCAAGAATATATCTTTTCTCGCCATCCGCATAACATACCAAAGCAATATTAGCTGTACGGTTCGGGTCATATTCGATAGTTTTAACCGTTGCCGGAATACCGTCTTTATTTCTCTTAAAATCAATAATTCTGTATTTTCTTCTAGAACCGCCACCGTGATGTCTTACGGTGATTTTTCCCTGAGCGTTACGGCCCGCATGCTTCTTCAATGAAGTTGTCAGGGATTTTTCCGGAGTCGATGTTGTAATCTCCTCAAAATCGTAACCGCTCATGTTTCTTCTAGAAGGGGTATATGGGTTATAAGTTTTAATTCCCATGAGTTACACTCCTTTCAAAATTACAAACTGTTTCTCTTTCTAAAATGGTCTGTACTATTTGCATAGCACGCATTATAAACCTTCAAAAATTTCGATATCCGCGCTGTCTTCCGTCAACTGAACTATCGCTTTTTTCTTTTTGGCGGTTTTTCCGACTACCATACCGCGTCTGCGGTTCTTGCCAGCAAGGTTCATTGTATTGACTTTCGCTACTTTTGTTCCCGGAAACATTTTCTCAACTGCTTCTTTAATCTGGTTCTTTGTAGCTTCCGTGTGTACATAGAACGTATATTTCTTAAATTCCATGCCTGCCATTGATTTCTCTGTAATCACCGGCTTGTCGATAATGTCATAATATTTCAAATCTGCCATTATGCGTACACCTCCTCGATTGCTTTTACAGCGCTCTTAGTGATAACCACGGTGTCATATTTCAAAATATCATACACACTAATGGAGTTGCTATATACGCCTCTCGCCGTAGGAAGGTTCTTTGCGGAAAGAATGGCGTTTGCCGAGTCACCGTCAACTACTACCAACGCTTTATTAATTTTCAAATTATCCAAAACTGCTTTCATCTCTTTTGTCTTTGGCTTCTCAAAATCAAGAGAGTCAACAACAATAAGCTTCTCTTCGCTTACTTTTGCAGACAAAACGGATTTCATCGCTGCTGCCTTTTCTTTCTTGTTCATCTTGAAAGAATAATCTCTCGGAGTCGGTGCAAATACTACGCCGCCGCCCGTCCACTGAGGAGCCCGAATGGAACCCTGTCTTGCATGGCCGGTTCCTTTCTGTCTCCAAGGTTTTCTACCACCGCCGCGAACTTCAGAACGCGTCTTCGCTTTCTGTGTTCCCTGACGTTTGTTCGCAAGTTGAAGAACAACTGCCATATGAACTAAATGCTCATTTACCGGAGCGGCAAAAACGGAGTCGTTCAAGTCCATCTTCTCTATCTCTTTGCCGTCCTTATTATAAACAGATACGCTTGCCATCTGTGTCTTCCTCCTTTCCGGAAAGTTATGCCTTTACGGATTCTTTAATGATTACTGTTGATTTCTTTGGTCCCGGAACCGCGCCTTTTACTAAAAGCAAATTGTTCTCGGCATCTACACGTACAACCTCGAGGTTCTGGATTGTCACCTGTACTGCTCCCATCTGCCCCGGCATTTTCTTGCCTTTGAATACCTTACTAGGGTCTGATGCAGAACCGTTCGAACCAGCATGTCTATGAAATTTGGAACCGTGACCCATTGGCCCGCGGGACTGTCCGTGACGCTTAATCGCACCCTGAAAACCATGTCCCTTTGTCTTTGCGGTCACATCAATTTTGTCACCGGTTTCAAAGATGTCTGCTTTAATTTCCTGTCCCAACTCATACTCGGCAGTGTTCTCTAATTTGAACTCCGTGAGAAATCTCTTATTCTCCACGCCTGCTTTTTCTAAGTGTCCTTTCTTCGGCTTATTCACAAGTTTCTCGCGAATGTCGCCATACGCCACCTGAACAGCCTCGTATCCGTCGTTCTCAACTGTCTTAATCTGAGAAACATATACCGGACCGGCCTGAAGCACGGTAACTGGTGTCAATACACCGTCTTCGTTGAAAATCTGGGTCATTCCAACTTTTGTAGCTACTATAGCTTTCTTCATTTTCTTTTTCCTCCTATAAAATCTACAGCGGATTGATTTCACAGTGTTTGATACACTGGCGGAAAACAATCATCCTAGATGGCTACTGTTATGTCCTGAACCGTATAGACAGCATCATAACCATAGGACGAGGGCACTATTTTCACCCCCTCGCTTCCTATATATAAATAGGAAACTTATCAAAACAATGCATTACTGCATTTTGATATCAATGGCAACGCCCGCAGGCATTTCCAGACGAGAAAGTGCATCTACCGTCTTCTGTGAAGGTGTCAGCACATCAATGAGCCTCTTGTGTGTTCTCTGCTCAAACTGCTCACGAGAGTCTTTGTACTTGTGTACCGCTCTAAGAATGGTAACAACCTCTTTCTTAGTAGGAAGTGGCACAGGCCCACTAACCTTTGCTCCTGTCTTCTTCACTGTCTCAATCAACTTTGCTGCCGCAAAATCAATGAGCTGATGGTCATACGCCTTCAACGTAATTCTCATTTTTTGACTTTTTTTACTTGCCATAAAAATAGTCGCCTCCTTTTCGTACTTTATAAATGAAATAGTACGACAAGTGGTGACTGTACACTCATCCGTGTGTGTCATGTCGGTTCATTAGAAATACCTCCACAGGGAGGTTTTGCACACACGTTTATCTGCTCTTAGGCAGAAACTATGTTACTGTACAGTGACTTGCCGTCAGGTTTCTCGACCGAAATCGCTGATCTCCGGCCTCTTGACATTCGCTCCACGGAAAACCCACCAAGATAGTGGCAACCTCACGCTTCATCGCTATCATGTCACAGCAAGGACTAGTGTAACATAGTTCCCCCAAAAAAGCAAGAAAAACTTTCACGAAATCTACAAGCCATGCAAAACACCAATTTCCCCGCCATTCGTCGAGAGTTTACTCTCGTAAGAATGAGGGGGAAATTGGT
>CAJUTM010000005.1:36874-150886 GCA_910589595.1 uncultured Eubacterium sp.
GTTTTATACGGCGACAGCCGTGACCGAGGGCTCACAGAGCCCGAGGTTGCATGGCTTTAACACCAGAACTCCCGCCATTCGTCGAGAGTTTACTCTCGTAAGAATGAGGGGGAAATTGGTGTTTTATACGGCGACAGCCGTGACCGAGGGCTCACAGAGCCCGAGGTTGCATGGCGGACGGCGTTCGCAGCAGTCCGAGCCGACAGGCGAGGGCGCAAGGCGGACACTTCTTATGTCGTAATCCAATATCTTTTCATCTTACACCCATCAACATCTATGCATTTCTCATAAACTCCGCCATTCGCAAGTATCGTTTTTTCACTGGCCACATTTTTAACATCACAAGTAACAAGAAGTTTATCTATTCCCATTGATTTTGCATTTTGTATATTTAAGCGAAGCATTTCCTTTGCATAACCTTTGCCGCGCTCCGAAGGACGCACCGAATACCCGCAATGGCCTCCCCACGTTCCAAGAACAGGATGATTTATATGATGACGCAAATCTATCACACCTACAACCTTGTCGTCTCTCCTGCGTACCGCTAAATACATATGTGAAGGCACCGTTGTTCCTACCTCGCCACATGTTTCTTCACTTTTTCTAAGTTCACATATTTTTATCCACTCTTCAGCAGAATTACTGACATCAAGCGACATACAACCCGCAAATTGGTTTTCATTCTCTACATCACATTCCAAAATTTCCTGACGAAATTCCCATATATCATTCACATACTTTTTTTGAGGCTCTATCAATTCAATATGCTCCATTCTGACATCTCCATAAATCTATTTTTTCATATGCAACTTCCCGACAATCGGAAAATAATCATTTCCCGCACACCTCTCTTAAATTAATCCTATCAATTCCTAAGATATTGCGGGAAGAGATATACATAAAATCATCTTCTATGTGCGTGCGCCCTGACAATTTTAACGGAGTATTAATCACCTTTATCCTTTCTAATGTATCTTTATTCCAAATAGCGATTTCCGAGCAGGGACAGGAAACCGTCACCAGCATATTTTCATATATCCCCGCACACACAAACATTTTTTTATGTACATTTTTTATCGAAATCCCAACTTCAAAGTTTCTCATACTGACTTTAAAAAGTTTTCCATCGTGGCCTGCCGCATATAAAGTTTCTCCATCAATACACAAGCTGCCGATATTCTTCTTTCCTAAAAGAAGTTCTTTTTCAATAGAAAGAGTAGCTTTATCCAATAGCAGCAATTTTCCATCTACCGTTCCGCAAACTAAGTATGAGTCATATATTTTCATGCTCCACATACTACTTTCAGAAATCATAAACTCTTTTATCTGATACGACTGTCTGTCAAGGGTAATAATCTTTCCATTGCGGATGGAGCAATAAATAATATCGCTATCAATTGCCATCCCACATATATCGGAACTCAAATCGTTGCCTAATTGCCATTTCCCAATGAGTTCATAGTTATTTTGACTCAATACATAAAGGGTACAAAAATCGTATATAAAAATTTGCTCATCATCTGCAAATAGTTTTCTTGATAGTCCATCTTTCTCAAAAATTGTCTTCCGGTAAATCGTATCTCCGGAGAATTTGTCGATTTTAATTAAATCTTTTCCACACATACAGTCAATACACTGCTCTGTAACATTGAAACCTGTTACAACACCACCCAACTCGGTTATATGTTCCATACTTTTGCCCCCTTTCTGCCAATATAACGATAAACCTTTTTCCTATATTGCAGATATTCATTTCCAAAGATATCTGACAAAAAATCCTCTTCCACACAGACAATTTGCAAGTGATACATAATGACAGGAAAAACAGTGAAAACGCACAAAATCCAGTTAAAAAACATCCGTAATATGCCAATATACAAAAGGTGAAAACAAATATTCCCTGCTTTTTCTGGCGAAGCATTTTCACAAAATAGCAACCATAGAAAGCAATTAAGACCGCTATGGAAACCAGTTTAAACTCCATTACTACCTCCCGTAAAACAATGATTTTCTATATCCTGCCTGTGAGGGTGATATCACAGGCAGGTAGTTTCTCACTTTTTAAAATTTTTGCATAGCAGGCTCATACGGCTCAGCCCGACAGTGACACCCGCACATTATCAGCTGCACACTCAAACGTGCTACTTGCAAGCAATATAAATATCCATATCATCCCCATCGGTTTCAAAGCAGGGAATAACGTCCTTTTCCGTGTGTTCCAGACCGTTCACGCGCATATATTCCATAAGCGTTTTATAGCCGTTAGGAATAGTCACAAAAGGATTTTCAAAAGGGTTTTTAACGTGTATTGCTGCATATTTGTGAGCCGCCTGCTCGTGTACTTCATTATCAGGGGGAACAACCCCGTCAGGCAGTATCCATGCCGCTTCATAGCCGTGCATATTGAAAACATTTATCTGCTCCTGTGATACATTTGGAAAATCCCAGCCGATGAGACGAGGATTATCCACACCGCATTGGCGAGCGATGTAACGCATTCTGTCGATAGCGTCACCCTCTGGAACACAGCTTATAACGGCATGTTTTATATAGCGGAAAGCGGAAACAGTCTCCACACGCAAATTTTCATACTCTTCGCCACAAGTGACCATTTCATCGCGGAACAAGTTATCCAAAGAACAATTGAAAAGTTTGCAAAGCTCGATTGCCTTGTCCATTTCCGGCTGTGCTGCATCCAGCTCCCATTTTGACACAGTTTGACGGCTGATATTCATTTTTCCAGCCAAATCCTCCTGCGTCATATTTCCTCTCAAATGTCTTAAAAACTGCAAATTTTCACCAAAACTCATAAAAATATTCTCCTTTCATTTTCTTGCGCCGCGCCGCATTATCAGTATAGTATTTTCCTCGACAAACTACAACCAATTGATATGTGCTATTTTTCTGAAGTGCGCAACTTTAAAGTGCGGAGAATATTTTTGATAAGAATAGTTTTCTCACTCAAAATCAATCTCATACCGTGTTCCGTGCGAAAGCAAAACGCCGTCCGTCAGCTTAATACACAGAATACAGGTATTTTCATCTTCAAAATTATTGTGTCCATTATCAATCCATTCTGCAAATGCTTCCCTCAGCTTTTCTGCTATCTCCGCATTTTCCTCTTTCTTAAACCACCCCAGATTAACGCCCACTCCATGCGCAGTAAACCATTCGGCAGCGACTGCCACATTGGGGTTTTCCTCTATCTGTTTCATCTTATCAGATAGCGCATAGGTAATAACGTAAAACGCTCTATCCATATAAAAACCATCTACATATCTGACACAGGGAAGCTCTCCCTCCATTGTTGCCACGGCAATAATACTATCTTTACCGTATCTCTCCATCAAAATCTTTTCCAATTCCGGACTCAGTTTCTCCATATGTACATCCTTCCATTTTACATTCTCACATCAAATCCCCGTTCTCCCACGACTTCCGGCAGCTTCTTTACCTCCATATCAATAATATTCACATACCGTCCGGCCTGTATCATTTCAACAACCCTGTCAATCTCAGCTTCCGTTCCCTGCAGCTCCATTTCTACTGAACCGTCATAATCATTCCTTACCCAGCCGGTAAGTCCGAGGCTCCTTGCCGCCTGCGATGCCCGATACCGAAATCCCACGCCTTGAACTTCACCGTAAAAACGGTAATGCTTTCTCATCGTTTCACTCTCCCAATCTCTGCCACCTGCCGCTTGCACCGCACGGTAACACAAGGCCTTTGCCACCACGCACCGGTAACCCGACCTCATCTGCCGCAACGATTCCTCCTAATTTACTTTGTACGGTAAGATTTAGCATATACGACAAAACTGCCGGCTGCAAACCTGTCGTATATGAGTTAATCAGGAAAAACAATGCGTCTTTTGACAATAACTTCGCGCATAGCTGCAACAGCGGATAAACGCTCTCCTCAATTTTCCAGATTTCACCTTTAGGCCCTCTTCCATAAGACGGAGGATCCATAATAATACCGTCGTAGCGGTTGCCGCGGCGTATTTCTCTCTCCACAAACTTTACGCAGTCATCGACGAGATAACGGATTGGCGCCTCTGCCAGTCCGGAAGCCGCCGCATTCTCTTTCGCCCACGTAACCATTCCTTTTGAAGCATCTACATGCGTCACCGACGCGCCCGCTTTTGCGCAGGCAACCGTAGCGCCTCCGGTATAGGCAAACAAATTCAAGACGCGTATCTCACGGGATGGAGACTTCTCCTTTTCCCCACGAATTATGCCGCCCGCCCAGTCCCAGTTCACTGCTTGTTCTGGAAAAAGCCCCGTGTGTTTAAAGCTAAATGGTTTCAGACGGAAAGTTAAATCGCGATAAGAAATTTCCCACTGCTCCGGCAAGCCAAAAAATTCCCACTGTCCTCCGCCCTTACTGCTGCGGTGATAATGTCCGTTCTTTTTCTTCCATTCCGGCGCAATATGCGGCGTATTCCAAATCACCTGTGGGTCCGGACGCACTAAAATGTACTTTCCCCAGCGCTCCAGCTTTTCGCCTTTAGAAGTGTCTAACACCTCATAATCTTTCCAACCATCCGCAATCCACATATCATTCCTCGTTTCTGAGCGATTTATCACAAGAACCGCACCGGGTTCTTCTCATCTGCGTTTTTTATTATCGGAAAAGGTCTGTTTAATATTTCTCCCAACCGTTTTCATTTCCCGTCCGACTACCTCTGCCGCATGCTCTACTTTTTTATCTATCTCTTTCTCTTTCACAAATTCTCCCGTTTTATCTGCCGCATGATTCACGGCGTCAACTGCTTTTCCAACGCCATTAAGTACTTTTTCCCTATTAAGTAACGGCATCCCGACACCTCCTATAACACTGCATTAGCAATTAATCTCTGCCTGCATTCCGAGCAAATCTTTATTTTCTTTTAGTATCGGATTGATTACCTCTTCTACAAATTCTTTCACCTGACTTGGCGCACGACCAACATACTTGGCAGGCTCCATCGTCTTTTGTAACTCCTCAAGCGTCATCGGGAATGCATCATCGGCAGCAATCAGTTCCAGTAAATTATTATCCAATCCCTTTTCTTTTACGTTCCTGCCCGCCTCCATAGAGAGTTCACGTATCTTTTCATGCAATTCCTGTCGGTTGCCGCCAGCTTTCACGGCATCCATCATAATATTCTCGGTTGCCATAAAAGGAAGTTCCGACATAAGCCGCTTTGTAATAACTTTGTCATATACGACCAATCCATCTGCAACATTAAGAAATAAATCTAAAATACCATCCACAGCAAGAAATCCCTCTGCCACACTGAGACGCTTATTTGCCGAATCATCTAATGTTCTTTCAAACCACTGTGTCGCAGATGTAATCGCCGGATTCAAGGCATCAATCATGACATAACGGGAAAGCGATGCAATCCGCTCACTGCGCATTGGATTTCTCTTGTACGCCATAGCGGAAGAACCAATCTGGCTCTTTTCAAACGGCTCCTCCACCTCTTTCAAATGCTGCAAAAGACGAATATCATTAGAAAACTTGTGGGCAGTTGCGGCAATGCCGGCAAGAACATTGCACACTCTCGTATCAAGTTTTCGGGAATACGTCTGTCCAGAAACCGGAAAACAAGCCTTAAATCCCATTTTTTCCGCAATTTTTTTATCTGCTTCCTTACATTTTGATTCATCGCCGTCAAAAAGTTCCAAAAAGCTTGCCTGAGTTCCCGTCGTTCCTTTGGAGCCCAGCAATTTCATATTATCCAAAACATAATCCAAATCTTCCAAATCCATTGTAAGTTCCTGAAGCCACAACGTAGCTCTTTTACCAACCGTCGTTGGCTGGGCAGGCTGAAAATGCGTAAAAGCCAACGTAGGTAAATCTTTATAGCGGATGGCAAAATTAGAAAGTACCTGAATGATATTTACAACCTTTTTCTTCACGAGTTTTAGCGCTTCCGTCATAATAATAACGTCCGTGTTGTCTCCCACATAGCAGGATGTGGCACCCAAATGAATAATCCCTGCTGCCTTTGGACATTGCTGCCCATACGCATACACATGGCTCATAACATCATGCCGCACTTCCCGCTCCCGTGCTTTCGCCACATCATAGTTAATATCTTCCCTGTGGGATTTCAATTCGGCAATCTGCTCGTCGGTTATGCGCGGATTTCCATCGGCATCTTTCAATCCGAGTTCCTGTTCGGTTTCTGCCAGTGCAATCCACAACTTCCTCCATGTCTGAAATTTCATATCCGGTGAAAAAATAAACTGCATCTCCTTACTGGCGTAACGCTCGGATAACGGACTTACATACTTATCTGTACTCATGTTCAGTCTTCCTTTCTCTTTGCTCTTTATTGCTCATGGCTTTCCTGAGCAGTTCCCTCCGGCGCCAATATGCCGCGCCGGATTTTATTTTGTAAAATACGGTAGACGGAAGTGTCAATGACCCTTTCATCTATCTTTCCCTCTTTTACCGCGGAGACGAGGGCATGGTAGCACTCTTGAAATTTCTCCGGCAAAACAATCATATCGCACCCTGCCTTTACTGCCTCCAATGTAGCAAATTCATAGGTGTAATTATTTCGTATTACATTATCATCAAAAGGCGACGTCATAATAATGCCGTCAAATTTCAACTCTTTTCGCAGTAGTTTAGTCACAATATCCTGCGACATAAAAGCGGGTATCTTCTTCACCGTAACTTCGCTGAATGAAACATTTCCGACCATAACGCAGTCGGCCCCCGCCTGAATTCCGCTCTGATATCCTTTAAAATTATTATTGCGTAAAGACATTAAACTATCATTTTGCTCCAATATCGTCTCGGTATAATCACCCGCCACTTTCCCAATTCCCGGAAAATGTTTGAGCGTTACTGCCAGTCCTCCCTCGCGCATGCCCCGCACATATCCGTCGATGATTTGCGATACCTGCTCCGCGTCCTGTCCGAGACATCTCTTGGCATAGTCAGGATTATTCTCACTGCCTATGTCCGCCACCGGCGCTAAATTCAGATTAATCCCAATATCCGTCAGTTCACTGCCTATCTTTTTTCCCGCTTCATACACTTGCTGTTCAGTCATATTATGCGCCATCTCAGCCGGCGCAATATAGCCGGTATCATTGAGTCCGGCTACTTTTGTAGAAATGGAATTGCTTCCCCCGCCGTCTTCCTCTACTGCGATGTAAAGAGAACCTCCGGTCACTGCCTCCGCCTGCAAGTCGTCAACCAACTGCCTGCACTGGTTCTTATCAGTAATATTTAATTCCGTTAAATATACGCCGCCCACATTATACTGCCGAAGCGCCTTTCTCATATCGGCCGTTATCTTACGGGCAGCTCCATCCAGCGTACGTTTCTGGTCAAGCTGATATAAGTCCACCAGAAACATCTGACCGACTTTTTGTTCTAACGTCATCCCCGCCAACATTTTCTCGGCCTGCAGATACGCTTCATCGGAAGAAATCGGCGTCGGACTGGAAGTCTCCGACACATCGGAAACGGTTGCCGTCGGCTTCGCCGTCTCCTTATTTTCCTCTTTCTGTGTATTGCCACAGGCACACACACCAAATGCAAAAAGCACCATGAACCCCATCCATAGTAACTGTTTCATCCTTGTATATACCTCATTAACTGTTTTTCCCTATTTTACATATTTTGCTCAAAATCATTCTAATTATAGTATATTCTTCTTCCATATGCAAATAAAATATTTCTTTTGAAAGTTATTCTTTTTTGTAAACTGCCCAAGCTGCCCCGCATAGGATAACAGTGTAAATGATATTTAGGAGGCAAACCTATGAGTGATTTGTCAGCAACAAACTGTAATGGAGGATGCTCCTGCAACGAAGGCGGTTCTTCCTGCTGCTGGATTATAATCCTGCTTTTGCTCTGCGGCGGATGCGGCGGCAATGGGTTCGGCGGCGGTATGGGCGGCGATTGCAGTTGTATCATCTGGATACTGTTGCTCCTTTGCTGCTGTGGCGGCAACGGGTTCAGCGGCGGATTCGGATGTGGCTGTGGCTGCTAAGATAGCAACTTCATACGAGTCGAAAGGGAGCTGTCAGCAGGCAGCTCCTTTTCTGTTCGGCGAAACCATTCAAAGGGCTGCCATTCAGTCAGCCCTTTGAAAATCCTGCTCTTCCAATTCTCTCTGTAATGTCTCACCAAAATACCGCCATCTTTCCTCCTCCGGCAGACAGTGAAAACAGTCCAGATCGACTTCATAGATGGTGGTATCATCCACGATTAATTTACTCTTACCCTCCATGTAACCACCTAAAACTATTTTCCCTTTTAATATATGTGCAAAGGAGGTCAGTGATTATAAAAATCGCGAATTTTGTCAATGCGTGACGACATCCCCACAAAGAGGCTGTCCACAACGGTCAGCGCCGCCATCGCCTCAACCACGATAACAGCACGCGGCACAATAATCGGATCATGTCTTCCCTTTATCGCTATCTCGACTTCTTCCCCATCTCTATTTACCGTCTTCTGCTTCTGGAAAATGGACGGCGTCGGCTTACATGCCGCCCGAATCACGATATCATCACCATCGCTGATACCTCCCAGTATGCCGCCGGCAAAATTCGTCGCTTTTCTCACTTTTCCATCAGTAGACATATAAAAACCATCGTTATTTTCTGAGCCGCACTTCTCTGCCACAGCAAATCCGGCTCCTATCTCCACGCCCTTGACGGAGCCAATCGAAAATATATTACCGGCCAGCGCAGCGTCCAGTTTGCCAAAAACCGGCTCCCCGACGCCGGCGGGCATACCCTGAATCACGCATTCAATTATGCCTCCCGCCGAATCATGTTCCCTCATTTTTTGCTCCAGAAAGCTTTCCGCCTCCGCCGAAGCTTGCAAATCCGGCATGCGCAGCGGACTCTTTTCTATGTTTTCCCACGACATACGAGCGCTGTCACAAACAATCGGGCCAATCTGCTTCGCATAGGCTGAAACGGATATTCCCAGTTCGTCCAGTACCTTAGCGGCCACCGCTCCGGCCGCCACCCGTCCAATCGTCTCACGGCCCGAAGAACGTCCGCCTCCGCGATAGTCACGAAAACCATATTTGGCGTCAAAGGTGTAATCTGCATGTCCCGGACGATACACATTAGCGATATCTGAATAGTCTTTTGACTTTTGTGATTTGTTGAGCACCATCATGGCAATGGGGGTTCCTGTCGTCTTTCCCTCGAAAACTCCCGACATAATCGTCACCTCGTCGCCCTCTTTGCGGGGAGTCGCATATTTCGTTTCCCCCGGTTTCCGGCGGTTTAAATAGTTCTGTATATCTTCCCCGCTCAATGAAATGCCGGCCGGACAGCCATCTACCACAACACCGAGTCCTTTGCCGTGCGACTCTCCCCATGTAGATATGCGAAACACCTCTCCCATTATCGAACCCGCCATTTTCTTACACATCCTTTCACGTTAGCATCTTGAACTTTTCTTCAATCTATTGTATAATAATTTCAATATAATTGAAAGGAGATTTTTATGTTTAGTCAATTTTTGGGGCATTATCTGGTACAAAACGATTTAATTACCGCTGAGCAATTTTCCTCCTGTATGGATTACATAAGACAAAATCGTGTAAAGCTGGGGTTAATTGCAGAGACAGAAGGACTATTGACTCACGCGCAGGCGAATGAGCTTAACCAGTTGCAGATGCAGACAGACAAACGTTTTGGTGATTTGGCAGTGGAGAAGGGCTATTTAACCGAAACGGATGTTAAATATCTTTTAGGACGTCAGGGTAATCCTTATCTAATTTTCGTACAAGCTTTGGAAGAGAATAATTTCCTTACCAGAGATGAAATCAACGACGCCATTGAAAATTTCAAAACCGCAAACGGATTGACAGACGAAGTCGTACAGGCGATTCAGAACGGCGATATCGAAAAAATGCTGCCCGCTTTCGTTGACGTTGACAATGATAAATACATCGCGCTCATCGGCCTGACTTTGCGCAACATCGTTCGTTTTGTCAGTTCTTATATCCGTATTGAAAAAGGAAGCTTTGCTTCTTCTTTATCCGCACGCTATATTGTCTATCAGCATACAACGGGAGATTTTGACGGATTTCTCGGTTTTACATGCGATGACGACAGCATCTTAACGATAGCGGAGAATTTCGGCAAAGAAAAATTTGCCAAGGTAGATGAGGATGCATTGGATTCTGTATGTGAATTTACCAATTGCGTCAACGGACTTTATGCAACGGAGTTAAGCTATCAGAATATTACGATTGATATGCTTCCTCCTGAATTTTATTTTGACGTCACCGTTAAAGATAAAGGTGACTTTTTTATTCTGCCTCTTTATATAAACGGCGGCAAAACCAACTTAATCGTAAAGCTAACCTAAACTATATATAAATGTGTATTTAAAGGAGAATGACTACTATGGCAAAAGTATTAATTGTTGATGATTCCCGTACTTCACGGCGCATACTTCGCAATATTCTGACAGAAAATGGTCACGAAGTAGTTGGCGAAGCAGAAAACGGTCAAATCGGCTACGAAAAGTATATCGAATTATCCCCTGACATTATCACTTTGGATATTACCATGCCGGTTCTGGACGGACTCGGCTCTCTGAAAAAAATTATGGCATACGATGAAAAAGCCCATGTCATTATGATTACTGCAGCCGGCCAGAAAAACAAAATGGTTGACGCCATTAAACTGGGCGCCAACGAGTTTATCCAAAAGCCGTTTGAGCCGGAACAGATTTTAAGTGTTATCCAAAATCTGTCCAAATAAAATGTACTTCCTTTATGCGAAAGCATCAAAAAAAGACAGCCTGACGATGGCAAGTCGATAACCCCGCCGTCAAGCTGTCTTTTCTTACTATTTCCAACGACGCCAGAGCCAGAGGACGCCGACAGACATAGCTGTTAATATAACGCATATAACCGTCCTCGCTACCGCCATCGGGCAGTATGTATTCAATATCACATCCGTAAAGCGCATAAATACATAGACAACGACCGGTATGGCACAGGCCTGAACATAATTCTTTTCCAAATAATATTTTCCCATCGCATACGCAATACCCATGAAAATAATTACCATAAGAATATTCCGGTACGAGGATACATAGAGCATTCCCGACGACATTGTGAGAATTTTCGCTTTCGCCGCCTCTGTTCCCGCATAAGTACCGCTGTTGATTTGAAGCGCATAATACAAGTCAAAACCATAACTGAGAATCGAATAACCGATTCCAAAACCGATTCCTACAGTCGCCGAACGATACAGGGAGCGCTGTTTTGTATTCGTCAGATAGATGCCCCAATACAGTCCCAGAGCGATAAAAATTCCACTCACCAGCGCCTCTGCCGCCGCAAAAAGAAGAGCCGCCCCTCCGGTTATATTTCGCAGCCACGGCAAATTGGCAAAGAGAACCAACGCAAGGAAACTGTAGATTACTTCCTGCCAGATATATCCTAAAATACCATATCCGGCGGCTCCCATCATGCCGGTTTCAATCTTGCTGGATTTTTTCCAAAAGAGATAGTACAGGACTGCTCCTGCGAGCAGTGGCAGGACAATCGCCATAATAAGTCCCGTCATCTGTGCTGATGTAACCATAACTTATCTATTTCCTTTCCGGCATTATTTACATTAAAAACCAACCCGTATTCTTGTAATAAAGCTGTCAAAACCGCCGATAATTTCATGGAACGCTTTCTCTGTCAGCGGCTCTGTAATAAAGCCAAACTCACCGCCGATTCCCGCGTCTACCACCTCAATATCGTCAAACGCCGACTCTGCCTTTTCTTTTTCCTGTGCACCAATACGGACAAAAAAGCGGTTTGTCATCTCGTCCATCGGCGCCACTTCCTGTTTCGTATCTTCCCAAATCGTCATCACATTAGTATTCATATGCTTTACGGCGTCTACCACATCCGATACTACCGCGCTCGCTGTTGCTTCTTTTCCCGCACCTTTGCCATAAAACATAACATCACCAAGCATATTGCCGGTAACACAAATGGCGTTAAATACATCGTTTACCGCATAGAGAGGATTGTCACTCTGTATCATCTGCGGCGCCACCATCGCATACAGCTTGCCGCCAATTTTCTTACTCGTACCGAAAATCTTAATGGCTGCCCCGATTGCTTTCGCGTATTTAAAATCTTCCGCCGTGATTTTTGTGATTCCCTCGGTGTAAATATCCTCATAATCGACCTGCTGTCCGTATGCCAGAGAAGTCAGAATGGCAATCTTGCGGCAGGCGTCATATCCCTCTATATCGGCCGTCGGGTCTTTCTCGGCATATCCTAATTCCTGCGCCTCTTTTAACACATCCGCAAAATCCGAACCGTCATTTGCCATTTTCGTTAAAATATAATTGGTCGTACCGTTGAGGATACCGTTAATTTGCTCGATTTTGTCCGCTGTCAGACTCTGATTCAGAGGACGGATAATCGGTATTCCGCCGCCGACGCTGGCTTCGAAAAGGAAATTGACCGTTTTCGTCTTGGCGATATGTACCAGTTCTGCACCATGTGCAGCAACCAGTTCTTTATTGGATGTGCAGACACTCTTACCTGCCAGAAGTGATTTTTTCACAAACTCATAGGCCGGTTTCGTACCTCCCATCGTCTCCACTACAATAGACACTTCCGGATCATCGAGAATAATATTGAAATCGTGAACTACCTTACTCTGAATCGGGTCTTCCGGAAAATCTCTCAAATCGAGAACATATTTGACTTCCACTTCCTGTCCGGCGCGTTTTGCTATTATTTTTGTATTGGTTTGAAGAACATGAACCACACCGGAACCTACGGTTCCATATCCTAATACTGCTATCTTAATCATTACTGCCTCCTGTTTCTAACTCTTTTAGCGCTTTTTGAATTTCTTTCCACTCTGCGTCTTCTAAAAACTTTTCGGGATTCATCGTCAAAATCAACGTGCCTCCGCTCTTAATAATAAACTCGGCATAGGATGTATCGTCTGTCTGCAGCAGCGCCGGAAAATTTTGCACCTCATTCCCCTCTGCCTTTACAATCTTTGATACGTCGTCGACTACAATCGCCAGCTTCCCCTGCCGTGTCCGCAGCACAAGATATTTCGTTTCCGGTGTAACATCTGCGGCCGGTAACGTCAGACGCCTCTTAATATCAAACACCGGAATCAACTCGTTGCGAATCGTTACCGCTCCCTGCATGCATTCCGGCAAGTCCGGCGCTTCCATCATATCGGCATACTTCTCAATCCCGTGAAGCCTGCTCACTTCCACACCATACTCTTTGCCGCTTAGCGTAAATGTTACAATCTCCTTCATCCTGCACTGTCTCCTCCTAAGAATTAATCCACTTTAAGTACGCATTCATAAACATATCAATATCGCCATCCATCACCGCAGAAACATTTCCCGTCTCGGCGTCGGTGCGATGGTCTTTTACCATCGTGTATGGCTGCATAACATACGAACGTATCTGACTCCCCCAGCCAATCTCTTTGACTTCTCCGCGTATATCGGATTCTTTGGCAAGGTTCTCCTGCTCACGGAGCAAAAGAAGCTTTGCCTTTAACATCTGCATGGCCTTATCCTTATTCATATGTTGGGAGCGCTCGTTTTGACACTGAACGACAATTCCCGTCGGGAAATGCGTAATCCGGATAGCGGACGACGTCTTGTTGATGTGCTGTCCTCCAGCTCCGCTGGAGCGGTACGTGTCTACGCGAATGTCGTCATCGGCAATCTCAATGTCGATATCCTGCTCGATATCCGGCATGACGTCGCAGGAAACGAACGAAGTCTGCCGCTTCCCTGCCGCATTAAACGGCGAAATCCGCACAAGACGGTGAACGCCGTGCTCGCTTTTGAGATAACCGTATACGTTCTCACCACTGATTTCCAGCGTGACCGACTTCAATCCGGCCTCTTCACCGTCAAGCGAATCCAATACTGTCACATGAAATCCGCGCTTATCCGCCCACTTTTCGTACATGCGGCAGAGCATACTCGCCCAATCACAGCTTTCCGTACCTCCGGCTCCCGCATGCAGCGTAAGTATGGCATTTTCGCCGTCGTGTTCGCCTGTCAGCAGCGTTGTAATCCGCAAATCTTCAAATTCGTGCTGAAAATCTTCAAATTCCTGCTGAACTTCCGGAACCAGCGTATCGTCATCCTCTTCATTTCCCATCTCAATCAGGGTGAGGATATCGTCGTACGCCATGCTGAGCTTATCCGCACGTTCCACAACGCTCTTTAAGTCTTTTACTTCTTTCATGTCGGCGCTTGCTTTCTCGGCATTCTCCCAAAAATCAGGCGCCTCCATATTTCTCTCCAATTCCTCGATTCTAAGCTTCTTTTCCGCTAAGTTAAAGTGAATCCCTTACTTCCAGAAGCGGTTTCTCGAAACTGCTTAATTCGATTCGTATATTATCCAATTCAACCACTCGAATCACCACCTTTATTTTTTCTCTATCTTTATCTACAAATAGCGGACTTTCCCGTTATCTGCAAAGTTACCGCCTTATCAGCGCCCGCAGCAATGCTTATATTTCTTGCCGGAGCCACACGGACACGGCGCATTGCGGCTAATCTTGTCGCTCTTGCGGACAATCGGAGCGTTGGCTGTATCATCTTTATTCGTACCCGTGACCTGCGCTACCTGCTCGCGTTCAACTTTCTGCTCAATGCGCACATGCATAAGCATTTTCACGGTTTCCTCACGAATGGATTCTGTCATTTCATTGAACATGTCATAACCCTGTAAACGGTATTCTACGACCGGATCTCTCTGGGCAAATGACTGCAGGCCAATTCCCTGACGGAGCTGGTCCATATCATCAATATGGTTCATCCAGCGGCTGTCGGTAGCTTTCAACAATACGACGCGCTCCATCTCACGAATCTGTTCCAAATCCGGAAATTCGGCTTCTTTATTCTCATAAATGCGCAGGGCTTCCTCCTGCAGACGCTCTATCAAATCATGTTTCGTGATTCCCTCGTCTCTTGTCTTATCAAATGTGACCGGCTCTACCGGTATCACCGGAATCAGTATGTCGTTTAACTGTGTCAAATCCCAATCTTCCGGAAGCTGGTCGTCTCCGATTACGATATTTACATATTTCTGCACGACCTCGCTAATCATGCCGACAATGTCTTCGCGCATATCGTTGCCGTCTAACACTTTACGGCGTTCCGCATAGATAATCTCGCGCTGTTCATTATTGATTTGGTCATATTCCAACAGGTTCTTACGAATTCCGTAGTTGTTGCTCTCAATCTTCTTCTGCGCGCGCTCAATCGCCTTGTTGAGCATCTTATGCTGTATTTGCTCGCCCTCCGGCATACCTAATGAATTAAACATCTGCATCAGGTTCTGCGAGCCAAACAGACGCATTAAGTCATCCTCTAACGAGATATAGAATTTGGATTCACCTTCGTCTCCCTGACGTCCGGCACGGCCGCGCAGCTGATTGTCAATACGTCGGGATTCATGCCTCTCCGTACCAATAATCTTTAAGCCGCCGAGCTCCGTGACGCCATCTTCCAGTTTAATATCCGTTCCACGTCCGGCCATGTTGGTGGCAATCGTTACCGCACCTTTATGTCCGGCGTCCGCTATAATCTCCGCCTCCATCTCATGGAACTTGGCATTCAGCACTTTATGTGGAATGCCGACTTTGCGCAGCATCTGTGACAGCTCCTCCGAGGCGTCGATGGTAATCGTACCGACGAGTACCGGCTGACCTTTCTCATGGCTGGCAATAATGTCTTTTACAATGGCGTTTAATTTCTCTTTTTTTGTTTTGTATACCGAATCGTTATGGTCGATACGCTGTACCGGCAGATTCGTCGGAATTTCCACAACGTCCATGCCGTAAATCTCACGGAATTCTTTCTCCTCCGTGAGCGCCGTACCGGTCATACCACACTTTTTGCTGTATTTATTGAAGAAGTTCTGGAATGTAATCGTCGCCAGCGTCTTGCTCTCGCGCTTCACCTTAACATGCTCTTTGGCCTCAATCGCCTGATGAAGCCCGTCGGAATAACGGCGTCCCGGCATAATACGTCCGGTAAATTCATCAACGATAAGAACTTCGTTCTCCTTAACGACATAATCCTTATCGATATGCATGAGCGCATGCGCGCGCAGCGATAAGTTCACGCAGTGCTGAATCTCCAGATTCTCAGGGTCTGCCAGATTGTCCAGATGAAAGAAACGCTCTACCTTTTTGACACCCTGTTCCGTGAGGTTGACTGTCTTTTCCTTTTCATTTGCCACATAGTCGCCGGTCTCGTTATTATCTTCTTTCATAATAATGTCCATTTTGGACAATTCTTTTTCCGTACCTCTCTTTAACTGACGCACGAGATTATCGCAGGCTTCATAAATCTTTGTTGATTTACCGCTGGAGCCGGAAATAATAAGCGGTGTCCTCGCCTCGTCAATCAAAACCGAGTCCACCTCGTCGACAATCGCATAATGAAGTTCTCTCTGCACTAACTGTTCTTTGTAAATCACCATATTGTCGCGCAGATAATCGAAGCCCAGCTCATTGTTCGTGGCATAGGTAATATCGCAATTATAGGCCTCGCGTCTCTCGTCATTGTCCATACTGTTCAATATAACACCGACAGTCAGACCAAGAAATTCATGTATCTGTCCCATCCACTCGGCGTCACGCTTTGCCAGATAGTCATTGACCGTAACGATATGAACCCCTTTTCCCGACAGGGCGTTCAGATAAGCCGGCAGTGTGGAGACCAGCGTCTTTCCTTCACCGGTTCTCATCTCCGTAATACGTCCCTGATGTAAAATAACACCGCCGATAAGCTGCACGCGGAAGTGTCTCATACCGAGAGTTCTCTTCGAGGCTTCGCGCACAACGGCATACGCCTCCGGCAATATATCATCTAACGTCTCTCCCTCTGAAAGCCGCTTCTTAAATTCATCTGTCTTCGCCCTCAAAGCCTCATCGGACATTTTCTCCATCTCAGGTTCCATACCTTCAATTTTATCTACAATCGGAATCACCCGTTTCACTTCGCGTTCACTATGCGTTCCGATAACCTTACTTAGTAGTCCCATTTTGTCACTCTCCATTTATTTAATCGCAAAAGCTTGTTTCTTACCCTCATACATTCTAACATTAGTTTGCTTATGTTTCAACCCAAAATACATAGAAGTTTGTGTCAGAAAGGTGTTTTCATCCGCAATGAATGAAATAAAAAAGTACCAATCCGCACATCCGTCCAGACTGGCACTTCTCCACAATAATATAAATTGTATTAAAATTCCGGCTCTATCAAACCGTATGTATTTCCTTTCCTCTTATATACGACATTCACTTCGTCTGACTCCGAGTTGCGGAAAACAAAGAAATTATGCCCCAGAAGCTCCATCTGCACACAGGCCTCTTCCGGATCCATCGGCTTCATCTCAAACTTTTTGGAACGGATAATCCGGATGTCCTCATCTTCATATGCGTCCTCTTCAATAAATGCCTTGCTCAATTGTACGGCATTCTGCGCCTTGTCAATCAGCTTATTTTTGTATTTCCGCAGTTGTCTCTCAATCACTTCCTCTACCAAATCAATCGATACATACATATCTGTGCTTGTCTCTTCCGCACGAATAATGGAACCTTTCATCGGTACCGTAACTTCGATTTTCTGACGGTTTTTTTCTGTACTCAATGTCACATGCACTTCTGTGGAATCTGTAAAATATCTCTCCAATTTACCAATTTTTTCTTCCACTGCTGAACGTAACCCTTCTGTTATGTCAATGTTTTTTCCGCTAATTACTAAATTCATATTGCTCAGCTCCTTTGCCCATAAGTTTTCAGCAGGAAAAATCTTTCTGTCAAATCTTTCCTTGCTTGTACTCCTATTATACATGATATTGTTCCTTTCGGCAATAGAAAAATCGGATTGTTGACGGACGCCTTTGATTTAGTTGTATCAATTGTGTGACAATTCAAACAATTGTCATTTCAATATAAAATATGCTACATATGTCTACCCTGTTTGTTGACAATGTTCATAACTCTGTTGACAACTAGAGATTATCGTATTTGCGTCATTTAAAATGTTGATACTTTCCATGAGTGAAAAAGACTACACGTGTCTACGCACAGTAGTTCGATTCTAATTGTCAAACATTTCCACCGAGTCCGCTGATTTCGGATTTCCTCACAAAAAAAGAGGAAATGATAAACTGATTTCATGCCTCCGGCTCCTGTCAATTCGTCATTTCCTCTTATTATATTTTTCTTTTCAGCGCAACAAAATTTCGCTTATCCTAATACCCGCCTTGCGCAATACGGCGTACGATAATATAAGTTGCTCGTCGTAATACCAACGCGCGGATTACTTGCATGTACAACGCGTCCTCCTCCTATGCAGAGAGCCACATGGTTGACACGTCCCCCGCTGGCATAGAAAATCAAATCACCTGCCCTCGCGCTGGAAGGACTTATCTTCTTGCCGACTCTCGACTGCGCACTGGAAGTACGCGGTAAACTTATTCCAAATTTCTTAAACACGGACATCGTAAAGCCGGAGCAGTCTGTACCATGAGTCAGGCTGGAACCGCCGTACACATACGGATTGCCGACAAACTTCAGGCCATAAGAGGCAATTGCCGAACCATCGCCACTTCCTAATGTACTTCCACCATCATCGGAACTGCTTTTCTTACTGTCGGAACTGCTCTTCTTGCTTTCGGTCGGCTTTGTAATATTATTACCGCTGTCATCGCTCCCCAGACTTCCAGAATTTCCGGAGCTACGGGATTTGGACGAACTAGACTTGGAGCTGCTCTTTTTACTGCTGCCCGAACTGCTGCGACTACTACTGCTGCTATGGCTACTACTACTGCTATGATTACTACTGCTGTTGTTGGAAGAAGAACTGGAACTGTGGCTTTGCTGTCTCTCTTCTTCTGCCGCTGCTGCCGCCGCTGCTGCTTTTCTTCTCTCTTCTTCCCGCTCTTCCTCAATGGAAACCGCTTTCTTGAACTGGACGGATATTTTCACATATGGCTTCGCCACATAACCGGTAGTATCGCCATCGACCCGTATTTTCACCCAGTCCGTCTCTTCTCTCAAAACTTCATATGTCTCGTCTTCCGGCAACAACGTGAGAATTTTACATGTCTCGCTCTTTTCTTCACGAACCCGAAGAGTTTCCGTCGTAACCGTCGCCCATTTTGTTCCGAAATCATCAATCAGCTTTTCCGCACTGTAACCAATGGCCAGATAATCTTTCATAATATAGCCGCTGACGGAACCGGAACGGATGTACACCCAGTCGCCTTCCGTGGAAGATATCGTAGCTGCACTTCCACGATATAATTTACCAACAATTTCTGCCTCTGTATTTGGCTTCTTACGAATATTTACATAATCTGCCGCAATCGATATACCAACGTTTGCGTATTCTGATTCAGGTTTTGGCGTGGCCGTGGCTGTCGCTGACGTCGTCGGCTGTGGCGTAGCGCCGCCTACCGCCGAACCACTCACGGTCGAATTACTCCCCTGCGTATTTGATGTATCTTCAAAGGCAACGATTGCTTCCGGATCCGACTGTCCGGCGCCAACCTGCATTGTGCAATACTGGTCTAATGTATATGCCATACCGGCTAATTCTGTCTCCGTTCCCATCGTCGTCGACGAGGAACTCATATAATGCCCGCACAGACCGAAAGACAATACAAGTCCTGTACCTATTGCATATTTTCCTATTTTCTTATGTTTCATATACTTCCCTCCATGTATCGGATTGGTATAAATGTTACAAAATTATTAAATACATTTCACAGTATAACAAGGATATAATCATCTGTCAACCCTTGAAAACTCAATGTTTTTTCATAATTATACCAATTCGGCACAGGATTCTGTTTTTATCGTTTTTATTCTACAGCTTTCGACTTTTTCGCTTTTCCTGTTTTGTAACATTCCTGTAACAAAAAATCAATTATCCAGCGCTACGACCGCTTCGACTTCAATCCCAACATCTTTGGGCAGACGTGCCACCTCAACACAAGATCTGGCGGGACAGTCACTTTGAAAATAACGCGAATAGACTTCGTTTATTTTTCCAAAATCATTCATATCTTTTATGAAGACGGTCGTTTTCACCGTGTCGTCCGGATTTGCTCCCGACGCCCGAATCAAAGAAAATAAATTTGAAAAAACCTGTTCTGCCTGTTCTTCGATTCCTCCCTGCGCCAGTTCGCCGCTCTCCGGTACAATCGGTATAACCCCTGACGTAAATAAGAATCCCTTTGTTTCTATCGCCTGCGAATACGGCCCAATTGCGGCAGGCGCCTGATTGGTTGTTATTATTTTTTTCATTTTTGCCCTCCATTCCGAAGCGGTTACCGCCTCTTTCCCATTATAACGCAACTCACAAAACAGGGCAATCACTTAATCGTTTCTTTTGTTTACAGAGCGCCGCCCCGAGCATTGTCTGAAATGTCTGCTGTCGTTTTTTCCTGACTTTTGACAGCCCGTTTGCACTAGACCGCTACGCAACGGTACTAACGCACCACCGGAACGATTGTGTTTTTACTGCGGGCAGATGCGAAGCATCTGCCCGCAGTAAACAGTAACTAATGGTGGTGCGTAAGGACCGGCGAGCGGTCAATGCTGCAAAAGTCAGGAAAAACGACAATGCAGACAGCGAATTTTGCGAGGGCGGCGAAAGATTTCTGTAGACAAAAGAAATCACTAGTTTTTTTCGCCGTCCGGTAGTATAATGGGATTTGGGTGTCGAAAGCCCTTTCTTATTTAAGGGAAGTGGCAATATGCACAAAAACAACAGATGAGCAGCATTATGCACGATTTCCACGTTTGAGGCTCAGTGGAATGATTCGTGCATCCAGCTGCGAAGATATTGTTTTTGTGCATATTGCCAACACATTAAGAAATAAAAGGCTTTTAACACCTGAAGCATAATAGGAAACAACTGCAAGCGTAAAGGAGTGTGACTTTCTATGTATACCTATCGCGACCGCGTATCCTACAGCCGCATTGATAAAAATGGTTTATTAGGCGTATCTCATGTCGTCGATGCCATGCAGGATTGTTGTCTGTTCCACAGCGAGGATGTTGGCCACTCCGCTCTGGACTTGTTAAAGAAAAACCGCGCATGGCTGGTTAGTTCATGGCATGTCGTATTTAAGCGCCGTCCGAAAATGGGTGAACGGTTTGCCGTCCACACATGGCCTTATCAATTTCGGAGTATTTTCGGCTCGCGCAATTTCTTAATGGAAACTGACGAACACGAAGTACTTGCCTATGCGGATTCGCAATGGTTCTATTTTGATTCATTGACCGGACAACCGGCACCTGTTGACAGGGAAGAAAAAGACGCCTATCCAACAGAGCCGGCTTATGAAATGGAATACAAACCCCGCAAAGTATCCTGTCCCGCCGACCTCACTTTAGTCCAAAAAGTCGACGTGTGCCAAAACTATCTGGATACTAATAATCATGTAAATAATGGACAATATATCCGTCTCGCCGTCAATGTGCTCCCTCCGGATTATGAAGTGGGAGAACTTCGGGCCGAGTTCCGTCGGGCGGCCAAAATGGGCGATACGATGCACATCCACACAGCCCGAACATCAGAGCACTATTATGCGGTATTTACGGACGCCGCAGGAACCCCTTATTTTCTCAGTGAATTTACAGAATGCAAGTGATACGGTACACGAACGGAATGGAAAGGATAATAAATAATGAATATCGAAAAACAGTTTCTCGGTACTTTTACCAGACTTCATGTAATAAGAAAGACAAAATACGGTGTTGTTCTGAGCTCCGGTAAGCTTCCGCAGCTCGAAGTACTTCTACCAAACAATCAAGTCAGACCAGAAACCGAAACGGGCGATTTTTATGAGGTATTCCTCTACAAAGATTCAGAAGACCGGCTGATTGCCACAACGCAGCAACCTTATCTGTCCCTTGGAGAGCTCGCCGTGTTGACAGTAAAAGACGTAACCAATATTGGGGCATTTCTCGACTGGGGTTTGGCTAAAGATTTATTTCTTCCATTTAAAGAACAGACAACGAAACTTCATGCAGGAGATAGCGTACTTGTAACCTTGTATATTGATAAAAGTGAACGTCTTTGCGCTACGATGCACGTATACAATCTTCTCTCCACAGAAAGCAATTACAAGAAAGGCGACCATGTTCACGGACGCATTTACGAAATTTTGGATTCTTTTGGCGCCTTTGTCGCCGTAGACGACCGGTATTCGGCCCTTATTCCACACAATGAAATGACAAGAGAACTGCACGTATTGGACGAAATTGACGCCCGTATCAAAGATATTACGCCAGAAGGGAAACTCACCCTCAGTCTTCAGGAAAAAATCAAACAGCAAATGGGAAAAGATGCCGAACTCATTTACGGACGTTTAGAACAGGCCGGAGGCTTTCTTCCGTTCCACGACAAAAGCTCACCGGAAATTATCAAACGTGAATTTCAGATGAGTAAGGCAGCATTTAAAAGAGCCATCGGCCGCCTGCTTAAAGAGAAAAAAATTAAGCAGACGGAAAACGGCATCCAAAAATATTAGTTGTCCAAAAATCTCATTTTGTCTGAAGTAGAGCGTTTCTTTTTTGCTTCCGGTTCTTTCTTTCTGTCCAGACCGGAAGCGCTCCGCAAACCATTGGACAATTTCATTTTACAGCTCTCGCAAAAACGTCCTGTCTTAATCGTCGCTCCACAGCTTTCACAAGGAATACCTACCGGTGAATCATCTGAAAAAACCAGACGTTCCTCTCTCACCCAACGGTTTATCTGGGAGACGCTGACCTCCATCTCCTGAGACAGTTCATGGATACCCACATGTGGATTTTCGCGCACGTATTTTTTCACTTGCACAAACTTATCTTCCATCTTCCTGACGCACGTCGGACATACTCTCATTCCCTGAATATAATTAAATAATCTCCCACAACTTTTGCAAGCAACAATTTCCATAATAATCCCCCATTCTGAAGTATTTATTTAATCTAATCTTTTCCAATACACAGGCAGACAAAATATACTTCTTGTACCCCTGTCCGGCATAATATATCTCCACACGCCTCCAACGTCGCCCCTGTCGTATAAATGTCATCGACCAGCAACACGCTGCGCAGGGAACGAAGCGCATTCTCTCCCTTTTCTTTGAGAGCAAATGCACCCGCCACATTGGCCGCCCGTTGTTTTGAATCCAATCCTTTCTGAGGTTTCGTATAACGTGTTCGCAGCAAGACGTCCGAAAGCACCGGAAGCTGCAATAACTTCCCCAGTTCATCCGCTAACACAGCCGCCTGATTATACCCCCGAAACCACTTCTTCCTGCGATGAATCGGCACCGGAACAATCGCTTCCGCACACCATCTTTCAATCTCCGCTCCACGAAACCGAACCAGCTCCTCTGCAAAAAACGAGGCATCCGTAGTACATCCCCCATATTTGAAGTTCGCCATGACCCGTTTCATGCGGGTATCGTAGACCCACAACGCCGCTCCGGCAGTAAGAGCATCCGCCCCTTTTCTTTTCCTTTCACAGTCATGGCAGTACTGCTCCTCCGGTACATCTATCGGTTTTCCGCAGCGCTTGCACCTCGGTTCGCTCACACGGGGCAGCGATATGCGGCAGGAATGGCAAATTCCATTCTCTCCCCGTTTTAACACGTTCCCACAAACCGGACACTTAAGTGGAAATATAAAATTCAAAAGATTCAATTCCCCGCCCCCTATATATCTATCATACCAAATTATCCGCCATTTTGCATCCTATTTTTTTCATCTATCTCACGAATCCGCTCACTCAGTGAAGAATAACGCATTTGTTCGGACTTATTATGTATCATCTCCCGCACAGTTTCTTTACTGCCGACAATCGTCACACACTTTTTCCCTCTTGTTACCGCAGTATATAATATGTTGCGGTTCATCAGCATTCGGGGCCCGTCAAGCAAAGGCAGGACGACCGCCGGATACTCGCTGCCCTGCGATTTATGTATGGTAATCGCATAAGCAAGTTCCAGCTCTTCCAGATTTCCCTGTGGATATGTAACATACTTTTCTTCGTCAAAACGGACGGTAACTTCTTTATTAAGCATGTCGATTTCCGTAATCACGCCGCAGTCGCCATTAAATACCCCTGTTCCCTCTTCAATCAGCATCCGGTTGTAGCCGCGCACTTCCCACTTAATCTGATAGTTATTTTTCATCTGCATCACTTTATCGCCCTCGCGAAAAATAACTCCGTGTATTTCCATTTGGTTTTTATCCGGTCTCTCCGGATTCAAATAGCGCTGTAAAACCTCATTGCAGCGGTACACTCCCAGTTCCCCTTTTTTCATCGGAGTAAGTACCTGTACGTCAAACGGCGTGCAATTCGTATAATTTGGCATCTTTTCCCGCACAAGCCACAGCATAACCTCAAGAACCCCATGCGCGTCTTTTCTCTTCAAGCAAAAAAAATCTTTGCTTTCATTGTCAAGTGCAATCTCTTCCCCGTCATTGATACGGTGGGCATTTACAATAATATCGCTCTCCGCCGCCTGCCGAAAAATACGGGACAACTTAACTACGTTAAAACAATGGGAATGAATGATATCGCGCAGGACATTGCCCGGCCCAACACTCGGAAGCTGATTCACATCGCCCACCAAAATGAGGCGAGTGCCTACCGTAACCGCTTTCAGCAGGCTGTGAAACAGAAAAATATCTACCATTGACATCTCATCAATGATAATTACATCCGTCTCCAAAGGATTCCATTCGTTCCTGCCAAATAATTCTCCGTTTTCATTCTCGTTCCCGTTTTCTTCTGTCAAGGCGCCGTTATATTCCAACAGACGGTGAATCGTCTGCGCCTCATAACCGGTAGCCTCCGACATTCGTTTTGCCGCCCGTCCGGTCGGCGCCGCCAGCAAAATAGATAAGCCCTCTTCTCCCAGACATTTGATTATCATATTAATTGTCGTCGTTTTTCCGGTACCCGGCCCTCCGGTGACAACAAGAAGACCGTTACTCATCGCCTCGCGTACCGCTACGCGCTGCTGCCTGTCCAGAGAAATCTTTTCCCGCTGCTCCAGCTCGTCTATCACTCCGTCATAAGTTTCATCCCTGCGCCCCATCGGCACATTGAGGTCTGAAAGCATACGGGCACAATTTAATTCGGAATAGTACAGGCTCGGCAAATAAACATTTCGCTCGTCATCCACAAGCACCGTTTTGTCCCATTCCATCTGCTGCAGCACATCCATAAGCCTTTCCACGCTTACCTCCAAACGGTACACAGCTTCTTTTAACAACATCTTTTCCGGCATATAGACATAACCACCCTGCAATCCCATATTCAACACATATAAAATACCGGCCCGCATACGTTGTTCCGAATCAAGAGAAATCCCGCTTTTCCGCGCGATTTCATCCGCAATCTTAAATCCAACTCCTCTAATATCCTCTGCCATCTGATAGGGATTCTCTTTCACGATATCATACAGGGAATTGCCGTACGCTTTGTACAGTTTCACTGCCAGCGCATTGGAAATTCCATAGTCTTGTAGGAAAATCATGGCGCTGCGCATCTCTCGCTTTTCCTCAAACTGCAGGGCAATACTGCGGGCTTTCTTTTCGCTGATACCTTTTACTTCCGCCAAACGCTCCGGCTCTTTCTCAATCACCTCAAACGTCTCGTCGCCAAACTTATCTACGATACGCTTGGCCAGTCCGCCGCGAATGCCGGCTATCGCCCCCGATGACAGGTAACGGAGTATCGCCATCTTATCTTCCGGCTCCTGCACTTCATAGGAAACGACTTTCAACTGCTCCATATAGACCGGATGTTGTACCATCTCCCCACGCACACATACATATTCGCCCTCATTTATAAAAGGAAACGTCCCGACACAAGTCTCTTCCTCTCCGTCGGGCGTCTCTAATTCAAATACCGTATATCCATTCTCTACATTCCGATAAATAATATGCGACACATATCCCTTACGTTCTTCCATGAAAACCCTCCGACCTGTTTGATTGAAAAAAGCGCCGCAAAACGGCGCTTCCCGAAATCAATTATGCTGTCTCACCACTATTGTTCTTCATCGAAGTATATAACTGTTCTGCAATGCCAAGTCCTTGGCCACTATTCACCATCTGCTCTGCAATGGCAGATAAATAATTATCTTCGAACATATTCACATAATCCGTACTGTCATCTTCTTCCTCTGAGAAGATTTTAGCCGACTCCTGCATCGTTTTAAACATTTGTTGAATCATATAAGATTCAAACTGTTTGCAGGCATCCATCATTGCTTCGTCGCTTTCCGCATTTTGTACCTGACTTGTCAGCCGGCTCGACGCAATGTCATTGGCTGTTGTCGAGTAATTTGTTAAATAAGTATCTCCAATACCGTTAATCGCCATATAATCCTCCATTCCGGAATATATCTCCTAAATTATGAGCGCAAATTATTAGCCTGCTGCAACATCTCATCAGAGGCAATAATCGCCTTTGAATTCATCTCATAAGCGCGCTGTGCAATAATCATATTTACCATCTCATCCGCCGCCTGCACATTAGAACCCTCCAAACGGCCGGATACGATTTTTGCATTCAAATCATTTGCCGTATATACGGTTGCCGCCCCGGAAGCTTCCGACTGCAGATAATTCGAGCCGGATGCCTTTTCCAATCCCCCGGCATTTGGGAAATGTGCCAGTCCGATTTGAACACCAATATATTGTGGATTGTTATTGGCGTCAGGATATGCCAAGTTTCCAAACACGTCGACCGACAGTTCACTTGTACGGTAAGTATTCGGCAACACGATTTCACGCCCCTGTGTGTCTAACACCGGACATCCGGCGCTATCCGTCAGAGCAATGCCATTTTCCGTAATCGACATATTAAAATGTCCGTTACGCGTATACGCCGTCGTTCCGTCCGGCTGCCTTACCATGAAGAAGCCCTCTCCCTGAATGGCATAATCAAACGCCCCGTTTGAGGCATACAAGTTCCCTTGCGTAAAATCCGACGATATGGCGCCTATTCGTACGCCCAATCCCACCTGCGCCCCGACTGGTTTTGCTTCTCCGGTCGTAGTTGTAGAATTTTTTTGCAAATTTTGATAAATTAACGTTTTAAAATTGGCAGCCTGTGTCTTATAACCTGTTGTACTGATATTTGACAAGTTGTTTGCAATTACATCCAGATTACTCTGCTGTCCAATCATACCACTTGCTGCTGTCCACAAAGAACGCATCATAGGGTATCACCTCCAAATATTATCGTTTCATTAACCCAATCTTCCTACCTGATTTACCGAGCGGTCCAACATACTGTCATAAGAACGAATCACTTTTTGGTTCGCCTCATACGCACGGGTTATAGTAATCATATCGACCATTTCCCTCACAACATTAACATTGGATTGCTCTGTATATCCTTGAATCACTTCTGCTGTGGCATCCTGCATGGCGGCTCCTTCCACCGGCTCATACATTGTATCACCATATTTTTTAAGATAGTCATAGTCCTGAAAATCAACAATTTTTAATGTATCAATCATTTCCCCGTCCGCAGTAATCACTCCCTGATTGGAAATACTGACGGATTTTGCAGATGGATTTATGGTAATATTTCCGTTTTCCCCCTGCACCGGATTGCCATCGGCGTCTACTAAAAGGCCATCCTTTGTCAGCATAAAGCGGCCGTCCCGCGTATATCGGGTATGAACCTCCCCTGCCTTATCCGTTACGCTCAGGGTAAAAAAACCTTTGCCGCTCAACGCCACATCATATGTATTATTTGTCTGACGAACAGACCCCTGGTCATAACTGGTATATGTTTCTCCGATTTTGACGCCCAGACTCAACCGTCCAATCAGTTGGTTATGGTACGCCTGAGAACCGTCTCTTATCTTTATTCCAAGCACCTCGTCAAATGCCTGACTGGCCACTTTTTCCCCCTTATAACCAACCGTATTGGAATTAGCCATGTTATTAGAAATAACATCCAGTCTTTTCTGCTCGTTTACCATGCCTGTCCATGCAGTATAGAGACCTCTTAGCATATCGTTCCCCCTTCCTTTCTGTCAAAAACTAACGCTGCTCCACTTCCATCTCCCCGCTGAGAAACTCCACATAGCGGCCGGTACCGATGGCAACCGCCGTCATTGGCTCTTCTGCCGTCATCGTAGTAATACCGGTCTTTGATTCAATTAATTCTTCCAGTCCATACAAAAGACTGCCGCCTCCGGTGAGAACAATACCTCTGTCAGCGATATCCGCTGCCAGTTCCGGCGGCGTCTTCTCAAGCACGCTGTGTACTGCCTCCACAATTTGTGAAGTCGTATCTTTCAACGCCTCTTCCGTCTCCTCCGACGTCACTGTAATCGTCTTCGGCAGACCAGTGACAAGATTACGTCCCCGAACATCGACGGCGACGCTTTCCGGCCGCGGATAAGCGGAACCAATGCGGATTTTAATATCCTCCGCCGTCCTCTCACCAATCAATAAATTATATTTCTTACGCATATAGCGGACAATCGCATCATCAAAATCATCTCCGGCTATTTTGATGGACGCGCTCACTACGGTTCCACCAAGAGAAATAACGGCAATATCCGATGTTCCTCCGCCGATATCAACAATCATATTTCCACACGGACGGGCGATATCAATGCCGGCTCCAATCGCTGCCGCAATCGGCTCCTCAATAATCTTCACATCGCGCGCACCCGCCTGAAAGGCAGCATCTTCAACCGCCTTACGCTCTACCTCCGTCACCTGACTCGGTACGCAAATACTAATAAGCGGTTTACGAAACCGCTGTTTTCCTACTGCTTTCTGTATAAAATATTTTAACATCTTCTCTGTCACGGTATAATCTGAAATAACACCCTGACGGAGAGGACGAACAGCTACAATATTACCAGGAGTACGTCCCAACATAAGACGAGCTTCTGCGCCAATCGCCTTAATACGGTTGGTGTCGCGGTCAAACGCAACTACACTGGGCTCTTTTAACACGACTCCCTTACCCTTAACATAAACCAAAATGCTGGCTGTGCCCAAATCAATTCCAATATCAAAAGCCACTTTCCTATTCTCTCCTTTCGTTTCTCCTGTATAGTATTCCCATTTTGCCTATCCTTATTATAAACGTTTTTTCATATATTTCAAAGAGTTTTTTTATGATTCTTCCTCAGCATATGCCGCCTGAAGCATAATGGCGCATTCGACACGCTTACGCTGCAGTTCACATCCTATCTCATATGGCTTATTGATATCACCATGAAAATGGTATGCATTGGCAGCACAACCGCCGCTGCAATAGAATTTGGCAAAACAGTTGCGACACTCCTCTTTTGCATATACATTACACAATTTGAAAGAATTGCAGATGTCCGTCTTGACGATACCATCCTCTACATTCCCCAGACAAAACTTGTCTTCACCTACAAACTGATGGCAGGGATATAAATCCCCCCACGGCGTCACAGCCAAATACTCTGTTCCCGAACCACATCCCGACAACCTTTTATATACGCAGGGGCCGCCGCTCAAATCTATCATAAAATGGAAGAAATTGAAACCTCTCCCCTCTTTTTTACGTTTCAGCATCTCTGCTGCCAATCGGTCGTAGCCCTCGCAAATAGCCGGAATATCTTCTTTGGAAATGGCATATGGCTCTTCCGGCCCCGCCACTACAGGCTCAACAGATATCTGTTCAAATCCCTCGTCGGCCAGATGGAGAACATCTTCCACAAAATCAAGATTATGATGTGTAAATGTTCCTCTTACATAGTATTTTGTCTGCTTTCTTGATGCGGCCATCTTTTTAAACTTATCAATAATTAAATCATAACTGCCCTTTCCGTTTTTGAACGGACGCATTCGGTCATGAACTTCTTTCCGCCCGTCTATACTGAGCACGACATTATCCATTTCCCGATTCGCAAATTCCATCACTTCATCATTGAGCAGAACGCCGTTCGTCGTCAATGTAAAACGAAAATGCTTATCCTCTTTCTTTTCTATCTCCCGTCCGTAAGCAACGAGTTTTTTTACGACATCGAAATTCAGAAGCGGTTCCCCGCCAAAAAAATCAACTTCGAGATTACGTCTGCTGCCGGAATTGGCAACGAGAAAATCCAATGCTTTCCGGCCCACCTCATAACTCATAAGCGAGCGGTCTCCCTTGTATTCCCCCTCGCCTGCAAAGCAGTATCGGCATGCCAGATTGCAGTCGTGGGCAATGTGCAGACACAAAGCTTTTACAACGGTCTGGCGTTTCTTAAAATCAATCACGCCATCCTCATAGACGTCTCTTGTAAAAAGCGTGCCGTTTTCCTCCAGTTCCTTTATGTCGGCAAACACATCCCGCATGTCTTCTTCCGTGACGCCATCCTCTTTATATTTATCCATCAACGCTGAAGCCACAGAGCGGAAACTCTCGTCTCCGTAGCGGTTTCCGTCATCTTCCCGCAGCATTGCCAGCGTGTCATAAACTACATCATCTACTACGTGTATGGAACCACTGTTTACATCCATCACAATATTATAACCATTATTTTTATATTGATGTATCATCGTATCTCCTCTTCATCGTCAGGCTAACATGGAACGAGGACTAGACCGAAAGCATACTTTCGGTCAGCCCTCCATTGCATTCCAACATTACTCTTCCTTCTGTCTCTATATTTGCCATTTATGACACAAACAAGGGTGGCGGAGAAATACAGCAACCCATTTACGAAACATCTCTTATTTATTTTCGCAGCTCTGATTTCCTACGGTACAAGAAGTCTTGCAAGCAGACTGGCAGGATGTCTGGCACTCGCCGCAACCGCCTTTTTTCATCGTCTCTTTCAGATTTTTCGTCGTTAATGTTTTAATTCTTTTCACAATATACACCATCCTTTTGTCGATAATCGTCTATATTGTAGCACAGGCCGGAAATATTTTCAAGCAGAATATCTCACTTTTTAGGACAATCGCTTAATCATTTGTGATTTTCGGGGTGACGGGTATTATACCGTATCTTGTCTTGTGTCGCTCCCCGAAAAATTATTGTTTCTTTCGTTTACGGTTCGCCGCCCGAGTATTGTCTGAGATGTCTGCCATCGTTTTCCTGACTTTTAACAGCTCATTTGCAACAAATGTTCCTGCTGCGGACAGATGCAACGCATCTGTTTGGGGAAGAAGAATGCCAGAAATAAATATATTTGTTTGCGGCATTCTTCTTCCCCAAAGCGGCACCTTTGGTGCCGTCCGCAGTAACCGACAACAAAGGCGGTGCTGTAAAAGTCAGGGAAAGCGACGGCAGACAGCGAGTTTCGCGAGAGGCGGCGAATGACTTCCGCAAACGAAAAAAACAATGTATTTTTCGTCGGGAGCGCTACACCGAACAAGATACGGTGTAATACCTGTCATATGGATACAAATGATTAAGCGATTGCCCTGCTCACTTTTTTCCCAAGTGTAGCATTCCTCCGAGCATCCCTCCGAAAGAGCAGAGGAAAAACGCCGGTATAACACCGGAAATCTGTGTAAAAACAGCGCGGTTGCAAATCATGGACACCGTCAGCAAAACGACATAATACAGAACGCCCTGAAGCAGTCCCCACAAATAGTGTCGGCCCTCCCGATTGGAACTGACAATCATCCCGCTGATAAAACAGGATAACACATAAGCAAATATGATGATGCCGCGCACGACGCCTTCCGAGAGCTCCATCTTAAACATCAAAAACGCCAACAGCACTAAAACAACCGCCGAAATAATATAGGCCAGCACTAACCCTTTCCCCATCTGCAACACTACTTTTTTCTTCATAGACCCTCCCCCGTTTGTTTCCGTCTGCGATATTTCTTATCAATTTAACATATGAGTCTTTGCAAAAAAATAGAACTGTGCTACAATAGATTGCAAAACCAAAAAAACAGACGTTAGAAACGGAGGGAACCATGAAATATATTGACCTGCATGTCCATTCCGTCTGTTCGGACGGAACATTTACACCAGAAGAATTGGTAGAGCTTGCCATAAACAATGATTTAATTGCCTTCGCGCTTACCGACCACGATACCGTTGACGGTGTGGAACGGGCTATCCTCGCTGCCAAAGACAGAAACGTGGAAGTCATTCCCGGCATCGAATTATCTTGTGAATATACAATCGAGCCTGAGCGCAAAAAGGAAATCCACATTTTAGGATATCAATTGGACTGGAAGCACCCCGGACTGTGCGAGGCGCTTACTGCCGTCGCCGACGAGCGCGACAACCGCAACCGGAAAATGTGCGCCAATCTGTCTGCCGCCGGTTATCCCATTGACTACGATTCGCTTGTCGCCCGTTTTGGCAATAAGATACTGACGCGCGCGCATTTCGCCCGCTTTTTACTGGAACAGGGCGCCATTCCCAGTCTGGACGCAGCTTTCAAAAAGATACTGGCGCAGGACGGGCCTTACTTTGTCATGCGCAAATATCTGACCCCCAAAAAGGGAATTGAATTAATCCAACAAGCCGGGGGCATCCCTGTGCTGGCACATCCTTTATTGTACAAAATGTCAGTTACGGAAATCCGAAATATGATTGTTGAATTAAAAGAATACGGACTTAAGGGTATCGAAGCGCTCTATTCGAGAAATCGGGGCACTGATGAAGCTTTTGTCCGCAAGTTAGCAGATGAATACGATTTATTTATTACCGGCGGCTCCGATTTTCACGGAACGAATAAGCCGGATATCGAACTCGGCCGCGGAGAGGGTAAACTCCGCGTTCCCGTTATGCTCTTAGAAAATTTGAAATAAGCGTTTCAGCCGCGGCAGTTATATCCCTCTTCGCCAAGATTGCGGATATGACTGCCGCTCCGTCTACGCCGGTTGCTTTCAGCGACGATATGTTTTCAGCATTGATTCCACCGATGGCAACGACCGGAATCTCAACCTGCTTTTTAATTGCCGCCAATTCTTCCAATGTCACATGAATTGTATCTGCCTTTGTCGATGTTCCAAAGACGTCCCCCACACCGAGATAATCTGCGCCCGATTTCCACGCCTCTTCCGCTTTCTCCAATGTGTTTGCCGTAGCTCCGACAATCTTATCCGCCCCCAAAATGTCTCTGGCAGCCCAAACCGGAATATCGGTCTGCCCCAGATGCACACCGTCGGCACCAACCGCCAAGGCAATATCCAGACGGTCGTTTATCAACAGCGGAATTTCATAGGCGTCGGTAATTGCTTTTACTTTCTCCGCCTCTTCATAAAATTCTCTTGATGTGCAATCTTTTTCCCGCAGTTGTACTACCGTAACCCCTCCCTGTATCGCCAGTTCAACCGCCTCTTCCAACGTATCGGTCGTCATCAGCCGCCGGTCGGTACATAAGTATAACGTGTAATTCATGTCCGGTTTCATTTTCTTAATCCCCCTGTTTTATGCGTACTTTTTCAACGCTCTGTCTTATCCAATGGCACACCGCTCAAAATCCGCTCCACCTCTACTGCATACTCCGGTTTTTGACTGCGTATCGATTCCATTTCTTCTAAACAATCCTGCATCACTCCCGTATTATAATCCAACTGTTCGCGCAGTTTCTGCCGCTGTACATTGAGGTCGTGTCTCACCTCGACCATTTCTTTCGGCTCTACCAGTGCCGCTACCTGCCCCAGCCAGATATCACAGTCTTTAATGCCGAGACGCCGCAGCTCTGCCAATAAAATCTTATTGTTTTCATCAATACGGATACTCGTTTCCCTCTGTCTTGCCCATTCGCGCTTTGCCTGCAAATACTGTTTGTACACATAATCCAATTCGGTTACGTTTCTCACCTGATATTTGAGATACATATAATCCAGCGTCCGCACATTGTTGACATATTTTATTTTTACACGGTTGCTTAAAAATATGGCGCGGTTACATTTCTTTTCCGTAATTACCATATCCACCCGATTTTTTCTCGCCTCATTGAGAACAATCGCCGCCAGTACAAAACCTGCTGCTACCGCAATGACAAACGGCATACCGATATCCAGTTTAAAACAATATGCCAGCGCCACAAGCATGGCTCCGGTAGCGACAAGCAGTGCGGTCAGGCATTTACCGACGGTTTTTAGCATCGCTTGCCTGCGTATAATATCTTTCTTGTCTGCCAGCAATAAATTCTTCTCGCCAGCCAACTGCCGCAAGTCATTTTTTATTTTCATCTGCAAATCCTCATAGCCTTGCAGTTTCTCAATGTCTTTCCGTACGTTTTCCTCATGTTTCTCCATCGCCCTGCGCTGGGCATCCGTAAATTTGTATTCCTGCTTTTGCAGCTTTCTCCGCTCTTTCGTCAATTCCACAATCACCTGGGCTGCGGTGAGAAGACGCAGCTTCTCTTCGTCCGGCGCCTGGTCCAGCAATTGGATGTCTTTCAGATAGGAAGTAACCTGACCGTACTCAAACTTAATGTCCTCACATTGGCGCTTCGCCTCGACAATCGCCTCATTGAGCCGCTGCAGATAGGCGACGCGGGCATGGTCATCCCGCACATCAATTTTCTCCTTTTCCACCTGTACCGGTGCGTTTTCCAGCTCCTCCAACAGCGGATTCGTACTCTCGGGATTATCGTTCTCCGTGGCAGTTTCTTCCGCTGCCTTTTTGCTCCTGAATTTTTTCAGCCATCCCATGTTGCCACCTCCTTATCAGTACACAAATGCCTGTCGCATGCAGGCCTTGTATTTTGTAATATCGTCTTTTCGTTCTTCCGGCATGCGAAAATCCGCCAACGCCTCCTGATAACGTCTCCGGATTTCCTCTCTTTCCTTTTGAGAAACGTCAAACGAGAGCGCCTCTGCCTCAAACTCCGCCTCTTTCCCAAGCATAAGCAAAATCCACAAATAGTGTTGCAGCGAATCGCTTTTGTGATTTCGCACATAAGCCTCTTTGAAATCTTCCATCGCCTCTTCAAACGAAGAAATATAAAAATGAGCAATCCCCTGATTGTGTAAAATGTCTCCATATTCCTCCGGCGTAAAATTGATTGCAAAACTCCCGTGCAGCAATTTACGGTATTCGTGAAGACTTCTTGCATAGCAGCCGGCGCGGAGATAATTATCGGCTTTGATTTTCTTTTTCTTATATATTGGCAAATTCGTTATCTCATCCAAAATGTCTACTATCTGTCTTATTTCCTCTTCCTTATAATAATCGCAGCTACATAATACAGCTACAACCAAATCTTTCATACCGTGCTTTTCTTCTATCATATATTTCAGCTTTACCGATAAAACTGACATATCGAGTTCTTCTGTCAGCCATACCGGCAGGGCAGGCTGAAAAAAATCTTCGTTAATCGTGTATATATGATTGTATATATAATAACACAGTTCCTCGATACTATACACCTGTCCGGCATGATACGGCATTGTATACGGCTTATCAGCTACTTTGCCTTTTCCAAGAATTACCATGACGCCCTCCACTCTCAGTCTAATTTAAAACTTTTCTCCCAAATCCGGTGGGACGTAGGGAAAAATTCTCCAAACCCTTTGTCTTTTAATGTCACCACACAGGTGTCGGGAGAAGAAAACCGTACCCGCATACCAATCCGGCAATGTCTGTCTACCCTTGTGAGAACCGGTTCTAAATCCAGCAAAAATTGCTTTTCCCCCTGATGAAATACATTTCTTACCATCAAAAGAATCTCATTATCCCCATCGGGAATTATGTCCACCTCTTCATCTACCAGATACCACGGCGTTCCTGCTTTTGCCAGTACGATTTCCTGCTCGCCCGCGTCGGCATATGCTTCTATCCATACATAATTTTTTATCATCTCATCATCTAATAACAGATAGCTTTCCAGACGGGGTGTTTCCGCTATCTCCCGTGCGGCAAAGCAGGCCCCGCTCACATACAGGTTCTGCCCCTTGAACAGGCGGCGCCCGATACACAATTTGCGAAATACTTCGTCCGCCCAGCTCCCCTCAAAACCATCTCCCGTCATAAACAAAGTGGAGAGAAGCTGTTTATGCACCGCTCCATAGATAACATTTTCAATGACAGAAGCCTGATATTCCTCACCGGAAGCGGAAAATTCTATTGCATCCGAATAATCTTTTTCATTCACTCCCACCAGTTTTGGTTTCTTCGTGGAATCCACGTGCATCTGGTAATAGGTAAGACGTCTGTTATAATAATCAAACAGTCCGACGTCGTGAACCCATATGTCCTTTTTCTGATACAGGACATAGTACAGAAAACTTTGCTTATATCCTGCCACAAAGGCACGCTCTTTTCCTATGCCGATTTTTTCCAGAGCCTCATATATAATCTGCGCAAATTCCTGCGTGACATCCCTTGCCGTCACGACCAGTTGCCGTATCGTTTCCCCGGGATACTGCTGCCTCGTCAGCGACAGGGTTTTACGAAAAAAATGAGCAAGCACATTGGCCGGATGGGAATGTCTCCCATCCATTACAATTTCCTCTCCCCGTCGGATTTTATCAACAAATCCCACGAGAGGTTTCCTGCCCTCCATGACAATTTCCGTGTCAATGAACGCATCCGGATTCTCCTCCGTCCGGCCGATTAATACCGGCTCTCTTGTTTTTTTGTCATACACTGCAATCTGCGTCTTCTCATCTCCCAGATTATACCCTAAGAGCAATGTCCTCTCGCCCATGTTTTCCCCCCTCCGGAGCAGCCTGCCCCATCAATGTATCACAAATAACCGTTCCGCCGCATAACGGGCTCTCTCATAAGCGCTTCTCACTTCACGGTATTTGTCCTCATCCTCTTGTTCTTTTGCTTCTATCATTTCATTCACCATCCGGAAAAAGCCTTGGGAAACAGTTATATCTTTCGCACGCCTGACCGTCAGAAGTCCCGTTTTCTCATCGGTTTCCTCTTCGTAAATACAACATTTCTTCTCTTCATCGCCAAAGAGGAGAAGTTCTCTCGTAAACACCCCCGGAAAAACCTGCTTCATCGGCTGCCGCTCCATCTCACCATCTGGCTTTTGCTCACAGAGAAAGACATCTCTGTCCGTTCCGCTGTAATATTGGACAAGTACCGTATTTTCAATCTCATGGGGTACGTTCACTTTATTGATATAGTCTTTCATAAACGCCAGAATAAGCCCCTCGCCGGCGCATTTTTCCAAGCTTAGTTCAACAAATTCTTTTAGTTTTCCAGTAAACGTCTTCTGTTCACGGTAATAACGTAAAGCGGCCAAAACCATAACCAAATCTTTTTCATAGCGCGCTTCTTTTTCAATGAGAACAAAAAGTTCCTCGGACAACTCGGTTCGCTCCACCACATATTCATAAGCATATCGGGATAAAAATGCTTTTGCCAGCATACGGTTATCGCCTTTTTCGTAATATTCCTGATATAAAGGCACATATTCCGCCAAATCGGCGTCAACAAAAAGCAGTTGTGCCAGCAGCCGTTCGTCTGCCTCTTCGCCCATTTCCACTTCCGGCATTTTCCGGCAGATACGATAAATCGAAGCCATCGTGGCGACATCTCCCATATAATAGCGGAGCAGATATTCCATCGCCGCCTTTTCATAATGCTTTTTTCGATATAAATGGAACGCCCATTTCAGCAGCAGCGGCTCAAATTCACCGGAATTTTTTTGTATCAGTTCCGTCACCAGCATCGAAAGCGCAGCAAGCTCGCATTGTTCCACGCCTCCCCTGCATAACATTGCTGTAGCCTTGTCAAACATACCCTGATATATGCAGTCCGCTGCAACGTCTCCGAGACGCTCCCGTTTTATCTTATCCGAATCTATATTATCTAAAATTTCTAACAACAGCGGTATATTTTTTGTCTCCCGGTAATAATCATACAGACACAACAACACTCTCTGCTGCATGTACTCCCGCAGTTTTTTGCGCTTTAATACCCGATGGAGAACTTCCGCATGCTGCTCGTCTATTTTCGCCATCCGCTCCGCCTTTGCCGCCAGATGAATGAGAAGCGGGAGACATTCCGCCCCCTCTTCATAACACTGCCACGCAAAGTTGTCAAAATCAAGCAGACGCTCCATACGGTATTCTATCGTCTCTGTATAATACCGTCCAGCGTCATCCACAAAATATATTTGTACATTCGGGGTGTAGATTGCAACCTGTGTATATCCGTTTTCAAGCGGATAATAAGTCTCTCCCTCACATTCTTTGTGAACGACAACAACACCGTCCATCTGCTCATTGTCGCACCAAATCCCGTAACTGAACATAATGTGCGACACGTTTACCGCAACTTCGTCGCGAATCTCTTCTCCGTGCAGAAGCTCTTCGTACAAAACAGCCAGATGTGGAGAGATTCGACGATGTTCCAATTGATGAAAGGCAAATTCTTTGATTTGTGTATGGTACATCCGGTAAAATTCCGGACGCTCGCTGCTGTTTTTCACAATGTAGGAATATAAGAAAGCTTTACAAGTCGCATTCAGATGGTTCTCATACTGAAAGTAGGAAAGTACAACGTCCGGCAAGCGGGTCACTTTTTCATAGTCCATCGTATACATATAGTACTCGAATAAGTCGGTCAGACGCAGACGCTTGGCGACCCCTTTGGCAAACCACGGAAAATATTTTACGTGGCGGATTTCATTTCGTATGAGCATACTGCAGATGGCATGCAGCGTGTCGGTCATAACAAAAAAATCGTACAACTGCTGCAAAATGCGAAAGACCGTCTCGTCATAAGAGGGAAGACGCTCTGCCAGAAAACTCACCGCCATGGCAACTTCTTTCGTCGTCAAATCCCGCTTCAGTCCATAGTCCACCGTATTTACCGTCACCGTATCCAGACTGGCAATCAGCGTGGCGTCCTCCCGATAAGCCTGCATCATCACCGAATACAGAAAGGGACTGCTGCTGCCCGCCTCTAACTGCGCACGGACATCTTTTTCCAACAGGCGGAGCGAACGATAGCGTTTATCTATCTGCGTACGGATATACGTCAGTGAACTCGTCTGGTATCCGTTTTCTTCATAAGCTTCTATCAGATGAAGCAGGCGTTCCTTATCTTCTTCCCGTTTTGTATACAACGTCTTTACGAACTGAATCGTAATATAGCTTTCGACTTTGGAAGTTTCTGCCCCCAGCGGAGGCACTTCCAAATTTTCCGTCTCCTGAAAAAAGGATAAAATATCTTCCTCTTCGCAAAGAATAATAGCGATGTAACCTCTCATAGCCAGACTGTATCTGCCGCTCACTTTTTCTAATATGTAGCGGTTACTTTTGAGGAAACTCTGAAAATTTGTCCTAGTGATTCTCTTTTCCTGAAACGCCAGATACATTTGTATCATAGTAGCAATTGCTGCTTTTTTTGCCCGATTGATTTTACGCTCCTGTTCCCCCCACTGGTTGTGCGCCTCAATCTGCACAATCTTCTTCTCATAGGGCGTCTGCAAGATGAGCTGTCCGAAACGACGCCCCTGCGGCACTTTATCCGCCACAATGGTAAACTCTAAAATATCCTGCTTATGTTCAAACTCATCCGTCCACAAAACATGAATATGCGGCTCAATGAAATCTGCGGTACTCGTAACATAAATTCCGGTGTGTCCCCATGTGTTTACCCGTATCCGCAGCGTATCCTGTATGTCCGTTCCATTCAGTTCATATGATATTTGATTACCGCTCTCATGATGAATTTCAAAACGGAGAGATTCTTTTACTTTCATGGCCACCAGAAACTCTTCCATTCCTTGCAGCTTTGTATTCTTCTTCGTCAAATAGTAATATAAAATCTTACCGCTCTCGTTGCGGTACAAAAAGGCTTCCTGAAATTTATCGGATAAAAATAAGTCTACCCCGTGCTCCGGGTTTTCTTCGATTCTGTCCTGAAGCGCATGATAATCCCTGACCGCCCCTTTCTCATCCCGCAATTCCGGCGCTACGACACTGATATCATAAGGCACCTGTGCTTCGCCGCAATCAGTCACCAACAAAAGCTCACCCCGCAAATGCTCGCCCGGAGCCAGCTCTTCTGCATTTATTTCCATGGTAAGTTCATTGTCCGTTCCCTCGAAAAACGGAAGAAAATCAATATGTACATCTTCTGCTGCCCCAAACCCTTTGAGCCTGCTTCCCCTGACATTTTTTAGAGAAAAAGAATATATCAGGCGTTCTCCGGACACTACTGATAATGTCAGCGGCTCTTCCGGCAGCACTAACTCAGGCGTCATATAGATAAAATTTCCTTTGGCAAGGGATAAGATTTTTTCTCTCATGCAGAACCTCCTAATCTTAATTCTATAGTATACCATTTTTTAGAGAACAATGGAATAGTTTTATATTTTAACTTGCGAAAATACTTTGACAGGACTATAATTGAGAAAAAATGCGGGTTCTGCATGAAAAACCTCATCTCAGGGAGAAAAAAATGAAAGCAAAAGAACATTTTCATGGAAGTGATTTAGAAAAAATAGAAAAAATATATGGCGTACGCAAAGAGGATATCATCAGTTTTTCGGCTAATGTCAACCCCCTCGGGGTTTCGTTCCGTCTACGCGACACGCTGACAACGCATATTGACGCCATTACCACATATCCAGACAGGGAATACACTTCCCTGCGCAAATGTATTGCCGGTTATGTGGGGACAAACGATGAAAATATCGTGGTCGGCAACGGTTCCACCGAATTAATCTCGCTGTTTATCCAGATTACCCACCCGAAAAAGGCGCTTATCGTCGGCCCGACTTATTCCGAGTATGAGCGGGAAGTTTCGCTCGGCGGAGGACGCTCGCACTATTTCCGGCTTACCGAGGCAAGCGAATTTGTTCTGGACACGGCTTCTCTGACCGACGAATTATCGCACGATGTTGACCTCCTCATCCTGTGCAACCCCAACAACCCGACTTCCTCGGTTATTAAACGGACGCAGATGAGAGACATTTTAGATTTTTGCAAGCGAAAATCCATCACCGTGCTCGTAGATGAAACCTATGTCGAATTTACGGAAGAACCGGAGGCAGTGACCGCCGTACCGCTTACCGAATATTACAATAATATTATTATCCTGCGCGGCATTTCCAAGTTTTTTGCCGCTCCCGGACTGCGCCTCGGATATGCTGTCTGCGGAAACCGCGATTTACTAAAAGAAATCAATCAAAAGAAAAATCCGTGGACTATCAATTCCCTTGCCGCCATCGCCGGAGAAATTATGTTTACCGACGGGGAATATATTCGCCAGACAAGGGAATTAATCGCCGGCGAGCGCACACGTATTTACCAACAGTTGGAGAAATGCGAAAACTATAAACCCTTTTATCCTAATGCTAATTTTGTGCTTGTCAAAATTATAAAGGGTAATTTTACGTCAGTAGACGTGTTCGACGCCGCGATTCGCAACAATCTTATGATACGCGACTGCTCCTCTTTCCCTTTCCTCAACCACCAGTATCTGCGCTTCTGTTTCATGAAGCCGGAAGATAACGATGCCCTGTTAAAAGTACTGTTTTCTATGCATTAGAAACTTTCTTTACAAAGCGCTTTTCGGTTCTGTAAACGACACCGCCGTCTGCTTCTAAGTATATTTCATATTGGTCGGCCGCCAGAGGGCGAATAGGCAGAGCAAGGTAATACTGAAACGAAGCGAATTTGGACGGCGCTTTCTGCACCGTACCATGGTAATCCATGGCATACGTCTGTTTCGTTCCGCGCACCCAGACTTTACCTATCTGGTGGTCTTTTCCATATATCATCAGCATATCTTCATAAAATTGAATCTTGGAAGAAAAATTCTTAATCGGAGAGGACTGTACCAATGGCGCCTCTTCGCATATCTCCCAATCCCTGTCCTCCGTTCCGATTAAGTAGCGGGTCGAAACCGGCATGGACAGGCAGAAACTCTCAAATGGCACGGAAAACGGATAGGCGCGGTAAAAAGTTTGCCGAACAAGATAGCGGTTGACGACTTCTTCCGTGCCGTGCGTATATTCCGTTATCATTCCGCCATATCCGTCAATTTTCTTTTCAAGGCAGCCGCTCATGGCAAATACCCTGTCACCGGACAAAATGCCGTTCGAACGGATAATGGATTTTTCTGTCGCATACTGGTGCTCCAGACGGACGCGCCCGTTCTTTTCGTCCAGCACATATATTTTCACGTAAGAATTTTCATCCTCGTCAAAAGACGGCACCGGACGCCTTTTACTCCAATGATTGTCATAGATTATCAGTCTTTTCTCTTCTCCACCCTCTTCTTTGAGCATATAGGCGGCGTGCGCCTGATAACAAAACGACAGGTCGCCCTCCGGCTGCAAAACCTTTTCCTCGTATTTGGTTCCTTTCCAAAACTCCGTATCACATAAAATCCATTTCAGTTCATTTGTCTGCCAGTCCACCTTAATGACTGAATGCAGGTTTCTCATGCAAATGATGACGCTGTGGTCTTCTTCCTCATAAGAGACTGTATTTACATGCGCCCAGTCAAAATAATCAAAATAGGAGTGTTCCGACAATACCTCTTCCAGACAAAGCGTTTTTACAATTTCTCCGGTATCCCTGTCTATTTCAATAATGGCGTCTTCCACCCATTCATTCATTGAACTCGAGGCAGCAATCAGATTTCCGCCCGGTTTCATCTCGCATCCATCGTGATGAATCCCCTCCGGCACATAGTATTCATGATACACTCTCCCCAGAAAATCCATCTCCTGACAGAGAACGGAGTGCGGATTTGCATAAGAGGGCGCGCAGATATCTTTAACTAAAAACAAAAAGCGTCCTCCCGATAACAAAAATACGCCATAGGATTTCGGCTTACGGCTGAGATAATAACGCACCTCCCCCTTTTCATCGAAAACGTAAGGATATTTCGTATCGCCGCCAAAGACAAACGTCATTGGCGTTGCGCTGTCTTTTGTCTTCTCTTCCATGCGTATCATGTTTTCCAATGACTTCGGCAATGGTTTCGTCTGGGCATATACTTTTCTTTTCAGGCAGACTTCCCCTTTATCATCCAGAAACTCAAGCGTGATTTCATTTTCCCTGCCGGCATGTAAATAGAACACCGGAATACGGTGTCTCGTTGTCCGTTCCGTCGTCAACGAGTAATCCCTGCCGTCTTCAAGCGATACTCTCACCGCATAAGGCACTTGTGTTGTCAGTAAAATAAGCGCTGTCAACGGCGCCTGACGATACGGATTCAGTACGACCAGCATATGATTCTCCGAATATTTTTTCTTGTCCAGCAACGCTTCATAATATTGCTCTAACATAGAAGAAATTCTGGCATGGCTTTTTTTGATTTGAATCTTTGTGCTAATCTGCTCCGCAAACATTTTCCTGTTTCCCCCACACATACACTCTAACATACGGCATATATCCTGCCCCGAACGCACGGTAGCATATGGATTTTTCCAATAATTGCTCCAACGGATTTTTATTTTCTCATACCGTCCCATACGAAAACCTCCTATCACAATATCTATGATAGGAGGTTAGCAAACTAAAATGTCAAAACATTTCCTTTTTTATGGCATAAATTGGGTATTCCTGCGTCATAAATGTGTCTCGGAAGAGAGGATGTCAGCGAATTAGCAACTGCCTCGATTCCACATCCAGCGTCAAGTGCTCTCCGGCCGAGACTTCATCCGCCAATATCTTCTTTGCCAATAGCGTTTCCACGTTTTTCTGCAAATATCGTTTCAGAGGTCTGGCTCCATACGCCGAATCGTAAGCTTGCTGCGTAATAAAATCCCTCGCCGTATCCGTCAGCGACAATTCCAGTTCCTTATCGGCAATGCGGCGATTGATATCTGCCAGCAGCAAGTCGATAATACCGGAAATATTTTCTTTTGTCAGCGGTTTAAACATAATAATCTCATCTAAACGGTTGAGAAATTCCGGACGAAAGCTGCTCTTTAACTGCTCCATAACTAACGCCTCGCTCTCTGCTGCCACATTTCCCTCGGCGTCAATGCCCTCCAGCAAATACTCGGCCCCCAGATTAGACGTCATGATGAGAATCGTATTTTTAAAATCGACTGTGCGGCCTTGCGAGTCCGTCACCCGTCCGTCGTCCAACACCTGCAGCAATACGTTAAACACATCCGGATGCGCTTTCTCTATCTCATCAAAAAGTACAACGGAATATGGTTTCCGGCGTACCGCTTCTGTCAGTTGTCCCCCCTCCTCATAACCGACATATCCGGGAGGCGCTCCTATCAGGCGTGACACAGAATATTTCTCCATATATTCGCTCATATCAATACGAACCATATTGGATTCATTGTCAAATAAACATTCTGCAAGACTCTTGGCAAGTTCTGTCTTGCCTACCCCAGTCGGCCCCAAAAACAGAAAAGAGCCAATCGGTTTGTTCGGGTCTTTGATACCAGCTTTGGAGCGTATAATAGCTTCCGTCACTTTGGTTACTCCGTCCTCCTGCCCAATCACGCGGCGGTGAAGTTCCTCGTCCAGATGAAGCGTTTTATTTCTCTCCGATTCGGTCAGCTTGGCAACCGGAATCCCCGTCCAGCGGGAAATAATCTTGGCAATCTCTTCGTCGGTGACGCTCTCGTGTACCATCGAAAGTTCTCCCTGCCGCTTCTGCTCTTCCGCCTCCTGCAGCTTCTTCTGCAACTGCGGAAGCTGGCCGTATTGTAATTCCGAAACCAATTCCAGATTGTAATTGCGCTGTGCCAGCTCAATTTGATTGTTTATATCTTCAATCTGCGTTTTCAGCGCATGCACCTGCTCCAAAGAAGATTTTTCGTTATCCCAGCGCGCTTTCTGTCCGGCAAATTTCTCTCGCAGCTCCGCCAGCTCTTTTTGCAATTCAGCCAGACGGCCCTGACTGAGATTATCCGTTTCCTTTTTTAACGCCACCTCTTCTATTTCCATCTGCATAATGCGCCGCTGTATTTCATCCAGCTCCGTCGGCAGTGAATCAAGCTCCGTCTTAATGAGCGCACACGCCTCGTCTACCAAATCAATAGCTTTGTCCGGCAGAAAGCGGTCGCTGATATACCGGTTTGACAATACGGCCGCCGAAACAAGCGCGCCGTCGGTAATCTTTACGCCGTGGAATACCTCATAACGGTCTTTTAACCCGCGCAAAATAGATATCGTATCTTCCACCGTCGGCTCTTCTACAAGCACAGGCTGGAAACGCCGCTCGAGCGCCGCATCTTTCTCAATATATTGACGGTACTCATCGAGCGTAGTAGCGCCGATACAGTGCAGTTCCCCGCGCGCCAGCATCGGTTTCAGCAGATTTCCGGCATCCATGGCGCCATCCGTCTTTCCCGCCCCGACAATCGTGTGCAATTCATCAATAAAAAGAATACTCTGCCCATCACTCTGTTTTATTTCCTCTAATACTGCTTTTAACCGTTCTTCAAATTCGCCGCGGTATTTGGCTCCGGCAATCAACGCGCCCATATCAAGAGAAAACACCTGTTTATCTTTTAACGAATCCGGTACGTCGCCCCTGACGATTCTCTGCGCCAGCCCTTCCACTGCTGCCGTCTTGCCGACACCCGGCTCACCGATTAACACCGGATTATTTTTTGTCTTGCGCGATAAGATGCGTATCATGTTCCGTATCTCGGCGTCACGGCCTATGACAGGGTCCAGTTTCTGCTCTTTCGCGCGCTGCACAAGGTCGGTCGCATATTTTTCGAGACTTTCATAGATAGCTTCCGGATTATCTGTAGTCACCCTCTGATTTCCGCGCACTTTCGATAACGCCTGCAAAAACCGCTCTCGGTCAATACGCATCTCTTTCCATAACTCTTTCAGCTCTTTCGATGGATGTTTGAGCATACTCAGAAATAAATGCTCAACCGAAATATATTCGTCGCCCATCTCTTTGGCTTCACTCTCTGCATAAACAATTACTTTATTGAAATCGTTTGACGGATAAATCTGACCGCCCTCAACTTTCGGTCTCTTTTTTATCAACCCCTCAACCTGAGCCGTCAACACCTCGGGAGAGATATCCATCTTTTGTATGAGCTCTGCCAGCAGACTGCCCTCAATCGTGAGCATTCCATAAAGCAGATGCTCCTGCGCTATCTCCTGATTACCAAAATCATAAACAATTTTACCAACACCGTTTATAATCTCTTCCGCCTTTTGTGTAAACTTCGTACCACCCATGACAAACACTCCCTTCACAATTTAGTATGCGGATTTAGACACGTTGTATCCGGCACCTAATCCAATACAAACTTTATTGTTATACTTTATATAGAACACAGGTACAGTATAACGCAAGTTGTTAGCACTGTCAAGTGGTGAGTGCTAAAAATATTAAATTTTATTTTTGCCGATTTGTATTTATAAAAAAAGAAAACCCCCAAACTGTATGCTACTACAGTCTGAGGGCTCTTGCCTCGTCCACAGGAAACTGTGTATCCTTGCCTACTGTGAAAATTTCCGCTGCGCTTGTTCATTATTCTTTCCAATTTTTGCACGAAACCGCCATCCCTGTTCCCAGCAGGCACCAGAATATCGGCGCCACACAAATCGTTGAATCATTGGCGATTCCTGCCGTCATGTATCCGGCGCTGCCACAGAAAACAGCTATCTGTATCTTTTGTGCATACGTCAGCGTTCCTTTTTTAAAACATCTGCGAAATGTCCGGATGGCAAAAATAACAAAAATGGCAAGAAAAGCGAGACACGCCGGCATACCATCCTGTACCCAAATCTGCATATACATATTATGAGGTTTGGTAATCGTCTGGCTTCCGAATCCACAATTAATTTTCCCCACGTAATCATCATTCGGGAACGCATAGACAAAATTATCCGCTCCCTTTCCAAGCAGCATGTTTTCCTGTAATAACGGCAATGTCCTCGACCAGATATATCCCCGGTTCGTCGCCAAATCATAGCGGTGTTCAAATCCCAGAGACTTCACTTTGCGAAGAGTGTCTAATTTGCCAACACCGTTGATATAATACAGTTTATCGTTTCGTTTTAACAGTTCCCACGAGTAATTTTCTCCGGCAGAGATGCGTAATATATCATAATTGATTGTCTTGTCACCCTCCGAAAACTGCTTGCTGTCTGAAAAAAATGCAATTCCTTTATATTCTTCTTTCGGTATCGTAAGTCCGGCTGCCAAAGTTCCCGCCGTCGGCAAAGGACTTCCGGCAGTATCATATAGCGTACATTCATGAATACCTTTTCCCTGTGCAATTCTTCCCTCTATCCTTTTTCCATTGTCTAATAAAATCTGAAATGCATCGTTTGACGTCTCAATGGAAGAGACGGTATAGTTACAGGAAGAAATGGTTGTTTGCGTAAATTGCCGGAGCAAATCCGGCTTGCCGACCAGCACGCCTGCTATCGCGAGCAGCGCAACACCGCCTATGCCAAAGAGCAGACGGCGGTTCTTTCGTAAATCGGCAAAGAGAAAGAGAATCGCAACTAAAGCTCCTCCGGCCACTCCGATTAGTCCGGTCATTGATTGGGCGCCAAACAACATAATTATTTGAAACAGCGCCGAAATGCCGGCCAGAATACGAAAAATGAGCTTACGCCCCCAAAGCCCGAGTGCAACCGTCACCGGCAGCACCAATGCCACATAAGTGCCCACATAGTTAGGATTGTAAAGCGTTGCATATGACACGCCTTCGCCAAAACTGGCCGATATAGAAAAGTTCTCCGGCACATTTTTCAAAAACATCGTAAGAAAGGGAAGCATTTTCTTATTTGTCATATAATCCAAATGAAAGGCCTGCATGGCGCCTGTAAAACTTAAAATCAAGGAACCAATCAGTAACGTATACAAAAGTAAATCCAGCCATTTCCTGTCCGTCACATAAATATACGCAAACACAAAACAAAAGACGTAACACAAGATAACAAAAAGTCCCTCAAACTGCTCATATCCACCAAATAGAGCATCTGCCCTGTGTTCTGAAACCATTGCGGATACAAAAGAGAACAGGGCAAATATACCTACCGGAATCAAAGCATAATAGCTGTTCTTTCCGTACAGATTGCCATGATATCCCCGCAGCAGGGAAACCGCTGTCGCAATCCCCAGAATAAGCCCTGTCAGCATCAACAGTTGTGATTTATAATATAAAAAGAAATCATAAAACGCCGTTCCGGCAATCCATGTATTGTTGCCGATATCCGTATGATATACGGTGACGAATGTCACCAATGGAATAACGGCCAGCACAAACATCAGCGGCAGCGCATAAATAGAATCCAATCTCTTTTCTTTCATTTTTGTCCTCCATTCAACAGCAAAAGCGAAGACATCACCATTCCACTGATATCTCCGCTCTCCTTTTCATATAGATTTGCCTATATTTCCTCATCAGAAATCGCATCAACAGAACCTGCAACTGCAGATACTACTGCTACGACCGTAATAATAACTGCTAAGATGGCAATCGCCCCTAAAATTCCCAATGCGGTTACTGCACTCATTCTCTACACCTGCTTTCTCAAATTGTTCCAACTTACATTGTAATTAGTATACCATACAAATCTGATTTTGCACACTTATTTAGAAAAAAATCTTTGTTTTTTAAAATTATGTCAGATTTGACATACCTATGCCAATCTGTTATAATGATTTCTACTTGCGGATGTGGCGGAATTGGCAGACGCGCTAGATTTAGGTTCTAGTGGGCAACCCCCGTGCAGGTTCAAGTCCTGTCATCCGCATATTTTTTTAGATAACTTTAATCGGTTTCTTAATCGCCTTGATATGAAAATCTCCCGTATCACAGTGCAATTCTACCGTTCGTCCGTAGTTTAATCCCGTATCTTCTGCGACTAATTTTATATTTAATTCATTTAAAATCTGTTTGGCAGCGGCAGCATTCCTTTCTCCTATGCTTCCTATGTTTGACATTTGATTGACACCAAACATTTTTGCACCGCCGGCAATCTTGGCAATCAGGCGGCTCCGATTCGCACCTGCTAACGTAATCCGTTTCAATAATTCCGGTATACCCGTATCTGCAAATTTAGCAATATTACCGTTATTTGCTGTTATATGACTGTCCGGCAGCATATAGTGAACCATTCCTCCTATTTTGTTTACCGGATCATATAAAGTTAATCCAATGCATGAGCCAAGTCCTACTGTAATAAGTACATCCGGGGCCCTGCAAATATTCAAATCTGCCATTCCTACTGTTATATTACTCATTTCCACTACCTCTAAATCTCAAATCCTAAACCTTTTAGTATTTTGTCGTAAGATTCCTGCTCCGGCATAAGGATAAAATAGCCATTAATCATAAAATCATCGCCAAACTCCGTTTCAATCAGCAATGCATGGTCGCCGTATTGCCCAAATTCGATAGCCGGCACACTAAGCACCGAGGCAGCCATATCAACCGCCAGATATGGAATAGACGGTGAAATAACAAGATTCGTCATTGCTGACAATGCCGAGAGATAAGAACCGGCAATAATATTGCCAATCTCTTTCAGAGCAGACAAATCCATCTCATCAAACTCCGCTTTATATTCGCTGTCCCGCATCATAAGTTTATTCACAAGATATTGAGCGGAATCCAATCGCATTAAAAACATCATACTTCCTTCTATGTCCATCTTAATCTCCATTAGAATACCAACAATGATTTCATCTTCTGGACAGATGGAAGCACCCAATTTGGAAACCTCTAACAGTTCCACTTTCGGCACGTTCATGTTGACCCGAATTGACAACATCGATGCTATCGCAGTCGTCGCATTTCCCGCTCCGATGTTTCCCAATTCCCGAAGAACATCCACGTACCTGTCATTGATTTCTACTAATGAATATTTACTCATTAAACCCTCCACTCATATAAAGTTATATGTAAGTTATTTCAGTTGTGTATCTATTTTAATACATTTTTTCCTACTTGACAAGGATTTCGATACAATTCTTCAAAATCCTGTTTCATTTTCAGGAAATTTTTCTTCTGGTCAATCAGATAATGGTTCTTGCGTTTTGCATAATGCGGCAGCCAGTCATCCAAATCTTTATCTTCTTTGTACGAATAAGCAACCATTGCCAGAAGTGACATACGATTCTCTTTCTCCAGCAGTTTGGATTCGGCGCAAATCGCTTTTTCCGTCAAATTGTCCAGCGTCTCCTTATATAGCTCCATATCTTCTCTTGCCATATCCCTGTCTATGCCGACCATTTCAGAAATAAAAAGACACTCGTCCATATATCCCGCCGTGCTTTCTTTCGAAATATGTAAAAACTGTTTCATCATCGTCTCGAGCATATCCAGCTTGGCGCCGACGACAGCCTTGTCCTTTGTTGATTTCTCTTTATCAATTTCATCAAAAAGCAATCCCTCCGCATTTTTTTGCGTGTGACGCAAATGATATTTAAACTCGGACAGAAAACGGGCAAATTCAATATCTCTCAATCCTAATTTTGTAAATCGGTCAAACAGAGTAAGAAACAAAAAAGAGTCCTTACTATTAAATATATCTTTTATATCGTCTGTAATGATGCTTTCCAATCTGTGCAAATTATTTTCCAACCGCTTAAAAACTTCTTTGTCCGCATTACTGTTTAAGTATTTGCAGGCGGCTTTGCACTGCTTTTTCCAATTTTGAAAGTAATTGCAGCACATCACCGTTTCCACAACTACCCGTTCTGTAACCCCCTTTTTCTTTTCCGTCTCCGTAAAAATACTATAATCAAGAAAGAATTTGCTGCTCACTATTTTCCGAATACAACCGGCATAATTATTTAACAGCGTAAACGCCTTTTGATTCGCATTCATGGACGTATGATTATTGTACCGTTTAATATATTTTGAAATCGTATGCCGGTCACAATGTTCATGGATAATCGTATCAATCTGATACTCGTTAAACTTCTTCTTTAACTCGTTTGGCAGTTTTTCATACGTTGTGTTTTTAATATCAAAGGTGGTATCTTTCCATGCGACACTGCCATCCTTTGCTTTCACCTTCTCTTTATAGGGAATAACAGAGTTTTCCACAGAAGATGTTATTTTATAATTGCCATATCGAAACTGATTTAATGCGGAACTGCGCTGTCCGCCATCCGCAATATGCAGTTGGGAGCTATCCTCCTCACCAAGTATAATCGGAGGAATATATTCATCCATAAGAACCGTAACAACGAGTTCGTTTATCTGCTCTCTTGTCCAGATAAAATGTCTTTGTACATCGGCGTCATTACAAATATCGCCATCTTTAATCTTATTTAAGTACATATCTAACGTATACGTTTGTTTTCTTGGCCTTGCCATGATACCCCTCATTTCTGAGCGATTTATCGCGAAGAACCGCACGGGAAACCTCAAAGAGCCTCTCGTGTCGGAACAAAGCTATTTGCTTTCGCTCAGAAACAAATAGCCATACTCCTATTCTCTCTCATGCTTTATCATTAAAATAATACGCATACATTTCTGTATGAATGGATTGCTTCATAACAGTCGGCATACTGTGCTTTATTGATTTTTAATTTTTCTCTTATCTCCTCCGGCAGATAGCCATCAATTACAAGTTTCAGTACGCTTTTCTGTAATCGGGATAGTTTGTCCATATACTTTGCTATCCTGAGACTGCCCGTTTCCTGTCCTTTCCCAATAACTTCTTTTTCCATATCAAAATCGTCCGCAATCACATCGGCAATCGTAATATCTTCCTCATCGCTGAGCGGCGTATCAATCGATATCGACAGTTTATCTGCCTTGCGCTTTTCCCGATTCCTCTTTGTTATCTCTGTCTTGATACGGTTGGACAAACAGGAATACAAAAACACTTCGAATGACTGCGAGTTGTCATATTTTCTCATAACGTCGACAAATACTTCATTAGCTAATGAATAGAAATCATCAACATCTTTATTCGACCATCCCGAAAATCCGGCTAAAATCCCATCCACTAATTTGCGGAGCTTTCTTGCGTTATTATTATAATATTGAACTAATATTTGCTTCATCATAATAAGTCCTCCCTGTCTTTTCTTTAAATACAGTATAGAACATTTGTTCGTGTTTTGTCAATACCTTATTTCGAACATCTGTTCTTTTTTGTTTGTTGCGTTTTTTAAAAATTTGAAAAGCAAAAAGAGAAATAAATACTATGACGCTTTTTTCACACAAGCATTAATCGAAGAAAGGAGACTTAAAGAAAATGACAATGGAAGAGATGAAAAAGAAGAAAATTCTTTCCAATACGAACGGAAGACCATCTTCTACTTTAACCGACGAGCAATGGCAAAAAGAATTTACTATCCGCAAACTATTTATAACACCATACAAAAGAGGAAAATCAAAAAAATTTTGCGGCAAATATATTCGCGAGGAAAAAACATGGAGAGAAGAAACGCAGGGAACTTATGAGGGATATACAAACTGGCAGTCATACTCCTCCTTTATAAATGACATTCTATCTAACATACGTGCCGGACAGGTGGATTATTGCTACTATATATACCAGATTTCAGACCTTGTGAGATTTCATTATAACGACTTAAGAACAAAGTATTGCGATGGCTACTGGGAAGTCTGGCTAGAGCAGGAAGACAATGCGGGCAGATAACGATGCGCCGAATTGGCATTTATCATTATAAACGAAAGGGAGCGATAACTTGTTAGACAGACAATATTATATGTATTCCACTGACACCTCACATTTCTATAGCAGCCGCGAACAGTATCTACACAATATGAATGTCAGATATCGCAGCGAGTACAAGGATGTGCAACAGAAATTACGGGAGATAAAAGAAAAACTAAAACAGTCCGGCTATTCAGTGGACGACATAAAACTTTTGACGTGCGGAAAGACAAACGAAATTAATATCCCTGAACATTCACATGAGAATATCGCACAATATTTGCGATGGCATAAAATAGGGAAACACAAAAGAGAGAAAGAAAAGGATGCAAAAGAAAAACTGTTGACCCTCCTATCCAATAAAGTGAGAGCCAATGAGTTGTCAAACGGCAAAAACCACATCCGTTCCATCGATGAAGATAGGTTAAACATTACAAACATTATTTCTGTCTTTGATTCCGCTCTGAGCAGGACAATCGGAATCACACAGGATGAGTTGACAAATGATTTGATTGTCGTGCAGATTTATCATTTTGATGTATTTAAGGATATATTGTTTCATGGTTTTACTTTTCAGGGTGAAAAATACAGATACTTCACCTCCTCTGCCGGACAAATCCGCAAGAAAAAGGCCCTTTTCATCAAGGATGCCGTATGGAATAAAATCGAGAAAACCATTATGTGCGGACTTACTATCGAAAGCATTAATGCAAAGGGCGGCAATAATGTAAATAAGCATTTGGCCTATATGGCTTTAACAAACTCCGCTACGGATGAATGGAAAGAATTTGATATTGATAAGACCATTGTCATAGATGATTTTGAAACAAGGGTGTCCGGCACGTTTGATTTTGTGGACGAAACAGACTACTCGATTACGAGAAAAACGGATGATGTACCAATCCCACATACCGACGGAGCGGGAATGATACTGCCTTGCGCCTCCACGAAAAATTTTATGTTCCGCTCCCCATGGATAAAGGGATTGCTAGGCGTGTTTGATTTCCGGAAGTTTATTGAGGTAAATAACTGTTCCCCCATTATTACGGATATCTATAACAAAAAACATGACATCTTAAAAGAAGATATTCAGATTATCTTTACAAAAAGCCAGTTCAAAATGCATAACTATTATGACTCATGGGAGGAATACAAAAGAGCATTTAAAACCTATCACTGTACTGCCGGAAAATGCAATGTGGAGGAAGAGCATATCCCCAATGCCAGATTGAACTACCAGATGCTTCAAACTCTTACTGATATAACAGACGACGAAGTTGATTTATTAACCCGCAAATCGGCAGAGCGCATTAATAATATTTGTACTTCCATGGAAACGATGATGGAAATTTTCGGAGTTACGCCATATAACAAAAATATGACCCCGTTTCAAAAGGCGCTCAAACTATATCCGGCGCTTCTTAACGACACATACACCAAAGATATACTTCGCGATATAAAAAATAGTCTTGTAAAGAAATATCGCAGCGGGAAATTGGAAGTGAACGGAAAGTATACTTTTCTGCTTCCCGACTTTTATGCCGCCTGTGAATATTGGTTTGAACATATAAAAAATCCGAAAGGACTGCTGGACAATCAGGAAGTGTTCTGCCAGCTATACCGGAAGTACGACAAACTGGACTGCCTGAGAAGTCCTCATTTGTACAAAGAACATGCCATAAGACGCAATACCGCACATAACTCATATGGGGAACGGGCCGCCAAAATTCGCGAATGGTTTCCTACGAATGGCATTTATGCGAGCACGCACGACCTCATTTCCAAACTTTTAATGTATGATGTGGACGGCGATAAATCGCTTGTCGTCGCGGATAAAGATTTTATCAAAATTGCAGAGCGCAATATGAAAGGTATTGTTCCGCTCTACTATAATATGCGCAAAGCGGAGCCTGTCACACTGAATAATGCGAATATTTACAGCGGACTGTATGCGGCTTTTACTGGCGGCAATATCGGAACATATAGTAACCGTATCGCCAAAATCTGGAATGACGATGTTTTTATATCCGGCTCGGAAAAAGAGAAACAGGCGGCAATGGATTGTGTAAAACGACTGTGCTGCCAAAATAACTTTGTCATTGATTTTGCCAAAACCTTATACAAACCCGAATTTCCGGATGACATAAAAGAAACAATTGCCACCTATTCAAAAGGAAAACTTCCGGCGTTCTTTGTCTATGCCAAAGACAAGGAAAAATCACAGGTAAGGAAGAGAAATGAAAGTCTCGTAAATAAAATATATGACCGCATTCCGGATAAACGGATTAGTACCCGCGCCTTAAAATTGGAAACTGCCGACTACCGGAAGATGATGTCGGATAAGACAACGATTTGTGCAAAAGAAGTCTCGGATTTATACAACAAGCGAAACCGGCAATACCGTTACATGATTAATATGAAAGATGAGGACAAAGACAACCTCACGTATGTTGCCTGCACAATACGAGAGGAATTTAACCGTCTCGGATACGCAGAAGAAACCATTGCCGATATGTTGGTGGAATACTTATATGGAAGAGAAAAGCGGTATAAACAGCTTCTCTGGTTTTGCTACGGCCAGTACATAGTAAAAAACCTGAAGAAAAATAATCCGTAAATAACGCAATAACTTTTGTGTATATAAGGGAAAAACGTTTTAACCATTCATTTTGATATTGGATTGGAGGTAATTCGATATAAAAATCTCTCAAAATACGCTAATTGAACAAATAGCCGCTAGTGAAGATATCAATGTTGCGACAGTCCGCAGAATATTTCATTCAGCAGAAAATATTATTTTCAATTACTTATCTTCTACAACTCCATCGGAAGAAATCAGTATTAAGCCATTTCGTGGTATAAGCATTAGAAGAAGTTATATAAAAGAGAAGAAGTATTCAAAAGGAATGTTTCAAAATATAACAAGTCCGGCGCATGTAAATACAAAAGCGTGTTTATCCAAATATTATAACGGACAAATTAATGAAAAACTTTTTTAAGGGGGTGCCGCCTATCTCGAACTTATATGCAGCAGAAGAATACAAAAATGAAATTATCAATCTTCTGTGTCAAAGCCAAAATTTCATAAAACTGATAAATCCAACATCAGACCTATATAAATATGTATTCGATTACGATTTTACCGATGATGCATTGGCAGAAGAAAAGACATTTGTCTTTGTCGATACGGATATTGATACAATCCGTGACAATATGTTTACTGATTTTACTTTATGCGTTTATGTTTTTACAAACAAAAATCTCGTAAGGCTCAATTCCTCCTCTGTGCCAACACCAAAAGAGGTGAAAGATATGGGATATTTTTCTGCTGATACGCGGGGAAACCGAATCGGAGCGCTGTGCGAGTGTATCGACCGGATTCTCAACGGCAGTAACCTGTTATGGGGAATCGGCGATTTGAGACCGGCAGCCGAAAACCATCTGTCAGCCTATGCCCCGAATACAAACTATTATGGAAAATGCTTAAAATATACGATTACCAATTATAATTCGGGTGGTGATGAATTTGGAAATTAGCAAACAGGCGTTACAGCCGTTTATTATGTTTAATGAGGGGATTCCCTATCATCCGGCGATAACTCTGTATCCTGTAAAGATGAAAAACATCATTGAATTTCAGCAGTATCAGATGGCTCTTACTGTCCGCAAAAATTCGATTTTCCATGATAAAGATATCCTCAAAGCAGATTATTGGGACTTTATCAAATATGCGTGCCGAAATGGAGAATTAGCCGCGAAATACGATATGCCGCTGCTTCCGTTTTATTACGATTTTATCTTGGGAATGTTACAGCTATGCTGTGGAAGCGACGCTGTCATACAGCACAATACCGCTACTCTTGACATTTCCATTAACGACGTTCCGATAACCAATAAAAGATTTGATGATATACGGAAAATTATAATCATGCAAAACGATATCGACTTCGATATTGACGAGTTTATAAACATTGACACGATTCGGGCGTTGGAGCACGCCAAAGAATTTGAGGCAAAGAAGCACAAAGAAAAATCAGAAATCGAAGATTATATCGATTCCCTGATTATCAGCATGAACGTCACGGAAGAATATGTATCCAATATGACGATAAGAAAATTCTGGAGATACATAAGACGGATTAATAAACATGAGGAATATACGGCATGCCGCTCCGGAGAAATGAGCGGCATGGTTACATTTAAAGAGCCGATTCAACATTGGATGACAAGCATTGAAACCATAGATGAATACGAAAATCTCAAAACCGACGAGGATGAATTAAGAAGTAAAATCGAATAGCGGTTTGCTTCTTTTTTTATAAAAAATTTATTACATGAAAGTGAGGAAATCATATGAAACACTCAAAAGACTTTATTGTATCAACCGCCGACGTTGCATTTTTTGTAAATGATATGTTGGCATTCACAGGTACGACTTCCCTGAATACTTCTATTGCCGTGTCCATGGAAGATCAGGAAATCACAGGCGGCAAAGGAAATAAGGTGCTGTACAAATATAAGTACGGCAGAAAACTGGCGCCGTCCATTGAAATGGCAGAATGGAATCTCGGATACCTTGCCGCAAATGTTGGTTCTACTATCTTCGAGGGCCTGAAAGATGTATTCTCCGTTGCCGAATGCGTCACCCTGAAAAACGGCACCGGCAGCCTGAAGAAAGTTCCTGTCGGAAAGGTGTATGTGGAGAAGCCGGACGGCTCTACCGTTGAAGTTACACCGGATGGTTCCACCATTACGATTGGAGAGAGCAACGACAGCGTTCTCGCTACTTATCAGTATAGCACGAATGTTAAGAGGGTTACCGTCGATACCCAGTCAGCGCCATTTATCGGCCGCTTAGTATTGAGCGCTGATAAGCACAACAATAAGAAAGGTAAAGTCGGCGAAGTTCAGATTGAAATTCCGTCCTTCCAGTTGAACGGCACCTTTGATATCAGTCTTGAAGCAGGCGGCAATACGACAACGAAACTGGACGGTGACGCCTTGGCTGTCGAGGGAGCCTGCTGCTCAGACGGAAGCGTTTACGCATATATCTCCGAAATTCCAAGCGCAGAATCGGCAGTTGCCGTTACTGAAATTGCGGCCACACCGGCAGTACTCAATTTGAAAGTCAACGAAACACAGCCTGTGCATATTATTGGTATCAAGGGCGGCTTATACAGCAACGTCAGCATTGATTCTTCCGACTGTGTTATCACGGCTAAAGATAGCGCTATCGCCACAGTGGAAAACGGCGTCGTAACCGGCGTTGCCAGCGGTACTACATATATTAATGTAGCCTATGGCGACATCAAAGACGTAATTCAGGTAAACGTTGAATAACCTTGCCGATTAGCTAACCGGTATCATTGTTTGGGGCTGCGGTTCTCCGTCAGCCCCTTTTTTACACGAAACCAAGGGGGATAGAAATTGCAAACGAATAAAATCAACCTGAAAGGTATGACGAAAAAAACAGCAGCCGGCATTTTAGTTCTGCTCCTTGCACTCGTCAACGCCGCATTACAAATATTTGACCTAAATATCATTCCGGTTCAAAGCGAAGAACTGGCAAATATTATTTCCACTTTCTTTCTCACTGCCATGACTCTGCGAAGCACTTGGAAAAACTGCAATATCACGACAATTTCCCAAAAAGTCCAGCAGATTGCAGATGCGATTCGCTGCGGCGAACTGCCGGAAGAAGTTATCGAAGAGCTCATCGCCAAAAAAGGAAGTGACAAAAAGGAGGAATTGATTTGAAGATTGCATTAACCGTCGGACACTCACAGCTCAAAAACGGTTCATATACAAGCGCAGACGGCAGAAAATACGGAGGATGTAACGAGTACAAATGGAATCGGGCATTTTCCAAACAGGTTGCGTCCGCGCTGAGAAAAAACGGCCATAAAGTTACACGTATCATCTGTCCGGAAAAGAAATTTTTATCTTCGGTGCAGGAGCGGCGCTACAAACTCGACATTATCGAGCGCGGAGCTTATGACTTAGTGATGGAATTACATCTGAACGCCGCATCGCCAAGCGCTAAAGGTACGGAAGTTCTCTACCAATCTTCTGCCGGGAAAAAATATGCACAAAAAGTACAGAAGCAACTATCTACGGTATTTGCCAACCGCGGAATCAAACAGCGCAACGATTTGTATATTCTCAATAGCACGAAGCCTCCGGCAATTCTTTTGGAGACCTTTTTCTGCACGAATAAAAGCGATTATAAAAAGGCAAAAGGACTCGCAAAAAGGACGAAACTTGCCAAATTGGTCGCCAAAGGAATTGGCAAAGCAAGGTAAGAAAGGCAATGGTGACTATGAATATGGAAGAAATACGCGCATTGGCAACTATTGATTTAAACTCCGTATTTGTTTCTGTCTTCATCATCCTGCTCGGCTTCAAAGCGGTTGTGTCCGTCTTGGAATGGACGATTCATAAACTGGGACTTGAAACTAAGTGGATGAGAAAAAAACGGGAAGAACATGATTTAATCATTCAGACTTCCCAAAATCTATCCGCCCTGCAGCAAAAACACAATTACGACGTCGGACAATCTGTCAAAATGCAGGAGCAATTAGCGGATTCAATGAAGAAGATAACAGAAAATGAGTTGATTCGAGATAAACAAATTCACGCATTGCTGCGCGGAAATAAGGAATTACTTGGCGCAGAAATCGATAAACGCTACCGCCAATATATTGCCTTGGATGGTATTCCGGAATCGGATGTGGAAGAATTTGATGATATATATACCGCCTATAAAGATTTGGGCGGAAACCATAGCAGGGATACAAAATATTTTTATGTCAAAAATCATCTTTCCGTCATCCCCGTAAAAACAAAATTGGTTATGGACTAAGGGATGAGCGGAATGAAACAGAATAGAAAAAGGAAAGGAAATAGATTTATGACAAAAAGAATTAGAGAATACATCGTTTTCAGAAAAAACAAAAAAACCGCAAAGAGGGAATTTGCTGCCATCGCCGCAAACTCTTTACCATTTTTTAAAACCTTATCAGACAGATGCTCTGGTGTTATATCCTTTGTTTCCAAATTAATAAGCACAACAAAAAATATGGATGGTGAAGAATTTGTAAAAGCTGCCCTGAGTGGGTTAGCAGACGCATTGCGCACAAGCGACAGCCATATAATTGAAATTCTTACTTATATGGCAGGATTATCTGCGGAGGATATGCAGAAAATCTTAATTCACTCTATGCTGGAGACAGAACATAAACAGTAAGGGGGAATCTCTTTTGTCGGATAAAAACAATTTACAGGTTGAAGTACATGTAGACGTCTCTCAACCGGAAAACCAAATAGACAATCTGAAAGGGTCGGTTACTGATTTCCTCAGGGAAATCTTACCGGAATTTGATACAGCCGGCAGTAAACTATTGGGATTTGTAAAAAATATATATACAGCAAAAAATTCCATTGCAAATGTAAGCGATGAGGCAACTGATTTCTTTAAAAAATATGAAAATAATGGAAAAGACCTCACAAAGTCCGTATCAAACTCCTTGGCTCAGACAGGCGGTTTTGATTCTTTTGTTAATAGTTCAAAATTAGCTGATAAATCTTTAATTTCCTTTCTGAAAAATGCAGACTATGGAACAAAAAATCTGGCCAATTATCAAAAATATCTTAATGAAACAGGAAAAAAGACCTCTCTATTTTCATCTTTTACAAAGAGTGCCGGAAATGTTTTAAAAAATTTCGGTTCCAATATACTGTCTAAAGGTGTAGGCAGCTTAATTGATATAGGAATTGATACAATAATTAACGGTCTTACATCTTTGGCGTACAAACAAGAAATATCTGCCGAAAAGGCTAAGGAATTCACCGAAAGCATAAATGAATTTCAAGCTTCTATATCACAGGATTCAAAACAAATAGGCATATTATCCGGAAGATATGCAGAATTATCCAAGGGTGTTAGCAATGCAGGTTATAATGTATCACTTACTAATGATGAGTATACGGAATATAAAAATATTGTTAACGAATTAAAAACTCTCATACCAGACTTAAACATTTTGTTTAATGACCAAGGAGAAGCCATCGGCTTCGCAGAAGGAAAACTTAAGAATTTTGATACTAGATATAAACAATCACTTAAAATACAAGCACAAAAAACTCTTTCCGAGGGGGATGAAGAAGGTAACACCTTTGATGATGCTTTAGATGATTTTAAAAATTCAAATGAAACAAATACATATGGCTGGTCAAATATATGGCGCGATTCCATTGGCACACTCTTACAAGGTATATCGCTTTATGCCCCAATTTCCGAAATACAAGAAGGCGTAGATAATAGCTACGGTTCTATAGATTGGGGCAGCGAACTATTTGGCGCAACTGCCGAATACTCAGAGCAAGAACAGGTAGATGTACTTGAAAAGTTAAAAGACGCAAAAAAGGACGAATGGCAGAAAATTCTTGATGATAGCAATTGGGGCGATTCAAAAGAGGCAAATCTTGTTGAGGAACTACTTGATATTGATGTCGACGAGGTGAAAAATAAATCTGAAGCAGACTTTAAGAATATTCAAGAATTGCTATTGCGTAAAATTACTTCATTAAAACAACAACTAGATATCAAAGCAAATTCAATTACTAAGGGAATGTTCCAAATATTACTTACAGATGACGATTATATGGATATTAAAGATGAAAATACCAAAAGCGCAATTGCGACGCTTATTAATGGATTAAATAATGACGCGCTAAAAGCTATTGGTATTGATACCAAAGACCAAAATGCTGTTGAAACATGGGTAGTTAGTCTTATTGATACCATTATAGCAAATAAAAATGGTGTCGGAGATGCTATTAGAAGTTTATTTACATTAGATACCGATTCTCTAACACCACTAGAAGCAAAAAAACAGGTTGATAATTATATTACAACAATTGCAAAGACACTTTATAATGGTAAGGCAGAGCCTAAACAGGTCGATAACCTAAAAAAACAATATGGATTCAGTCATATTGATGAAGAGGCAAAAGCATATAGTAAAAAATTAAGTCATTTTTATTCTACAAAGAGAGGAAATAATTCGCAGCAAACAATTGAAGAATGGTCACAAAACAATCGCGTTACAAAAAATGAATTAGACCAATTAACTCAAAACGGATATAATGCTACCACATCAATTGATGTTCTTACGGATGCCTTAACAAAAAACCGTGAGAATGAACAAAAAAAATCTATTAAACCTTTTCAAAAAATATGGGACACTCTTGATACGACCGGAAACAGTGACGCAGACAAAAAAGCAACGGAAGAAAAAGAAAAGCTTTTACAACTTGCAGAAAAGGGCAAGCTGACAGTAAACGAATTCAAAAAATCTTCTATTGCAGGCACGATTTTAGATGGAACAAAACTTTCGGAAGAAGAAGCTACGCTGGAAATCAACAATCTTGTTGAGGATGTCAAACAGTTGGAAACCATGCGCACAGGTATCCGAGCCATTACATCCGTTTATAGTGAAAAGAAAAACAGCGAGAAAAACCTTGTCTCTCCCTCTACTCTTAATTCTTTAGAGAATACAATTGACGTCGATTCATGGAAAGATAAGGACAAAAAAGTATGGGAAAATTATAAATCGGTTGCCGGTGATGATAGCCGGAGTCTCACCGATTTAAAAAGGGCTCAGGATGAACTTGCCTCCTCTTATGTAAACAGCAATAACTTTCTTTCCAATCTCAAGGAAACAAACAAGGACTACTATGAGGGACTTCTTAAAGAGATGGGCGTTATTAACGCGCATGAAATTGTAACAGAACGTCTGGAAAATGAGCAAAAAAACCTCTCGATTGTAAAAAAAGAACTTGGTATTAAAGCATCTGATTTTAAAAATGCAACCGTATCAGAAATTGCCGCCCTATATGATGTAAAAAGTGCTTCTAAAAAGGCAAGTACCGCCATGTATAATCTACTGTCCTCCAAAATCAAATCCGGACAGGTAACAATCAAAACTGCGGCAGATTGCCAGAATCTTATTAATATGGCGAACGCAGCAGGAATTGCAACGCACAAAATAAAAAATCTACAAAATGCGGAAATGAAATTTAGTCGGGCAGAAAGACTGGAAAAAGAGGCGGATGGCTTACAGGCAACAATCAACGCAGCACCAGATGGCAAAGAAATCGAATATGTAAAACAGACCGGACAAATCGTAAAATTTAGCAGTAAAACATCTGCCGCTGCAAGAATAGCCAATTATAGAAGACTTTCCAAAGAAAACAAGGATGAAGCAGAAAAGGATGTCGCCAAATGGTATAAAAAGAACTATAAAAAGATTAAACTAAGTGACGCTAATCCTAAAGATGATGGCAAGGGTGATGAAAACAAATACAAAAACACCAAACAGCAATTCGACTGGATTGAGCGCAGAGTAAACCGACTTACATCCTCTATCAACCTGCTCAACGCCAAAAAGGAAAATCTCTTTTCTGTAAAAAAGAAGAATTCAAATCTGAACAAGCAGATTAAAGAGACGACAAAGCTGATTAACACCTACAGTTCTGCTATTAAAAAGTACGATAAGAAAGCGGACAGCGTTAAAATTTTCAAAGACAAGAAAAAAGATAAGAATATTAAAAAACTAATTCGCAACGGTAAGATACAAATAAAAGATTACGATGAAGGTACGGCAAAAAAGATACAGGACTACCAGAACTGGTATGACAAATCGAAATCAGCGGAACAGTCTCTCGCAGAGACAAAAAAACAAAAGAGGGAAAAAGAGATTGAAAAGTTCACCGGCTTACAGGAGGAACAGGATAAAGAGGCTGCTCTCGCTAATGTAAAACAGCAAACTGCCAAATTAAGCAATAAAAATAAGGCAATTAATGATGAAGCAAACGCAACAAAGAAATCTTACAATTATCAAATCAAAATCGCCGAGGCACAAGGTGATAAGCTTCTTATTTCCAAATTGAAAGAGGAGAAAAAGCAGAAAGAACTTGAATTTCAACAACAGCGGGTGGATAACATAAAAGCTCTCTATGATGCAAGGAGAAATATCTTAGACACAGGCAGCGTAAATAATAATAGTTCCCGCAAGACATATGGCGGACAGTATTATAAAAATCAGGTAGAACTTGCCGAAACCCGCGGTCTTGTTGTCGATGCTTCATGGTATCAGCAGCAAAACAGGATTGAACAAAGTAAGATTGCCGAAAGCGAACAGGAGCGCGCGCAATTAATATCAAAATTGTCTGCATTTGAAGAGGGTACTCAGGAATGGTATAATCTGCAAGCGGATATTGCGGAATGCGACAAAGATATTGTTGAAAGCAGGAAAGCAATCAATGAAAACTCCTCCTCTATCCGCAGTTTAAAAGATTCTATTGATAATAAAATAGATGAAAACTTAAAATCCTATGCCAGTGAACTCGATTTTGTTTCGGGATTAAAGTATGAAAACGAACTGGATTCCGATACCGGCAGTTTTACCGATACCGGCAATCTGCATATTTTATCCGAAGACCTGAAAATAACTGTTGGCAGGGAGGCCGCAAAGAATTTTTCTCAAAGTCTCAAAACGATAGAACAATTGTATTCAGGAAATGCTTCCCGTGAACAATGGGAACTTGCAGGCTTTTCCGGCTATTTTAATGATGACGGAAGCATAAACAAAAAAGCTGTGGAAGAGAAAATAAAAAATCTCCGGAACAGCGTTCAGTCTTTCATCAACATGCAGATTGAGGGTGAAAAGAGACTCATTGAGTTGGGAAAACAAAAATATGAGGCGCAAAAAAATTACCTTAATGATATTATTAATGCCAAAAAAAATGCTCTTTCCATTGAAAAGGATTTATACGATTACGAGCGAAGCATTGCCGAAAAGACGCAGGCTGTCGCCAATATACAGAAACAAATCCACTCCCTGCAGGGGGACGATTCGGAAGAAGGGCGCGCACGGCTGGCAAAACTTCAGGTATCTCTGGATACCGCCCAAAAAGATTTGCAGGATACGGAATACAGTCGCTACATATCCGACCAGCAGAGTATGTTAGATAATTTAATGACAGAATATGAAGACTTAATTACCAATCTTATGAATGACACGGATAAAATTCTGTTAGATATGTATGACTACATCAAAAACAATGAGGGTGGTTTGGGAGACCTGTTTATTCAGTCTGCTGAGAAGTACGGTTACGTGACATCGCAGGATTTAATTGATATTGTGAACGCATTTAAGGGAATAAATGATAATAAAATTGAAGAAGTGATTTACGATAAAATAAAGGCTGAACAAATATCCCAATCGGCATACGATGAGGACAGGGCCGCAAAAGAAGCACGGGCGGAAAAAGAGGCCAGAGCCGCAGCAGAAGCAGCAACAAAGAAAGCAGAAGCAGCAAAAAGGAACAACGTGGATATTATTTCCCGCGCTACTGACAAGGCTTTACGTGGAGAGCTTACAGATAGAGTAAACCCGTACCAAAAAACTAAAAACAAAATATCTTCCAATCTCAAGGGAATTTTTCAGGCAGCTTCCTTTGCCTCGGGTGGTATCGTTGATTATAAACCGTCTGGAGAAGACGGGCTCGTATGGGCAAGAAACGGAGAAGGATTTGTCCAGCCGGAAGATGTCCCACCTATCAAAGAGCTTATCCGCACGGCGCCAAAACTAAATGAATTTACAAACCCACTGCTGCACTTATCAAAAACTCCTGATATCACACCGAACCGGCCGATGAATACAACATCCATTGAGAATGTGCAATTTACATTTGATTTACCAAACGTACAAGACAGCCGCACATTATTATCGGAAATCCAATCGAACTCCAAAATACAAAGGGCGATACTGGAAGTTGGTCTTGGACAGGAACATGGGAACGGCAAACTGGCGGTAAGACGTATCCGATAAATCACGCTAACAATTTTTGCAGCAGCTATCCGATTGCGTTAGCCGGACGATGGCTGCTGCCTTTCTATTGGAGGAGGAAACAAATGCTATTTTTAAACAAAGACAAAGAAACCGTTGCTTTCTACAAAAAAGAAAATGAAAAACTCAGGAAAGATTTGAATAGGACACAGAGAGAATTACATGCCGTACATGATTTTAAAGAAAAGTATGCACAACTCATCCAACAGGTCAAACAACAAGTTAAGCATTACAACAACTTAAATTGCAAATATGAACAATTAATTGCCGATTGTAAATCACAATTAGACAGTATCACACACTCATAATAATAAAAATAAGTATAAACGGAAAGGGGCTGAGCTGTTATGTATTGTACCAATTTTACTTATGCAGATGATTCATCGCTGGAGCATGGCGTTATGATTTGTTCCTTTAACGGCAGCGGTGGGGAGAATATAAATGGAGGAAAGGCGGAGATTACAACAGTAAAAGCTCCCAATTCTAATCAATGGTTAAAAATTAATGCCGTTTACAACGAACCGCTGTCTTTTTCTTTTGAAATATGTAAAAACCCGCATGAGACAATCCACGCAAATGCTGATTTTGCTTTTTCTCCGGAAGAACAGGTAGATATCAGACGATGGCTGGAAAGAAAAGAATTCCACTATCTTTCGTTTGACGCCGACGGCATGGAAGATATTTATTTCTTCTCTCAGATAAAAGTAACCGAACAAATAAGCGGAAACCGGATTGTCGGTTATCGTCTGGAAGTACTGTGTGACGCCCCTTGGGGATGGTCGGAAGAACGGGTAGCCGAGCTGTTTAGCAAGAAGAAAAACGGCATAGAGACCGGCGTAGTGCAAATATTTGACGCCTCGGACGAAATCGGCGCTGTCGTTCCTACGGTAGCGCTGACTGCGCTTTCCGATGGAAAGGTAGAGATTTACAATGACAGCACATCCGATTCTACCATCATTAAAAACTGCAGCGCCGGCGAAGTAATCACCCTGAAAAAACCATTTCGCATTGAGAGCAGTATGCCGCATGAACATCTGGCGGATGATTTTAACTGGGTGTTCCCGAGGATTCAAAATACAAATCTCTCGAATCAGAACATATTTGAATTAGAGAATTGCACCGCAAGATTACAATGGCGCGAGCCAAGAAAGGCAGTGATGTAAAAAGTGAAGCATAATAATCCGTTTAACAGATATTCTTATACTTTAAATGAGGACACCGGCGAGATAGAAACTCCCGATGTTTTTTTATTAGACAAAAAATTACATAAGCAGGGAATACTTTATCCTGTGACAGATTTCAGAGTTCTCGTCAACGTTGTAGATGCGGATGAAATCAGTTTTTCTTTTCACAAATATTATAATGGCGAGAAACAGGAACTATATCATTCCCTTATTACAAACAGTGTCGTCTATGTCCGCGGATTCGGCTATTTTCAAATGACCGTATCGGAAATTGACAGTAAAGAGGGCGTACTAAAGACTGCAACCGGCGTCTCCCTTGCAAACTGTGAACTGTCGGATATTAACGCCACCGTTGAGATTAATACAGAAGATGACACACAAAGAGATGATTACCTAAAAGATTTCCCGACTGTCTTCTACCGTCCTTTAGATGACGAGAAGCTATTGCGGGATAAAGATTACTGGAAAGATTATCCTGATTTGACCGACACGGAAAAGAAAAAGATATGGAAAGAGAGTTCCCTGCTGCACCGCATTCTCTCTTATGCACCTCATTATAAAATCGGACATGTAGATGAAACTCTTCATTTTGTACAGCGTCAGTTTAGTTTTAATACAGATATCCATAGCTGCCTGCAGGAAATCGCTCAGGAGGTCGGCTGTATTTTTATCTATCGTACCACTTTGGACGAGAATAATGAAACAGTGAGAGAAATCAACGCTTATGAAACTTGCTATTGTACTAATTGCTATAAAAATTTGTTAGACAATAAAGCTCACTCGAAAACTCTTTCTGTCGGTAAATACCGCTCTGTTACAAATGGGATTTGCAATAATTGTGGAAGTTCTGATTACATTTATGATTATGGTGATGATACCGATGTGCTGATTACAACAGAGAATTTAACAGATGAAATAACAGTGGAGCCGGAAAATAAGGTAAAAAACTGTTTTAAAATTTCCGGTGGTGATGAACTCATTACATCTGCCGTACGCACCCTTTCCATGTCTTCTTCCAATCGCATATTTATGTTTTCGGAAGAGGATAAGGCACAGATGTCGGACGAATTAAGGGAAAATCTTAACCAATACGACAAAGAGTACGCTGAAAATGAAGAACTTTTTTCAGATATTGTCGAAACCGAATATAATGTCATTGACATGATACAATATCTGCAGTCGGGAAAGATGCCACTTCTAGAAGATGATGTAAAAGGAATTCAGGATGAGATTTCTTATCTTCTTCATTCGATTCAGCGTGATTATGACTGTAAGTTCTATGTTTCCTCCTATGAGAGAAAGGGCGAGACAGGATATGTAAACCATGCCTATACTTCGGCTGCCAATGCTATTCGAAATCTGTTTACTCTGTATCTGGATAAAGGATACTCCGTAAAAGTTACAAACGGTAATGAGATAGCGACAAAAAAAGCAGATGGCCAATCTTATATAAACTGGAACGGTGTCATTACCGTATATGAAACGGATGACCGATACAATAATTATGCGGATATCCATATTTTAAAAGACGGTGAATCTTACACTGCTCCGGACGGTACGGTCTATTCCGGAACTTATGTTGAATATGGGGCAATCAGTTCATTTGATTCTAATAGCAACCTGATTGAAAATTATAATCAATTCCATGTCAGTCTCGGTTTTGGCGATACAGACAACCTGACATTCAAAAAATATATCGAGCAATTCTGCGAGAGCAAACTGGCCTCTTATAAAAACGTGGAGTATACAAATCGGGAAGAAAAAGACTGGTCACAATATTCTTATGAACGACTGCTGAGTTTTCATGACGCCTATGAGGAGTGCCTCAATGCATTGACACAGATTCGTGACAAAAGCACAGAAAAAGAAGCTGCCATAGTAAATGAAACGTATAATGCCTATGCTGAAATACAGGCGGATATTGAGCAGCAGATGGTTGTCATACGCAATCAGTTAAATGCTCTGTATGAATTTTACGGCATCTATCCGGAAACGGATGATATAAATGCCAAGAGTTACATAAAACACGATTATTCTTATGATTTAGAAGCTCTCGGACTGGAACATAGCGCCGATGATGACTTTATTGCTGTTCTAAAAGATATGGCAGATAATACAAGCCGTCATTATATCGGAGATAAGCCAATCGCCTGCCGCGCCTGCGGAAGTTCTAATGTCGCTCTGGCAAAACGGGACGACAGCGGCGGTAACATAACGGGTACTTATCCTTATTGTAAAAGCTGTTCTACGTCCAATCCGCATGACTTCATGACATATGGAAAAATCGCCGGACAGATTGTTGATTTTATTGACAAGCGCGGTACACGAAAATATGGAAATAACTATTATCTTGATGTTATTGGAGAAAGTGTGTATGGCAGCTATCTCTCGCCTTCCGCTCTCTCTTATGATATCTCTCTGAAAGATGAGAGTAAACCATATGGGTATATCTTGTCTTCTCCCCGCAGTAATTCTATCGAACCGTTCTTATCCTTTGGAAGAAGCGGCGGCTACTTTATTACAACAAACGAGCCTAATTATTTCTATTTAATTGAAAATCAGGAAAGCCCAGTGACGGTGGAACTAAGATATCATTCCGGTGGGAAATTAATCAAGTCATACACAATACCATCTTACGGAATACTGCGCCTTGATACTGGAAAACTTTTGTCGTTGTCCGGTGAGAACTATGAATTACTCATCAATATCATTCCTTTATACGGTGCATCGTGTACCGTGTTCAAATGTTTTGATGCTAAAGGTGATTCCGTATTTTATCATCCGGTAACAGAAGATATCAACTATCGGGGGATGTATGTATGGTGCTCGGCAAAGACTTACCGGAATATTAATTTCAGGCGCGAAGTAAACAGCATTGAGTCTGTCCATGCGGAACGTGAAAAAATTTCCAAATATTTTTCTCTTGAGCGATATCTGGGCGATGAACTGTACCGGGAACTGCTGCTCTATATCCGTGAAGATACTTATGACAACCCCAATTACACTTCGGACGGATGTCTTACGAATGCCGATTTGATAGCGAGGGCAAAAGAACTTTTGACAAAGGCAAAACAGGAGCTTGCTAAAGCGTGTCATCAGCAATTCTCTATCTCCTCGAATCTGTATTCCATAGTTGCAATGAAATATAGAAACCATTCGGATGAGTCTATACGGGAAAAAATTTATGATGAATATGATTGTTTCCGGCTCGGCAACTGGCTGCGGGCAAGACTTGACAACGTAAATTATCACGGCAATGAAACGGACGACGACAGATATAAACTGCGGCTTATGAGTATTCAATTTGATTTTACAAACTTTGAAAAAACGGGTGTTACTTATTCCAATGTGGAAAGAAATACTTCGGCTCTTGTAAGCGATATCAGGGAAACTCTGGAAACGGCAAAATCCATCGCTTCCTCTTATGATTATGTCGCCTCACAGGCGGAGCAGGGAGAGACCGCCGGAAAAAGAATTGACAATATACTAAAAAACGGTTATGACTCCTCTCTCGCCGCTATTAACGCAGGGGAAAATCAGGATATTACCATGGATAGACACGGCCTGTTATTCCGTCACTATCTTCCGGAAACAGACAACTACAGCGACTATCAGATAAAGATGATTAACCGCAATATTGTTATGACAAAGGATAACTGGAAAAATGCTTCACTGGCAATCGGACTTGGCAGGCTGCCCGATGGAACCGAGGGATACGGAGTTTGGGCAGATAATATAATAGGCAGCCTGTTTGCCGGAAACCAATTAAAAATCTATGGCGGTCAGGGAGAAGATGGAAAAGAAGAGCCAAAGGTTGTCATTGATGAAAATGGAATTACGCTCGATGGCGGAGCGATTAGGTGGACGAAGAAAATTCCCTCTTCCAGTGTGGATTTAGATGATACATTGTCCTCTTTTGTGTCAAAAACGATATATAATCAGGACATATCCGATTTACAAAATCAGATAGACGGCAACATCACAACATGGTTTGATACTCATACACCGTCTGCGGATAATAAACCTGCTGTCGACTGGGTAACTAACGAGGAAAAGATTGCTCACAAGGACGATTTGTTTTACTGTACGGACGAAAATAACGCTCATGCATACCGTTATGATTATGACAATGCAGATGGTGAATACAAGTGGATTCCGATAAAGGATGCGGCTGTAACAAAGGCTCTTGCGGACGCAGCAAAAGCACAGTATACGGCAGAAGGAAAACGCAGGGTATTTGTAACTACACCAAAACCTCCATATGATGTTGGCGATTTATGGGTGCAGGGAAATGGTGGCGATATCCTTAAGTGTAAAACACCGAAGGGATCTGATGGACAGTACGAAGAAACAGACTGGGAAAAAGCAAGTAAATATACGGATAATACAATGGCTGAGCAAGTTAAAAATAGTCTTACTGCTTATAAAACTGAAATTGAACAGTTTAAGACGAAGATAAATGCCAGCCTTTATCTTAATGAATTTGGTGAAGATTATGTTATTACACCTAAAATCGGCGGTGGATATCTGTACATTGCTAATGGTAATTATTCGGTGGAGATAGACCCGAAGCATGCGGCAGGTGACGATAAGACGAAAGAGGGGTATTTGTTCTGTATAAGGGATAAAATAAAAGATGATGGCGAAGTGATTATGGGTGTTACTACAAGCGGTGATGGGTATTTTAGTGGTGAAATTCAAACAACTGCAGGAAATATTGGTGGTTGGAATATATCTAACCATAGACTGGAAACAACAAACAATTCTTCTATTTATCAATATAGTTCTAATATTAACAATTCTCCGGCAATGAGAATTATCAACGGCAAGGCTACATTTAGTTCTTACGCACCAATGATGAGTGAGCAATTTGATGACACGACTTATGTAGATGTATCAAGAGATGGAATATATGTAGGTGCAGATGGACACGGAGCTGATTATCTGTTTGCTGCTAAAACTGTAAACAACGAAATTTCATTCGGTTCATTTGCGTCTACTAAATTTCATAATACTCCTCGTTTTTACGGTGGATTTCGAATGTATTTTAGTGACTTTGATTACACAGAACTTGGTGTAACAGTCTTAGACTCTTCTGCCGCTAATGCCTATTTCCTTGTAAAGAACTCAATGGGTATTAAAAATAGGTTACAGGTTGGAAATATAGATAGTTTCTACACAAATCATGCATTGAGAGTAAACGGTGATTCTTTTATCACAGGTGCTTCCTACACAAACAATGGTACAGCTGTTACTTCTGACCAAAACAAGAAAAACAGTATTGCCTCTCCATCAGATAATTATATTTCTCTATTTGATTTAATTCATTTTCGAAAATTTAAATATAACGATGGAACTTCTGACCGATATCATCTTGGCGTGATTGCACAGGAATTGGAAGAAGCAATGGATAATACAGGTATATCATCACAAGATTTTGCCGGTCTTGTTATTGATGAGAATGGTGATTATTTTGTAAGATATGATGAAATCAACATTCTTACGGCCCTAAAGGTAAAACAGTTAGAAAACAAAATAAATCAACTAGAAGAAAAACTGAATAACTTAACAACTAAATAGCATAATAAATTAGTAATAATTATTGGGGAGATAATAAAAATATCTCCCCAATAAATCATTTTTTTATTTTTACTTTTTTAGCTTTACACCAGTTTCCACAAACCTTTATGCCACTATTTATTTTATATGCCCTTACACGAAAACTATATGTTTTTTTCTTTTTTAACTTTTTAATTGTAATCTTTGTTTTCTTAGTATTTTTCGCCTTTTTCTTTGCAGTACCATTCGCAGAATATTGAATCTGATATCCGGCAGCACCTTTTACCTTTTTCCATGACAAGGTAACTGACTTTTTCTTTTTATTCTTTGCCGATAAGCCTTTCACCTTGGCAGGAGCTGTCACTGTTTTAGGTTTGTTAGTAACCTCTGGTGATTCTTCTGGTTGTATGCTCGGATCTGTTGCAGATGTTGGAATACTATTTTGTCCATTGTCTGGCGTTATTGTTGGTGCCGCTGTTGGAGCGTAAGTTGCCCTTTGCGTTGGTGTAGGAGTTACTTTCTGTGTAGGGGTTGGGGTTGGCGTGGCAGTTGGAGTAGGAGTTACAAATGAGCCGCCTGTTGCAGTTACCGTATCTGCTTTACTCCATGTATCGGATGCTAAGTTTATGTGTATACATGGGCGGACAACTGTAGTTGTACTATTTATATATTTATTATCATATTCTTCAAATCGACCGCCTGCATCAACTTTATAAATATCTCTCTCATCATAAGGACGCAGCCACCAGCATCCATTTTCTTTATATGAGAATGCTCCGTTTGCTTTTGCATATACTGTAATTTTAGCTTCTCTTGTTTCTGAGTAATCACTTTTATGACCAAAATTATAAGTTTCATACTTAAAACCATAAGAGGCGTTACCAGCATCTAAAGTTGATAAAATGCTGACTTTATCTAACATACTGTCTCCACTGATATTGGTAGCTTTTGTTTCCGTAACAACACTTTTTTCTTTGTCAGTAAACGCTATATTATAAAACGAATCATTTAACCATGCTCGCAGAGTACAGTTTTCCCATGTTACAAATTTCTTTTCTTCATTATACGGTTTTACATCCAACCCTTTATCCGACAACAGGAACGCATCATCGCCATCTACAGAGAGAACACGCCATTTAATCGGCTGTTTCTCGTCATTCTGGTCTGCTACTCCATCACCGTTAGTGTCGTTCTGCCAATAGTTGCCAAAATATATGCAATCCCATGTTACAGTATCATCTTGTGCTACTCTTGGATTTGATAATCCGTGTTCTGCTGCTTTCGATATTGGTTTTATATGGCTTGCATATGGTATTAATCCGAGCATAAGTGTTATGGTAACAACGGTTGCTATTAATCTTTTTTGTTTTATCATAATATCAACTCCTCCTCGTTGAAAGTTGTATTTATCTTTATTTATATTATATACCATATATTTCTGCAAAGCTATATAAAGTTTCCAATATTTACCAATTTATTATATTATTAAGTTAATATATGGTTAAAAATATATAAAGACCAAGCCTGCTTATAGGTTTGGTCTTATCCTGACTATTTCCTTATTTTTACTTTTTTAGCTTTACACCAATTCCCGCATATCTTTATTCCACTACTTATTTTATAAGCTCTGACACGAAAACTATAAGTTTTTTTCCTTTTTAGCTTTTTTATTGTAATCTTTGTTTTTTTAGTATTTTTCACCTTTTTCTTTGAAAAAGCATCTGAGGCATACTGGATTTGATAACCGGCAGCTCCTTTTACCTTTTTCCATGATAGGGTAACTGACTTTTTCTTTTTATTCTTTGCTGATAATTCTTTTACCTTGACTGGAGCCGTTACTGTTTTAGGTTCGTTAGTAACCTTTGGTAATTCTTTTGGTTGTATGCTCGGCTCAGGTGAAGATGTTGGAATATTATTTTGTCCATTATCCGGCTCTACCGTTGGAGTAAGAGTTGGTGTAGAAGTTACTTTCTGCGTAGGCGTTGGTGTCGGGGTAGCGGTAGGCGTTGGTGTCGCAGTTGAAGTCTGGATTGTCGTCGGTGTAGGAGTAGCGAAAGTACCTCCTTTAGCTGTTACAACGTCTGTTTTTGTCCATAAATCAGAAGTTAAGTCTATATAAAGACATGGACGAACCGCATGTTTAATATCTGCAACAAAAGTTGTCTCTTCAATTAAATCACCAAAATTAGAAACTCTAAAATACCACCCTACCCCCCTTATACGGTATGTACGAAGGTCCCATGATGAATTTCCATAACTATTATTATAAACACCTGTATTTTTTGCATATGCCGTTATTTTTAATTGCCGAGTCTCCGATTCTTCTTCAGCTTTGCTATTAAAACCAAAATATGCATTGGTAGCTTCTGAAGCTGTCAATACACTTATTTTATCATTAACATTAGGATGACCGTATTCATTTTCAATAACCGTATCAATAATCTTACTTTTTTCTGCATTCGTAAATGCAGAATTGTAAAAGTCATCATTGAGCCAGTTACGCAATACACTGTTCTCATATACAACATCTTCTACATCGCTATAAATTTGCGCATCCAACCCTTTATCTGCCAACAGAAATGCCTTATCTTTATCTACCGACAATACTCTCCATTTAATCGGCTCTTTTTCATCGTTTTTGTCTGCTACTCCATCGCCGTTAGTGTCGTTCTGCCAATAGTTACCGAAATATATGCAGTCCCATGTTACCGTATCATCCTGTGCTACTCTTGGGTTTGATAATCCGTGTTCTGCTGCTTTTGATATTGGTTTTATATGGCCTGCATATGGTATTAATCCGAGCATAAGTGTTATGGTAACAACGGTTGCTATTAATTTGTTCCTTTTTATCATAATGTCAATTCCTCCTTGTTGAAAGTTGTGTTTATTTATATTATATACGATATATTTCTGCAAAGCTATATAAAGTTTGTAAGAATTGGTAATTTGTTTTACACTTAGCAATAATGTAAAAGCAATGCAAAAAGGTTAAAATAAAGAAATAGGTGCAGATATGAAAACAGATGTCTTTTAGTTCTTAAATAATAATTATTACTACATAATACATTTCTATAGGAATGACTCTATAAAATATAAAACGTAGAGTCATTTTTGTGTTTCCGGCTCGGCAACTGGCTGCGGGCAAGACTTGACAACGTAAATTATCACGGCAATGAAACGGACGACGACAGATATAAACTGCGGCTTATGAGTATTCAATTTGATTTTACAAACTTTGAAAAAACGGGTGTTACTTATTCCAATGTGGAAAGAAATACTTCGGCTCTTGTAAGCGATATCAGGGAAACTCTGGAAACGGCAAAATCCATCGCTTCCTCTTATGATTATGTCGCCTCACAGGCGGAGCAGGGAGAGACCGCCGGAAAAAGAATTGACAATATACTAAAAAACGGTTATGACTCCTCTCTCGCCGCTATTAACGCAGGGGAAAATCAGGATATTACCATGGATAGACACGGCCTGTTATTCCGTCACTATCTTCCGGAAACAGACAACTACAGCGACTATCAGATAAAGATGATTAACCGCAATATTGTTATGACAAAGGATAACTGGAAAAATGCTTCACTGGCAATCGGACTTGGCAGGCTGCCCGATGGAACCGAGGGATACGGAGTTTGGGCAGATAATATAATAGGCAGCCTGTTTGCCGGAAACCAATTAAAAATCTATGGCGGGCAGGGAGAAGATGGAAAAGAAGAGCCAAAGGTTGTTATTGATGAAAATGGAATCACACTTGATGGCGGTGCGATTAGGTGGACGAAGAAACCGCCGTTAAACTCAGTAGAAACATACTATATGACAACTGATACAAATATTCCTCCATCAAAAGATAATGCCGCTTGGAAAGAAAGCATTTCCGACATGACAGACGGAAAGTATTTGTGGTGTAAAACATGCCTTTCCAATGCAGAAGATACAGAAGACAATAGAACAACTATCGTATGCCTTGGCGGTTCTGATAACATCAAAAAGACATGGCTTGAGTATGCCTTTTCAGATGGCACAGACAGCGAACATGAGCCAAATGAAATATCGTGGTCATGCACCCAGCCATCCTATAGCGAAAATGTAAAGAATAAATATATCTGGACAAGAACCGCGATTGAATATATGTCCGGTAAAATTACTTATACGGACGCCTCTTATAATGCTTCTGTAACAAATGCCATCTTATCATATTCTAAGTTTAAAGATGATGTACAAAACACATTAGGCATTTCAGGTACTACCATTACGAAAAACAGTGTTATTTCACCTAAAATCGGCGGGGGATATCTGTACATTACTAATGGTGATTATTCGGTGGAAATAGACCCGAAGCATACAGCAGGTGATGATAAAACGAAAGAGGGGTATTTGTTCTGTATAAGGAATACAAGCGGAATTAGTAAAAACGATGTGATTATGGGCGTTGACACAAAAGGGAACGGATATTTTAGTGGAACGGTCAAAACGAACGAAGGAAATATTGGTGGTTGGAATATATCTGAAACTAAACTGGAAACAATGAACAACTCTTCTATTTATCAATATAGTTCTGATATTGATAACTCTCCTGCAATGAGAATTATGGAAGGTAAAGCTGTATTTGGTTCTTACCATAATGGGGAATTTAGCGATAAAACTTATGCAGATGTGTCTAGAGATGGAATATATATAGGTGTTGATGGACATGGAACGGATTATCTGTTTGCAGCTAAAACTGAAAATAATGAAATTTCATTCGGTTCTTTTTCGTCTGCTAAATTTTATAATACACCTCACTTTTATGGTGGCTTTCGAATGTACTCTGGCACGCATGACTATGTGGAACTTAGTACAACAGCTTTAGACTCTTCCGCTCCTAATGCTTATTTGCGTGTACACAATTCAATGGCAGTTAAGAATCGGTTACAGGTAGGAGCTCCTATTGACAGCTTTTGGAAACAATACACATTCTATCTTAGTGGCGATTCTTATGTCACGGGCACTTCTTATACAAACAATGGCACTGTCGTCACTTCTGACCGGAATAAGAAAAACAGTATTGTTTCACCGGCGGATGATTATGTGTCTCTATTTGACAATATTAATTTCCGTAAATTTAAATATAACGATGGAACCTCTGACCGATATCATCTTGGCGTGATTGCACAAGAAATAGAAGAAGCAATGGATAAGACAGGCATATCATCGCAGGATTTTGCCGGTCTTGTTATTGATGAGAATGGTGATTACTTTGTACGATATGATGAAATCAACATCCTTACGGCACTAAAGGTAAAACAGTTGGAAAACAAAATAAAGCAACTGGAAGAAAATCTGAATAACTTAACATCTGAATAGTATAATAAATTAGTAATTATTGGAAATTTTATATGGCTTTGCAAAAATATATGGTATATAATATAAGTATAAATTTTTATGAGGAGGAATTGACATTATGATAAAAAGGAACAAATGGATAGCAACCGTTGTTACCATAACACTTACGCTCGGATTAATACCATATGCAGGCCATATAAAACCAATATCGAAAGCAGCAGAACACGGATTATCAAATCCAAGAGTAGCGCAGGATGATACGGTAACATGGGATTGTATATATTTCGGTAACTATTGGCAGAACGACACTAACGGCGATGGAAAAGCAGACCAGAATGATGAAAAAGAGCCGATTAAATGGCGCGTTCTCTCTGTAGATGGTAATGATGCTTTCCTACTATCTGATAAGGCATTAGATACAAAACCATATAATGAAGAAAAGAAATTTGTAACATGGGAGAACTGTACCCTGCGAACATGGTTAAACGATTCGTTTTATAATATAGCGTTCACTGACAAAGAAAAAAGCGTGATTACAGAAACAAAAGCTACCAATAACAGGGGAGATGGTGTGTTAGATAAAATTAGTATATTATCAAATATAGATGCTGGCAACGCCTCTTATGGTTTTAATTATACAAGCTTTGACACAGAGACAAGAGAAGCTAAAAATACAGAATATGCCAATGCAAATGGGGCATTTTCGTATAAAGAAAATGGGTGTTGGTGGCTACGTCCTTATGATGAAAAAAGAAGAGAAATTTATAAGGTTGATGCAGGTGGTCAATTTGAAGATGGTCATAGCGAATATATAAATACTATAACTAGTGTTATCAGACCATGTATACACATAAACTTATCATCAGAAACATGGAGTAAGACAGATACGGTAACAGCCACAGGTGGTTCATTTGTAACGCCTACACCGACTGCCACACCTACTCCAACCTCTTCAGGTGGTGATTTACCGCCCATTTTTCGTACGCAAACTCCGACATATGCACCAACACATTACCCTAATACAACGCAACCACCTGTAAGGACAACGGAAACCGCAAGTCCTACAATCACCCCGACACCGACACCAAAAAGCATAACGGCACCATCTAAGCCAACGAAAATAAAAGCCAAAAATAGCAAAAAGAAATCGGTAACACTTTCATGGAAAAAAGTTAAGGGCGCCACAGGTTATCAGGTTCAATATGCTGCTAATACAGCATTTGCCAAGAAAAAGTTAAAGAGTACGAAGAAGAACAAATTGATATTTAAAAAACTGAAAAAGAAGAAAACTTATAGTTTCCGTGTCAGAGCTTATAAACTCGGCAATAATGTAAAAGTGTATGGCAGTTGGAGTAAGGTTAAAAAAGTGAAAATTAAGAAATAGCTATAACCCATCCTAAATATTAAAGCCAAAAAGTTATATGATTTCCTGTTATTTTATATACTATAGAGTAAATTTTTATAGACTTATGACTACTTTTTCTATATAATACTATATGAATAAATTACTGAGGAGGGATTAGTTATGTTCAAAATCAAAAAAATTTGTGGAGTTCTTCTAATTTGGGCTATGATGCTTACGCTTATACCGGTTCAGTCTAATGCGGCGAAAAAGGTGAAGCTGAACAAGAGCAAACTTTCGTTGTATGCTGGGAAATCATACACTCTCAAGTTGAAGGGCAACAAAAAAAGGATTAAATGGTCAAGTTCCAGAAAAAGTATTGCAACCGTTTCCTCTAAAGGGAAAGTTAAGGCAAAGAAAAAGGGAACTTGTAAGATTACCGCAAAGGTTGGTAAGAAAAAATATGTTTGCAAGGTTACGGTAAAGAAAAAGTTAGTAAAGAATAATAATGATACACCAGAAGAAACTACAAAATATGGTAGTGTATCCGGCAACATTACATACTTCTATAATAATTTTAGAGGGAATGTACCTGACACAAATGCCAAAGTTATTTTGCTGTCAACATCTGGCTCTGGTATAAATATGCCCGATTTGTCAGGCTCTAGCGATTGGGCATTACCATCTAAAATCAATGAATATAATGAGTATGGTGTCTATGCAACATCTGTTGACGGATTTGGTCAATATACATTTAACAATGTAAAAGTTGGCGAGTATAAAATAATAATTGTTTCAAATAGAACTACCTCTGGTTCTGCATTTGACAACAAAGCGTTGTATGCCGCATCTTTAAGTAACTTTGCCATGACATATATTAATGGAAATAATGCTAAAATGTTAGGAGAATATGTAGGATACCGTCAATATAAAACAGATAGTATTCGCGTAAGAGAAAATCAGAACTACGCATATGGATATGATTTCGGAATTACATATATTTAATAACTTGTGTACAAATCCTACTGAAACAAGCTATTATGATATTTCTTTGAGTGATTCAGAAAAAGTAATTACATATTTAACTTTTTACACGGCTCAGGATGGCAAAGAGATAAGAATCGTAGGTGAGGCGTTTGATAGTTATAGTAAAGATTTTTATGGAAGAAACTCTGTATATCTGACTGCTGGAGTACCTTATAATGCTAATTCTGCACTAACCATTTACTATCAGTAGTTTAAAATACAACAGAAAAATGCTACCACTAAATAGGTTACCAACTAAATATAATATCACAACCAAAAGCAATCTCAGACTTTGAGATTGCTTTTTATATACGAAAAGGAGCGTGCTACATATGCCAAATATAAGTTTATCAAAGAAAATTATAAGTCTTGACTTACAGCATATCGGACATACAAACACAATTTATGCCCAGCAGGGCGACATCGATTCAAGACAACTTACCATACGATTGTTTGACAATGGGGAAGCATATATCATACCAAGCAATGCTACCGTATCTTTGTGCGGCACTCGTGCAGATAAGACCATTATTTACCGTGATGTGGACAGTTTTGATAGCAATGAGATAACTATAACATTTAAAAATGAGGAGTTAGCTGTCAGCGGCGTAGCAAAATATAAAATAGAGATTAAAACCGTGTCTAATAATGAAACAGAAAAACTTTTAACTTCTGCCCCATTTAAGTTAAAGATTTACCAAAACATTTATGATGAGAATGGCAAACTAGCCGCTCCGCAGTATTCAGATTTGAAACGGGAACTGGATGCTATTCACAATCAGGAGGAGGCTCTTCGCATTGCCGAAGAAAATCGAGAGCAAAGAAGTTCAATCGCCATTGCAAACACAGAGCAGGCAACCGCAGATGCAATATCTGCCGTAAACAACTTACAAGACAAAATAGCCTCTCATCATTTTGTTTTAACAGAAGATAAAGATACAGCGGGGGGCGTGGCTGGTCTTGATACTAACTCCAAAGTATCAAACAGCAGACTATACGAGGCTTCTGCCAATACAAAAGGAATCACACAATTGGATGACAGTGTTACAAGCAGCTCATCTTCCAGAGCGGCGACTTCCAAAGCCGTAAAAACGGCTTATGACAAAGCAGCCTCTGCAAACGCAGAGTTGCACACACACAATTCGTCTTCCACTTCTCATGACGACATAAGAACTTTAGTTTCAGACCTCACAACGAGACTAAATGCATTGGCAGACAGCGATGACACAACACTTGACCAGCTTAGTGAAATAGTCTCCTATATTAAAAATAATAAATCATTAATTGACAACGTAACGACAAGCAAAGTAAATGTATCGGATATTATCGACAGTCTTACTTCTACCGCTGTTAATAAACCTTTAGCCGCAAAACAGGGAAAAGCGTTGCATGATTTAATTACGGAACTGACAGATGTAGTTCAAAATAAGTTGGATGAGTCCTCTCTGGATGGAAAAGTGAATAAAAACGGTGATGTTATGACCGGTGAACTCGGTTTAAAACATGGTTCTATGGTAGCACGGGAGATTGGTACAAGCGGCGTTTACGGATATGTAAAAATGGTACAAATTAAAATCCTGCAGCAGTACGTGAATTATCCTATTATTTTTGAAATCACAGGGCGAAGTTGGACATCTTCCAATAAACTATATGTACATTTTAAAAATGATAGCGGTTCTGACCCGCAGCTAAATAGTTTTCTCATTGACAAAACAGCACCTTATAAAGTCGCCATCGTAAAGTCAGCCACATCGACATGGGATATCTATATGCAAAAAAGTGAAAGCTACGGAATGTGTGCCGTATGCAGTATGTTCAATACAAACTATATTGCCGATGCCGTACAAATAACATTTCCGGATACCGTCGTTAGTACTCTTCCGGACGGAGCAGTTGAACCAACGATAATGTCATGGGATAAGGCTAAAAATGCAAATACCCTTGGGGGGATGGATAAGAATCAGTTTGTACACAGAGCAAGTCCTGTATTTGATGGAAATGTCACTTGCAAAAAGAACATCTGGTTCAGCGGAGAAAATAGCGCCAAAACAATGGTGGAATTTTTGGACTCCGGCGATAATTACGGGCACGGTATCTCCATTGGCGGTGGTGGAATGACAGTTATCGGTGGCGGCGAATCTGCAGGTGAAATCGTTAATTATTATACAAATAACAGAACCGTAAAAGCCGGCGGAAACGAAAACATGATTGTTGCAAACGACGGTGTTATTGATTTTTATACGAATTGCCAGAACGGATTTTCCAATGCCAAGCATATAACAATGAACACGGACGGAACAATTACCGCTGATGGTTTTAATGGAAATGCTACATCTGCTTCCTGTGTTCTTGATGGCGGCGATAAGAGAAAAACATATATGAAATATTCGGCTAATTGTGTAGATGATTTTACCTATCTTGCCGTATGGAATCCAATTAGTGGAGGCGTTGAACTTAGAGCTTTCGACAAAGCCAACCTGAAAGCTAAATTAGGATTAAGTACAATCACGAATATTGCCACGCCATCTTCAAACGGACTTATGAGCGCTTCCGATAAAAAGAAATTAGACGGGCTGCCTGCCAGCGGGGGAACCGGAAGAACGTTAGTTACTTTACCGGCGGGCACAGAAGCAAGCAAAGTATTTACTCTATCCGGCCAAGACATCTGTAAAGGCCTTAAATTATATTTTTACTACCATTCCAATTCTTCTCAGGGCAGTTCTTCTTCCACATTAGTAAAAACGGTGATATTAACGCAAAGCGCCCTCACCGATAATGCCATCTCTGTAAATGGAAAAGATGTCACACTAAGCAGCAATAGTTATACAAATATTGTAAAAGGATATGTTGATACCACTACGGTATATACCCTTACCTGTAAATGCGCTGATATTAATAATGCGCCGCTATATAAATTAGGCAATGTATCTTTCACCTTTGGATACGGCTCTCCAACAACTTCATGGTTCTCAATTGAGGCTGTGAATTTGTAAAAACGGCTTAAGAGAATATTATGATAGATAAATACGTCGATGTGAAGAAATTGAGTAGGGTCAGCGTATTTATGTTTCAAGGGCTATGCAGAAAGAATCTGTATAGCCCTTTGCCCACAGCCAACCGCTCATTGCAATGCTCGCGCAAATGCAATCAAAATTATCTCTGCTTCTTCACCCATTTTTTAACACTCTTGTAAGATACATCCGTCAAATCCCTGCCGGATACTACTCTGGCGCCTTTTGCTGCTGCCTTAACGCCCTTTACGCTTCCGGATATTCCGCTACCGCCACTTGTGCCAAACGTCACAATCTTCTTTCCTTTGAGGTTGTGGGATTCCAGAAATGTACGGATTATTTTCGGCTCTCTTGAATGCCAGATGGGGAAGCCAAGAAAAATGACGTCGTACTTGCGAATATTTTTCACTTTTCCCTTTATCTGCGGTCTGGCTGCTTCATCCCGTTGCTCTCTGTTAGCCCGACAATTGTTATTCGTGTAATCTAAGTCTGCATCCGTATACGGTTTTGCCGGCTTAATCTGATAAAGTTTACCGCCCGCTGCTTTTTTTACTTTCTTAGCTGCACTCTTTGTCGTTCCTGTTGCTGAAAAATAAACAACAAGCACCTTTTTCTTCTTGGATTTTGCGGCCGCGTCTGTGTTTGCAGTGGGAAGTGCCAATCCTGCAATCAGCGATAGTACCAATAACCAGTGTATCCCCAATATTCTCTTATTGTTCGTCATGCTTTGACCCTCCTGTTATTCTCACATACTTTTTCGTACTCTGCTTCCGTTACCGGTTCACACCATTCATTCTCCGTTTTCTCACCAGCCACCTCAATGGCGAGATGGGAAAACCACGAATCAGGAGCAGCGCCATGCCAGTGCTTTACACCTGCGGGAATGTTGACAACACTTCCCGATGTCATCTGTACGGCATCTTTTCCCCATTCCTGATAGTATCCCTCTCCACCGGCACAGAGTAAAATCTGGCCGCCGCCACTCTCCGCTTTGTGAATGTGCCAGTTATTACGGCACTTCGGCTCAAACGTCACATGATAAACCGGAACCTGCTCTGTCGATACGGGCGCGAGATAGCTCTGACCCACAAAGTATCGGGCAAAGGCATCATTGGGTTCACCAATAGGAAAAAAGATACTGCTCTGGTATTTCTCTTTTTCTGTCAGCGCCGTCTCCTCGTGCTTCCACACCTCTTTTGCCAGCCGGAACACCGCCCATCCTTTCGGCCAACCGGTATACATGGCAGTATGAGTAATAATGGCGGCTATTTCTTCTCTTGTCACGCCGTATTTTTTTGCATTTTCCAAATGGTATGTAAGAGAAGAATCTGTAGTACCGGATGCCATCAGCGAAACTACGGTAATAATACATTTCGTTTTCACCGATAGGGCGTCCTCATTCCAAACTTTCCCAAACAGTACGTCATCATTTAAGTGCGCAAACATCGGTGCAAATTCACCAAGGCTTTCCCTGCCCGCCGTCTGTACAATCTTTTCAGTCATATTGGCTCCCTCCAATCCTTTTTATGCCGTTTGACACCCCAATTATACTGCCATTAACGCACAATGTCCAATGCCTGTATCCTATCGTCAGCCATTACTTTTTCGCATACTGCGCTTGTGGCAAAGGAGGAACGGAATGCTTGCGAAAAAACTACTTATATAATTTCCCATAGAAAAATTGTTCTTGAAATGAGATATCTCCCAAAATTTTTTCTTCCGGAATATCTTTTCCATCCAAAGACACAATCCACTTATCCTCCACATCATTAAAACGATGCCATACTGCTATCACCTTGCCGGCAAATTTTTGCAGTGGCTTGTCCGTACCAAATATATATACATCCTGCTCCTCACCATCGTTCGCAAAGACGCCATCAATATACCCATAATTAATTGGATAAAGCATTTTCGTGTCCTGTGGATGGGACATTCCTATTGCTCTATCGACTGTCCCACACACTGTCTTGCCAATTATTTGACTATAATCAGGTTCATTTTCCTCCATTGCGCAAAAAAAGTAATCCAGTGTCTGCACGAGTTTCTTCTCTTCATATAATTTCTTAATATCGGAAACCGTCATCCATTTACAAGCCGCCACCTCGTCTGTGGTTGCAGCTTCCAAATGCAAATCTCCATCATACTCAAAGAGCCACACATCCATAATATCGTTATATACTTTGCACTCATATCGGTCGTCACTACCGCGTATTTTAGAGAAAAGCAATTTACCGGCGTCCTTATCTAAGTCCAAACCAACCTCCTCTTTTACTTCCCGAACAGCCCCCTCGCGGCTGCTTTCTCCCTTTAGTACAGAACCACCGACGCATTCCCACATCAGCGGAAAAGTCGGCCGATTTGCCGAGCGCTGTGAAATCAGATATTCTCCTCTGCGATTGCGTATCCATACAGCTACTACTAAATGATAGAACCCCTCGGGAATCTTCTCTCCCCTTATATGTTCTTTTCCGGTTCTCTCTCTGTATTTTGTATATAAATCCCATTTTTCCATAAATAATTCCTCCTCTAACATATTTCAAAAAACAATTCTCTGGCATGTGCGCCCCATTATTTGCGTATAAAATGCAATAATACCGAATCCACGGAAGGTTTCGGATGAAAATCTTCTCTAGAAAAATAATAAATAATCTCTAACTTCCATCTGTGTTTTAGCAATAGAGAATATTTTGTTTCTGTCGGCATTCCCATAAATCTTTTCGCTGCGCCCTTTTCCATTACCAGCCACATCTCCGAGGGAGGGTGCGCATCTTCTGTCAGTTTTTTTACAATTTTTGTCGTCAAGTTATACGGAATATTGGCAAATACCTTATAATCTCCCTTGTTGGGCAGCCGGTATTTCATAAAATCTCCGCAAACTATTTTTATGTTACTGAAATCTTGTAAGCGCTCTTTTGCCCGCTCATATAATTTCCTGTCTATCTCCACTGAGTATACATAACCTGCCTTTCTGCAAAGCGCCTCTGTTAAATGGCCTTTTCCGGCGCCGATTTCCAAGACTGTATCATGGCGTGAAATTGTACTCTTTCTCACTATTCTTTCCAAGAGTCTCCTGCTCGTTAAAAAGTTCTGTGATTTGCTTATTGCCTGTAAATGGGCAGACTTCCCCCTATTCTTTCTGTTTTCCCTTTGCATATCGTTCCTCCTGTTTTTCTATTTGCATCAAAAACGGCAATAAAAAAAGCAGGGGAAAGTTCACACAGATTCTCCTGCATACATTATGAGAAAATAACAAAAAAACACTGACACACTACAAATAATCTGTCATACACCGCATTGTTCTCCAACTAAGTACGCAAAAAAGAACCTGATTTCAAACAGGCTGTCTTCTTATTACCGTTCTTACCTTACTCGAACAACACATGCTGACATAATTAGTACCTCCTGATTGTTATTTGTATTGCGAAAACAGTTTGCTTCACAATTCTTTTTCATTATTATAGCAAACAGTCCATAGTACTGCAACATATTTCAACCATGCCTGTGACGGTTATTAAGCTGCGGCATAAGCCCCTGCTTCCTGTTCCGTCCACCATTTAAGAACAAAGCGTAAATGTCACAGACACATCCGCCATTTCTTCCGCAACATCCCTGTTTCCCACCACATCCAGAAGAGGAAATCCATTTTTTGATATATGTACCCTGTGGAAAGCGGAACATCTGCAAAAATATTTTTCACGCTCCTGTGCATGATAAGCTATCATAAGATTACCTGCTTCGTCCTGAAAGAAAGAATTATGCCCAGGCCCCTGAATTCCATCCACATAACCGGAAGCCAGCACCGCCGTAGGCTCTTTCGTCCAACTGCTTACATCAAGCAAATCCGCATCCATGGAGGCTTTCAGATAGCCCACCGCGTAAGTATAACCAGTTGCAGCTCCACCGGAATATGCCAGATACAGCATATCGCCAAGGATAAGCGCATACGGGCCTTCATTGTTGATAGTACCGGCAACATTTTCCCATCCCAAGAGCGGTCTGGAAATCAATACCGGATTCGAAGCAAGTATCCACGGTTTGGCTTCATCCGCTTCCGCTATGCAGAGCATTGACCCCGTATCTGACGGCGTGCCGATACCATAGCGGTACGACCAGCATAAATATGTTTTTTTGTTTGTCCGGAAGAATGTCATATCCAAAGTAATCCCTTCTCCCGCTAAATCACTTCCGTCAGCCCGACACACTCTTACCGGCTCTTCCCAGTCTTCCGGCTTTAAAATATCGCCTCCCTCCCGCAGTCTCATCATATGGCACTGCGGCCCCCATACCTCGCCGCTGACTGCAAAAAGCAGATATAATCTTTCCCCAATAACATGAAATTCCGGTGCCCAAAATGTCTGGCAGAGTTTTCTTTCTTTATCATAGTCGAGAATGCACTTCTGTTCTACGTTCTCAGCAAATAATCCCTCCACGCTCTCTGCGCGCCGCACATAAATCCCTATATCGTTCAGATTGTCATTCGTAGCCACATAGTACCAGCTTCCTTTCCACTGAAAGAACACGGGGTCGGCAAAGCCTGCGGCAAGAGGAAATCCTGTGTGTACTGCCTGCAGCTTTCCGTGAATTTCATAGTTATCTTCTCCGAGGGGCGTCAGGCTCTGCATATCCCACATAACTCTTTTTTCATGGCAGGAGCCGTCAGAATACTCCACCGAGGCCTTTACAGAGACAATCTCTTCAACTTCTGACAGCTGTATGCGGTTCGGGAAATTTACTTCTACTGCCTGCAGGGGAATCCACCTCTCGTATATCCCCTCTCTCAGGCTGTCCGGTATTTCCACAGAATCACAGGCCGCTTCCTTTTCATTCGTCAGTTCCTGTCTCTCAAAATGGACAAAATCCTTAGTGGTAAAAGTCACTATAGTTTCAGGCATAACCGGCATTCCTTCCGCGTCTGCCAGAGTCGCCGTCACCAGATAGTCGCCATCCCGCTTCTGTATCTGCGGATTTATCAGCCCCCGCTCCTCCAGAGTGTTGTCCTCCCTGATTGCCGCCTCGGCAAAAAGAATTCCATATCCGTGGTTCAGCTCGACGAAATCCAATCCATCATCACTATACGAAAAATGTATACTATTAGCAATTGCCAAAGGGTAGCAGCCTTCTTCCACTTTTTTTGTAAATACTTTAATAATCCCCATACCGAATCCTTTCCGACCATTTTAGTCTTAAAAACAGTTTATCACACAATTTTTTTATCATTATTATATCAAACTGCCAATAGCACTTCAATGATTACTACACTTTTTAGCCCGTCCGTATAAAATATTTCTGTGGGGATTGCCATTGGCTTCTGAAACCGCTATAATGAAATTAATAAAAATTTGCGCTTATATTCAAGGAGGCAAAAATGCATTTTGTACAGGCAAAAGGAATCTTATCTTCAAAAAATGGCATGAACTTATATCGCGGCTGCTCCCACGGCTGCATTTATTGTGACTCAAGAAGCAAGTGCTACCATATGGAACACGCCTTTGAAGATATTGAAGTTAAAGAAAATGCAATTGAACTGCTGTCCCATGCCCTTGCGCATAAGCGAAAGAAATGCATGATAGGCACAGGCTCTATGACCGACCCATATATCCCCTTGGAGATGGAAACAGGAAATGTAAGAAAAGCGCTGCATTTAATCTATAAGCATGGATTTGGCTTTACGGTCATTACAACATCAGACCGGATTTTGAGAGATTTAGACCTTTTACAGAAAATAAACGATAAAACGAAATGTGTCGTGCAGATGACTCTGACTACTTACGATGAAGATTTATGCAGGAAAATCGAGCCCAATGTGAGTACGACAAAAGAGCGTTTCGAGGTGTTGAAACAGATGAGAGACGCGGGAATACCTACCGTTGTATGGCTGTCGCCGATTTTACCGTTTATCAACGACACGGAAGATAATATCTCCGGTATTTTAGATATGTGCATAGAAGCAAAAGTTTCCGGCATTATTTGTTTCGGAATGGGACTGACGCTGCGGGAGGGTAATCGGGAATATTTTTACAGCCAGTTAGACCGGTTATTTCCACAGTTAAAACAAAAATATATAAGCGCATACGGAAACCAATATATGATTGGGAGTCCTAATAGCAAATATTTAATGCGCCTGTTTCATCAAAGATGTAAAGAAAACGGCATTATGCACAATAATGAGCAAATATTTGATTTTCTGAACGAATTTGAAGAAAAAGACGCATATAAACAATTAAGCCTTTTGGATTATAAAATATAATCAGTTATGCAATCATACAACTCGATATCCGTTGTCTGCCAAGACTTGTAATGCCTCTCCCATTTTCTCTTCCTTTACAAAAACATAATCGGTATTATATGTGGATACGACAAATATTCCTATGCCATTTCCGGCCAACAAAGCAGATATTTTCGAAAGTACTCCAATTAAGGAAAAGTCCAAAACTCCCTGAACCCTAAATGCTTTCCAGCCATTTTCCTGTTCGACAACATTACCCGGAACTTTATCCGCACGGCAGACCAGAGATTTTTCCTCATCCGTTTTTCCTATAAAACAAAATTCATCATCCAAATTCACCAATGTATAGTCTTTCACCCTGCACACGGTAAATTCATAGTCAATTTTTTCTATTTTCATCTCTTTTTCCCTTTTCAACCAGCGCCCTTAATTGAACCGCCCAAAACGTCAAATCGCAGTCCAATCCCAGACCATTCTTATAATTTTGTTCCAATTTCACATCCACATATGGCGTAGGATATTCGATTTTCAGCGGCGAGTATCGTTTGTTATGAGGCTGTTCAAAGTTCATTTTTAAAATCCCCTCTTCATTTGTCGCTGCTGACACTGCCGCTAAAGATTCTTTGATAACATTTACGTTATCTCCCACACCAAGCATAGCGATTTCTGTGAGGATTCTTCTGTACGTTATCGTATCAATATAATTGGGAGCAAATGCCCTAATCGGTGTCACAAATGCGAAACAGGGCGCATAATAGCGGCTCTTTACTTTCACATGAATCCGGTTGTCCTGTTTCATAATTTTGTTTATGTGATTAAACGAATCCGCCAGCATTTGAATATTTTCTTTTGTTCTCCAAGACTGTGTATATGCTAATGTCTCTAATGTATATGCATTCGGGAAATATTCGTCTGCCTCAATATAGGGAAGCTTATATTTTTTCTCTGCCCCTTTTCGCTTTTTTACTATTTCATCCAACGATGAAATCTGTAAAACTCTCTCAAAACCTTTCAAGGCAATTTGTTGAAATTCTATTAAATCATCATAATCATCACCATATCCAAGCATCGCCTGCATCGTATACAATAACGCTCCCAGACAATTACCATTATGAATACCAATCATCCGGTTATTATATCTTTCAACCTCTGGAGGAATATAGGAAAATTCCTGTTGCAAAATTTCCTCGCTGCGCATCGCCTTTACAAAATTTGCCACAATCGGGTGTTCTTTGGGAATCGCATAATAAGAGAGTAATCTGGCTGCCGTCTCCCCATCCTGCAAAGGCGTCTCGTGGAGCACTGTACCGCGCCAATTATCCCAGCTATGCATACCGCTGCCGATATAACCGTCCGGTTTCACATACTTTTTCACCAACTTAAAATATGGCAGTTCATAAATTTCATCCAGAAACCGTTTATCTTCTTCTGAAATCTTACCTATAATCTCTTTTCTCAGACGATATTGAATGACCGGCCCTGCATTTTTTAACAAAAAATCTATCGACTTATTCTTCATGTATATTCCTCGTAGACGCAGTAATTATTTTATAAAATAGCAGTAGTCCAATATGACGTTTCCCTTTTCATCCGGTGTTGTAAAGCGGGGACATAAACAATTTTCGAAAGACATTTCAACCCCATTTTCATCGACAGCTATTTCAAAACCTTCATTCTGAAGAGCTTTCCAACAATTGCCTACGCTGCCATGCACTTCCTCTTCTCTGCCATAAATCCAACAGGTTCCCAAACTTGACTTCGGGAAATCAATATACTCAAAACCTTGCGGAACTTCCGTATCTTCCGGCGTAAACATGCCAATCCAGTATTGCTGAAGTTCGCCGTTTTTACGACATTCCAATCCAACATAGGCACCGCCATTTTCCCATATTCCCAAAATTTTTTCAGTCCCTCCCATGCGGTTTTCTATTACATCAAACCAGCCGTTCGCAAACCATTCTCCCCAACCGTTATAATCCTGATATTTCTTCCCTATAAATCTCATGCCCGGAACTTCATCCTTAAACACTTTAATGATTTCTGCCATAATCTTTTCCCCCTTGTTTTTCAAAATTATGTGTCTGTCATTTTTGTTTCATATGAATAAATATCTGTTCCGAGAATTCCCTGCTGTTTTCCCTATATGTCTCAAAATCACAATCACCAAGAATTGCATATCCGCTTTGTGGGAGCCATTCTTTATATATATAATCCCAAGTCCTGCGTATCGTGTTGACAAATGTATATTTGTCCGCCTTGGGCGTATCAAATACCGCATACAAACCGCCATCCACGTTTAACTGCACCGTCCCTGATAAATCCCCGTTGGCGCACTCAGTCAAGATTCCTATATAGTAATCCAATTTGTTTTTCTCAAAATTCCACACGGAAAACCCATAATCCAACTGCGTTTCTCCACCGGATAATTTGCCCGAAAATCCTCCACAATTATACTTATTCCAAAACTTTGTAGGGTCCTCTTCGTCACTTTTATATACGGTTGCGCTAAATGGTTTCAATTCTATCATCTTTGGCGTCAATACAAACTCATCACTATCCCCATTGTTTCTGTGAAGCAATTTCAAGCTGCTGTCAACGTTTCGGTAATCCGAGGGAAGGATATGATGTTCCGATTTGAACGCCCTTGTAAAATTTTCTTTTGAATTAAAACCATGCTTATAACCTATCTGGGATATCGCCTCATCCGTATCTGCAATATCACGGGCGCTTTCCGTAATCCGTCTCCTGCGCACATACTCAAAGGGTGTCATTGAAAACGTTTCCTTAAATACGCGTAAGAAATGATATTTGGAATACCCCGCAATAGATGCCAGACCGTCCAAGTCCATATCCTCATATAAGTTTTCTTCCATATAATCCAAGACCTTTTGAAGAGGTTCTACATATTTCATAATCAAACACCTCGGAATAAGTATACTATAGCAAAGGATGAACACGTTGATATAAATTGCGGTCATTATAAAATTTTTAATTCTGTTTCACCGGAATCCATAACTCACAAAACAAACCGTTTTCTCCATCTTCAAAGTAGATTTCATAGTCGGTATCCTCTGTTTGTGTGTAACCTGTTTGTGGAATAAATTCTTTAAAAAACTTACTCCACGTTTCAGCCAAACAATCTCCATCCGAACCAAAACATTTAAAAACTGCGTAGTCAGCAGGTTCTGTTTTCCAAATCAAATAACCGTTTTTGGTAAAATGCTCTAATTTTGAAATTTCGGTATCTTCATCAAGCATAATACCAATCCCATAATTAAAATGGTTTTCTCCATCTTTGACAGGACTGCACAAACCAAACAAGTCTCTTTTTCCTTTAACACGAAGTAATTTCATAGGTTCAATAAGGTCTTTTTCATAACATTCCGCCCAAAAATCAGGGATATTGTGAGCATTATCATCATTGATGATTTCATTGGGAAATGCTTTTACCAATGCAATAAATTTCTGACTTTCTTTGTGTTCAATTCTGTAATCCATAATACTACCGCCTTCCACTATAATTTTTATTAACAGTGGATTAAACAAATGAAGTTTTGTGCCTTTTTGTTTTGCCTGCTTTGGAGTTGAACCATGAAACCGTGAAAAAGCTTTAGAAAAACTTTCCGGTGATTCATAACCATACTTATATGCAGCATCTATCACCGAAATAGCCGTTGTTTGCAACTCTTTCGCCGCTAATGTAAGACGTCGTTTTCTCATGTATTCATTAGCCGTCATTCCCACAATAAAACTGAATGTACGATGAAAGTTGTAGCTTGACATCTGCACACTTTTTGCAACCTCCGCATAACTTATGTTTTCACAAATATGCTCTTCCATATAGCATATTGCTTGCTGTATAAGCTGTATCGACATTTTGTTTAATCCTCCCTGTATGAACCAATTATAGCTTATCCTAATTTAAAAGTCCTGTTCATGCTTGCACCAATTTGTCTCAAACGGAGTACTTTCGCAGTATGTTTTTTACCATTCCACTTCAATCACACATTTGTCTGCTCCTGTCTTTATACTTTTAAGCAGTGTAACTTTTACATCTTTCTTGAACACTTCACTAAAAATGCCCTCTGCATTTCCTAATGTACAATAACACCAAGTTTCTGACAATTCCTCAGGTACTCTTTTCACACAAGGACAATAACATTCAGGATAACAAAATAAAATTTTGTTTTCAGATATGTATTCAAGACTAGCAAATGTTTCATTCTGATTAAATAAATATGCAAATTCCTTTATACTGTCTGCCTTTTTCAAATATTTCAGAAGTTTTTTGACAATGGATATTTTCCTTCAAATTCTCCTGCTGCGTCATGCCCTGCATTTCTTTCTAAACTATTTACCAGTCTGACAGAATGCGCATTGTCATTTTTTGCCACGTCGTGTACCTCCTTAATTTGAAGTCGTCACATAACTTATTTGTTGGTCTGTCTCCAGTAATTAAGCTTTGGCAACTGTGCCTCAAAATACTCCCTTGCCTGCTCAGGAGGCCAGTTTTCATTTGACATATGACCAACAAGAAAATCCGTCAATTCCTCCAAATTTGTATAAACGAATTTCCCATCCGTATAGCACCACTTACAGTATTCTTCATTGAACGTACCGTCAGTCTCTTTACTGATAGAAGAATCATCCAGAGTCATACCACAGCATTGACAAATCAGCTTTCTCGGAGAACCAAGAAGCGTGTTGATAGAAACGTCAAACAATTTTGACAGCAGTTTTAACGTTTCCGTATTCGGCACAGTCTCACCCGTTTCCCAGCGGGAGACCGCCTGACGGGTAACATAGAGCTTTTCTGCGAGCTCATCCTGAGAAAATCCGTTTTTGGTTCGTAACTCAAATATAATATTTTTTGTTTCCATATAAACCTCCATTCCGAAGCGCCACAAATATTGGTGTAAAAAATAAGTTATCAAGCTTATTTTTTACCTACCGCCTCCATAAATACTATATCATCGCCGTTCCCAAAAGCAAAGCAACAGTCTGTTGCTATTATTTATAAATCCGATGTCCTGTCAATTCAATCTGCAATATAGGAACGCTATCAAAACATTTTTTCTCCTAAATATTTATCATGTGGAACTACTAAGCACTTTTCTATAGATTTCCAATAGCTGTCGTAAAGATTTTTCTGTGCCATCCCATAGCTCTCTTTTGAATCAAATTCCCAATAAAGCATATACTTAACGCTTTTCACAATGCGGTTGATTTTGATTGGGGGAAGTCCTTCTTTAATCTGTTCCATATCTATGCGGTATCCCCTTTTGATAAACCGAAGCAAGAGAAGCCCCTCCTGCTTCTCCAAAAAACTTTTAACTTCAATCATTAGTGCTTCAAATTCCTCTACCTTTTGCGGCTTAACTTGATAAATACATATTTCAGTAAATGACATATCCCGTTTCTCCATTTTGATATCTCCTTATCTCACAAACTTATTTCTTTAACACTAATGCTTCGCCATTCCTGCAAATTATCTCCGAATTTCCATCTTTTATACGATACGCTTCACCATACAATGTTTCAATACCGTTTTCTATCGTAATATAACTTCCGTCATTCATTGCCAATATTTCATGTGTGTAACTATCAGCATATGTAATATCTTCCATTACTCTGAGGCCATCCAAACAGTCCTCTTTTAACGATTGATAATGAGGGAAAATATTAGTTTCTGTTAATCCCAGTCCGGAAAGCCATCTGGTAAAACTTGTATCAATGGCTTCCCCCTCAAGTTCCGGAGCTGCATACACCGTGGATGCGCAATTCATGGAACCGGCACTCCATGCTATGAGAAGACCATTAAAATCCATCAATCTCTCTAGCAAGCCTATCTTTTTCATAAAATTATTTTGTGTGGGAACATGTCCGCCTGCCAAAAGGATAACATCCATCTCCGGAAGTCTCTCAATCAGTTCCTCGTTTCTACCATCGCATTTTTCGATATATGAAATACTCAATCCACTCATGGGAAATGCCTCTTTCAAGCATGCACATACGCTGTCATTTTTTTCATAACCATCTGGCGAAGCACAAATAATCATTACTTTAGCTTCTTCAACCCATAACTCTTTCAATTTATCGAGCAGTCCATTATCTGTAAGAAAAACAGACGGAACTCTTTTTCCATCAACTTTGCATGAACCGCCTAATGAACTTGTTAATATTATATTCATCCGTGCTCCCCCCTCAATGCTAACACCTCACGGCACATCTTTATTGGTTCTCCGGCGGCAATTCTGTCCTCGACTATCTGCCTGATATTGGCACACCATTTATCCGTTTCCTGAATATCCGAGCACAAATCCTTAAGAACCGTTTCCACTTCCATCAACGCCGAATCATATTGCTCTTTTGATAGTTCCCCCGATGCGAACGCGGCATCCAGTTCATCGCGGTCATCAATTTTCACATCTCCCTCAGGAGTAAAAATGACATCCAGATATTTGTCGATATATACGGCAATTCCATATTCGTCATATTCCATTCCCTCTATTATATCTACATACCATATGGAAGGTTGATATTTTTCATTCATGGAAATCGGATAATGGATTCTTTCCTTATCATGTGTACCATCTGGAAAATACTTGATTGTGATAACCCTGTTTGTATTATCCGGTATCAATTCCAGCCAAGTCATTCCTGTTCCGGTCACTTGTATCCTCCCCGCCTTTGGCGTCGCCCAATAATTTTCTTCACCATCTGTTAATCTAATTAGGCACGCCAATCCGTGAAATGACTCATCATCAATTCGCATCTGATAATAAGGATAGTATTGAAATCCCCAACCATCCCTGTTCAGCCTTTTATGTTTCATCAAGCCCTCCTTTCGCATGCCATCATCTACACTTCTTTTATCTTTTGCGCTATAAGCGTATCCATACAATGCTTATGGGGAATACCTCCGCTGTTGCAGTCAAATATTTCTTCCCTGCATGTATGGAACAACCAGTCAGAATAATATCCAAACAACTCTCCAGAACACCATAAATGTCTCTTCGTCTCATCCCTCGTCTTATCCGGAGTACGCTTGATAAAAGGTTTTTTAACAAATACATTCATTGCATTTATGCCGTTATCTGCAGTATGTTCTTTCAAGCTGTCACATAACTCTTTTCTCGCCGTCTGCTGAATGAAGTGAAACACCCCGCTGCTGAATATAATGTCATACTCCGTATCGGGACGATAATCAAACAAATCGGCTTTAAAAAAGCTGATATTGACTTTATTGTGTTCCGCAAGCCTCTTTGCTTTCTCAATCCCCTGTTCAGACACATCAAATGCCGTTACCGCATAACCGCATTTTGCAAAGAAAACCGCATCCTTGCCTTCGCCGCAGCCAATATCCAATACACGATAGGGCCTGACCGGCGGAAGAACTTTCATAATATCATAACAGATGCGATTAGGCGTAAGTCCCCAATAATAGTCCTCGCTGTCATATCGCTTATCATAATCCGTCACAACACTTTCATAGCCAAGCAGTGCATCCACTGTTGTATGGAGAACTGCTGCCAGTTTCGGAAGCATCTCTATATCGGGATAGGCAGAATTATTTTCCCACTTTGAAACTGCCTGAAACGATATGTTGAGCGACTTGGCAAGCTGTTTTTGTGTTAATCCCAGTTCCTTGCGCCTTTTGCAAATTACTTCCCCCGTTTTCAGATTATCCATTGTTATTTTTCCATCTCCTTTGCTAATCAATTAAATACTGCCTTGTAGTATCCTTATCTTCACATAATGGAACCACTATCTCAATAACGCAATAAGAGAATGTAACATAATAATTCATCTGACGGTTGAATCAGTGCCGACTTATCCGGCAAGCTTAGCCGCTTTGTTTTAACAATCTGATTATATCACTTTCCCACTCTGTTTTCCAGCATACAAAACGAGGCTTGACAGCAGCCAGCCCCGTATTTCTTCTATTCTTTTATCTGTATCGGTTTGCTAAATAAATCATCATTTGAAAACGAATAATTTATCTTCAATTGTTTTGCCATGCTTTTTAGCAATTGTAATAAATCTGCAATAACAATTTCATCATTTTCTTTATTTTTATTATAGGCGACCGTTTTTCTAAATACTTCAAATTTATCCAAAACATCCGGACAATCATTATATGCAACAAAAACCTGATTGATGGCAGATTCAAAAACCCCGCTTGATGATGCTTTTTCTGTAATATCATTACGATAAGCCATCAAATCCTTAAACACAGATAGCTTATACTCATATCTTTTGTCCTTTCTGGCATTTCTCCAAGTCCACACTAACGTAATTATAGTGGCAATAATCCCACTCAGCAATGAGCTAAACAGCGTAATCATATTTACTCCTCCCGTCTCTTTCCACATAACTAACATCCTCCACTTACATATATGATTGAAATGGATACCGTCAAAAATTTACTTTTGCAATTAAATCCAACATAAAGTATATCAGCAATAATAACTGATTTCTCCAAAATATTCATACCATTTGTTAATTACATCCAAACTCCGAGCTTCTATCATACGCATCATATTTCTCAAAGTTTTCTCTGGAATTTTTGATTTATTATGACATAAATAACATTTCCCACTTTTCGTTATCCATATTTTTGTTGCATTTGCACTTGGACTTCCACTTGATATATGAACGTGTATAGGTTCCAATGGCTTATTCTCGTTAGTCCAAAAATAAACCCAATACGAACCAAATCTAAAGATTTGAGGCACTATCAAAGCCTCCCTCCTGAGAAAATTCCATTATCAAATGCGCTGTTGTCTCGATTATTTCCTGAAATTTATTAATATCTGTATCCGAATAAGCATATATATCTTCCCACTTATATTCAGGCAACCAACAGGTAGCATGACGAAAACAAACTTTTTCGTCTGGTGTTTCAATATATACTTTGACTTTCCCATCCGGATACATCTCTGAATGTGTAATCTCTGTATCATCGTTAAGTGTCATATACGGATACATCATAACATTGCCCTCCTATCTTTCATAAAACTATTATTTCAGTTACTTCTGCTTTGTATTTACTCTTTTATAACCTGCCTTATTATTGGAAATGCTACTGTTCTATTTAAGGCAAATTAATCATCAAAAACTTCCTGCAGAGCTATTTTACCCAATATCACTGCTAATCTTCTCAAATTAATCTTGTTTTCCTTATTTATTCTTCTATAAAATAAATAAAAAAATTTGTCTCTGGCACTCTTTTCAGCTTTAAGCGTATTTGTAACCTTTTCAAAAAAACATGGTTTGCTCAAAGAATCAAATTCTATCTGAATTTTTGCAAACGCTTCTTTTGCAAAACCACTATTAAACTGATTAGCTTTCAAAATCACAAAATCAAAATCTATCTTTTGTTCATTTGCAAAGGTCTCTAATGCTTCTAACCATTGCAAATGTTTTCCTTTTTCAACAATCAATGCTTCTAATTTTTCTTTATTCGTTTCTGCAGTTTCAAGAAGTCTTTGCGCGTTCTCCATATCCCTTTTGCATGCGTCTAAAGCAGCTTTATTAATCTCTTGTGATTGACATACAAAATTTAAATATTTGCATAATCCCTCTAAAGCATTTTCTACAATTTCAAAAATCGTGTCCGTATAACCAACATTAAATATCGCTTTATATTCTGCCTCAGATTTCCATAAAGGATGTCTTCTATCTTTTCTCCGAAAATACTCTTTTGCAGAATCATTATTTAAATTCTTCATTAAAAAGGTAATATCGGCATCACATAATAAAGAAATTCTATAATTCTCAAAAACTTCTATCCCATCTTCTGTAAGTGCCTCATAAGAAAATAAATCAACATTTGTATACTTATTTTTTAATGCTTCAATTGAACTTTGCAGCAAGTATGCCTCATATTGCACTATCGGATGATTTTGAATCCACTTACGCTCCGCATCATGCGCATAAACTACATTTTCAATAACACTAATGGCACCCTTTTTATATACTATCTGATACTTTTGTTCTTCTTTTCGAAGACTAATACTTTGGAGAAGACGCACATAGTCAATAGAGACGGTATCAAATCCTGTAATATAGGCATCTCTTATTAAGTAATCTAATTTATCAACATCTATCACAGTGGAATTAAGTAAAGAAATTATACAGTTTAAAAAAGAATTTTTTATCTCTTCTCTTTTTGCATATGGATATCCTATAATGCATCTTGCAAAAAAGCTTTTCTCTTCATCATTTTGAAATAGAAAACCATACTCTCTTAGCGCAACGATTACACTCATCAGTTCATGAGGCGCCGCCTTATAATTTTTTCGTTCTATTTCTTCCTCCAAGTCTTCATCTCCTGTAAGTTCAATAATAACGTTATGTAACAGATTTCTTTTTCCGTTTTCGAGATAAAAGTCTTCACCTGTATGAGAAAATGGAGCATGTCCTAAATCATGTAATAAACATGCTAATTCGAAAATTTTCAAATATCTTTCAATCTCTCCAATTTCAATAAACTCGTTCTTATTTCTAACTATACTTTCAGACACTATACGGCCTAAATGATATACTCCCAATGAGTGTACAAAACGATTATGTACAGCAGAAGAATATAATGGGGAATAACTGGTTTGAATTATATTTCTCAATCTTTGAAATCCTGCTGTATCTACAATACTGGAAATAATATTTTCATCAATATCTATGTACCCATATATCGGGTCTTTAAAGCGTTTATTTTTCGTCAAGCAGAAACCCCCAGTGCGCTAATAGAAACTTTATCCATAAATGCCAGCATAACATCTACCGACAAATATCCCCTGAATTTTTCCCATAATTGATTAACTGATATACTTTCCTTTAATCTTATCCCTTCATCCATACCATTTGAAAATAGTTCAAAATAATCCGAATAATCGTGTAAAAATTCATTCGTGCGTTCTTTCGATAACACCAATACAGCCTGTTCCTGTTTATCATTCAGATATTTTATAACTTTAGCTCCATATTCATCCAATTGTTTGAATAAAACTTCTCGCTTCTCAGATTTTTCAACTAACTCAATTAACGCATTTGCTACCAAATCTTCAATTCCGATGTAAATGCACATAGCCATTCCTCCATTTTGGTATTAGTTCTTATATTCTACCATCATTTGCACCTAAAAACAACTCTTGTTACATTATATTATGTTTATCCGGCCGCAAAATATCCTGTCCACAAAATAAAATCATCTAACCTTTTATCTCTTCCAGCATATAGGAAGCATATTCCTGAGCACAATCATCTTTCCATTTCATTAGTCTGTCAGATGAATACTCATCCAATGCCTGCAAAATCAAATCATGATACTTTTTAGGAACGTGGTCTATCCCCCATTTTCCTCCCTCCCGTTTTGATAAAATAACTCCGTCTTTCCTATACGCCAATACCCTGCATAAATTCAGAATAATGTAAGTAGGATTTGTCTTGATTTCTTCCTCTGCATTTTCGATATCATTCCAAATACTGTCAAAATAAAATTCTTTATTGACTTCGGCAAAAACATCTTTAATCTCTTCTCCATAAAGACATTTCCCTCTGTGATAGATAATCGTAAAATGTGCAGCCAAATCTTTATCTACACCATTCATCTTCTCGACATAATCTGTGGGATTTTCTTTGTACCATTGTAAATGTGCGTTAGAAAAATGTAATTCAAACGGCGTGGGATAAATGAACGGTTTACATACATCCCTTTTGACAATACTCATTTCTATTCCCTTTTCCGGAGCATATGTATTTAGCTCCACAACCATGTCCATATACTTACGTTTCACTTCATTAGTGATTGCCTTATTGACTACAATTAATAAATCAATATCACTCTTTTTCTCATTAAAACATCCCATTACGGCAGAGCCATGAAGATATATTCCAACCAGATTATCCAATAAAATCTCCTGACTTTTGGCAACAAATTTTTTTGTTACATTTTCTAACATATTCACATCTACCTCCTGTGTAATAACAAGCTATCAAACAATGCTGTTCAGCGCTGCTATTTCTTTAATTTATTCCTCTTTGTCTGGTGATTTCATACATCAGTATTGAAGCGGCGCAGCTTACATTAAAAGATGTGGCATAAGATTTTCCAGACATTGGAATTGTGCAGAGCGAGTCACAATATTCCTTAAATGCTTTGTTTAATCCCATAGTTTCATTTCCCATCATCAGCATAAGAGGAGAAGTGAGATTCGCAGAATAAATCGGATTTTCATTGTGTGCCGTAGTTCCAATTGTCGTAAAATTGGTATACCTGTTTTTCGGTTTGTCAATGTATTCAAACAACACTTTATTATCGGAAATTCTTATAACAGGCAATTTGAAAAACGAACCCATTGCCGAAACAACTACATCGGCATCATACAAATCTACCGAATGCCCCGTAATGATAAGCATATCTGCTCCAAGGGCATCGCATGAGCGTATCATAGTCCAAGATTCCCTTTGTTTGATGGTCGGTCAAACAAAACAATAAAGGGATTTTCGGAAAGCATAACATTATCAAGTTTATCCTCTCGCATTTCAATTATAGCCATCAATTCTGAAGTATCTTCTTTTTCGCTCAATTTCTTCATAAGCTCCGGAGTCAAATAAAAATTTGCATCCGTATTTACCTTATTTATCATATCTTTCGCCCAACCTGAAAGATTGTTTCTGTCATAAATAAAAGATTTGATTTTCCAGTTATTATTTACCGCCTCATTAAGACTACGGACACCTTCAACCAGAAATTCATTGTATTTGTAGCGTTTATTTCGATTTGTTTTTAGTACCTCAAATTTTTGAAAGAGGTTGTTTCTATTAAATATTTTTGTTTCTTTCATTTTTCTCCCTTTTTGTTCCTGATACTCTTATATACTTTACTGTTGCTTATGTAATTATATCACTTTCGCTCTCTTTTTAATAATCCATATTGAAAATCATCACCCCAAGTATCATCTTTGCGTTTTATATGTTCTCGCAAAACTGCTTCCCGTTTCATTCCTATCTTTTCCATAACTTTGCTCGAACCAATATTTTCACTATCACAGCCTGCTATAATTTTTCTATAATTAACATCATGGAACAAAAATTGTATAACGGCTCTTGCAGCTTCTGTTATATATCCCTCTCCCCAATATTTATGTCCAAGTACATATGAAATTCCTGCGATTTCTAAGTAATCATCTGAATAGCATACATTAATTGAGCCTATGATTTTATTATCTGTTTCGATAATCCAATTATAATCGGACACTTCATTCCTGCCTGCCATATATTCTACATAAGCTTTTGTATCTTCTATTTTTTCGTGTGCATACCAACTTGTATATTTTGCCACACGTTCATCACTCGTCCACGTTGCAAAAACCTCTTCTGCATCGCCTATTTCAAATTTCCTTAATAATAGTCTATCTGTTTTTATGTCTATTGAACCTTTATGTTCTAACATTTAAAATACCTCCATAATTACCGATTGTGATTTGATATTTTTTCATTTATAGCTATTTGTTCTTGCCACCACCAAGTGATAAATAGGATTTCTGTATATCCTTAAAAATTATACCATTTTACGTTTTCATATTCTTTAGGAATATTCCCCCCTAAATTTTTAATAAGTTTTATTTTTTCATTTCCACATTTCTGTTGTAGAAATTCTACAAATAGTTGTTCATCATAACAACTTGTTTTCTTCCATTCATAAAATTCTTCTATTAAATTATCAAAATCATTTAAAATTTGCCTATCAACTTCATATAGTATAACATCTCCATCTGCACTTAACATCAATTTTTCCACATTATCATCTCCTCAATAAATTCCGATTTTTCGTTCTCTACAACTTCCCGCCAAACTGGAATTTATGTGTCTATTCTAACTATTTCTATAAGAGCTTTATTACGATATATTAAATCATTGCGAACAGTAAAACCCATTTTCTCCCAAAAGCCATTTCCGATTTCATTTCTATCGAAGACAACCAATGCTACCTTATTTATTCCAGTTTTCTGTAAAGCAGTCATTGCTGTATCAACAAGACTTTTTGCGATGCCTTGTTTTCTATATTGCGGATTTACGGCTGTATGATATATATATCCTCTCCTACCATCGTTTCCAACTATAATTACGCCAACAATAACATTTTCTACTTCAGCAACAAAACAAGTGTCAGGATTTCTCTGGAGAAATTTATCGATACCCTCTTTTGAATCATCTAGATTATTTAATCCCATACCTATGCAGGACATCCATAATTCATATACTTTTTCATAATCATCAATCGTCATTAAACGGATACTCATATACACCTCCACAAATTGAGAATTTATTTATTTTCCATAATCAATTCTCTGCACTTCCATTCTTCACCTAGAACACAATATGTTTCTGTCTTATCAAGAACAGTATCGTTAAAACCGACTGTTTTATAACAATAATAAGCCGGAAGATTATTCTCAAAAACACCCAATGATACTTTTTTTGCTCCATATATTTCAAATGCAAATTTCAGACCTAGCTGGAGCATAGCTTTGCCATAGCCCTTTCCTCTCTTGTGAGGATTTACAATAACAAATCCAAAGCGTAATTCATCCAATGATTCATCTGGGTTCCTTAGTGTAAAAAAGCCAACCATTCCTGTTTCATCAAATGCGGTAAACGGCATTAGAGATTCAACAAAGCAAAATTCCCTTTGTGTTATCGGATAATTACCGAGTATGCCTGCCGTCCATTGATAAAATGATTTTTCATTTTGACACCACGATAATATTGTATCTACATCCGAATCTTTATATGGTCTTATTCTAATCATACATTTTTCCTCGCAAATCCCGATTGTAATTTGATGATTTTTAAGGGAAATATTAGCTGTTATATTTTGTTATTAAAATCTCCGCTAACCCTTGAAAACACTAAGTTTATCGCAGGTGAGCTTTCCCTTATTGTTTCCCTTGTGTTATATCTTCCCACAGGGCATTACAAACCCTGATAAGGGAAAAAATGAGGGAAACAAAATCATATAAAACAGTATAACACAAAATATACGGGAATTGGCAAACTGATTGAAATGCTTTCAAAAAATCTACGAAAAGAGGATAAACAAAATAAATATAATTTACGCAACATACAATATCCACCATAACAGCAGTGACGTATACACCTATGCAGGCTACTTTTTACGAATAGACTGTAACAAAGCGGAAGAAGAATTGAAAACTACCCCCTGTTCGGAATGTGCCTTAAATGCTTTGGCAATAGATGAACCACTTAAATATGCAAGATTGTATCTTGAAGGAAATATGCAAATGTGGGTGGAGGCAGAGGATTCTTTAGAACTGTGGTAAACAATTGTAAGGGCGGGTTGAAAGCAGCGGTAATTTGAATAGTACCACATCCGTATTGTCTTGCTTCATTTACTACTCTATCTAATAATTCCGTTGCAATTCCATTTCTTCGATAATCCGGATGTGTGTACATACTGGACAATAAGCCAATCTTACCTGATGGACAACTAAAATAAGGTGGTTTCTCCACAAATGACATTCCGCTTGTTCCCACTATTTTCACATCATCAAAAGCAAGCCAGGACACGAATGTCCCATCAGACATATGGCGATGATAATAGTCCCGCAAATTCGGTTTAATATCTATTTGTTCTGTTGCTCCTTCTTCTCTTAGTTGGGCTATCCGCATCTCAATAAATTCATCTAATTTTTGTTCTGTTAATTGCCTATACTTCAATTTCATTTCAAGCACTCCACTTTCAATTCACTACCGCTGGCAACTACCTATATTAAGCCTACAAGGCTCAAGCCCGTAACGCTCTGCCTGTAAGGCAGACGCTACTTTGTGATTAAAAAATACTGTATCATCGGGCCCACTATTTCCTTTTTGTCAATCATAAAGTAAGCGTCAAGTATGGTTTCAAATTCTTCTACCGATAAATTAAATTTATCCTGCCTGCCCAAATATTCTTCTATCAGTTTTGTAATTTCAAATTCAGGACTCCCAATATTTGGAATATCAAGGACAAATTTCCCATTTGGTTTCATAATACGAGAAAACTCTGCAACTGCCTGCTGCACAAAATCTTTTTCAAAATATTCCAAAGAACCTATGCACTCACCAATATCAAAAAAATTTGTATCATATGGTGTCTCATGCATACTACAACAATGTAAATCGCCAACCGTTAAATGATTTTTTTCCGCATATTCCTGCAACAGTTCAATCGTTTTGCTACTAATATCGACTCCATAATATATAGATGCCCAGTCTTTATATCCGGCAAACATCAAATTCAGGCAGCACCCCAAATCAACAAATTTCATGCCTGCCGTTGGGGCAAGATACTCGACAATCTCTTTTCGCGCGCTATCGGAAAGCGTTTCGTTCATCCGCATTTGTTCAAACAAAGGATAATTGGGGTGACTCGTAATATAAGAGGGGAAGTTGTCATATGAATCAATGCCTTTTCTTCCCAAATCAATGCCTTTATCATACGATTTTGCAATCAGCTCCAATTGTTTTTTCATTTAGTTCCCCCGCAGTCCTAATTCTTTAACATACAATCTGTCTATTCCATTTCCAAAATTAACAATATCTTTGAGATAATGATACCCATATTTTTCGTACAAACCAACATGTTGTGATGGGATATAAGTTCTAATAAAACCAGCTTCCTTTGCATATACATTTGCAAAATTAATTAGCTTTTCACTAATTCTATGTCCGCGATATTCTTCTGTCACAAACACGCTTGAAATCCATGGATATATTTCAGGTAATGGATAATAATCTGCTTTCATGATAGAAGTCATTCCAACAATTTGACCATCCACCATTGCCACAAATATAGCTTCCCAATCGGTAAATTCCCATGTGCGAAGCACCCATAAAATATGCTCTTTTACTTCTTCCCAAGAAAAGTTTTCAACAAAATGAATGAGTTTGTCTGCCAAATCGGTATCTCTATCGACTTTCCTTATCTCTAATGTATCCATATTAAAATCTTTTTTACCAAAACCAAAGTGTTGTTCTACTTTTCTTACGGTATCCCCAATTGTACTATTTTCATTTCTTTCTATCCACAAATAGTTACTGCTCTTGATATCATTACATCTTTTCTCATTGAGAGTTTTTAAGGTCATATTACATGTAGCCTTTGCTTTTTCAATATCAGACGCACTGTTAATAAAATCATTAAACGCTTGATGGTCGGAACGACCACAATAATCCTCAATTAAATTTGATGGTTCTTTTATCAAAAACACTATTCGAGATGCTTCTGTATATTTTTCAGCTTCTTCCAGTGTCAAATGGCAGTCACACAATACAATTTTATTTTGTGAAAGACGAATCAAATCCAACAGTACAAAATCCAATTGTTCTCTTGTGTTATCAATCAGCCATTTTTTATATTCCTCTACAGTACGCCCGAAAAACTCATCTGCATCTTTAAAAACCTTATTCATTGATGGTTGCAAAATAGAATTAGAAATTTTTTGATGATAGGAAAACTGCTCATCAACATCATAAACTAATAAATTGTGTCGTTTAGCCAACTCTCGTGAAATTGTTGTCTTTCCGCCACAAGGTGTTCCAGTTATAAAATAAACGTTTTTTAAATATTCTTTGATTACATTATCTTGAAATATCATTACTAGCTCTCCTCTATTAAATAGTTTTTAGTGCCCTGTTTGTACATAAAACTATTTAACACAGTTCTATGTACTTAGATATTTCTTAATCGTAAGAATGCTACCATTTTCTTCACCTCCACTAAATTGAGTTTTTTTATTATACCATTTTCTTCTCTCATTTACAATTATAAAAGTGCAGGACATGACAATCGCCATGCCTATCTTCCTTTGCTACAAAGTCCAGTACCATTGATTTCCTACTTTCACGCTGCCAATGTTCATTTCCTTTTGTTCGCTATTATTTTTAGACATTAAAAAACCGCACCCCCTTAATTTCGCAAAGGATTGCAGTGCTTATTTTACTTATTTGGCTCTAATCACAAGATTACCCAATGATTGTTGCAACCCGACCAAAACCTACTGTACGTCCACCCTCTCGGTATTTGAATAGCGTTTTTTGTGGCGTATTTCTATTTGCATGATTTCTTGGCGCCACAAAGCGATAACCCGGAATTTTACATAATTATTCATTATATATTCTGTTATTAATTTTTCCTTATGCTCACTTTGTTATACTTTAAATGTCTTTGAGTGCACTATGGTTCGTTAATTCCTTTACTATTTTCCAACCTTCATAACTGTGTTCCAAATTTTCTTTTATCGGCAAAAATCCTAAATCCAAATAAACCTTGCATGCCAACCATGTATTTGTTTGTGTCGGTATCTTCGCATGTAAATATCCAAGATTCCTCATAACCTTTAAAACATATGTAATCAACGGTTTTGAAAGCCCTTTTCCTTGATACTCCCGCTTAACCGCTACCCAGTGAAGCCATCCGGCTCCTGAAGTATCTCTACCGTGAATGTCATAAAAAGCTGTAGCTGTAGCAATCTTTTCCCCTTTCTCATTTTCGATAAAATACATTCTGTCAGAAAGGATATCAAGGCTATTTGCGTAATAATGATTCCAAGCTTCCAATCCCTGTTCATAATTCGCAAACTCTTTTGCCGACATCTCAATATCAATCCATTGTTCCCTATCCCCATCAGAATAAGGCACAAATTGATATCCTGCTGGAAGACTGTAATTTGTCATATCAGATAACTCTCGTTCAAGTAATAATTCATAAAAGCAGATTTTTTCATCATGATTATCATACTGCGTTACATCTATTCTCCGCAGACGAACATTCAACGCCTCTTTAATCTGAGGTACTGTTTTCTGGATATAATTCATCCTATCTATCGTATTGCGCACCTCGGAAATGCCCATTTGTCTTTCTGCTTTGTCCATACAGTTTCCCAAAGCTCTTTGGATATTATATTCCAACCACTCAACCCAGGTATATGCTACACCAACGACATCACTGTATCCCCGAAAACAATTATCATATGCTTTCAAATAACCGTCAAAGAAAGCCATCATCTTATCAACATCCATCCTGCCGCTTATGATACCTGACCATTGCAATGCCAACTGCATGACATGGGATATGGGATTACCATAGTCCAAACATTCCAGATCAATCATCCACGGACTTCCATTATCCCACATAATATTCTTTGGATCCATATCTTCATTGGACAAACACAACACAGCCGGCAATGACGCCCTAGCTTTGTTTAATTCATTTTCAGCGTAAATAAAAAGTTCTTCATTATCTTCCAATAACGAAGCGAGCGCAGAGTTTTCCTCCTTTGCCTTCAGCACATAACTCCGCCAATCTATATGGCTTTTTTCCGGAGCCTGATATACAATATTCTTTGGTTCAATCGCATGGACTCTACCAAGAATATTTCCTGCTTTATAACACATCTCATTTGAAATATGATTCCAATCGGCAGTGCTTCCCTCCTGCCACCTAAATAAATAGAAAAACTGGTCATCTATCTTTTGCATCTTATTGCCGCCAATCACCATAGCCGGCACAATAGGAATATTATTGTTCTCCAGCATTGCTTCTATTTTTTCTGCCCTTGCATAATTCTCATGTGCTTCCGGTCTTTTCATTATTTCTGCATTCAAATGTTTTACTGCATATATGCCGCTATCAGTTATTACTTTGTACATCCTGTGCATTAAACCGCCAGATACGGATTCAACATCTGCAATTATTTTACCCAAATCACACATATGTACTAATTTCACTAATAAATTTTCTATCATCTTTTCTTTCATTCCATTTCTCCCTTTATTATCCGATATGTTTTTCATGCGCTCCAACTGCGCCCGTACTCCCTCCCGGCAATCCAGTATCTGCGAATGGATTCTTCATCTCCCTCAACATGAACTGCATTTTCAAGGATACCACCGCATTTTTTATTTTGCTATTTGATGATATGTTGTTCTGCCCGATAAACGGGAATTTTCACTTATGAATGTATCTTGTTTTTTATACGCAAACTTGCTTCTATGTGCATAATCCAATGTCTTGAAAAAGGCATTTGTATTAACCCTCGAATATCTTTACCGCACCAATAATCAATAAGCCAAATTGCATTTTTATCATTACTTACAACATTTAGTGATTTTAATTGTTCTTTTCTTTCTTCTGACACTTTCTTTCTCGTTTGGTCATAGGATAAACTATTGATTATCTTTTTGGTGCTATCCTTTACCTCAAAAATATAGGAATAAAGTTCTTTCAAATTAAGTTGCTTTGAAAAATCTGCAATCTGCTCTTTTACAAGTTCATTTCCTGTTGTAATTATAGGCGAATTGATACGTTCTTGATAATTGCCCGCGAAAAACACTTGCTCATTTTCGCTTATCAATGTGTGTGCAACTATGTCTTCAATACGGAAAATATGCCAAATTGAATATGCAATCGTTTTGCTATGATAACCGTCTGCATTTATAAATGGAATTGCGTCAAAATCTTCTCTGCGTAATTCCTCATTAAATGATTTTAAGGTTTCCATTAATCGATTTCGCAAATCAAATAATGTGTCAATACCTGCTTCATAGGTATCTTTCTTTTTGATTTGCGCTTGCATTGTTTTATTCAGCTCTGACCATACCTTATTCATAATCAAATATCCTCCAACAATCCCGATTTGTTCATTTAATTATATCACTTCCGTTCCTCATTGACCACAAAAATATAGGGCGCAGCAACCACCGCACCCCACATTTATTATCGTTCTAACGATTTCTCTATTTTCCACTTCTGCCCTTTCAAATTGTTCTGTTTCTCATAAAGATTATTGCGCTCTTCGCAGAGTTCTTTCATGCGCTCCAACTACGCCCGCACTCCCTCCCGACAATCCGGCGCTATCTTTTTATATTCCCCGGTCAGATTGCGGATTGTATTATTGTTTTCTTTTATCTTCTCCGACAGGCATACCCAGTTTATCAGATTTTGCACTTCCTTGTCCATTTCGTAAAGGTCTGTATCCGCTACGATTTTAGTGTCAAGTTACAGTATCACAAAGATAAAGAGCGGGCAGAACAGGTAAAGCAAATAAAAGGTTGGCAAAAAGACAAACTCCGATGAAACTTGGCACCGCTTTCATCGGAGTTCTTTTTTATGGCACCGTTTTGGCACCGCTTTACACTGTTTTATTCTTGCGAAATTTCAAAAAAGGGCTTCCCGATTTCTCGGAAAGCCCCATAAAATTCGATACGCGCACCTCAAAAATGCTTCGCATTTCCTCGGTCGCGGGCATTCGCCAAATGCCCGCAAAGGCAATAAAACAGGGACTTCCAAGTAAACTTGAAGTCCCTGTTATTATCGCCTTTTATGCGCTTATCTCATTGCTTTCGCAAGATTACTCAATAATACTAGCCACACGACCAGAACCTACTGTCCTACCACCCTCACGAGCTCTCGGAAATGAAATCTGAATGTTTTTCCTTGTTTTTGCTACTTATTATTCATCATATTATCTGATTTGACACTATATTTTTACTGTTCTGAAAAATTTTAGAGCCAAAATAGAGCCAGCAGCAAAATACCGATTTTCTCCTTATCCATCCTTATTACATGGTGCTAGCACCATGTATAAATAACATTAACAAGGAAAATATCAATTCGTTGTCCTCCACCACTCTAATCAACAAACCGGAATTTTCGTTTTCACCAGACTTATCGTTTCTTAACAAAATCAACTTTCCGCCAGTGCATCAATCAATTTCTGGATACTATGTTCAAGAGTGCTTTCACCCCAGCCAAGCTCCCATTCATCATTTGAACCACTGTCAGATACAACGTAGATCGCTGTTGCCTTGCGGGAACGGAAATTCGCGATTGTAAATAGTCCTGCTCCTTCCATCTCAACGCATTTCGCACCCAGATCGTTAAAATAATACCGTTCTCTCCATTCAGGCTGAACATATCCGCCATCCGTTGTCCAATGATAGCCACGAATACAGGATATTCCCTTTTTCTCCAGCTCCATACAAAAAGAGTCTGTCAAATCCTTTGTTGAATCGATTCGTTCCCCCTTAAATCCATATAACCTGGTAATAGAGGTATCGTTATAAGCCCCATCGGTAAGGACATAGTCTCCAATCTTATTCCCGCCGGCAAATCCTACATGAATCAGTTCTTTCACTCCTGCTGCATATAAATCCTCTGCCTGGGTTGCCAGTCCCGGTGAACACATCTCGCCCTTTGCAAAACCTAAATTGCTGTTATGATTCATTACATATATGCCTCCACCGACATCAAAGGTAAGCGTAGCAATGTTCTTTGCAAGCATTGTATCAAACAGGCTATCCGCCAGCAAATAAACTCTTTGGGGCACCTTTGTCTGATATTCATCAAAATCAAGTCCCTGCAATTCAATCTCTTTTCGGACAAGAACAGATGGGGCATTATAAAAAGCCGGGTCTATATCAAATTCTCTTTTCCGCATAATAGAATATGACAATAATTTTCCATTTGCAACGGAATGCTCCGCTTGTCTTAATAACTCGTATCCCCGTTTGCGATAAAATTCAACAGCTGGCAACGATGCATCTATATTTACATACGAATAATTCTTTATTATTTCTTTTTCCAAACAATCCATAAGCTTGGTTCCAATTCCCTCATGTTGATGATTCGGAGTTACATATACCCTTAAAATAGCGTTTTGATTGATTGTGCCTGTTCCAAGAGTGGCAGCTCCACAAGCAATCACATAGGTATTACCTTCCAAAATGTCCTTATGGATATTATCGTGATTATGTAATTCCAAAAAGAAATCCACCACTTCATCCGAATAGTATTTTGAATATATTTCTTTTATCGTTTCACTTACGACTTCATTAATCTCGTCAGTCTGATCTAACCGAGCTTTTTTGATTGCTAATTGTTCCACTCTTTTTCCCTCCATAAATTCCGATTTGTCCATTTCATTATATCACTTCCGTTCCTCATTTACCACAAAAATATAGGGCGCAGCAACCACCGCGCCCCACATTTATTATCGTTCTAACGATTTCTCTATTTTCCACTTCTGCCCTTTCAAATCGGTTTGCTTCTCATACAGATTATTGCGCTCTTTGCAAAGTTCTTTCATGCGCTCCAACTGCGCCCGCACTCCCTCCCGGCAGTCCGGCTCTATCTTCTTATATTCCCCGGTCAGATTGCGGATTGTATTATTGTTTTCCTTTATCTGCTCCGAAAGGCATACCCAGTCTATCAGATTTTGCACTTCCTTGTCCGTTTCATAAAGGTCTGTTTCTGCTACGATTTTAGCACACAGCCGTATCATTACTTTCTTTTCCATATCCGTCATAATCCTATCAATCCTCACTTTCCTATCGGCTCATTTCAAACACACGTTTCGGGCGTTTATTTGCCTTTTCTATCTGTTCTAATGCCTTTGACCGTTCCAATATCAACTGTACCTGTTCTCTACCTAAATGACACTCCAAACGCCTCAAATCAGACGCTTTTTCCTGCAATCGGTCTATGGTGTCGCTCTGCTCCATGACCTTATCTGTCAAGCGACTAATCTGTATTTGTTGCTCGTCCACTTTGGCGGCAAATTTCTTGCTTTGCTCTGTAAGCTGTACGCATTTGATAGTCAGATTTTTTACTACCTCTTTCAATTTCTCCACAAGCGGAAGTGCCTTTTTATCCCGATAATTCTTTGCGCTCATCAATGCCCCCGGCTCTGCCAACTGCCATTTCACATCTTCATCATAGGCGTGTATATTGCGCTCCATGACTTCCTTTGACTGTACCATCTTGTTAAGTTCCTGCTGTAACTTTTTCTGCTGTTTTTCCAATTTCTCATTTTCAGACAGCAGCTTTTCCTTATCTTCCGTCAGTGTTTCCGTCTGCTCTTTCAAAAGAAGATTTGTTGCGGAAAGTTCCGATACTTCCTGCCGGATCGCTTCTCCCTCTTTCCGTATCTGCTCCGTTTCCTGTCCTGCCGCTATCTGCTGATGAAGAATAGAGGATAATTGCTCTTTACTGCCGGAGATTGTCTGTTCCAGTTCTGCAACCTCTTTCTGCCGCTCCTGCTTCTCAAAGTCGAGTACAGACAAATGCTTCTCATGTGTTCCCTTTTTCTCCCACTCAATATCATGCTTTAGCATAATCTCCGCAAGCTGTTCTTTCTCTGCCGCTACCCACTGGTTACGTTCCGTTTCGCTCCTTGTGCCGCCTTTGAAGCCGAGTTCTGCCAGTGCCTTTTTCAATGATACTCTTGTTTCAAGCCCTCTTTTGCTTCCAATCGTATAAGGTATGAAATCTATATGCAGATGTGGTGTTGCTTCGTCCATATGGAGATGTGCCGAAAACACTCTCAATGTGGGATTGCGCCGCTGAAAATCCTGCATATATTCATCAAGTATTTTTGCCGCAAGCTGTCCGTCCTCTGTCTTTGCCCCCATATCGTCCTTGTTGCCTATCTGTAAAATAATCTCATGGAATGGCTTCTCCTGTTTGCCGGAACAGATTTTCTCATAATAATCATCAATTATGCGGTCACTTCTGGTCTGCTTCTCATTGTACCGGGCAAGTGCTTCATCAAATAATTCGTGGTATACGTCTTTGATATTTTCGTTGCAGTATTCCACATTCAGACAGCTCCGCTCCGGGTCAGTGTTCTTTGCGTGGAATTTTCTGCTGTTGTGGTTGACAGAGCCTTTCCCTGTCATAACGCTGATAGTCCGCTTCAATCAATTTCCCTTTCTCCCTATCGGGTAATGAGCGCCGGATACGGCGCATAGCCTTTGTTACTTTCTGCGAAAGTAACGCAAAAGCACTTTCGACACGCTCCGCTTTATCAAAAGTGCCTTTG
>CAJUTM010000006.1 GCA_910589595.1 uncultured Eubacterium sp.
GTTGGTTCGAAGAGATGGAGAAGCAATGTGTAGTTTTGAAGGTACTTCCTTCATACAAAGTAATTTGTAGTGGCCTAGTGGCTCAGTTGGTTAGAGCGCCGCCCTGTCACGGCGGAGGTCGTGGGTTCGAGTCCCATCTGGGTCGTTCAAGTATTTACTTGATTTTTTATAAATGGGATCTTAGCTCAGCTGGGAGAGCATCTGCCTTACAAGCAGAGGGTCACAGGTTCGAGCCCTGTAGGTCCCATTTCACGCCGACGTGGCTCAATTGGCAGAGCAGCTGATTTGTAATCAGCAGGTTACCGGTTCAAGTCCGGTCGTCGGCTTTTATGGGCGGATTCCCGAGTGGCCAAAGGGGGCAGACTGTAAATCTGTTAGCTACGCTTTCGAAGGTTCGAATCCTTCTCCGCCCATTCCCGAGAGATAAAATCGGGTAATATAAAATATGAATATGCATTATGAATTGTCGCGGGGTAGAGCAGTCAGGCAGCTCGTCGGGCTCATAACCCGAAGGTCGTAGGTTCAAATCCTGCCCCCGCAATTTATGCCCAGATAGCTCAGTTGGTAGAGCAGAGGACTGAAAATCCTTGTGTCGCTGGTTCGATTCCGGCTTTGGGCATTTTCTGTTAGATATTATCTGATAGAGAATGGGGCATTAGCTCAGGTGGTAGAGCACTTGACTTTTAATCAAGTTGTCCGGGGTTCGAGTCCCCGATGCCTCATGGAAGAAAAGAAAGGAAGTACCGGAAAATGGTACTTCCTTTTACTATGCCAAAATGTATATTTTGGTTACATTTAGTTACACTTTTTTCTCATCCAAATATGCGGATGTCCCTCGTCATCATCAACTTTACTAAATTCCGTATAGCCGGCTTTTTTATAAAAAGCACTTGCCCTGCATTGAGCATGCAAAATAATAGTGGTGCCCCCAATTTTCTGGATGTATTGTTCTGCCTCTTTGACAATGGCCGAGCCCAGATTTTTTCCCCGATATTCTTTAATGACTGCAAGTCTTCCCAATACATATGAATTCATCTCTGAATCCCAAAATATGCGGCAGGTGGCAACAGGCGTATTGTTTTCGTCATAAATAACAAAATGTACAGCAGTTTCATCTGTATCATCAAATTCTCCTGAGTACCCCTGCTCATTGATAAATACTTTTGTCCTCACTTCTTTTGCATCGTCAGTAATTCCTTCATATATTTCCATTTTCATCGCAACTGTGACCTCCGTGCTTTCGTTTTTCATATAAGATTATAAACGACAGTTATTAAAAAAGCCAGATAAATGACAGCATTTTCATAAGAAACAACATTTATAAAAAGTTGTAGAAATAAGTACAATAGTAAGGTATAATATACAGAAATATCGAGTGAACAGAAGCAATCAGGCGCTTCAGAATGGAGATTACAATGAATGACAGAAGTATTTATCGTCGGGCGTTAAAGCTGGCGGTGCCAATGATGATACAAAATGGTATTACAAATATGGTTACATTGGTGGATAATGTTATGGTGGGAAGCCTCGGTACTGAGGCGATGACAGCAGTTTCCATTGTGGGGCAGTTAATTTTTGTTTTTAGTCTGGCTGTTTTTGGAGGAATATCCGGACCGGGTATTTATGGAGCCCAATATTATGGTCAGCGCAATATGGACGGATTTCGGAATTGTGTCCGCATGAAAATATGGATATGCATGTTTTGTGTTCTTGCCGGATTGGCAGCTTTTGTATTTGCCGGAGAGAATCTGATTGGACTTTATCTTCATGGAGAAAATGCAGCAATTGATACCGGATTGACGATGAGTTATGCCAAACAATATATGGCGGTTATGCTTTTTACGCTTGTGCCTTTTGGCATTACGCAGATTTACGCCAGCAGTCTGCGGGAAACAGGCAATAGCGTGAAGCCTATGGTGGCGGGAATTATTTCCGTATTTGTTGATATTGTATTTAATTATCTTCTTATATATGGAAAATACGGTTTTCCAGAATTGGGTGTGCGCGGAGCAGCGATAGCAACAGTAATGGCGCGTATTGTCGAGTGCCTTATTGTAATTATTTGGGCTCATATTAGAAAAGAAGAACATGATTTTTTACATGGATTATACCGGACGCTGCTTCTGCCGAAAGAATTGATGAGTAAAATGATTAAGAAAGGATTACCAATCTTTTTTAATGAATTTCTATGGGCCGGCGGTATGGCGGCGCTGACACAGTGCTATTCGACAAGGGGATTGGAAATTGTAGCTGGACTGACAATTTCTAATGCCATCTGCAATTTGCTGAATGTAGTGTTTGTCGCTTTAGGCTCAGCCGTTGGTATTTTGATAGGGCAGACGTTAGGCGCAAGCCAGTATGAGAGAGCAAAGAAGAATGCTTTCCAGCTTATGTGGTTTACCGGCGCAGTCTGTATTGTGCTGACGGTTATACTCATATCTCTCTCCGGTGTTTTTCCAACGTTTTACGATACGACGGAAGAGGTACGAAAGTACGGGCAGTGGTTTATTATTGTGACGGCGTTGTTTTTTCCTGTGCAGGGATTTCTCAATTCCCTTTATTTTACGCTCCGCTCCGGTGGAAAAACGATAGTTACTTTTCTGTTTGACAGCGTATATACATGGGCGATACCGATACCGTTGGCGCTCTGCTTATGCTTTTATACGCAGCTTCCGATTCTCGGCGTTTTTGTTATTGTACAAGCGGCGGATATTATAAAACTTATTGTCGGTTATGTACTCATACAAAAAGGAATGTGGATTAGTAATATTGTGGAATAGTCGCAAGAAAAACAGGCAACAGTTCATAAAACCTCATAAAAGTCTTGAAACATGACAAAAGGGAGATTATAATAGAAATCAGATAAATAGACAATAATGAGGGGGTTGCTTATGAAATCTTTAAAATTCAGAGTGATTCGGAATATAGTCGGCACCGTACTTATTGGAACGTTAATCTGCGGTGCGGTCAGTATGTTCAATTCACTTTCTGTTGCCAATCAGGATGCAAAAAAAATGTTGATAGATGTGGCAACGGAGAATGGTTTAAAGCTTGATAATTCGTTATCTCAAATTGAGTCGTCTGTAAATACGCTTGCCAATATGACGATTCGTACGATTGATGATATCGACCGTTTTCAGAAAGATGCCGGATATGTGAAAAAATGTACGGATAAGCTGCAGGACATTGCACTGGAAAGCGCTGTCAACACACAGGGGGCAATGACTTATTACATACGGTATAATCCGGATTTTACGGAGGCTACCTCCGGATTATTTGCATCGAAAGAAAGTGTGGATGCTGAATTTAAGTCATTGACTCCGACGGATTTCAGCAGTTACGATAAGGATGATTTAGAACATGTCGGATGGTATTATATTCCAGTTAATAACGGTAAACCGACATGGATGGAGCCATACTTAAATTCAAACATTAATGTATACATGATATCCTATGTAGTGCCGATTGTCATTGACAATGTTAAAGTGGGTATTGTTGGTATGGATATTGATTTTAAGGAAATGCAGAAACAGGTCAATGAAGCAAAAAGTTTTGGTCATGGATATGGATTTCTGGTTAATGCGGAAAATAAGATTATGAGCCATCCGAACGCAAAATATGGAAGCGCTGTGTCGGATATTGATAAAAATCTGCAAGAATTTCTTGCCGGAGACGATGGCGAATCAGTTTTGGCGTATTCAAACAAAGGCAAAAAGGAATCGGCGGCATTTGTTAATTTGAAAAATGGCATGAAGCTGGTTATGGCAGCGCCTACTTCAGAAATACAACAATCATCAAAAACGTTGTTTATCTGGATTTGTATCGCCATGTTAGTTGCTGTTTTATATGGATTGTTGGTAGCTTTCCTGTTTAGCCGTAATCTAGTGACACCGATTCGGCAGTTGACCGAGATTGTAGAGGATACGGCAGATTTGAACTTCCGGCAGAATCCGAACAGTGCAAAATTGATTCAAATCAAGGATGAAACTGGGGAGATGGCGCGGGCCATCCGTAAGATGCGCAAGAAGCTGCGCGAGATGGTAAATCTCATTGAGACGACGGGTCTGACACTGGGAGATAACGTGACGGATTTGAATGAGAACATGATTAACGTAAACGAAATATGCAGTAACAATTCCGCTACGATAGAAGAATTGGCGGCTGCCATGGAAGAGGCGGCTAGTGCAACCGACATGGTAAAACATGCGATTGAACAGGTAGACCAGAATGCCAAAGATATTGAGCAGTTGTCCGGAGAGGGAGCGCAAAATTCCCTGCAGGTAAAAGAGCGGGCAGTTGCACTTAAGAAAATGACGGCGGAAGCCGGAGAGCGTACGACAACGATGTACGAAGAGGTGCGTGGCAGCTCGAAAGAAGCGATGGAACAGGCGCAGGCAGTCGAGCGAATTAATGAGCTGACACAGAATATTATGGATATATCTTCCCAAACAAATCTTCTGGCGTTGAATGCTTCCATTGAGGCGGCGCGAGCAGGTGAAGCCGGAAAGGGATTTGCTGTTGTGGCAACAGAGATTGGAAAGCTGGCTTCCCAGACGCAGGATGCGGTGACGGATATTAATGATATTATCGAACAGGTGAATACGGCAGTATCAGGTCTGACCGACTGTCTGAATAATGCCATGGCTTTTCTGGACAGCACGGTACAGGAAGATTACAAAAACTTCCAGCATATCGGTGAGAATTATGACGAAGACGCCAGCTCCTATCAAGAGGGAATGGAAAGGATTAATAATGCGATTAAGCAGCTCGTAAGTGCGATTGCAGAAATTACCTTGTCAACGCAGGAAATTAACGATACGGTAGGAGAATCAGCGGTAGGAGTATCGGATATTGCCGGCAAGACTTGTGAAATGGCTCAGAAAATTGAAGAAACCGGAGCCTTTATGGATGAAAGCAGAAAGAGCGCTAAAGACCTCAATGGCATTGTATCCGAATTTGAACTGAGTTAAGAGTAAAAGATAAAAAGGAACAAGGGGCGAGGTGATAATCGCCCCTTGTTTTGAGTTTGTGAGGTAAATATCGTGATTATGGAGAGATGGTATATTGCAAAATCTTGCATTTCATGGTATGATAATCTGACTAATGTAAAATAGGAGGAATGAAAATTGAAAAAATTATTGACATTAAGTCTCGTTTTTGCGATGACAGCAGTTATGTTAAGCGGATGCGGCAGTACCGATTCCGGTTCTGGTTCTCAGCAGACAGACAACGCTGACAAAGCTGGTGAAGCAAACAAAGTAAAAGTAATTGATGTAGATTTGACAAAAGAACAATATGCATTTGGCGTGGACAAAGACCAGCCGGAGCTGTTGCAGAAAGCGAATGAATTTATCAAAGAGATTCAGGAAAATGGAAAGTTTGATGAAGTCTGCAATAAGTATTTTGGCGGCGCTGAGCCAACGCCAATTAAATCAGCGGAATTAAATCCATCCAAAGACCAGTTAGTAGTAGCAACCAATGCGGCATTCGAGCCATTTGAGTATACAAAGGGCGACAGTTACTACGGTATTGATATGGAACTTGCCGCTATGCTGGCAGAGAAACTCGGCAAAGAATTAGTTATTCAAAATATGAAATTTGATGCCGTATGTCTTTCGGTCGGACAGCATAAATGCGATATTGCCATGGCGGGCCTGACAGTTCAGGAAGACCGTAAAAAGTATGTGGATTTTGCCGATTCTTATTACAATGCCTCACAACGTCTGATTGTCAGGGAAGATTGTAAGGAATTTGATTCATGCAAAGATGTGGCGGCTATTGAGAAGATTTTGAAGACAAAGGATAAAAGCGTCAAAATAGGTGTGCAGACTGGTACAACCGGACAGTTCTATTGCGAGGGTGACAAGAAAATGGAATATGAGGGCTTTTCGGTAACGACAAAAGGATATGAAAATGGTTCCCTTGCCGTACAGGATTTGCTGAACAAAAATCTTGACTATGTAATTATCGATTCCGCTCCGGCGAAATGTATTACGGAAGCAATTAATAAAGTTCAGTAAATGGAAACCGTGAATTTATTAGGAAGAGCACATAGGTTCGCAGCAATGCGAACCTATGTTATATGAGGATTGTTATGGGAAATTTTACAGCGAAGTGGAATCAATTTACAGAGGCTTTCATTGAGCAAAATGGCTATGAAAAAGTAATTGAGGGATTACAAAATACGGTTATTATTGCCGTATTGGGTCTGTTGATTGGAATATTGATTGGTATTATAATTGCCACGGTGCGCGTGGTGCCCAAGTATAACTGGATACCTCGTATTCTGAATGGTGTCTGTTCGGTATATGTAGGATTTTTCCGCGGTACGCCGGTTGTTGTACAATTGCTGCTCTTTTATTATGTGCTGCTTCCCGTTTTGGGATATCATATGACGGGTGTGCAAGTATCAATACTTGTTTTCGGACTGAACAGCGGCGCATACATATCGGAGATGGTGCGGGGCGGAATCTTATCGGTTGACGCCGGACAAATGGAAGCAGGCCGCGCGGTTGGTCTCAGTTTTGCAACTACGATGCGCAAAATTGTTATTCCGCAGGCAATTAAAAACATATTGCCGACACTGGGAAATGAATTTATTGCACTGATAAAAGAAACGTCTGTTGTCAGCTTTGTCGGTGCGGCGGACTTATACGTGGCATTTAATTATATTGGAAGCAACAGTTATGAGTTTATGGTTCCGTATTTAGTCATGGCGCTCATCTATATTGTACTGGTCATGTTAATAAGTTTGGGGATTAAGATTATGGAAAGGAGCCTGAGAAAAAGTGATAGACGTAATTAATTTGCAGAAAAGCTTTGGTGACAATGTAGTCCTTGATGGCATTGACGTAACCATTGACAAGGGTGATATCGTAGTAGTTATCGGCCCGTCCGGCTCCGGCAAAAGTACTTTTCTCCGCTGTTTGAACTGTATGGAAGACCCGACCGGAGGCCAGATTATTTTTAATGGTGTTGATATCGCAGATATGAAAGTGGATATTAACCTGCACAGACGCCATATGGGAATGGTGTTTCAGCATTTTAACTTATACAACAATAAGACAGTATTGGAAAATATTATGCTGGCGCCGGTATTCGTGCAGTGTCAGGATTTGAGAAAGGCAAAACGAAGTAACTTTTTTCTTCCTATTACCAATTTGTTCCGTGGCAAAGACAAGAAGAGGAAGCCGATAGAAATTACGAAAAGCAAGCGGCAAGTGGTGGAAGAGGCAAAGAAGCAGGCAATGCATTTGTTAGAGAGGATTGGTCTACAGGATAAGGCAGATGTGTATCCATCGACATTATCGGGAGGACAAAAGCAGCGGGTAGCGATTGTCCGCTCATTGGCGATGAATCCAGACGTCATTTTGTTTGACGAGCCGACGAGCGCGTTAGACCCGGAAATGGTCGGCGAAGTGTTAGATTTAATGAAAGCGCTTGCCCAAGAGGGGATGACGATGGTAATCGTCACGCATGAAATGGGTTTTGCAAAAGAAGTCGCAAATAAGGTACTGTTTATTGATGAGGGTAAAATTTTGGAGCAGGAATCACCGGACAAATTTTTTGGCAGTCCGAAAAATCCTAGGTTACAGGATTTCTTATCAAAAGTATTAGTTTAAAAGGAGGAGAGAGTATGGAGTTACAAAAAGTAATCGAGACAAGAAGAAGCGTCCGCAAGTATGACGCATCAAGAAAGGTGACAAAGGAGCAGATATCGGAAATCGTGCAGGCAGCTATTCAGGCACCTTCATGGAAAAATTCCCAGACGGCCAGATATCATGTTGTATTGTCGGATGAACTGACAAAAACAATGCTCAATGATTGTCTGCCGGAATTTAATGCCAAAAATTCAGAGGGGGCGGCGCTGGTTGTCACAACCTTTGTAGCAAACCGCGCGGGATTTAACCGCGAGGGTCAGCCAGATAACGAAGTTGGCAACGGCTGGGGTTTTTATGATTTGGGATTACATAATGAAAATTTTGTCTTAAAGGCAAAAGAAATTGGACTGGATACTTTGATTATGGGGATTCGGGATGAAAAGAAAATTCGTGAAGTACTGCAAATTCCGGATGCGGAGACAATTGTAGCTGTGATTGCGCTCGGATATGGGGAGCAGGAGCCGGAGATGCCGAAGAGAAAGAAACCGGAAGACATTGTAACTTACTATTAATCACCGTTTTGCAGCTCATTTTTGAAAGGTCGGACTTAATATGTCAAAAATAAAAAACATTGTCTCAAAACATTTATATATTATTGGATTTATTATGGCATTATTTATTGTCTTAATGGCCGCCGGCGTCCAGATTTTTCGTGAGCAGCAGAACAACCGCTTTGAAACAGAAAAAATATTTACTCAGGTTCAACATCTTCTTGATGAAAATTCCAAAGAACTTGAAATGATACGCACCGAATATAGTGAACAATGTCTTGACAATGCCGAGACAATCGCTTATATTATCCAAAATAATCCGAAAGTGCTAAACAGTATCGACACCCTTAAATATATTGCGGATATCACCAATGTTGATGAAATCCATCTCTTTAATGAAGAGGGTGTTATTTTCAATGGCACACATCCGCAATATTACGATATGAGCGTCAATGACGGCGAACAGATTGGTTTCTTTAAAAAAATGCTCCAAGATAAATCACTGAAACTCGTACAGCCGCTGTCTCCCAACACGGCAGAAAAGAAGTACATCCAGTATTCCGCTGTATGGAGTCCTAATGGAAAATTTTTTGTTCAGGTCGGCATGGAACAGCAAAATGTACAAAAAGTCACGGAAAAGAACGAACTTCCCTATATTTTTTCTCTTCTCCGTGCAAATAGTAATATAAATCTCTATGCGGTAGATAAGAAAAGCGGTAAAATTCTCGGCTCAACGCAGGAGGGGAGAACAGGAAAAAATCTTTCAGAAATTGGCATTTCCCATAAAAATGCTTTATCAAATAGTGATGGCTTTTATGCAGTTGTTGATGGACAGCTCTGTTTTTGTATGTTTGCCGACTGTGGAGATAACTTTATCGGGCGTGTTGTTACGGCAAGGGATTTGTACAGCAATGTGCAGATGATAGTCATCATATCGGCAATAGGAAGCATTATTATCATACTGATTATGCTGACAGTGATTAAGCATTTCATCAACAAAGAAGTAATTACCGAAATCAGCACAATTAACAATAAACTTGCCGAGATTTCAGAGGGCAATCTGGATGAAAAAGTCGATGTTTCCAATTGTCTTGAATTTTCGAAATTATCCGAACACATTAACGAGATGATTAGCGCCTTGTTAGCCAGTACTGAAAAAATATCTTATGTACTTGATAAAGTAGATGTGCAGATTGGCGTTTATGAATACAATGAAAAAATGAAATCTGTCCGTTTCACAGAGAAAGTGCCGAAAATACTCTCTCTGGATGATGAACAGATGCAGGTTTTTTCGTATGACTACGTTCGTTTTAAGCAGTATATACAATCTCATATTTTTGACGTTGTTTCTCCTGACGAAAATATTTTCCGCCTGTATGGGGAGACGGAAAAATATATAAAATATGAGGAAATTAATTCAAATAATGATATCCTTGGTATTGTTATGGATATCACGACGGAATATGTCCGCCGCCGTCAGTTGGAAATCAATTGTGAGGTAGACCCTCTCACCGGATTGCTGAATCGGCGGGGACTGGCAAGTCGTTTTGAATCGCTTTTTAACTGTCCAGATAAACTTGGTCATGGTGCGCTTGTTATGCTGGATGCAGATGGATTGAAAAAGATTAATGATGAACTTGGGCACGAGGCAGGAGATGCCTACTTAAAGAGTATTTCCGAAATCCTCATTTCATTTAATTCCCCAAACTGTATTAGCGCCCGCTATGGCGGCGATGAATTTATATTGTTTATCCATAATCTGGAAAACGACTCACAGGTTGATGCCTATTTGCAGAAACTTGCTGACATCCGCAGGGAAACAAAGGCGGAAGTGGCACCAGACAAAATTGTTCCCATCAGATTTTCATTTGGCGCCTCTTTCCTCTCGGATACTTTGGAACCTGCCGCCCTCATTAAAAATGCTGATGAAGAAATGTACAGCAATAAGCGCCGGCGTAAACAGCAGATGTAATCCGCTTGGTTTCTCCTTTACAGATTTTTATACATCTCTTCTAATAATTTTATTGTATGTACAATCGCCTGTTTTTCAAATTCAGGATAATCCATATGGGAAGAATTATCTGCTTTATCCGAAATAGCGCGGATAATCAGAAAAGGAATTTGATTTAAGTATGCTGCCTGCGCCATCGCCGCGCCCTCCATCTCGGCACAATCACCCTCAAATGTCGCTATAAGATAATCTTTCTTTTCTGCGCTTGAAATAAACTGGTCGCCGCTGACAATCTTCCCGACGTGGCATTGGATATCGGGATTTCCTTTTTTGCACGCCTTTTCAGCAAGAAAGAGCAGTGTCTTGTCGGCATAGAAAACAGACCGCTCCATGCGCGGAATGATCCCGACAGGGTCGCCCAGCGCCGAGACATCCATATCATGCTGCTGGGCGCATTCGGAGAGGACAATATCCCCGATATCAAAGCGGTTATTCAGAGAGCCAGCCACTCCCGTGTTGATAAGTGCGCTTATGTTATATTCGTCCACTAATATCTGGGTACAGATTGCCATGTTGACTTTGCCGATTCCACTGACGACAACGACTGTCTTTGTACCCCACAGATTGCCCTCCGTAAATATCATGCCTGCCTTGCTCGTTTCCGTTGTTTCCGTCATTTGTTTTTTTAAGCTGGCGACTTCTTCTTCCATAGCGCCAATCAATCCGATTGTTTTCATAAAATCCTCCATTCTGGTAATTCCGCGGGAATCAAAATATTTTTTAACTCTAATATCATATTGCCAGTATACCATAAAATACATTTTTTTAAAGAGAATACTTTCTTCTTTTCAAATCTTTGTTTCCATGCTAAAATAGAAAAGCAAAATAGAATGATGAAAAGAGGGGTAAAGGTTAAAAAATCACGCTGATGCGCTGATTTTTTAACCGGCTATTTGCTTCTGAGCGAAAGCAAATAGCTTTGTTCCGACACGAGAAACTCTTCGAGTTTTCTCGTGCGGTTCTTCGCGATAAATCGCTCAGAAAAGAGGGGTAGATTGAAAGCGAATTATCATACGCATACGAAACGCTGCCAGCACGCAGAGGGAGAGGACAGGGAGTATGTAGAGGCTGCTATTGAGGCGGGATATGAGATTTTAGGGTTTGCCGACCATTGTCCGTGGATATTTCCGGATGGCTACATATCAAATGTGCGCATGCGTACTTCTGAAGTTGAAGGATATTTTGTATCTTTGGAGAGTCTGCGGAAAGAATATGAGAGAGACATTACAATCCTTATCGGGTTTGAAGCGGAATATTTTCCGCCGTTGATAGAGGCGCAGGACGAGCTTCTGAAAGATTATCCTCTGGACTACATGATTTTGGCACAGCATTTTATGAGCAGGGATGGGAAGAAATGTTATGCCGGAAGTGAGACCGACAGTGTGGAGATGTTGAAGCATTATGTGGATTTATGTATCGGGGGAATGCAGACGGGCAGGTATAAGTATCTGGCCCATCCGGATTTAATTCACTATGTGGGAGACAGCGCCATATATGAAAAGGAAATGAAGCGATTATGTGAGGCGATGAAAGAAAATAATGTTCCTCTGGAGATGAATATACTGGGGCTTTTGACCGGACGCAATTATCCGGACAGCCGTTTTTGGGAGATCGCAAAAGCAGTGGGAAACTGCGTCATTATTGGGATGGATGCACATACTCCGGAACAGTTATCAAATCCGAACTATGTGGAAAAGGCAAAACTTCTCTGTGAGGGCATGGAAATAATAGAAGAATTAGAAATAAAATAAATTGAAATTTCAGAATGGAGGAGACAATGAGTACAAGAATAGGAATTTTAGGTTATGGAAATTTAGGACGGGGCGTAGAGTGCGCCATCCGTCAAAATAAGGATATGGAGTTGGCAGCAGTCTTTACGCGCAGACAGCCTGCGGATGTATCTATTCTTACGGAGACGGCAGCAGTTGCCAATGTTAAGGATATCCCCGATTGGAAAGATAAAATTGACGTTATGATTTTGTGCGGCGGAAGCGCCACGGATTTACCAGAGCAGACGCCGGAGTATGCGAAGTACTTTCATGTCGTGGATAGTTTCGATACCCACGCCCGCATTCCTGAGCATTTTGCCCGTGTGGATGCAGCGGCGAAAGAGAGCGGTCATGTTGGTATCATTTCGGTAGGCTGGGACCCGGGAATGTTTTCCCTCAACCGCCTGTATGGCAATGCACTCCTGCCGGAGGGCAGCGATTACACATTCTGGGGTAAGGGAGTCAGTCAGGGACACTCGGATGCCATACGCCGTTTAGATGGTGTAAAAGATGCGAAACAGTATACGATACCTGTCGAGAGCGCTTTGGAGGCTGTCCGTTCCGGCGGCAATCCTCAGTTTACGACGAGAGAAAAGCATACACGAGAGTGCTTTGTTGTATTGGAAGAGGGTGCAGATGCCAAAAAAGTAGAAGAAGAAATCAAGACTATGCCGAATTATTTTGCCGATTATGATACTACCGTACATTTCATCAGTGAAGAGGAATTAAAGGCGAATCACAGCGGCATCCCACACGGCGGTTTTGTATTGAGAAGCGGTGTCACGGGATGGAACAAAGAGAATAGTCATTTGATAGAGTACCGCCTGAAATTAGATTCGAATCCGGAATTTACGTCTAGTGTTTTGATTGCGTATGCGAGAGCGGCTCACCGTCTGGCAAAAGAGGGACAGAGCGGATGTAAGACAGTCTTTGATATCGCTCCGGCGTACCTGAGTGCCAAATCGGGCGAAGAACTTCGGGCAGAAATGCTGTAAAATCAGATAAATAAAGAGAGTAAGAGGGAACCGGCTGCAAAACTCTGCGCCATCCTCCTGCTCTCTTTTATTTTACAGGAAAGTCATTTCGGGCCTTATTGTATTCAGAAATTATATTTTTCTACATTTTCTTTCAAAGTATCAGAACCGGATAACAATTCTTCCGTATGTGCACAGCACTGTCTTGTCATCGTCATGTTTTCCCTGCCGCGTTGAGCAGAATCTTTTAATGCTGTATCAATCTCGTTCAGCCTATCCAATAGCAGATTTAGAATATTTGTGATTTCGTGCATTTTTGCCGTCATTTTGCGGTTGTCTTCTAATGACTGCAGCAAAGTTTTGCGGGTGGAATCGACGATTTGAATGCCATCGTCCACATATTCGTTATTTTTATGGATAATGTCGTCAATTTCTAAGTTTACCTTTAACGTATCCTCGCTCAATTTGCTTATTTCCTCTGCTACGACAGCAAATCCTTTTCCGCTTTCTCCGGCGCGCGCGGCTTCAATGGAAGCGTTCAGGGAAAGTAACTGTGTCTGGGAAGATATGTCTTCAATCATGGCAATAAAGGTGGAAATCTGTGATGAGCTTTCACTTATTTTCTGCATGCTTCCTGTGAGGGTATGCATATCGGTTTCTCCAATCTGATTAAGCGCCTTGCTGTTTGCTGTAATAGCCTGATTGGTAGAGACAATCTGTTCTTGTATCTGTTTCATATCATCGCGGAACTGCGCAAATTCTTTTTGCAGCTCATCCATAGACAGCGTCTGACGCGAGCTGTTTTCCGCCATTTCATTTGCCGTCGCGGCAATTTCTTCAGAGGAAACATTGAGATTATTGGAGACGTCATTGATTTCCGTGAGGATATTGCGTACCTTTACCACGATTTCATTGATGGAATGCTGGATGGCGATAAAATCTCCCTGATATTCAATCTCACTTTTTACGTTGAGATTATCCTTGGAAATTTCGGATAAAACGGTATCAATATCATGGATATAGCTGCGCAGGTTTTTCGTCATTGCGTCGAGCGAATCCTGCAATTCCTGAATGTCCGTAATAGTAGTTTCTTCGTGGAATACAACATCCAAGTCGCATTGGGAAAGAGTCAAAATCTTTTCCTTTATTGTCTCAAAAGGAATGAATCCTTTCGTAATAACAATACCAATACGTTTTTTTAATAAATAAGTAGTAATAAATAAAATCAGCAGGTAGGCGGCAATCAGGATTAAAAGTTTGATAACCGGATTGCGCAGTCCGATACCGACATATAATTTGTAAGAAATTCCCGATATCGGCTGTAAGGAAGCGACGGAAAGCTGTGCCACGGAAGTGCGGAGTAGTGTACCTTTTTCATCCGTTGCCTTTCCCAGTGGGGTGTCGCTTATTTTTGTGGAATGGTCTTCTTTTAAGGCGTATTCCTCAATCGGACAGGATACGATAATGCCCTCGGTCGATACAAGGGTGACATTTTGCAAATCCGTACAGAAAGAGCCGATAGCCTTTTGCAGGGTTGTGAGGTCGATATCAATTGCCATTACCGCATCGGTGCCGGAAATCGGCTTGGAAATTGAGATACATAAATTTCCATAGGTGGCATCTACATAAGGTTCAGACACAAAAAGTCCGTTATTTTTTAAGGCACCGGCATACCAGTCGCGCTCTTCCACTTTGTAATCATCATCCGGTTTCCAATTGTCGCTGCAAATTATTTTTGTCTTAATCGTCGGAGAGCCGAGATAGGCAGATAAAAGGGTCTTTTTATCTTTGGCGGCCGTCTCCAGATATTTCTGTGTTTTTTCGTAATCGTTCAGCATTGCGGTATCATAACTTATGTAAGATAAAAAGGAATCAAGCAGAGCAATCTGCTCGTTAAATCAAATCTCTACGTTATTTTTACTCTGTGCTTTAAGAAGTGTGTTCTCATCCTGAAAAGAAGAAACCTCCAGCCATGCGACTAAAAGAAGCGCCAGAGTTAAAATGGTAATGATGACAAGCCTCAAGTGTTTTATAATTTCTTTCTGAAATTTTTCGCTGTAGCTCTGCATGTATTTCCTCCCCGAATTTTGATATCATTATCATATCATTTGCAAAAGTTTTTGTAAATTAAAAATTATAATTGTGCGATATTATGGTGTCACCATTGGACTGGCTGGCAGTTTTTGTTCCTGAACGATACTTTACACCCATACCGTTATCGTATATAATATTTGAAACTCGGAATTGCTCTGAAAGGGGGAGGATTATGGAGCAATATAAAACTTATGAAATGTCATTTGAGTGCGGCAATCCTTTTGGGGAGGTGACGGCCGTGTTTACTGGTGAATCTGGCGTCAGTACAACGGTCAGGGGATTTGCGTCCGGCGTTAATGAAGTGAAAGTCAGATTTTATCCGTCAGCCTGCGGGCAATATACATATAAGATTAGCGGCGAAGTGGAGACTTCTGGCAGCGTTATGTGTACAGCGGCCGGCGGCGCCGGCCCGCATGGTATCGTCAGGGCTTCCGCAACACATTTCCGCTATGATGACGGAACATGGTTTTATCCTTTTGGAACGACTGTTTATGCGCTTGCCCATCAGGATAAGGAGCTTGTCGACACAACGATGGAGACGCTTTCGTCGTCGCCGTTTAACAAGGTGCGGATGTGTGTGTTCCCGAAACACTACGAGTACAATCACAATGAGCCGGAACTTTTTGCCTTTGAGAGAGATGAGGACGGCAAATTTGATATGAGCCGGCCCTGTTTTGAATTCTTTGATGAGTTTGAGCGGCGGATTAATGAGCTGGAGAATATGGGAATACAGTGCGACCTGATATTGTTTCACCCCTATGACCGCTGGGGATTTGCAGACATGGGGATGGAGGAGGCGAAATGCTATCTCGATTATTTAATCAGGCGGCTTGCGGCTTTTCCTAATGTCTGGTGGAGTCTTGCCAATGAATTCGACCTTATGAAATACACGCGAGGCGAATGGGAAGAACTGGCAGGTTTTGTAAGTGAGTGCGACGTGTATAAACATCTGCTTAGCAATCATAACTGTATTGAGTTTTGGGATTTTGACAACAAAGATACAACGCATATATGCCTTCAGGTAAAGAACTGCGACGAGGTAAGCGGATTGATAAGGAAATACGGCAAGCCACTCATGGTGGACGAGTGTTGTTATGAGGGAAACATCCCCTATGAGTGGGGTAATATCTCGGCTTTCGAGATGGTGAACCGCTTTTGGACTGCGGTCGTACAGGGGGGAGGATGTACGCATGGGGAGACCTATCTGATTGACGACGAAGTTCTCTGGTGGTCGCGCGGCGGCCGGCTGAAAGGAGAAAGTCCGGAGCGCATTTCTTTCCTCAAAGATATTGTCGATTCACTGTCGGGGCCAATTACATACTGCGGTTTTGAATTTACAAAGGAGAAATATGACGAGATAAATGCCAATCCCGACGTTGCGGAAAACGACTTTTGGCGGGCGGTTGCCCGAGCTCCGTGGGACAGGGCAAAAGCAGCTATGCTGAACGGTAAGGAGTATATGGGCCGCGTCGGCGAGGAGGCATATATCAAATATATGGGAAGAAAATGCGCGGCGTTTACGGAGTTTAATCTGCCGGAAAATCACAAATATAACGTTGAAATCATTGATGTGTGGAACATGACGCGCAAGACAATCCTCTCGGGGGTAAGCGGAAAGCTTACCGTAGAGCTGTTCGGAACAGAGGGAACTGCGCTGCTGGCGCGCCGAATCCCTTAATTGACAAATTTTCTTTCCTTTTGTAATATTAAAAATATTGGGGCCTTGGCGGGTCTCAAATGAATAAAAGTAAAACAAAAAATGAATGGAGGTTTACCTGCTTTATGAGACAGATTAAAAATCCGGTGTTGCCGGGGTTTCATGCCGACCCCTCGATAATCCGTGTGGGGGATACTTATTATATTGCCAACTCTACTTTTGAGTGGTTTCCGGGCGTGCGTCTTCATCAATCGAAAGATTTGGTGAATTGGGAATTGCTGCCCTCGCCGCTGACGACAACCACGCTGCTTGACATGAAAGGGAATCCGTCCTCGGGGGGCATATGGGCTCCTGATTTATCGTATGCCGACGGAAAGTTCTGGCTTGTGTACACGGACGTCAAGATAACAGAGGGCGCTTTTAAAGATATGGTAAATTATATCACTACGGCGGAAGACATCCGCGGCCCGTGGTCGGAGCCGATACGGGTGAATGGCGTGGGATTTGACGCGTCTTTGTTCCATGATGACGATGGGAGAAAATATCTGGTACAGCAGACGTGGGACCACCGCGAATATCATCATGCGTTCCGCGGTATTACACTGACGGAATTTGATACTGCCGTGATGAAGCTCAAGCCTGAGACAGCGAGAAATATTTATAATGGAACAGATGTCAAACTTGTTGAGGGCCCTCATTTGTACAAAATAAACGGCTTTTATTATCTTTTTGCCGCACAGGGCGGAACGGTTTATACCCATCAGGAAGTGGTAGCCCGTTCCCAAACGTTAGAGGAACTGAGTTTTGAGACGGAGCCGGACGGCCCGTTTATTACGAACTTTGATACGCCATATCTCGGCATACAGAAACAGGGCCATGGCGCTCTTGTGGAGACGCCGGCGGGAGAGTGGTACTATGCAAGTTTATGCGGCCGCCCGTGGACATACAAGACAGATTCCTGCATTGACCCGCGAGGGTACTGTACACTGGGGCGTGAGACGTCAATTCAAAAAGTATACTGGGACGACGACGGCTGGCCGCGCATTGAAGGAGGACATGGCGGAAAGGTTTATGTCGACGCACCAAAAGACGCCGTGGAGATAGACATGCCGGAACACCACTCATTCCACGATGAATTTGACGAACAAGAACTAAACGGTGAGTGGAATACACTTCGCGTACCATTTACCGAAGCGATGGGAAATATCGGAGACGGCAGGCTTCTCCTCCGCGGGCAGGGTTCCCTGTGCAATACGCATGAACTGTCTCTCGTTGCAAAACGCTGGCAGGCTTTTTACTTTGATGCATCTGTGAAAGTGAGTTATCAGCCATTTTCCTACCAGCAGATGGCGGGCCTTACGAATTTTTATAACGACAGGCATTGGTCATTTGCCTTTGTGACATGGAATGAGAAAAACGGGCGCGTAATCGAAGTTGCACAATGTAACCGCGGAGCATATACATCCTATCTCCGTGACAATGCGATTCCGGTGCCGGAGGGAGCGGACGTCTGGCTGCGCACAAAAGTGAGAAAAGAAACATATACATATGAATATTCCTTTAACGGAATCGATTTTGAACCAATTCCTGTCGAATTAAATGCTGCTGTGTTATCCGACGATTATGTATTGCAAAGTTATGGCGGCTTTTTTACCGGAGCGTTTGTGGGCATGGCATGCGTTGACTATGCCGGATATGATACGAAAGCGGAGTTCAGAAGTTTCGACTATAAGGAACTCGGCGACATACGCAGGGAAGACGGAAGTTTTGGCTGGGAGTAAATAGGTATCAAGTGAGGTCAAAAGCCGGATAGGTTCTGACGAACTTATCCGGCTTTCACCATTGCACCAAGCACAGATTCAACCGTTGTGGGCCTGATTTCTTCTTAGGATTTTTATCTATCTGAAAATATGCCATTATTATTCCTCTGCTCAGTCACATTTAAGTGAGTTGATTTCCTTTTCCAATTCACCAATTGTTACCATAACTGTCTCAAAAGAAGGAATTTCTCCATAAAGCATATCTTTCATGGAATCATAGTCCATGGCTAAAGCTGCTAACCGAAAAGCCGGCGGCAGCAACTTTAAACTGCCCGGAACCGCCTCTGAATATTTTGCCCATCCTCTCGGATAAAACTTCATCTTAAAGGCAACTACCTTTTTGAGCAAATCAAGCTGTTTAAATGCTTCTTTCTTTACCATAGTCTGCGACATACAATATATATCATAATAATGTCTGGCATACCTCTGTGGAATTTTCAGATGCTCCGGACGATTTGCCTCATGATGTAAGATTGTCGCTTTCTCCCAAAAAGTACGCTCTGGAGCAACTGTTAATATTCTTGTTTCTTTCTGGTTAAATACTACCGGATAATACTGTGCTGCATAAGGTGTAATTACAGCTTTCTTTGCTGGTGTCCATGCTGCCAATGCACCGATTTCCAAACGTATCACATGAAGAGTCGCTGTGTTAGTAAATAGATTTGGATATGCAAAAATTACGGTTTGCCTTTCCTTTTCATCTATGTATATCTTTGCCTCACAACCGAGTTCCAAAGATAATTCTTTCCTGACTGTTGGACAAAATTTTTCTTTCAAAAAAATCTCAGCACGTACATTAGCTTCCTTATTGAATATATCCTGCTTCGTATTAGACCGTGGCTCCCACGGCTCATCAATATTAAATCCAAGGACACGCCAGTCCAGTATTAAGTCTATATCCTCAGAAAATCGGCTAATTAAATTAAAAGCTTTTGACAAACTTGTACCACCTTTGAATGTGATAACATCTTTCCACTGTGAGTGATGAAATAGGTAATCTAAAGTAAAACATACCCAAAAATCTTTTTCTATAATAGCATCATTTAGTCCCATCTTATCCGCCGTATTTCTAAATAATTCTCTTCGGTCTTTATCTGAAAGTTTTGCTATTTTTCTCAATTTTTTTTTCGCCTCCACATATTTGACGGATTGTACCATAAACCCAGTCTGTAGCTTCTGCCGCTTCTTTCAACATAGCGTCTTTATCTTCTTCGCTTAACTTAATTGAAAGTATCTCTATGATTTCTGTTGTCACATTTACTCTGCCAAGAGTCTTAAGAGCTTGTATCACTAGACCCGTCATATAAGAAAGTCCTGTGATTTCTTTATTTGTTCGATGTTTGAATTCGAGTTTTGTAGAATTCCACTCATAAGTTTTATAAGGGCCATCACTGACATAGGACCAGACGGCTGTTACCTGAGTAGATAACCCCAATTGATTCAATGCTGTATTGCCACACGGAACAATCGTCCAGTGATAACTACGAGCCAAAGCCTTTGCCACTGCATCCGGATTAACGGCAACATATTCCTTTAAAAAATCGCTATACTTTGGCTTCTCAAATATGCCGTTTAAAATTCGCCGCAAAGTTCCATTCTGTGTAAGGCGTTGCAAGCTTTTCCGAATTGTAGGCATATCTGCTATATCTGCAAAATCTGAGGAAGCAAAAACAGTACCTGCTTCTGCATTCAAAATACGCTCCCGTATCTGCGTTATATACCCTCTGTCCATCTTATCACCTCTTTTATGTCACGTATATTGTATAATATTTGTGACATAAATACAATAATCAATTTTAAATATTTTGTAGTATTCCCGATGAAGCAAATGAGTTATCCGTTCAATATTGTTTTTCTTTTTTTTGAAAATAGATACAAAAAGGACATCCACCTGAATAAAAGATGAGATGTCCTTCGGTATGTACGCTATTCAATTTTATATATAAAGCAGTCAGCCCTTTGCCGCCTCAATGAAAGCGAAGAAAGAGGCTTTTGGTTCCGTGATATTTTCTCCGAACAGGAGCGGTTCGCATGGGGCGCGCCATGAAGTGCTGTCGCAGAGACCCCACAGTGTGACGCTTGTAATTCCTTTTGGATTTACGGATTTATCACGATTCTTCTGTTTTGCAACAATCGTTTTCATCAGGTTTTTAACAAATTTTTCCTGATGGGCGTCGGTCTCGTTTTCATTTCTATACGAATACGATGCGTTGGAGCCCTCGGTATCAAAGTTAATCGTAAAGTCAAGTTCGGTAATTTGGATTTCATATCCGGAAGCAAGGAATTTCTCTAATGCTTCGCCGTATTGCTGCACGGTAGGAACTTTAACGTCAACGTGGCTCTGCATGCCGATGCCGCCGCAGATTTTAGCAGGTTCGCCCTGATTGATAAAGTTGACGAGGTCGAGTGTTTCCTCAACTCCGAAATAAGTGTTATAGTCGTTATAGAAAAGTGTTACCTTGTCCTGCACATCGTAACTCTTCAACATCTCGTAAGCGATTTCAAACGCCTTTTTTACATAGGATGGTGATTTGCCTTTATTGCCGTAAACGCCGTCCCAATTTTTTTTCCCAAAGGACATACGATGTAAATATTCATTTACGACATCCCATGCATAGACGATACTGCCGGACGTTCCGGTCAGGGATTTTTCGCGATTCATTACGTGTGCCATCACGTTATGGATATAGAAATCCAGACGGGCGTCCATAATAGCGGTAGAGACAACGGAAGAACCCTGATAGTTTTTCGTAAAGAACCAACTTGGCGTCTGGCTGTGCCACACTAACGTGTGAGCGCGCATTTTCAGTCCGTTCTTTGCCGCAACAGATAAAGCGCCGTCGACCTCTTTAAAGTTTAACTGTGGAACAGTTGCTTCCGGATAACCCTCCGGAACGTAATATCCTTTTGCTTTGGCGTCTGCGATGGAAAGCGTCTTCGCAGAAGAACCGAGAATGTTATCCGGTTTCATTTCGTTTTCTAAAGTAAAGCTGTTATAATGCTTTTTAATAAATGACAACGTTTTTGCCGTTCTCAGTTCGCGCGGAGAAGAGCTGCCATAATTTACAGCGGCGCCCATATACGGGAAAATATCTTTATATGTATTGATAATGCTTGGTGTGGCTACGGTTTTCTTCTTTAATACTTTTACTTTACATTTTAACTTATATGTTTTTTTGCGGATTTTAACTTTACAGGTTACGGTTGCCGTTCCCTTTTTCAATCCTTTTACTTTGCAGGAAGTTTTCTTTTTCTTAGTCAGTTTGACGATTTTTTTCTTATTTGTCTTCCATGTTACTTTTGCTTTCTTTCCGGCGCGGGAAAGTTTTATTGTTTTTGTTTTACCTTTTGTAACTTTTATTGTCTTTTTGGATAATTTTGGTTTTTTCGCTTTGGCTTCCAAATCTCCAGTCGGTGCAATCGACACCAGACAGAGACCGAAAATGACTGCGTGCGAGGCAATTTTTTTTATCAGTTTCATAGATGACACTCCTTTTCAATTTTTGTGGGCGTTCAGCCTGTTTCCATTATAATCAGATACGGCGGAAATGGCAAATAAAAATTTGTGTCAATATGGCAAGGAGTGATATTGACGCTTTCCGTATTCAGTGATAATATAAGTGTGTTGTAAAATTATATTGTTAGAGGAGGAAGAGATGAAAAAATCATGTAAACAGACGCTGAGTGTATGTCTTTCCCTTGCTATGGCAGTATGCACACTTGCTACCGGCCCTTTGGAGGCACAAGGAAAGGCAAGGTTAAAAGTAAGGAAAATGAATCTGACGGTAGGGCAGAAAAAGAAAATTGTCATAAAAGGAAAGAAGAAAAAGGCAAAATATACCTTTTCTTCATCTGCCAAAGCGCGGGCGTCAGTTTCAAAGAAAGGTATCGTTAAGGCAAAGAAAGCCGGTAAAGCAACGATTACCGTCAAAGAAAAGAATAAGAAAAAGATTCGCAGAGTAGGGCGGATTGCCGTGACTATTAAGGCGAAAGCCCAAAATAAGCCGACGCCGTCTGTTACGCCGGACAATACGGTTTCGTCAACAGCAACCGCTACGCCGACTAGCAGTCCGACACAGAGACCAACGCTAAAACCGACGGCAACGCCATTTCCGGAGGACCCTGATTTTGCGGTGCCGAGAAATGCGACTACAAAATATGAAGGACGCGGCGGCGAGGTAGAGGAATTTACATATGACTCTACTGCGATTGCAGAGGGAGAGACGGTGCAGCGTCGCGCTATGGTCGCTCTTCCAAGCGGTTATAAGACGACAAAGAAATATCCGGTAGTTTACGCGCTGCACGGATTTAACGGCTGGGAAAATTCGATGATAACGGATGGCGCGCCTCATGTGTCATGGAATGCATCTGCGGAAGATACGGTAAAAGACGTTATTCTTGTCTGCCCGAATGTTTGCGCGAATAAATCGGGACAACAGGAAGTGGGCGCTTATGATAATTTCATAAACGATTTGATACAGTGTTTGATGCCTGCGATTGAAAAGAAATATTCTGTCCTGACAGGAAGAGAGAACACGGCGATATGGGGATTTTCCATGGGCGGCCGCGAGAGTCTTCAGATAGGTTTCAAAAGACCGGATTTATTTGGTTACATAGGAGCGTTTTGTGCGGCTCCGGGTGTAATTGAATATCTTTCAAAAGAAAATTTTAAACTTCCGGACGAGTATAAGGACAACACGTTAATTTTAATTGCCAAGGGCGCTAACGATAATCTGGTCGGAGACAATCCACTGCTTTATCACAAGACGCTCGAGGAAACAAAAACGCCGCATCTGTACTATGAGACAATGGGTATGGGTGGCGGAGGACATCACAAAAATGTCTTCCTGCACGGATATTACAATCTGCTCGTAAGAGCATTTCCCGCAAATAAACAATAACAAAAAAATAAAAAACAGAAATGAGGATTTAATATGAAACGATTAATAGCAGCTTTATGTATATGTTTATCTTTAATTTTGGTTGGATGTTCCGAAAATAGTAATGAAATTGCCAATTCATCAAACGGTTCTTCAACAACAACAGAAAATGACGCAAAGAATGCTTCGTCACCGACGGCAGCTCCGACGCCGGAGCCGGCAGCAAAAGAGCTTTCACTGAAAGACGAAGGCAAGGTTGGCGACTGGGAGATTTGTGTAAAAAAAGTTGCTGTAAAAAATAAGATAAACAACGGTAAATATCGTTACTTTAAGGCAGAGAAAGGACAGACATATGTTGTTCTCACTGTTACGGTAAAAAATGCAGGAAAAGAAAAAGAGAAATTTCTGCCATATGTAGGAATTAAAGGAAGAATGATTCAGGCGTTAATTACATCAGCAGATAACCAAGAATATAAGCCGACGCAGTTATTGGGTTATAACAAGGATTTAGTTGACAAGTCGATGAATACATCAGAGAAAAAGACAGGAACTATTGCTTTCCAGATTCCGAAAAAAGCAGCGAAAGACAAGAAAAATCTCAAATTAAGTTTTGAAAAGGGAGAGGAAAAACTGCTCTATTCCCTTGGGAAATAAAGCAGTTTCAGCAGTATTTTTACGATGGGTTTAAGGCGCTGCGCTCAACATAAAGACTTCCTCCGGAGCGGGCGTCAACATACCATTTTACAAGAGTAAGAGTTTCCTGTTCGATTTCGATACAGGTAATGAGATAAGGATGGACACAGCTTCCCGTATTAAGATAAGGGGAGTGCGTTGGATTTTCCATTGTCATTGGACGATGCGTATGTCCGGCGATAAGTGTCCGTCCGTTTTTTTGCGCCCATTTTGTCAGCTTTTTTTCCGTGCGCTGTTTGGAAGTATAGTTTTTTGCAGCGCTGGTGGGGTCTAAGATTCCAATCTGTTCTAACGGTTTCCACACATAGCGCACGAGAAAACGATTGACGGGCCACAGGCTGGAGTTGAGCAGAGACGCCTGATGGCCATGGGTCAGATACAGTCGTTCCCGCCTGTCCGGATTTTCCAGAATAAGTCCGGAATAAAAAGTTATGTCCGGAAAGAGAGGCAGGGAGCACTGACTGGAAGAACAGTAAAAAGAGGCGCATTTTTTTTTCGAAAAGGAGGCGCTCTTTTTTACAATATCATGGTTTCCATATATCATATACAGCCGGTTATCACAATAGAATCGGGAAAGGAGCTGAAACACTTCACTGTGGATTTCTTTAATCTGCTCCATCTTCCGATTCTCCCAGAGTTCGTCGCCGTCTCCCAGTTCAATATAGGTAAAGCCGTTTTTGTAATAGTGCTTTAGTGCCGCAATATAGAGATGCTGGTTTTTCAAAAAATTGTCATTGTTCGTCCCATTTCCCCGATGGCAGTCGCTGAACAATACATATTTGCTTTCTGCATTCAGGGGGAGAATGGGAACGTGTTGAAATGCGTTGTCAAGTCTTTTCTGATAGCCCACAAAATCACCTCTTCCTTTTCGGGAAATGGCGCAGGCGCAGCAGATGGCGGCATATCCATGGCAGGTAAAAATAAAGATACAAAATCGAATCGCAGCTATTGTGGCAAAAGCGGGTGACAAAGCAAAATAGCCGGCAATTCATACGGTTGAGACATTGCACAAACCATCTTTGTACGCGTTTCCAAAGGGAAAGCTTTGGCGTACAATCAGGGAAATGAAAGTATACCGTTGTCAAGTAGGAAAAGATTTCGCTGCAATCTACGCCGGTATCCCAGAGCGCTTCGAGGAAAGCATTTTTCATTTCCATATTCGGGAATTGGATGGAAACATTTAAACAAAGCTGCGAGGGTTTTGAAAAAGTTCCCACATCAAAGATAGTGAGCCACCAATGCTCATCCCGCAGGGAAGCGACGCGTCTTCCGTCACGCCACAGTTCGGTTGTTATATCTAACATTTCACATCCGTCGGCGGCATGGAACGTTGTATTATTCCAATCTTTCCTGTCAACTATCCCATCTGCATGATAGACGCCAGCCTCACAGCCGGTGCAGATACCGTACTGGCCTTTCCAAATCTGAATCAACCATGTTTTCCCGTTATAGTCAAAATGGACGGGAAGCGTTTCGTACACCATATTGAAATATGGCGCCGCCTTGTCAAAAAGCTTCCGATAACCAAAATCTTTTTGCCATGCGTCCCTGCGCGTACTGAAGACATCCCATTCGGGTACATAGCAATAGCCGAGAGGAGCAGTCAGCGAATCAAGCAGTTGGAATTTGTCGCAGGCGGACATACAGCAAAGGCGGCAGAGGATTTTTCTTTTCCGCCAAAAGTGAAACAGAGCGAACAGGCAAAGGAAAATGATTATAATACCAAAAAGATAGTACATACCGTTCTCCAATCTTTCGTTAGTTAATTTTATAATATGCAAAAATATGTCGAAATGTGAAAGGGCAGATGTATGAAAAATAACGCTAAAGTTACAACTTTGATACAAAAAGGTGTTATTTTTGGTATAATGATACTAAAATTGCGGAAGTTGTGAAACAACGGAGCAATCCAAAGTATCATATAATACAGATAAGAAACTGAAAAGATGAAAATAAAGTGGGAGACGATATGAATAAAATTTTAATTGTGGAAGATGAAGAGGCAATTGCAAAGCTGATATGTATGAGCCTCAAAAATGCCGGATATGACTGCGACGTGTCAAACGATGGGCAGGAGGGTGCGGACAAAATGCAGGCGGGGCACTACGATTTGTGCATTCTTGATATCATGCTGCCCGGAATCAATGGTTATGAATTGTTGGAGTATGCAAAAAGTATCGGTCTGCCAGTAATTTTTTTAACTGCCAAGAGAGAGACAGCGGACAAGGTACGCGGTCTGCGCAAAGGAGCGGACGATTATATTACGAAGCCTTTTGAAGTAGTGGAATTATTGGCAAGAGTCGAAAATGTGCTCCGGCGCCTAAATAAGACGTCGCAGAGTATTGATATTTTAGATTTGCATATTGATATTGTGTCGCGTACAGTAACAAAAAACGGAAAACCGCTGCGGCTCACGTACAAAGAATTTGACCTTTTGTTACTATTTGCCCGAAATCCCAATACGGCGCTATATCGGGAGGTAATTTACGAACACGTATGGCAGAGCACCTATATGGGAGACAGCAGAACGGTTGATTTGCACGTTCAGAGACTGCGCAGGAAAGCGGGTTTGGAAAAGCAAATCGAGGCCGTTTACAAGATTGGATACCGGCTGACGATTGAGAAAGCGGATGGACAAGTATGAAATTATTTTGGAAACAATTTTTAATGATGATGTGCGTCATACTTATATCATTTATGACATTTGGAAGTATTTTGATTTCTACTGCTTTTGAGACAATGATAAACCGTGAAAAAGAGCGAAGTATTGAAGAGATAAAAATTTATCAGTATGCTCTGGTAGCTTCGCTCGAGGGTCTGCCGAAAGATTATCAGGCGACCGATTTTGCCGTATCGCAGATTGCCAAATCACTAAAAAAGAATTTGGACAGCAAGCAGGACGCCGTTATTTTATACAATAAAAAGAATAAAGTTATCTACCAAAACAGCAGTTACCGGAGTGAACTGATAAAGGAAATGGGAAAAGAAAAATCAGGCGTCTGGCAAATCGCAAAACGAGAGGGACATTACTATTTAGAAACGCTCTGCAAGATACGGAGCAGTATAAAAGATTACACACTGGAAATTCATCGCAATATGGACCATATATATCAGGACAGGGAACGCCTATATGACAGATATGTATTGGTACTAACGCTTGTATCGGCGGCATTTACGATAGTACTTTTAATCTTTTCCATTTTTTTTACCCGTCCAATCCGCAGATTGTCGCAAGTCGTTCAGGCGTTTGCCAAGGGTGACTTTAAGAGCCGGATACGGGAAAAAGGAAATGATGAAGTGGCCGTATTGAGCAGAGACTTCAACCAGATGGCGGGCCAGTTAGAAGAAAATATTTGGGAGTTGGAAGAAAATGCCCGCAGGCAGGAGGAGTTTACGGAAGCATTTTCCCATGAATTAAAGACGCCGCTGACATCGATTATCGGCTATGCCGATATGCTGCGCTCCATTGAGATGTCGCAGGAGGATATTTCCCTGTCGGCAAATTACATTTTTCAACAGGGGAAAAGGCTGGAGCGTTTGGCGCTTAAAATGATGGAGCTCACTTATATTGATAAACAGGAAATATTGTTTCAGGAAATTTATGTTACGGCATTTATGGATAGTGTCAGGGCGATTACGGATAAATTATTACAAAAGAAAGAAATCTGTCTGCAAATCGAGACGGAAGAGGGAATCTTGTATGGGGATATGGATTTACTTTCATCCCTGTTTCTCAATTTGATTGACAATGCCAAGAAAGCCTGCGATGTAGGAGGAAAGATTGTATGCGAAGGGTATCAGATAGAGAACGGTTACTGTTTTTCCATCATGGATAACGGTCAGGGTATTCCCGAGGATGAGATTCAAAATATTGTCGAACCTTTTTATATGGTTGACAAATCCCGTGCCAGAAAAGAGGGGGGGGCAGGCATAGGAATGGCGCTGTGCCAGAAGATAATTCAGCTCCATCATGCAGAGTGGAGCATCCGCAGCCGGACGGGAGAGGGGACGGAAATAGAAATCAGATTTTTTCATCCGAAGCAGGAAAAAGGAGGATGCGGTGATGTGGAAGAACAATAGAAACCAGATAAAACAGTTATTAAAAACGGCGCTTGCTATGCTCTGTGTCGGCGCACTGTTCTGGCTGGCGCTTGTTTTTCCCCGTTACTATTATGAGCACTATGATAACAATACATTAAACCGGGTAACTTTTATGGACATTCATGTAAGCACTTACGAAGCATCGTATGATTCTTTTATTGAGAAGCTGCCCGCTCTCGCACAGGGGTTTTCGGAAAGTGGAATGCGGGCCGTTCAGGTGGACGAGCCGGGCTTTGAGATGAGCCGCACGGAATTAACGAAAATTACAAATGAGGAACTAAAGAAATTTACAAACAAAGAAGGATTAAATATCATGGATATCAGTGTGAAAAAAAAAGATCTTGTTCTCTATGAGCGTTATGTTCTCTATCAGATGAGTGAGAATGACAGTTTTAAGGGAATAAGCGGATGGAAACTGGTATATGAGAATAAAAAAAGGAAGCTCACTCTCTTCTTAGATGAAGAGTATCATAAAATATATTATCTTGAAAATCAGAGTAAGGAGGTGACAAAGTACGATTCTTCTTCCATTACAAGAATGTATGGCATTTATGGCGAAGAGAAAGCATTTATGCTTTGGTGGGACATAATGATGCATTACTATGGTCTTTCTTATGAGGATGATAACATCCGTATTGATCTGATGCAATATCAGAAAACAGGACGTATTATCTTTGATGAAAGATATGAGATAACGCTCTTTTGTCATATGCGATATGATAAACTCGGAAGAGAAGTTATGCAAATGGGTATTCCAATTAATAAAGTGATACAAATGTGATACTGTTTTGTGGGGAAAGTGATGCCGAGTCGTGTTACTCTTATTTCATGGTGAAAGAATTTTCATAGGAAATAAGGGGGAATACGATGAAAGTAAGAAAAACTATCATAGCAATAGGGATAATTTTGCTAATGGAAGCAATTATTTTACTGTGCTTATTCGTTGTAAGACCGGAAACGGCAGCAGCCGATGAATATGGGAGTTCATCGGCAAAACCGGTAGACGCTAAGGATAATAGAAATGCTGGTAAAGTAAATAATTTAGACGGAAAATATCAGACAGAGTGGGAAATTTATGAAGAAAATCGAAAATGTCTTGTTCTAGTAAATGCCAAAACGGCATTAGACAAATCGTATGAAGTTTCGCTGACATCCATTTGCAAGGGACGTTTGCAGGTTTCCGAACAGATGCACCCCTCCCTTGTTAAAATGTTAAAAGACGCGGGAAAGAAAGGGCATCATTTCTGGATTGCATCCGGTTGGCGGGGCCGCAAAAAGCAGAAAGCTCTTGTAGAAGAAGATATATTGAGAGAAATGAGGCAGGGGGCTTCTTATAAAGAAGCGTGCCGTTTGACGTATCAGGAAACAATGCCGCCGGGACACAGTGAGCATGAGACAGGACTGGCATTGGATATCTTATGTCAGGGAAATACGAATATGGATATTTCACAGGAGAAAGAAGAAGGAAATCGATGGCTCAGGAAAAATTGCCATCGGTACGGCTTTATTCTGCGTTATCCGAAAGGGAAGAAAAAGGAGACGGGAATTAATTATGAGCCGTGGCATTTTCGATATGTGGGAGAGAAAGCTTCAAAATATATGAATCAGCAGAAAATGACTTTAGAAGAATTTTGGTCCAGACTGGATAAGTCATAATCTTCAAACAATAAAAGCAACTAAAAAGCCACTAACAGCCGGAGCATTTGCGCTCAGACTGTTAGTGGCTTTTTCTTCGTGCTATTTGATAAGTTCTACTTTAATGTCTGAAATAATAAGGTTTTGAATCCTTGTATTCCATGCTGCTTTTAATGTAATGCTGTTACTGCTTTGCGGGTTGTCCGCATCTTTCCCTCCAGAGGCTGTTAATGTAACCGTACCGGTAAAGGAACCGTCATCCTGAACGGTTGGGCTAAGATAAACATCTGGATTCTGAACAAAATCTCCAGATGTCTCTCCTCCAATCGGTGTAGTCCAGATTCGGAAGTCATTAGTACCCCATGATGTTCCGGAAATGGTTACCCGAAGTTTCTGATTTGGAGCGACAGTTACCGGAATCGGGAGATGCATAAAGGTGGAATCCGTTGTTCCGGTTCTTGTATCGTTTACACGAATGGTATCGCTGTCATAATCGTAGTTTCCGATTTCTTTTGCTATCGTCACACCGGACAAGCTAACTTGTTTTACCGGATTTTCCGTCGGTGCCGGAGTAGGAGACAAATCTGTCGCTGCCCCCAGCTTTACCGGCTCTGCTGTCTTCCACAATTCTGAGCCCAAATCTATATGCATGACTGGACGAACAGCGCCTCCGGTGTTTACTACGAGGAAGCCGGAATAATCCGCAAATCCCTCTGTTCCGACATATGCAGAATTGAAACCGAAGCTGCCGGAAGAGCGCAACCACCACCAGCCGTTTCCGGCGTAGTCGGCTTCATTGTTTGTCCATGCGCCATTAGCCTGTGCATACGCTGTATTTTTGGCCTGTCTTGTCAGCGAGTTCTGTTTATAATCAATGGAAAATCCGTAGTAGGTATTTTTTATCTCATCAGCGGATAATAAATACAATTTGTCGGTTACGGCATTTCCGCTCTCTGTGCCAAATTCCGGATTCTTTTCCGTAGTGACTGTCGTTTCCAAAATCGCAGCTTTTTCTTCTTCCGTAAAAGCGCGGGAATAGAATTGTTCGTTTAACCACTGGCGGATGCTGCTTGTTGCCCATGACGTCTCATTGCAGTATTCGTTATGATAACACTGTGAATCAAGGTTTTGGTCGGCAATCAGGAAAGCATCGTTTCCGTCAGCGGAAAGAATGCGCCACTTAATTGGCTCTTTCTTATAATATTTTCCGCCCTGATATATCATTTCCGTATTGTCAGAATCAGTGTATTCCGTTCCTTCAACAGGATTTTGCGGAGCCTGTTTCGGACTGTACTGACTCTGATAATAGGAGCCGAATGTCAGGCACTGCCATGTAATATTTTCATCGTCTGCTTCAGGATGTGTAATTCCGTAATCATTTGGCGCCGGTGTTGGCGTCGCGGTTGGTACCGGCGTCGGCTCCGGTGTCGGTTTCAAATCTTCTATTGATGGATTTTCCTTATCGGAGAAGATAAGAGACTTAATGTTAATGGTAATACTCTGTCCTTCTGCCAATGCGTTCGGATTAAAAATCTGGAAACCACGGATACAATTTCCAACGCAATCTTTTGTGACAGAAAAGGTAAGGGTCTTTTCTTCCAGAGTTTCGGTAATCTTTTTGCTCCAGTCCGCATGTTTGCCGGCATTCGCATCAGCGCTTCCGACCATTTCCGCATCATATAAGGCGTGGCCGAGATTTCCACCCGAACTTGTATAGGTAAGGACAACGGATTTGTAATTGCTGTAATAGTTTTGTGCGTTGTCCGGCAAGTAGTAATTGATGGCGGCATACTGTGCTAAAAAGGTAACGGTAAGAGAACCGTCCGCATTTGCAACAATTGTTGCATTTTTCTCTGCTTCATTATGAAAAGCGCCGTCTGCCGTTATATCTATTGGTTTTACCGGTGGAGCTGTCTCTGATGGCGGGTCATATTTCGGAGTAGCCGTTGGAGACGACGGAGTTGTAGCTGTCGAAGTAGCAGTAGCAGTTGCCGTGGCAGTCGCCGTTGAAGTAGCAGTCGCAGTCGCCGTGGCTGTCGTTGTCGGAGTCGGCGTAGCAGTTGGCCCCACAACGGAAGTCGGGGTCGGAGTAGCAGTTGCCGTCGAAGTTGCCGTAGCGGTAGCTGTTGAAGTAGCTGTCGCGGTAGCCGTTGAAGTCGTAGTGGCGGTCGTTGTTGGAACAGCCGTCGGCTTCAAATCTTCTATTGATGGATTTTCCTTATCGCAAAAGATAAGAGATTTAATGGTAATTGTAATACTCTCTCCGTCTGCCAGTTTATTCGGATTGAAAATCTGGAAACCGCGGATACAATTTCCGACACATTCGTCTGTAACGGCAAAGGTAATGGTCTTTTCCTGTGGAGCTTCGACAATCTTTTTGCCCCAGTCTGGATGTTTGCCGGCATTTGAATCGGCGCTTCCGACCATTTCTGTATCATATAGAGCGTGGCCGAGATTTCCACCTGAACTTGTATAGGTAAGGACAACGGATTTATAATTGCTGTAATAGTTTTGTGCGTTGTCCGGCAAATAGTAATTGATGGCGGCGTACTGTTTCAAAAAGGTAACGGTAAGAGAACCGTCCGCATTTGGAACAATGGTTGCATTGCTCGATGCTTCATTGTGAAAAGCATCGCTTGCTGTTATATCCACTGGTTTCACCGGTGGAGCTGTCTCTGTTGGCGGGTCGTATTTCGGAGTAGCCGATGGAGACACCGATGTCGTCGCCGTTGAAGTAGCCGTCGAAGTAGCCGTCGAAGTAGCTGTCGAAGTTGGTGACGGTGTGATTGATGGCCCTGCTGTTTCCGTTGAGTTTAAGTCCTCTTTTGTTGGATTTTCTTTGTCGCAGAAAATAACGGATTTTATTGTAATGGTAATTGGTTTTCCCGTGTTCGTTTTGTTTGGATTAACCAATTGGAATCCACGAATACAGCCGCCTGCGCAATCGTCTGTGACAGCAAAAATAAGTTGATTCTCATTTTTGGATTCGACAACTTTGGCATCCGTACCCGGATGTTTTCCAGCATTCAAATTATCTTTGCCAACCATATTCGCATCAAAGAGGCTGTAACCGAGATTACCGCCCTCGGATGTATAGGTCAGAACAACGGATTTGTAGTTGCTGTAATAAGTTTGTGCGTTGTCTGGTAAACAGAAATTCACCGTGGCATTTGGTTTTGAAAATGTAATGGTAATAGAGCCGTCTGCATTTTTGACAATATCTGAGTTTGCAAGGGCTTCCGTATAGAATGCATCTTTGGCAGTCAAATCAATACGGTTTACCGGTGGAGCTGTCACGGAAGGTCTGTCGTATTTAGGAGTTGATGATGGCGTGGCAGTCGGTTGCTGCGGCTGCGCCGATACATTCCCTCCTGACACGGTATTATTTGATGGCGGCTGAGCTGGTGTATTTTTCTTTTTAACAACCGAAATCTTGCATGTCGCCTTTTTCTTTGTTCCTTTTACTTTGGCAGTAATTTTTGTCTTACCGAGTTTCAACGCCGTAACGACGCCTTTTTTCGACACTTTGGCAATCTTCTTTTTACTGCTCTTCCATATGATTTTCTTTTGTGTTGTCTTTTTCGGCTTAAACTTTGCTTTCAGTTTCAAGCGCTTTCCTTTTTGTAATTTATATGTTGAATGGTTTAGGACTATTTTTTTGAGTTTGACTTTTTTCTTACGAGCGGAATCAGCTGATATACTCGGTGAAAAAATGAGCGTAAACACCATCAACATACTTAGAAACCATGCTAACTGTCTTTTCGCATTTTTCATTGAAATACTCTCCATTCTGAAGCGTCTGTACAGGAGACTGGTATTTGCTTCATTTTGTGACGCTCCGAGTCAAAAAGAAACTTTTTTGTAACTACCTCTCCTGATGAACAATTGCTGCTTTATATAGGTAAAAACCTTTTTATTATTCGTTTACTCAATAACAAAATTATCGAGGTACAAATCGGCCGGAAGTTTTGCTGTAGCTTTCAGCTCAATTTTATTGTCGCCCTTTTTCAGAGTAATCGGACAGGTCACTGTCTTCCAGTCACTGTAGGACTCTCCTTTTGGAAGTGAGAGTGTAGTAACTTTTTCTCCTCCGACATATAAGTCAAGGGTATTTATATCTGACGTTGTTGCGTAACGAAGCGTCATATTAACGGTTTCTTGCACATCGTTTGGCACATTGTCTCTTACGGCTGCATTTTCCGCGCTGCCAAATTTCATATAACCCTGTCCCTGATAATTAAGAACGCCGCTCTGGCAACCGTTTGTAATGTTTTCTTTGATGTTTTTATAATCAAAGAACTCTGCCTCGTATTGGCGCGGCCCTGTGTAAGCGGCAGGGAATGCCGGTTCAACAAGAGATGCCGGTGTATAGGTAGTCAGACGGTCTTTTTCCTGACCGGAGCACTTAATCGTAATGTCAAGCGGCCCATTGTGTTTCACGGTCAGGGTATAAACGCCGTTGTTCCAGCTTTCCACGGCAGTACCCCTCACTTGCTTTAATCCTCTGTTTTCGAGCGTATAGGTAGGTTTTGTGGTAGCTCCGTAAATTTTAATTGTGTTTGTTCTAATTTGGTTCTGTACATCTTTTTCATTATAGTTATTCAGATAGAAATGAATCGAATCTGAATATTCTTTGATGATTCCGGTTGTGTAATCCGAATAGGAAAGTTCAACCTGCTTACACGTGTTATATTTCGGTATAAAGAACCCTCCTGCCGGAGAACCGTCTTTATTAGGATTGTATGTTACCCATTGATTTTCAAAACGGCCGCCATAGCAGTTGCCCCAGAATTCATTTTCAAAAAGGGAGTTAAATTCATCCTGTTTTGCTTTTAACGATGGCCAGCGCGAAGCAATGGACGACTGATTAATCGGTACCTGAATCGATTTTGCCAAATCATCTTTTAGGGCGTAGACCGTTGGGATGGTCGGATAGCGTCCGGTAGATTTATAAGGATTAAAATTATCTTTCAGGTTTCCGTCGCCCTTCATGCGATAGAGCCCTTCAAACAGGGTCGGATAGGTACTGTATTTATTGTCGTTACTGCCTGTATTCACATCCTGAATAATGGCTACTTTCGTTCGTGCAATCACTTCCTCACGCGTTGGAATGCGAACCGTTCCATCGAGAACCTTGCGGAACATATCCATCATGTCATTCTGGAATTGGTCATACATTTCCCATCCGCGCATATTATATCCTTCGATGTCCTTTGATGGCCAAAGTTCCTTAAAATCGTCTGTCCATACAAGTTCCGGTCCATCGATTACCGTCATGCCATTGAGCGCCATTCGCTCTAAATGGATAGGCAGACCGGTAGCAAGACGAAACTGGTCTTTGGAGTTCTCCCCTGTAGGGTCGGCTGCCGAATCCCATGTAGAATCAGTCCAGCCGGATTTATCATAGCGCACGCCGAAATTTCCACAGTATCCGGAAAGGTAAGCACCAAATACTTCACTTTCCACGTCTGCGATATAACTTAGCTGGGTATATTTTTCTTCCAAAATAAAGTTTTCCGAGTACTGGCGGCAGGCCGCTTCCCATTCCGGAACTTCTTTGAGCATGGCAATCGGGTTGATGCCGGCGCTCCACTCGTTTGCGCACCAGCTCACGTCAAGATAGCCGCCGTATTTGTTACAGAGTTTAAGCAATGCAGCAAAATGGCGATAACGCTCCGGACAGGTTATCGGGAAATCTTCGCTTGCGAATCCCCAGAATTGCTCGCAGTAGTTGAAGCCGATAAAGTTCGGATATTCTTTGAAAAACTCTGCATAAATCGTGTCTTCCAAATTGGCGTCGGCAGCATAATCCGGAAAATGGCTCTGCCCGCCGCTGGATGGTTGTATCATTGCCCATACGCCTTTTTCTGCGCATGTTCTCAGCCATGACTTCGCTGTTTCATAACCATACTGTACCATAAGCCATTCCTTTTTCTCCTTACTCCAGTTAATGGAGAGAGAAATATTGAAAACGACATAAGGCAGTATATCCTCAGGTATCAAATCAATAATTTTTGCCGGGTCAGCATAATTCCACGAATCAATATGTACAATCCACATCGGCTGTTCTGCCGAGAGAGGGCGGCGCATCGTGCCGTCCGCCTTAGTGACCGTGAAAGGCTGGGCTTTCTGTGAGGATACGGGAACTTTTTCCGTCACCCCGCTAACGACACCAAGATTTAAATCATTGGCGGGGGCGAATTGCGGTACACCCACGAATAAATTGACCGACATGATGACCGACATAAATGCCGCACAAAATTTCTTTAATATCATTATGACCTCCAATCCAGAGCGTGTAAATTTTTCTGTTTGCTAAGCGCTCTTTTAATAACACCATATGGAAATTTTTCAAATATTATATATAAATTTTTTGGCATTTTCAAGATGTATTTTTCTTTTTTTGTGATTTCTTTTCTTCATATTAAAAGTTTCCTTAATATATAAGGACATTTCTGATTATATTATTTGCTTAATTACCGGAACGGGAATATAATAATGATGTTGATATAAAATAAGATAGGAGTTATATGACATGTGTGAAAGCCAATGTATTATAATAGGTTATTTTGAGGAAGAAAACAAAGCGGTTCTATGTGCCCTCAATAATTTGAAAAAAGATATTGAAAAGGTAACTGACTGTGCGGTCAGTTTAAAGATGCTGAACGCAAAAGAGAATGCGCACAGGGAGGCGGAAGCCTGCGATATTCTTGTTGCCACGAAAAACGTACATACATGGCTTGACGGAGAAGAGGCGCTTGATAAGTGGGAAGGATATGTTGTGAAGAAGCAGGATGGCACGGTGTATATATGCGGGGCAGACAGACGGGGAACTATTTACGGGATTTATGAGCTGTCACAGTATATGGGAGTATCGCCGTGGTACTATTTTGCCGATGTTCCGATAAAGAAAAAAAGTGGCTTTTCCATTGCCGATGATTTTTATGTAGCAGATTATCCCTCGGTGCAGTACAGGGGAATATTTTTAAACGATGAAGAAGAGCTGGAAGAGTGGGCGGCATTACATACTACCGACGGAACAATTGGACCGGAGTTGTATCAGCGGATATTTGAACTTATCCTCCGCTTAAAAGGGAATTATATCTGGCCTGCCATGCACGTCAATTATTTTCAGGAGAATCCGCAAAGCGCGAGGCTTGCCAACGAGATGGGAATTGTGGTAGGTACGTCGCATTGCGATATGCTGATGAGGAGTAACCAAAACGAATGGAATCCGTGGCTTAACAGTAAAGGCTATGTGAGTGACTACGACGCCGTACATTCAAACAAAATGCAGTCCGGCGGCGCGGATGGCAGTTGTATTTATTACGATTATTCGCTTGCGGGTAAAAACCGCAGTGTCATTCAGCAATACTGGCGTGAGAGTATAGAGATGAACAGGGATTACGAGGTCTGTTATACGATTGGTATGAGGGGCGTCCACGACTATGGATTTTCTACCAAAGCGATAGATGAGGATTCGTCGCTTACGGAGGCGGAGAAAGAGAGAGCGAGAATCCGGCTGCTGGAGACAATAATGTCTGACCAGAGGGAAATGCTTAAAAGCGGATTGGGCTGTGAATCGGCGGAGGAGATTTTGCAGACATTTATTCCCTACAAGGAAGTTCTTGATTTGTACAATAAGGGACTTTCGGTTCCGGATGATGTGACGCTTGTCTGGGTCAATGATAATTTCGGACACATCCGCCGCTATCCAAATACTGAAGAGAAAAAGAGGTTAGGAGGACACGGACTTTATTATCACGCGTCCTACTGGGGAACTCCTGACATGAGCTATTTGTTTTTCAATACCATTCCTCTTGCACAGACGACACAGGAATTAAAGAAAGCTTACGAATCGGGCATTCAAAAAATGTGGGTGCTCAATGTCGGGGCGTTGAAACCGCTGGAAATGGATATGGAAGCTTTTTTGCAGTACGGCTGGGACGCGGGAAAGGAAGCCGTTGTAACTACTGATATTCATGCATATACGGCGCAGTGGTTTGATAAATATTTTTCCGGCGGCTACGGAAATGAGCTGGCGGATTTATATGAATCATTTGTACAGCTTACGAATGCAAGAAAGATTGAGCACATGGTTTCGCTTGCCTTTTCACAGACCGGTTATGGAGACGAGGCCGGTGAGCGGGTATGCCGTCTCGAGTACATATTCAGCCGCGCCAATGAGATATATGGAAGTCTTCCTGATTGTGAGAAGCCTGCCTTTTTTCAAATGTTTTTATGTAAGGTGCATGCGTCTTATTATGTAAATCATGCTTTTTATTTTGCCGACAGAAGTATTCTCTCTTATGACAGGGGAAATGACAGGGCAGCCGATTTTTATACGGAGCAGTCAGGAATGATGATGCGTTATTTGCGCAATATGCTGCGGTATTACAATAAGTATATGTGCGGCGGGAAGTGGGACGGTATACTTACGCCGGATTTATTTCCACCTCCCACCATCAATTTCTATCCTGTCTGCAAACCGTCGATACGCAGGAAGAGCGGCGGCCTGAAACTTTTTCTGCCAGATGGCAGCAGTTCTTTTGAATACGGGGAGCTTACGTTTTGTCAGGGAGGAACTGACAGGAAATGGTTTGAACTCGGCAATCAGGGAAACCTTGATGTGCCATTCACCATATGCGGCTGTCCGGACTGGCTTGATATTTCCGAGACCGAGGGTGAAGTGATTACGGAAAAGAGAATATACTTGACGGTTCGTGACATCCGTCGGTGTGCGGGTCAGTCGGCGTTTATGGAAATCCGTGACATTGTTGATAATAAGACAATAAAGTTGCAGGTAAAGGCAGAGCCGTCACTGGCGGCGGTTGAAGATTGTAATAACGTGGAGGCGGACGGAGCAGTTTGTCTGTTTGCCGACAACTATGAGGCGCAGACAGAGGGAGCAAACGGAGCGTACTGGAGAAAAGTATACGGTGTAGGAAGAGGCTTTGGCAATGTGATGACGGCTTATGCGCCAGACGATGTTTTGTCTGACGGTTTGGACGTTAGAAGCGCCCCATGTCTGGAATATTCTTTCCTATTAAAAAGCGAGGGGGAATTTGAACTTGAAATTACAAGGTTTCTTACTCTTGATTCGCGGGGCAGAATAAGGTTTGCGATAGGGGTTGACAAGAACCCTCCTGTTGTCGTGGAGTCGCCTACGACAGACGAGTGGAGAGGGGCATGGAAAGAGAGCGTTTTAAATAACGGAGAAAAGCTTTCCATATGGCTGCCATTGTTAAGAGCAGGAAAACATACGCTGCAATTGTATATGATTGATAAGTATGTCTCAATTCATAAGATAAATCTATATACGGAGAGGAAAAGGGATACATTTTTTGGTTTTTCTTCTGTACACTACCGCGCGGATATGCCACATATTAATATGAAAGAACTGACTGCCATTCAGAATGGTATGTATATGGCTGCGGATAACGATATTCTGCCTGATGTGGTGTACGTCGATGAAGAATTTTGGAAGTATAACCGGATATACAGAAAGAATGACATGACAAGGCAGGCTGTTCGCGGTGCCCGCCGCTATGAAGATTATTATGCCGGAAACGGCATTGCGGATATTACGGATATGTTTGCAAGAGGCGTTTTTCAGGAGAAAGACGGGATACTTTCACTAGAGGCAGAGTATACGCTTGAAAATTCTGCCCATGCGTATCTTACGCCGGATGTTTCAGGCGCCGTTTATTGGAGCCATGTGCGCGCGCAGACGGATGGCGGAACAGGTCTTGCCATGCAGGTATTCGGGCCGCCTCACACATGGGATAACCCGAAAGAGGCGCCGGCCATGCATTTCCGTGTAAACATATCCGAAGCCGGAGATTATAAAGCATGGATTCTTACCCTGCATGAGGACGATATGTCGGATACATGCTACTTCGCCGTTGACGGTGAGATTCTGCCGTTGAGTGATAGGAAAGAGTGTGATGAAAAGTGAATAAAAGAGTGGAACCAGAGCAAATAGTGAGAACTCGGGTTTATCAGGAATGGGAAGCATTTATAGCGGAGTATGATAAACAGACTATAGTTGATATATGTGATAAAATCCATTTTTATGATTGTGTGGTGATTTTTTTTCTGGAGAATGGACAGATATCGGAAGAGGATGTCGGTTTCCTTTACAAAAAAGAACATATAATTTCTCAAATGTGGCTGACTTATTTGAAGCATGAACAAGGTGGATTTATGACACAGCCGCAATTGGTAGAGCTGCTGGAACTCTGGCGGAAAGACGAAAGAAAGGACGGTAATTTATGTCGGAAGAAACAAAAGTAAATCGGGTATTGAGTCTGTATACGAAACTGTTGAATGGCCAACTGATTTATAAAGCGGAGGAGGCCAATCATTATCATGTTGCGCGGCGGACGATTCAACGGGATATCGAGGATATACGCAAATTTCTTGATTATTCGGTAGCAGATACAGGTATTGTCAATACGATACTATATGACAGGGAAAAGGATGGATATTATCTGGAGCAGACGGACCAGATGCGGTTCTCGAATAGTGAAATCCTTGCCATCTGCAAGATTTTACTGGACAGCAGAGCATTTACAAAGAAGGAAATGAGCGAAATGCTCGCTAAGCTGATTGACTGTTGTGTTCCCGAGGCGAATCAGAGGCGAGTGCGTGATTTGGTTCGGAATGAGGAGTATCATTATATAGAGCTTTGTCACAAATCAGTTTTTGTGGATAAAATGTGGGATATCGGGCAGGCAGTCCACGAAAACCGCTATATCGAAATTCACTATTTGAGGCAAAAAGATAAAAAAGTAGTTCAGCGCAAATTGAAGCCGGTGGCGATTATGTTTTCCGAATATTATTTTTATCTGACAGCCTTTATTGAGGATGAGATGGTACGACAGGACTTTGAAGTCATGGAAGATGCGTTTCCGACAATATACAGAATTGACCGAATCTGTTCTTATGAGGTGCTGGATGAACGTTTCCATATCCCCTATAACGAGAGATTTGAGGAAGGTGAGTTTAGAAAACGGATTCAGTTTATGTATGGCGGGAAACTGCGGCGGGTCACTTTTAAATATTCCGGTCTGAATGTGGAAGCGGTGTTGGACAGGCTGCCGACTGCCCAAATATTGGATGAGGAAGAGGGCATTTATACGATATCGGCAGAAGTGTTCGGCAAGGGGATTGATATGTGGCTGAGAGGTCAAGGGGAAGCGGTGGAGGTGATTTGATGGGATATAAGATAGGCTCTTTTAATTTAAAAAATATCGGGTTAACCGCTCTTGGAAATAAAAATGAACGTGACTTAAAGAAGATTGCTGAAATCATAAAAAGAGAAAAGTTTGATGTAGTAGCGCTACAGGAAGTTCTCAGCGAAGGGAAAGCTTTTACTTCTTCATATGGCACTAAAAAATCAATATTAATGGAACTTGGACGGGATTGGGGGTTTGAATGGGCTGATTCTGAGACCTCATTGGCAGATTCAAGACAGGAGTGTTACGCTTTTTTTTGGAATAAACGCAGATTAAGAATGTCAACGACCATACTATCGGATAATACAGATAGGATTGAAGTGGAGAGAGCATTCAGCTTAGATAAATGCTGCTATGGAATGGGACTGATAACCACAAAGCTGGAAGAAACCCAGCTGACATCTATCGCATTATCTGTATTTGTCTCGAATCTGTTTAAGATGCAGAGGCAGATACTTTTTGCTCTTTTGTATATGTTCCAAAAACGGAACATATATGAAGAACTTAAACTGTCAATGCCTGCTTAATCAGCAGACACTAATTAGATATTTTGCGTCCGTTTTTAGGACGCGTAAAAGTGCATAATCGGTGTTGGAAACTATACACACCGTCTTTTGAAATAATGGGAAAGGATGAAAGTTATGGCAAAGGAAAATGCTATTTTTAATGATGAGGATATTTTAAACGAGGAGTTTACTGAATCGTTTGATTTCGATGAATTAGAAGAAAAACTTCAGAGCCAATTAGAAGAAGAACTTGCAGATATGCAATTTTTGGCAGAAGAAAAAGAGAAAATTGGAAATCCTGACAACTTAGGAAATGTCATTATGGATGTTGTGTGGGAACAATTTTTAAACCAAGTAGCAGTTACTGCAGGCGAAGACTTTATTAAAGAGAATAATGGTCTCCACCTTGATTTGCGTAATGAAGCCCATATTCAAACAACCGAAAATTTTGCAGAGGGAAAGATTGCAACGCATAATACCAAAATTGACTATCAACAACGGTATGATGATTGGCAGAGTAATTTTCAAAAGGATCCAAATATCGAACATAAGAATAGTAATTATAGATACAATGATGACCAAAAGGTCTGGGAAAAACATGATAATAGAAGTGGATCTTGGAAAAAGGTATTAAATAAAGATGCACGTTCTGATTTTGATAAAGGGAGACCCACTGGCAAAAATACTGCCAATACTAACATGGACCATACTGTTTCGGCAGGTGAAATTATTCGCGACCCAGCAGCTAATGCACACATGACACGCGAGGAACAGATTGCGTTTGCTAATAGTGAGAAAAACCTTAATTTAATGGATTCTGCGGCCAACCAATCTAAAGGTGATTCGACAATGTCTGAATTTTTGGACAGCGAAAGAGATGGCAAAAAAGCTACTGAGCGTTTTAATATTGATGAAGAGGCTCTTCGTAAAAAAGATGCCGAGGCACGTGAAGAGTATGAAAAACAGAAAAAAGAGGCAGAAGAAAAATCGATTGCCGCCGGAAAACAGTCTCAAAAAAAAGAAGCATTCCGTGTTGGTGGAAAGGCTCTTCGTGCTGTACTTATGCAATTGTTGGCTGAATTAGTTAGAGAGATTATTGCAAAGTTGGTTAAGTGGTTTAAGACTGCTAACAAAGCATTGGACACTTTATTAGATAGTCTGAAAGAAGCAATTCACTCTTTTATAGGTAAAATGAAAACTCACTTGATTAATGCAGGTAATACGGTATTTTCTACCGTAGCCACAGCTATTATTGGACCTGTATTCGGAACCATAAAGAAAGTATGGATGATGCTGAAACAAGGTTGGAGTTCACTAAAAAGTGCGGTTAAGTACATCAAAGACCCTGCTAATAAAGGGAAAACTGTTGGAATCCTTTTGATGGAAGTTGGAAAAATTGTCATTGCTGGATTGACTGGAGCAGGAGTCCTTTTGTTAGGGGAAGTCATTGAGAAAGGGCTTATGACCATTCCGGTTTTTGCATTTGAGATTCCATTGCTTGGCAGTTTGGCAAACATTCTTGGTATTTTCCTTGGTGCCGTTGTTGCAGGCATAATTGGTGCAATTGTAATCAATTTTCTTGATAAGTTGATTTCAAAAAAGCAAAAGGAAGATGTGTCAGCGGCTAAAATAGAAAAAGGAAACCAAGTTATCGCTAAACAGCATCAAATCCAAATTGTAAACGAAGTTTTGCTCGATAGAGATAAAGAAAATGCCCAATCTAATATTTCGGAAAGACATCAAGAGGCAGCCTCTATTATGAAGAATGCATATGGAAACATTATGGAGGATTTTGTAGAAGATTTTTCCGAAAATGAATATTTACCAATAATAGATGCAGAAGATGTAATTACCAACAAGAAAATCGAAAAGGTAAGCAATGATTTAGACGATTTACTTGAAGGGTTGAAGTAAGGAGGAAAACGAAAATGAAAAAGTGGTTCATTTATGCTTCAGTAGTCGGATTAGCGGCAGGTGTTGTTTACTGGTTATGCAAAAAAGGTAAAACAAATACTGCTACACCCCAAACGGTAGATAAAAAGGCTGATTTTGAAACTAACACTCAAGAGGAAGAAAAATCTCAGAACAGCAATGTTGTTGAGGAAATGTATCAAGCTAAGAGTGAAAATGTACAGGCTGTTTATGAAAGACATTCTGAAGCCGGTTCTATCATGAAAGATGCATACAGTAACATTATGGAAGATTTTGTAGAAGACTTTTCAAGCGAAAATGATGCGAACGCAAAGGACGAAAACAAAGAGGTTATTATTGATAGCGAATCTGTTTCGGTTATGAAGGAGATTGGTTCGATTTCTGATGAATTGGATGACCTGTTAAAGTAGGAGTGTAGATTATGAATGAGATAGTTATTAAAAGACATAGCTTTGATTTGGCAAAAAATCGTTTGAAGGAGTTTTCTGAGAAAACGGAGGCTGAACTCGAAATTGATAAAGTTCGAGCAGATGGTGGCTTTTTGGGTCTTGGTGACCATAAAGTAACCGGATATGAGTTGAACAGGAGACTTGAAACTATTCAGGAGCATTTTATTGCTGTTAATACAACAAACAACAAGGTGCGTAAGGAGTTCCGAGAAGTTTATAATGCACTTGATGTACTCGATAAAGATTACATCACAAGCATTGTTGCCAATGTTAAAGCTATAGAAAAAACCAGCAATGATGTTAGGGTGCAACAAGGAACACTGAAACAGCATAATGAAAAACTTGCAAATCAGCAAAGCAAATTGGATGCGCATCAAGCGGAAATAGAAGAGCACGTAGCAAATATCTCAAAAATTGTTACCGCGTTAAAAGTTTTCAAGGAAGAACTGGAAAGCTATAAGCACCTAACTGATATCGATAAAATTTGGTTTGATTGCAAGAGTATACAAAACGAAATCAGAGTAGTGTCAAATAGCATTACAAAGTTTTCCAAGAAAACAACAGAAGATATTGCAACGGCTAATAATAAAAATAAGATTTTGTCAGATCAGGTAAACAGAGATATTCTTACTCTTCGTAATGAAGCAAAATCATTTAAAGAGTTTTTCTCTGATTTATCTGAAAAACTTGAATCTACTGCGAATTTGCTGGATAACCAGATTCAGAAAAATAAGGAAGAAGTAAATGAGAATATTGCGGAAGCGGTACAGAAAGCCAATGTAGCTATTGAGACCTTAACAAAGAAAGTTAAATATGCGTATTGGATTGCTGGAGGTTCGGCGGGGCTTGCAATTATTGAACTGATTTTACTCCTTATGAAGGTGATATAATGGACAAGTACGGACAGGCACTAGTCAATAATGCGTCTAAGTTAGATACAGTAACTGATGCTTGTGGGGAAATAACAAAACTGGCTATCGTGATTGTAGAAGATAGCAGCAAAGTTGCTACAATTGCACTTCTTAGAAAAATTTCTGAAATGGTTGATAATCCTAAGTATGAGATTGAGGCTAAAAAGGTGGCGCAACTTGTTAACTCCAGTTTGATTGAGTTTTATGGCTATTCTACAATACAAGGAATTTGTAAACCAACCGATGAAGTGGATGAGGATACAAGAACACTCCAAGATTTATTGGATGAACTGAATGCACTTGTAGGCTTAGAAAAAGTAAAGAATAAAGTTCAAGACCTAATTGTGTATCAGAAGGTTCAGAAAATGCGTCGGGAGAAAAATCTCCATTCTGCAAAGAACACATTGCATCTTGCATTTACCGGAAATCCAGGAACAGGCAAAACGACAGTGGCTCGCATCGTAGGTCGAATTTATAAACGTATAGGGTTGCTTTCAAAGGGACATTTTGTTGAGGTTTCAAGAACTGATTTGATTGCTGGATATCAGGGACAGACAGCACTTAAGGTTAAAAAAGTAATTGAACAGGCCAAAGGTGGCGTCTTGTTTATTGATGAAGCTTATAGCATCACAGAAAATGACCACTCGGACTCTTATGGTAGGGAATGTCTAACAGAACTGACCAAGGCTTTAGAGGATTACCGAGAAGATCTGGTTGTGATTGTTGCAGGCTATACAGAGCCTATGAATAAGTTTTTTGAATCTAATCCAGGTTTGAAGTCCAGGTTCAATACATTTATAGAATTTGATGATTATAGTCCGAATGAGTTGGATAAGATACTTATTTTTATGTGTAAGAATAATGACTATAGTCTGGATGAGGAAGCAAAAGAAAAAATTCATTTATTTTTTGAACAGCAGACATTGGCAAAAGACGAAAATTTCGCAAATGGTAGATTGGTAAGAAATCTATATGATGATTTGGTTATGAATCATGCAAGACGTGTGATAAATACGGCTAATCCGGATAGTGCGGAATTGTCAACGATTAAGGCAAAAGATTTCACTTTCGCAATCGATGAAAATGTGGATAATTGATATATTCCCGCAAACGGCTCAAACACGAAAAAGGCTATGGACTTGTTCCAATAAACGGCAAAATAACGTAAACGCTCCATAGGTTCTTTCCATAGTTTGTTGAATTTGACGCGATAAAGTATTATAATATAGCCAAATTTCAATATAAGGATGTGACTGGCATATGGATGAATTCATAAAATCGCTTGATCGCATGGAGCGGTTACGAGGGTACTGCTTCACATCCCCAGCAAGGCATTGCCATTGCATAGTCAAGTAAATTCATTTTGAAAAGGTGGTCAAAATGGCCATTTTTTTTATTTCAAGCTAGCACTCGATGGTTTCGAGTGCCAACCATTGCGGTTAATAATAACATTTACAATTATTGTTGTCAATGCGAAATGTGAAAAAATCACAAATTATTTATTGCAATGGAGCTATTTGCGAAAATGCAAGGAATATATTTATTGACATTGTGAATAATTAACAATATAATAGATGATAGAAGAAAGGAAAGTGAGTAGTATTATGCTAATAGGATTTTCTGTTTCAAATTATAAGTCGTTTAATGAGTCACAAAGTATTTCGTTTCTTGCTAGTAAAATCACACGGCACAAAATGCATATTTCGAATATTGCGAATAGAAGGATACTTAAGAGCGGAATGATTTTTGGTGCAAATGCGGGTGGCAAAAGCAATTTAGTAAAGGCAATTTTTTTTTCGAGAAAGATAATTTTAAATGGAGTGAGCAATGTAAATTTGTCGAAAAGGCATTTTAGATTGGCTAAAGACAAATATATAGAACCCGGTGTTTTTGAGTACCGAATCATGATTGATAATCAAGAATTTTCGTACGGTATAGCTGTTTCTTATGCAAATCGCGAGATAGTAGGAGAATGGTTGAGTGAGATAAAATCAAATGAGGAAGAAATATATCTATTTAATAGAGGTATTGATAAAGATGGTTTAAGTTATGCCGAAAGTGATATTCTTTTTGAAACTAAAGAAGATAGAGTCAAATTGAATTTTTATTTAGACGGATTTGGTGAGAATATATCTGATGCATATAGGAAAAAGACAATTTTAAATGATATTGCCTTAAGGACTACAGATAAAGAGGGACTTTTCGCAAAAATCAGAAAAGTTTATGAATGGTTTGAGGATATGATTATACTTTTTCCAAATTCTAAGTACAGTGGATTGAATGATGCAGCCGCAGAGGAAGAAAAAAGAATTCTTTTTTCTAATTTGATGTCTTTCTTTGATACAGGTATAGAGTCTGTCGAAACGCAAAAAGAGGAGATGGATTTTGATAAGGTCTTGGAAAATATACCTTTAGAAGATGCAGAAAAAATAGAAGCTGATATTTCTAATGAAACAAGCAATCACCCAATTATGTTTAAGATAAATAAACAAGTTTTTATTTTAAGAAAAGATGAAAATGGAAATATAGTATATAATAAATTATTACTTAATCACGGAAATCCAGATGACTTGTTTGAATATATTGATGAATCAGATGGAACGAAACGTTTATTTGACCTGATACCTCTGTTTTATGAAAAGAAAAGGAGTAAGATAATTGTTATTGATGAGATTGATAGGAGCCTTCATACAAATCTTACCAGACGGTTTTTGGAACTATTTTATGAACTTACAGAAAATTATGATTACCAAATTATTGCGACCACGCATGATTCCAATTTGTTAGATTTGGATTTGTTGAGACAAGATGAAATATGGTTTGTGGAACGTCAGGAAGATCATAGTTCTAAAATATTTTCGTTGAATAAATTCAAAGAGAGGTATGATAAAAAAATTGATAGGGAATATTTGTTAGGGCGGTATGGAGCAGTTCCTGTATTCTACGAAGATTAGACAGAAATAGAGGTGGCAAAATAATGATTAATAAATTTAGATTGTCTGCTAATGTATATGAAAGGGAAAATGATAAGGAAAGGGAAAATGTACAAAAAATTATTTTTCTATCTGTAGAAGGAAATAAAACGGAAAAAGAGTATTTTGAAGGAATTTCAAGATATCGGGAACGTTTGGGAATTACTTCTAAAGTAGACGTAGAAGTACTGAAAAGGCATAGAAAAGATACAAATAGTGCACCTCAACAGGTTGTAGAGCTATTGGAAGAATATCTTCGGTTAAGAGAAATTGGAGATGAAGATTTAGTAAAAGAAATCCCTAAAGAATTTGTTGAGCATTATGGCATACAATTTATTAAGAACTATTTAGAGAACCCTAACAATATTCCCAAACATGAGAGAAATGAATTTAATACAGAATTGCAAAAGATAGGTTATAATGCCAGCTATAGAAAGTATTTGCGAAAATATAATCATAATTTAGATGAGTTTGCTATACTGATAGATAGAGATGTACAGACGCATTCGGAGGTGAATATGGAAAGTATTGTTAGTTACTGTAGAAAAAAGAAATACCAATGTTACATAGCTAATCCTTGTTTTGAATTCTGGTTGTTACTGCATTTATCGGATGTTAAAATTGAGTATTCAAAAGAATTGGATAAAATAAAGGAAAATGCAAAGGTATCTAAAAGTCATACTTTTGTAAGTAAGGAAGTATCAAATAAAGTAAATCATGGGAAAAGAGGAATTCATTTTGAAAGAAACTATTTGCCATATGTAGACACGGCGATAGATAGGGCTAAAAATTTTTCAAGTGATGAATTTGAGTTGATTCATAATATTGGATGTAATATATGGAAAATGTTAGAAAATATGAAAAAGTTTATATAAAAAGGTGGCCGAATATCCGGGACCTATCTATTTTCCATGTCGTTCGCCCACTTATCAATTGCCTCATAGCTTTTCTGTTCCCATTCGTTATAGGCATTACGAATGGAATCCAGTACTCCAATCGTATAATAATGAGACTGTACTGTGGCATCTACGCCCTCGCCGGCATCTTGTTCGTTATCGTAATAGTATACTTTAATATTAGGAGAAATCTCATACGAGCCGTCACAGGATACATGAATATTGACATTATAAATCTTATATTTGAGGTTTCCTTTCCCGAAATCACAAATGGTAACTCCCTGTTCTGTAATTCGGTCTTTGTCATATTCACTCAACTCTAAATTACTTGTGTTTCCCATGTCTTTACGCAGCGAAGTCTCCGCCTGTTCGTAGATTTCCTTATAACGGAAATGTTCCTGACTATAATTGTTCCATAGACTATAGACGATAAACAAGCCAAGTATCCCGCCGATTATCTCAAATAGTTTGTATAGAACTTTCTTCCCGATTGTTTCATTTTCTGTTTCCTGAAATTGATTTTCATCTGCTGCCATTCTTTTGTCTCCTATCATATTTTTAATTGTTTCTAATTGTTATTGCGTAGTCTGTTTTGCTATTTTGAGTATAACAGAGGAGATAGACAGATTCTGTCTTTCGCGGTAAAATTTGTATTTATCAGAAAATAGGGAGCCTCGTTCAGAAAACGGAATGTAGAAACCGATAGGCAGCAGTCGCTAAAATAAACAGGTGACAGAAAAAAATAAGTGGCGGAAAGAGGCGGATTTTGTTATAATTTGATACAGAAAGTGAAACAAAGATAGTAAGAGTTCTACCTGTGTATGGAAGCAGTTGTGTGTAATGCAACAGGAGGCAGAATATGTATTAAGGAGGAAACATGATACCACCAAGAAAAGTAGCGCGAATGGCAAAAGAAAAAGAGGATGAAAATTTTGAATTTCGGACATTTCTGAAAATAAATGCGGAGGAAAAAGAATTAGATGAGCAGTTTTTACGTCTGCACAAGGAACTGTTTGCAGAATATGACTGTAATCGTTGTAGAAACTGCTGCAAGATGTTTCATGGGATTATTCCTGCCGAAGATATTGAGAGGGATGCGGAAGAATTGCAGATGACAAAGGAGCAATTCATGGCTTCCTTTCTGGAAGCAAAAAGGGAAGAGGAGACAGGGGGATATTATACGAAGCACAAGCCCTGTGACTTTCTTCAGGAAGATGGAAGCTGCAGGCTGGGAGAATGTAAGCCGGATAATTGTGTGAAATATCCGTACACAAACCAGCCGGGGCGGTTAGAGAGTTTGTATGGTGTTCTGGATGCCATTACCGTCTGTCCGGTGGCATTTGAGATTTATGAGAGATTGAAAGAAGAATACGGTTATTAGAGGGAGGAAGAAAATATTGAAAGCGTATCAGATGAAGATTATGATTAAAAATTCCCATCCACCTATATGGAGGCGGTTTATTGTGCCGGCTGGGCTGACGTTTTCGCAGTTTGGTTTTATTTTAAATGAAGTGATGGGATGGTATGGCGGCCATCTCTCTCAATTTGAGTTTTATCATTTGGGAGTTGTGGTGGAGGAAATTTTTGAAGATTTTGGCTGGGGAAGGCAAGAAGTACTGAACTCGGCAGAAACGCCTATTGAGCCTTTTATGGATAGTGAAGACTGGTTTACTTATATTTATGATTTAGGCGATGACTGGCAGCATCGGGTAGAAATTGAGAAAATTTTACCCGACTATGAATTTGACTATCCGATGGTTCTGAAATACAAAGGCAATACTCCATATGAAGATTGTGGCGGCATATATGGTTATTATCATTTGCTTGAGGTTCTGGAAAATCCTGAGGATGAAGAATATGAGGAGACGAAGGATTGGGTAGAGTCATTACCATATGATGAATATGATTTGGAAAAAGTAAACAGCCAATTGAAAAATTATTTTTTGAGTGATAAAATGCATGAACCAATGACTGCTCAGGAAATCTATGAAAGTGTCTGGAACGGGGAGCCATTGTATACGATTGCCACTGGCGCCGGAGAGCAGCATGAGAGAGAAGAGGCCTCGTTGGAAGAATGGCGGGTCTTGTATGAAGCAGCGGCAAAGATTAAGGAATTAAAACCATGGGAGAAGTTCTGGGATATGGATTTGTTTGCCCTTGCGGAGGGCGCTGATATTGCATTCGCCGTGATTTTAGGGCGTGGAGGTGAATGTTATGGGATTTCCATTTACGAAGGATTTGAAGGGTTGAATGATTTTTGGAGGTTGTGTAATCAGGGGAGGCTTAATATTTCGGAAACATATGCAGGACTTACGCAGACTAACCTGACCTGTTACTGGGGGGAGCGCAACGAATTGTCGCAGGAGCAATATCAAATCATAAAATCGCTGGGTTATAAGTTTCGGGGGAAAAATCAGTGGCCGTATTTTCTCTCCCATAAGACGGGATATTTACCATACAATATGGATGCAGCGGAGGCAGGACGCATGACGGCCTATTTATCACGACTTGCTCAGGCGCTTACATATTATGAAAAGAACAAGATGCAGGTTGATTTTGAAAAAGGGAATCTATTTTGGTTTTCATGGAATGAGAAAACCAGACAATGGGATGGCATGGAGAGGCCGTTGCCGTTTTTTACCTATCAATTTCTCCAGATGCAAATTCCGGATGGAGAGTTTGCTCGGCAACTCTGTAAAATACCGCAGCAAAATCGAGGATTGGATATTCATATTGATTGTCTTCCGGTATCAATTGAAGATGAAGGGTTTGAGCGTCCCGCCGCCGTCCGGCTGGTTATGCTGGCGGATGCGGCAACCGGTATGGTTTTTAGTTCGGATATCGTACCACCGGATGAGTTTGAAGGGGAGGTATTGATAAATAGTATTCTGCAAAATATTGATGAATATGGGAGACCGAGGGAAATTCGGGTCTGCAATGAAATTATAAAAAATTATGTGTGTGAATTATGCAGTATAGGTAAAATAAAGTTGAAAAAAGTAAAGAAAATACCTGTTTTTCAGGAGCTTCTTGAGACATTATATGGAATGAGATAAAAAGCCTTGCTTATCATTAAAAACAGGCTTATTATGTTAGTAAGGGGCGTTATGTCCGAAACCGGAAAGGAGGAAGCCATGAGGGAACGCTGGAAGAAAATCCGAACGGGAACGCTTACGATTGCATTTATCATTATAGGGATATTAGAATATGGGGCGTTAATGAAATATTTTGATTTGCCGCAGGTAATGTTAATCGTACCGCTTATAGGGGCAGCGTCTTACATATTTTTAAAGAAATCGTGCTTAACGGTTTTTGGCTGTACTGCTTTATGTTCAGCCCTCTATCAGCTTGTTGCCGGTGACGCCAATGCGATTGCCCGTCTGCAGACGAATGCTGTAAGTATTGCCATAATACTTTTTCAGTGTTTGATTGTCCTGCTTATTCTGGAAGCAATCGGTATCGGTGGGGGCGCTTTGATTTGCCTGTCGCGAAACCGAGATAAAAAATCAGCGGTTAGAATTACTGCCTGTATATTAGGCGTACTTGTGACGGTAGGTTCGTATCTTGCCATTTATCACAATCCATTGTATCCGCTGGCGGCGCGGATAGAGTTAAACCGATATGTGGAAGAAAATCTGACGGATTATCCAATTGCCAATAAAATGGTCTATTATTCGCTGCCGAATTTGAATTATGAATGCCGTGTAGCAATGTCAGATGGCAAAATCCGTATCGTAGGTTATGATATTGAGGGAAAAATTTCAGAACAGTAAAATGAAAAGGAGACGGTATTTTTGAAAAATCACAGAGGAACGAAGAAACGTTTCATGGCAGTTGCGTTATCTCTTGCCATGATAGCAACCGCTGTGGCGGGAACGGGTAATCCGGCAGCGGCGGTCAAGGCGGTCAAAGTAAAGAAGCTTACGCTCAAAAAGCCGGTGATTCGCACATTGGCGTTGAAAAAGGGTGAGAGCTACCGTTTAAAATGGAAAGTAAAGCCGGCAAAAGGGGCATTGAAATTTACTTCCAGTAAAAAATCGGTTGTCTCCGTCAACAAAAAGGGTAAGCTGAAAGCGAAAAAGGCAGGCAAAGCAACGATTACCATTGCCAGCAAAACAAAACCAAAGAAATCGGTAAAAATAAAAGTAACCGTATACAAGAAGTTTAAAAAAGCTTCCAAAGTGAAATTATCGGCGGAAAAAACGTCGATTACGGCAGGTTCGACAACGAAACTGAAAGCTGTCGTCAATCCGTCTAAGGCGACGGTGAAGAAAGTGGCCTTTGCAAGTAAGGATAAAAAGATTGCCACCGTGAGCAGTAAAGGCGTGGTTACAGGGAAAAAACAGGGAACTACGACGATTACAGCCTATGCCAAAGATGGCCGCGGCGCCAAAGCGTCCATCAAGATTACTGTTATGGCCGAGAGTAATACGATACCGCAGCAAACGCCGGGCAATGATAATAAAGGAACGGCTTCGGCCGAACCTACGCCGACGGAAGTGCCGGTTTTAAAACAAAATGAACCGGGCAGCTTTATTCTTGCTTCCGATGTTTCTTCCGCGGATATTTATGTAGATAAAAAGGGTGCTGATTATGACGGTCTTTCCCTGATTGCACAGTCGTTTCAGGAGGATGTCAATATCGTATCGGCAAAAGGGGCAAAACCACGTGTTGTAGATACGGCCTCTGCGATTCGCGAGTCGGCTGTCATTGCCGGTTCCATAGGAAATAACGACGTCATTGATAAGCTTATTGCGGACGGAAAACTGGATGTATCGGACATTGCTAAGAAAACCGAGACGTATAAGGTTCAGGTAGTAGAGAATCCGGCCGAGGGACTGACAAGCGCCCTTGTGATTGTCGGCAGCGACAAGCGCGGCACGATATACGGTATCTACCACATTTCCGAGATGATGGGAGTTTCCCCGTGGGTATACTGGGGCGATGTGACGCCGGTGAAGAAAGACAAAATTTCGTTTACCAACGAGAGTTATACTTATACTTCGAAAGAGCCGTCGGTCAAATACCGTGGTATCTTCCTCAATGACGAGGCGCCGTCGCTGACCGGCTGGGTAAAGAAAAAGTTCGGTAATTATAACTCAAAGTTTTATGATAACGTATATGAGTTGATTCTCCGCTGCAAGGGAAATTATCTGTGGCCGGCAATGTGGTCGAACACTTTCAGTGAAGACGGCGGTAAGGAGGGCAGGCTGGCGAATGCCGAACTGGCAGATAAATACGGCATTATCATGGGAACTTCCCACCATGAGCCATTGTGCCGTGCCGGCAATGAGTGGCAGTCAAAATATAAAAAATACAGTACGAGTAACAAATGGGATTTTAATTCCAATGAAGAGGGAATTACCAATTTCTGGCGTGACGGTGTAAAACGAAACATGCCGTTTGAGAATGTTTATACTCTTGGTATGCGCGGCGAGGCCGATTCGGCGCTGGGCGGAACCGTGGCAGATAATATTAATCTGTTAAAGAAAGTTATTACAACACAGAAAAATATATTAAAAGAAAATAATCTGCAAAATGCGCCGCAGGTACTTACGGTGTACAAAGAAGTAGAAGATTTCTGGCATGGCACGTCGCAGGTGGCCGGTCTGAAGAAATGGAATGTTCTCGATGATGTAATGATTATGTTGTGCGACGACAACTTCGGTAATATGCGTACATTGCCGGAGGGCGAAGACTGTAACCGCAAAGGCGGCTGGGGTATGTATTATCATTTCGATTATCACGGCGGCCCGACTTCCTATGAGTGGGTGAATACGGTACAGCTCGATAAAGTATGGGAACAGATGTCGCTTGCTTATGAGCACGGCGTCGACGATATGTGGATTGTCAATGTCGGCGATTTGAAACCGATGGAAATGAATATTTCCTACTTCCTCGACCTCGCTTATGATTATGATACATGGGGAAAAGATGGCGGAAACAAGACCGATGCGTATATGGAAAAATGGGTGCAGCAGCAATTCGGGGACGCCCTGAATCAGGAACAGCAGCAGGCAGTACAAACGTTGCTGGAAGACTATACATGGTTAAATGGTTCCTGCAAACCGGAGGTTGTTTCTTCGGTGACGTACGACGCTTCCAACTATAACGAGGCACAGAGAATGCTGGGCCGGATTGAAGATATGATAAGCAGGGCAAAGACATATCAGGAAGTGGTGCCGGAGCGTTTGCAGGCGGCATACTTCCAGTTTGTATACTTCCCTGTCGTGGCGTCGGCCAACGTGGCGAAAATGCAGATTTGCAGCGGGCTCAATAAGTATTACTATAATGAAAAGAGTTCAAACGCTAACTTATATGCGATTATGGTAGATGAATGTATCGCCCTTGATAAGGAACTTCAGGAGACGTACAATAAAAATATGCCGGGCGTTGGCAACAAGTGGGAGAAGATGATGAGTTCCCCGCACGTAGGCTATACGTCATGGGATTCTGCCGGATGGAAATACCCGACAGCCAAATGGCTGAAGCCGGCGGAGGGAACGAAGATGTCTGTTTCCGTGGAAAATCATGCAGAGACGGTTACAGAAGGCCAGATTGCGCTGGATGATTTTACCAATATCAATCAGGAGTCCTACACGGTAACGCTTTCCAATCAGGGAGCCAATATGTACAACTATACGGCGACAGCCAGCGAGGACTGGATTAAGCTGTCAAAGAAAACCGGCTCCGTTAAAATGCAGGACACGTTTGAAATATCGGTTGACTGGGATAAGGTATCGGCAGACAAGACAGGTTCTGTCGTAATCCAGAGCGGAGATAGTAAGGTGACGGTAGCAGTTTCGGCTAAAGTATTTGATACGTCGAAACTTGCGGATAAGACATATGTGTACGCCAACGGTTACGCTTCAATTTTACCGGGCAATTATACGAAAAAACAAGATAATGCGGATGGAGCAACCGTACTTGTCATGAAAGGTTATGGCAAGATGGGAGAATCGCTGAAAATGCAACCGGCAGATAAGAGATATGGAAAAGATGCCTCCAAGGCGCCATACGCAGAATACAGCGTATATGTGCCAGCAGAGGGCGACTATAAAGTTACGGTATACAGTGCGCCGTCCAATAATATCGAGAGAGACGATGTAGGTATCTATTATGGATTGTCGGTTAATGCGGGACAAGTACAGACAGTAAATACGGTAGACAGCAATACATTTGTGCCGGGAACTTATAATTGTACGTGGCCGGATGATGTAAAAAATAATGGCAGAAAGACGGAGCGCACGGCAAACTTCAAGACAGGTGTCAATACTATCCGTATTTATGCGGCAGACCCGGCATTTGTATTACAGAAAGTGGTTGTTTCTGCACAAAGCGTACAGAAGAGCCATTTCGGGCCGGAAGAGAGTTATTATGTCGGTAAGAAGCCGGCTGCCAAGACGGCGCAGATGGGATTGACGTTTGACCGCTTTGCGATTCCGGGAAACATTAATGCTTCCTCTTATGATGGAAGTACGGCATATGCGGAGAGTTGCACGATGAAAGCGGGAGAGGAATACAAATATTCAACTGTTCTCACAGAGTGGGAGACATATCAGTTCGGTATCAACGGTTCTTCTGCGGACGGAGGCGAGGTAGAACTGTACTGGAACGACACGTTGCTTGGCAGCGTGTCGCCCGGCACGCAGGAAAAAAATTACCGCTTAAAAGAATCAAAAATAATTAAAGTGAGCGACGGATTTTTCAAGGTAAAAGTGAAAAAGGGTACGGTCAAAATGAATCATATTATAACGGAGACAAAAAAGTTCTATGATGTTCCCGGTTATATAGATGCTGTCGGCTATGAGGGAAGTGATGAAACAGGCAGTGAGCTTGTGGCAGAAAAGGATAAATCATATGAATACAGCATCCGTGTGGCAGCAGATGGGGCATATCAATTTGGCGTAGTTGGCTCTTCTACACAGAATGCCAAAGTAACGCTCTATAACGGCGATGTTAAGATTGGCGAGGTGACGCTTGGGGCGCAAAAGAAGACATACTCTCTCGCGCAGACGGCTGATTTAAAAGCAGGGAAAGCGGTTCTGCGGATGGAAGTAAGCGGGGGAGCGGCTTCCATAAGCCGGCTTATCTGTTAGCCTGACGATGGCAGGCGCTACAAAGTACCCAGACTGCGCAGCAGGAAAATCCACGCCGTGAGTGTAATCGAGGATAACAATGTGGTAAGCACGATAATACTTAACGTTAATACATCGTCATTGCCCGTATTTTTTACCATAATGTAGCAGGATACCGTTGTCGGGGAACCGACCATAATGAGAATTGCCATCAATTCCTGATTGCGGTAGCCCAGATACACTGCTAACGGCAGGACAAGAGCTGCCAGTAAAACGAGTTTAATAAACGAGGCCGCCAGTGCGGGCCTGATTTTCTTTATTGCTTTCCGCCCCTCAAAAGACGCTCCGATTGAAATGAGCGCCAGCGGGGTTGCCGTACTGGCGATGCTGTCAATCATTTTATCCATAAAAACAGGCAGATGGATATTTAAAAAAGCAAATGGCAGCGCCACAAAAATACTGATTAAAATGGGATTCTTAAAAATATCTGTCAGAGTTGTCCGGATATCCGGTTTTCGCTCACTGTGTGTTCCCTTTAACGTAAGAATGATTACAGCAAAAATATTGAACAGAGGAACGGCTCCGATAATCATAAGAGGAGCCATACCGGCGCCGTCATACATATTGTCAATAAAAGCGAGTCCAAGGATGGCGGCGCTGCTTCGATATGATGCTTGAATAAAGGCGCCCTGCTCTTCTTTACTTTTCATAAGAAGAGAGGTCAGTCCCCAGAGGGATAGAATAATAACAAGGGTTACCATAAAACAGAACAGCACATAGCCCCCGTCAAACTTACTCCGCACATCATTTTTTGTGATATCTTTAAAGACAAGGGCAGGTAGAGCCGCCATAAAAACATAACGGTCTGCCGTTTTCGTAAAAGCCTCATTAATAATATGAAGTTTTATTAGTATCTTCCCGAGTATCATAATTAAAAAAATCGGTAAGGTGGCATTTATGCTGTAAAAAAAGTTGTCCATGGAATAACCCTCTTTTCTGCTTTCTTTTATCCTTCCAGCACTTATTGTAACGGACTTATACAAATCTTTCAAGAATGATTAAAAAATGTTTGTGTCAGGTAATTTCATTTGTTATAATAAGGGAAATTAATCAAAAATCTTATAGAAAGGACTTGATATGATGAACAGTGGCAGGAAAACGAAACTTGCTCTTTTACTTTGTTTTGCATTAATGCTCTCCATGTTCTCCTCACCAGAGCAATTAATGGCAAAGAAAGTAAAACTGAAGTTAAACAAAAAGAAAGTTACCTTATATGTTGGAAAAAGTGTTCGCCTGAAAGTAAAGGGAACAAAGAAAAAGGCCAAATGGAAAAGCAATAAGAAAAAGGTAGCTACTGTTACTTCCAAAGGAAAAGTAAAAGCAAAGAAAAAAGGAAAAGCCCGAATCACAGCTAAAATAGGAAAGAAAAAACTGGTATGTCGGGTTACTGTTAAAAATAAAAAGATAACCAATACGGATTCAACGGCAGCGGCAGGAGATTCGCAAGGGTTGCAATCCGGTGGAAATTCGACAGCAACGCCGACAGGTGGAGCACCAACAGGCTCGACAGACGGTGCGATATCTACAGCTACGGCGACATCCACGTCGACAACGACATCCACATCGACAGCGACGTCCACAGCAACAGCGACGTCCACATCGACAACGACATCCACATCAACAGCGACGTCCACATCAACAGCGACGTCCACTTCGACAGCGACATCCACATCAACAGCGACGTCCACATCGACAGCGACGTCCACATCAACAGCGACATCCACATCGACAGCGACGTCCACAGCAACAGCCACGTCAGCAGCAACGGACAATCCGTCCGAGATTCCGAAAGTGCCGGCGTTATCAACAAAGGTATCCTTTGACAACGGAACAGATGGTTTTGTGGCAGCAGGCAAGGCCGGCGTACAATTGAATGAGAATGGCTATCAGGGAAATTGTCTGGCGGTTGAAAACCGCACAGCAGCAACCGACGGCGTCGTATATGCGGCAGAAAAGGATGTGGTGGCAGGTGGAAGCTACACCGTGCAGGGATATGTCAAATCCGACGCTGCTGAGGATACTTTCAAATGCCTGTATCAGTTTGGCGATGGTACTGCCGATATCAAAGAGTTTACGTCAGTAGCGGTATCCGGAGAATGGGTGAAATTTCGGGGAACATTTACGGTTCCGGCTAACTTTACCAAACTGGATATCCTGTTCCAGACAACGGGCACGGAATCATTCTATATTGATGAAGTAAGCATTTCTGAGATTGTAAGTATTAAGGATACATATGATAGTGTTTTTGGAATAATGGGAACCTGTATCAATCCTGACCAGTTAAGGGATGCGGAGACAATGAAGTATGTAAAAAACCATTACTCCAGTGTAACTCTTGAAAACGATATGAAACCAGATTATATCCTTACTTCATGGCGTCCTGCAATCGACACGTCGTCGGCCCGAACAAAGACGGGAGATTATGTGATTCCAGACAGTTATAAGGAAAGCAAAGTACCGGCGCTCAATTATGATACGGTCGACGAGGTACTTAAAATTGCCAAGGCGAATGGAATAAAAGTACGTTATCATGTGTTAGTATGGCATGCGCAGTCTCCGGAATGGTTCTTTAAGGAGGATTACAGTAAGGAGGAAAGCGCCGCATATGTTTCGGAAGAGGTAATGTATGCCCGCATGGAAATGTATATCCGCAGCGTAATCCATCATGTGTATACGGTTGATGGTGGAGCCTATAAAGACGTAGTATATGCATGGGATGTGGCAAACGAATATTTTAGTAATACGCCAGATGAAAACTGGTCTGCCGTATTTGGAAACCGAGAGGGAAATCTCAATAACAAGCCGCCATTTATTAAAAAAGCGTTTGAGATTGCCCATGATGAACTCGGGAAGTTTGCCTTAGCTGATTCGGTATCTCTGTTTTATAATGACTTTAATACTTATATGACAACGGATAAGATTATTGAAATGATACACTATATTAATTCCGACCAGAAAGTGTGTGATGGAATTGGTATGCAGAGTCACCTTGGCGTGACACTCCCTTCGGTAGACTGGTATGTGGAAACGGTTAAAAAGTTTGCGCAGGAGGGCTTTGAAGTACAAATTACCGAGTTGGATGTAGGCTGTAAGGAAGAGCTGCTGGAGACGGATGTGACGGCTGCCTATGAGGAGCAGGCGCAATATGTCGGGGAACTTACGGAAAAACTCATTGAGTTACAGAAAACAATGGATTATCCGATTACCGGTATGACGTGGTGGGGAATGTATGATGGCCGGTCATGGCGGGAAAACCATGTATTGATGTTTGACAGCAGTCTGTATGACGCAAAACCATCGTATTTTGCATTTATCGAGGCAGCCGGCGAAGTAGAAAAACCACTGCCGACATCAACGCCGGATGTCACTGCCGAGCCAACGGCAGATGTTACTGCTGAGCCGACAGAGGTACCAAAATATACACCGCCGGCAGAGACGGCGCCGCCGTTAGTCGGCTACGACTTTACAGATGAAAGTACTTACCATAATGAATCACCATCCGGTGCAACATCGACAGTAAATGACGACGGTTCAATAACGATTACGTTTACCGGCCAGTATGCGGCATTTAATTTCTATCTGCCGGATAATGCACAAAATTATTACAGTGATTATAAGTCAGTTGCGCTCACTTATACGAGCGAGGGAGGGGATTTAGGCCATGCCCTCTATGATACGGATATGAAAGGAATAGGCGGAGATGCCAACGCCGGAAAACATCCGGATTGGGGCAAAAAGGTTACCGCATCACCGGACGAAAAGAAGACACTTGTTTTCAATGTCACACCGGATTGCAAAGGCGGATGTATCCGCGGATTGCAGATATTTAATCCGAATGAGATGACAGAGGGACAGAAGATTACAATAACCATATACGCGATTAAGTTCTGCGATAAGGAAAATCCGACAGAGGACGATTTGAAGCTGCCGTCCGATTCAACGGAAGAACCGAAATATACACCGCCGGCAGAGACGGCGCCGCCGGTAGCCAGCTATGATTTTACGGATGAAAGCACATATCATAATGAATCTCCGGGGGGCGGCACCTCGAAAGTAAATGATGATGGCTCAATAACGATTACATTTAGCAGACAGTATGCGGCATTTAATTTCTATCTGCCGGATAATGCGCAGAATTATTACAGTAATTATAAATCTGTTGTTCTTACCTATACGAGTGAGGGAGGGGATTTAGGTCATGCCCTTTACGATACGGATATGGAAGGAATCGGTGGAAATCCCGAAGCCGGAAAACATCCGGACTGGGGCAGAAAGGTTACGGCGTCACCGGACGAAAAGAAGACACTTGTTATCAATGTCACACCGGATTGCAAGGGCGGATGTATCCGAGGTTTGCAAATATTTAATCCGAATGAGATGGCGGAAGGACAGACGATTACCATAACGATACATGCGATTCGCTTCTGCGATAAAGAAAATCCGACGGAAGAGGACTATTTAGTAACGGGCTGATACTTACAAGCGAATTTAATAAAAATGGAGGAGACATTATGTTAGAACAATTAAAAAAAGAAGTTTATGAAGCAAATATGGAGCTGCAGCAAAAGGGAATGGTAATTTACACATGGGGAAATGTAAGCGGTATTGACCGTGAAAATAACTATGTAGTTATTAAACCGAGTGGTGTTGAATATGACGAACTGAAACCGGAAGATATGGTTGTCGTTGATTTTGAGCAGAACGTCATTGAGGGAAAATACCGTCCGTCTTCGGATACGGCCACTCATATTGAACTGTACAAAGCCTATCCGTCGCTTGCCGGAGTAGTACATACACATTCTACATGGGCAGTCACCTTTGCACAGGCAGGGATGTCCATTCCGGCATTGGGAACAACACACGCAGATTACTTTTATGGCGATATTCCATGTACAAGGGATTTAACAGCAGAAGAGATTAACCTCGACTATGAGAGGAATACCGGCGTTGTCATTATTGAGACGATTGGAGATAAAGACCCGTTGGAAGTGCCGGGCATTGTCGTGAAGAACCACGGCCCGTTTTCGTGGGGCACTTCTCCGGCAAATGCAGTATATAATGCAGTCGTACTCGATAAGGTAGCGGAAATGGCACATCATACGCTGACGCTCAATCCGCGCGTAAAGCGCGCACCGCAATATTTGATGGATAAGCATTATTTCAGAAAACACGGAGCTAACGCTTATTATGGACAGGATAACCTTTAATCAGGCTGCCGCAAGAATTTTAGGCAGAGAGCATGAAGAACACGGAATCGGAACGCTTGGGGAGAAAACATTGCATGCCATAATTAAAAATTATGTGGAACCGGATGAGGACTACCATGAGGTTCCACTGGAGGGATATGTGGCGGATGTTTATCGGGAAGGGCATGTCATTGAGATACAGACGGCTAATTTCAACACAATGCGCAGAAAGTTAGCGACCTTTCTTCCCCTCTTTCCAGTGACGATTGTCTATCCGATACCGGCAACTAAATGGCTGCGCTGGATAGACGAAGAGACGGGCGAAGTGACGGAACGCCGCAAGTCGCCAAAAAGAGGTACGCCGCAGGCTATATTTCGTGAGTTGTATAAAATTAAAAATTTTTTAAGCGAGCCGAATTTGTCCATTCACATATTAATGATTGATATGGAGGAGTTTCGGCTCCTTAACGGTTGGAGCAAAGACCGCAAAAAAGGTTCCTGCCGCCATGACCGGGTACCAGTCGGACTGGTAGAAGAGCTTCATTTAGAAAGAGTGGAAGATTACCGGATGCTGATACCGCCCGAATTGGAACAATTTGATTCGAAAGAGTATGCAAAAGCCTGCCGTATTACGGTAAAGCACGCGCAAATAGCACTGAATATATTATATTATCTGGGCGTCGTGGAACGAGTAGGCAAAAGGGGGAACAGTTTTTTATATGAGGTCACGGATGGATAGAATGATTGAGTATTGCCTGCATAATGCCAATCCGTCTATTGTTTATCGTATCAGGAAAGATATTTTGCAGGATATCAGCAAGGAAGAGGAAAACAGGCTACAAGAGAAAATAATGTCAGAAAAAATTATTATCTCTATTTTAGATTGTCAAAAGGAAAACGGTTGGCTTGGAAATGGTTTTCATGGTTCGAACAAAAATGCAGGACAGTTTACAAATATGGAGGCAGGAGTTAAATATCTTGCAGAAAAAGGGGTGAAACAGGATTCAGATGTTTTAAAAAGGGCAATGACAGCATTTAAAGAACTTCCCAATACAGATGCCTGTTATAGGGGGATGTGGAATATAGACGACGAATTTAAGTATGCAGCGAATGGAGGGAATCTTTTCCGCTGTGCATGTATTGCCCGTGCAGGATGGGAAAGTTTTATCGATATTTCGCCACAAATTGATTTATCATTGGAATCATTTTACAGAGTATTAGAAGTAGATTCAATTTTAGATATTACCCGTTTAGTGAAAAAAGGAACGAGACGAGTATTTAATGATTTTGAAAAATGGCCGTGCCGTTATCATCTGGATATTTTGGCACATACAAATTGCTGGAAGAATGAAAAAAATAGTAAAATTCTGGCAGAGGCAGTTCGTAAAATGATGCGTACGGATTGTAAGGAACTTATTGGTCTTACGGCCGATTCATGGGTGGGATATGTTCTTGGTACGTGTGGTTGTTTTCCATCACAGGGGTTTAAACTTATGGATGTGGAAAATGGTCTTGCGTATTATCATTTGGAATACCTTATATGGCTTGCCAAATGTGGTGTTATAAAATATCTTTCAGGTTTGCAGAATATGGTAGAAACAATTTATGGCTGTGTGAACGAAGAGGGAATTTGTGAAATCCCCGTGCATGACTATTTATTTAAAGATTGGGGAACTTATGCAGGCCTGCAATTAGAAGTTGATTGGAGGTCAAAAACCAGAAAAAACTGTGATATTACTTTTCGGGCATTACAATTATGCTATTATTCTGGTTTGGATTTTTAGTTGGAGTCTTTAATTTAACGAAACGGCAGAGGTGTTTTTGCATGATACTTGAAATTTGTTGGGGAGGAGATAAAAAAGGAATGACTCCTTTTTATGAATCCCGCTCCCTTGAAAGTGTCACGGTATCTTGAAGAACTTCCTGCCTGCCGTTCCGAAAACGGATAACAATAGAATATGTGCCGCTATACATTTCCGTAAAAGGTATCGAGAGTGTGTAGCGGTATTTTTCGTATTGGGAATCACAGAGTGGCGGATTTGTCAAATCCAGTTCATACAGACGGTCTGCGCGGCTGAACACAATCTCCTGTATATCGTCGTTTGGTGTGTCAATGGAGAGATTATTTCCAACTATGGAAAAGGACAAACCATAGGTTTCTTTCATGTACGCAAGGCTGACTGTACCGGAACTTTCTACAGAAGCCGCCTTATAGAGGGCAGGAGGAGAAAGCCATCCCGTCTCGGAATATTCTATTTTTTCTAATTTTTCTCCCGCTAACACAAAGGCATCCAGTGAATCGCAGGCGATAGCCTGAAGATGTTCCGGCGTCAGTTTGGCGGGCTGTAAAATATCTTCGGTTGAGAAATCTCCGGAAATACGCAAAATAGCTCCGGTCGTCCGCTCAATGGCGACAAGGAGCGTGTCCGCCCCATCCGGTGTGGGAATGACAACGATAAGTTTGCTCCGCTCGTCATCCGTCTGATAGATTTTCCGGATTCCGGCGCCGACATAACAGGTGTGATAAGTTCTTCCAAGTAAATCAATTTCGTGAATATGTGTTGGCATCGGTTTTGCACCGGTGCGCGTCCGCATTTTATCGTTGACAAGAAGAAAATGATTATCCGTAATTGGATACAATTCGCCATCGCGTGTGGGAATTGCCAGTAAATAGCGGATATTACCCTGTTTGTCGCGGAGCGATGGGTAAGTATAATCGGTGGGAAGCTTGTCTGTCTGCCACTCAAATGTCCGTACGCCTGCCTCGCTGCCGTCTTCCCGATAAAGTGTCAATGTAATTTCATTTTTGGCATTCGCATACAGCCCAAAGATTGGCGCCACGTGCGAAGTTACGCATTCGCGATAGTCATAGTGAAAATCTTCCTGCGCTGTCTCACAATGAATATGGTAGGAAAGGCGGCAGGGGCTGTCGGTGTAAAAGATAGCCAGAGCAGTCAGCGGCGTAACGCCGTATGGATTGTGAACCAGCGTCATAGTATCGAATGTAATGGATGTATCGTGGCTGCGCACCCAGATTAAATTATCTGCCCGACGCGTCTTTTCTGCATAGGAAAGAGTTACGGGAATGGTGCTGGAAATCGTTTGGTTCTGGCGCAGCCGGTTCAGGCTCATGTAATCAATTTTATTAAAGGACATATATCCTTTTATCCAATTTTTTATTCTTCCGGACAAGGGAAAACCTCCTTTGTATAATATCGCGATGTATCGTGGTGTTTGGGATTGCTTCGTTTTGGCCGGCACTGAACACTATGCGCCCGTCAGACATTCAATCCAGACATCATGTAATCATTATAATACCTTAATTATGAAGAAAATATGTTTTTTTTGCAAGTCAAAAATGAAATTTTCTAATAGACGAATATATATATTGGGGGTTATAATAGTAAATAAAATTATGGAAAGGGGTAATAGATGTGAAACGAATGCATCCTGTAACAAAACGAATTTTTTCGCTTTTTTGCGTGGCTGCCGTGATAAGTTCTCTGGCAGCAGTAGCTGTCAACGTACATGACGGCAGGGCTGGAAGTAATGTGCGGACAATGCTGGCGGCGCAAAGCGAAACAATTGAAATGAAAGAAAACACGGTTGTTCCGGAGGGCGCCATTGGTATGTTCCGCCACGGTTTCGGCGGAGCCGTAGGTGCAGGCCAGAAGAGATTATATAAAGTCTATAATGCCGGAACGATATCAAACACCAGCGAGGGGTTGAAATACACCGCCAAATCCGAAGATGACAAAAATGGTGTCAAAACGGATATATCAGAATACATAAAAAAGGGTGTGAGCGGCGATGTTTTCGGCGCGTCCACACGTGTTAAAGTCGTAAATTGGGGGGATGAGGCAAACCGCAACAATAAAGCGGAGTTGTTTATCGAGGTATACGATGCCAAGGGAAGTAAAAAGGCAACGTATCCGTTAGCCAGCGGAGGGCCGAACAGCGACTGTTCCAACCTGACGAGTGCAAACTCCAAAGTCGGGGCCGACTGGCTCAACACCCTGCTCTCCGGTACAGCGGCTATTACTTATGACGATACGGACAGTATTTATCTGTGCATTACGCAGAAGAATAAGTCGCAGGTATATGCGGATGTTTGTCTGTGGGGAAATATTTCCCGCTATACAGCGCCATCCCGTCTGCACATACGGACGCCACAGTTTGACGAGGCGAATGGCAAAGTTTCTTTCTCTTTAGAAAATTTAACAGACAAAAATGTTGACTGCAAAATCACGATAAATCATTATAAAGACAACAAACCATCTTCTGTCGATGAATATGATTTGGCCGTGCCGAGCGGAACCGAGAGTACGGATATTACTCTTGCGGCGGAAAAGGGAAGCCAGATAACGATTCAGGACACGCAGGGGACAACCTATTTTGACCGATGGGAGCCGTCCTCTTACGACTGGCTTGGTACATGGGCAAGTTCCCAGTTAGAAGCGTCGGGAGACAATCTGCCGCCGTCCGCGGGATTGGCGAATAATACATACCGTCAGTTTATCCGCACTTCAACAGGGGGAACGCAGCTTCGCCTGAAATTCTCCAACTTAAAGGGGACTTCTCCACTGGAAATCAAATCCGTGCATATTGCTGACCAGATAGATGTTACTTCATCAGACATTGATACTTCTACAGATACGAAAGTTACCTTTCAGGGTTCCGAGAGCGTGACAATTCCGGCAGGAGGAACGGTTATGTCCGACGTGATTGATTATGCAGTGAGACCGTTACAGCATATCGCTGTCACCTCATGGTTTGGCAAGGTGCCGGCTCAGATTACGAGTCATACCGGCGCCCGCTGCAATAACTATTTTGCTGAGGGGAACCGTGTCAGTGACAGTTTCCTTGGCGTTTCCACGCAAAAGGTGAGCTGGTATTTCCTTGAGGAAATGGAGGTCATGTCGCCAAAGAAAAATGAGGCAATCGTCTGCTTCGGCGATTCGATAACCGACGGCTACGGAACGACGCCGGATAAGTATCAGCGCTGGACGGATAAGCTGGCCGAACAATTGCAGGCGAATACAAAGACGTCGCACTTGTCCGTACTCAATGAGGGTATAGGCGGCAACTCGATTTTCGGCGGCTTGGGAGATGCGGGAAAAGACCGTTTCGACAGAGATGTGCTTGACAAAGCGGGCGCAAAATATGTTGTTATGTTAATCGGAATCAATGATATCGGTTATGCAAATCAACTTTCGGTTGCCGATTCTCTCATTGAAGAGTATAAAAAGATGATTACAAAGGCGCACGATAAAGGGATTAAAGTATATATGGCAACGATTTTACCATTTAAAGGAAACAGTTATTATTCGGCAAACGAAGGGCCGATACGTGAGCAAATCCGCCAGAAAGTGAACCAGTGGATACTCAAAGAATCCGAAGCGGATGAAGTAATTGATTTGGCGGCGGCGATAGCTTCCGAGACCGATTCGGAGAAGATGGCGGTACAGTATGCCAACGATTATCTTCACCCAAATGCCAAAGGGTACGCCTATATCGGCGAACTTGTTTATAAGGCAATTGCAAAGAATTATGAATAGAGGAGCAGAAAGTGGGAACAAAAAACATTTGGTTTCCCGAATGTTAATGTTCTCAGAATGGAGGGTATCATGAAAACAATTAAAAAACAAACAATTGCGTTGGCGCTGACGTTTGCCCTTTGTATCAGTACTGCTCTTTCCTGCGGCGAGCCGGCAGGGGCGAAAGCGGGGAAGAAAGTAAAAAAGGTAACGATTACTTCACCTGTTCTTGGCAAAGTGTATTTGAAAAAAGGACAAAGCTATAAATTAAAAGTAAAAGTGACGCCGAAAAAAGCAAAGAATAAAAAGCTGCGCTATCAGTCTTCCAAGCCGAAAGTGGCTGCGGTTTCCAAAAAAGGTAAGATTAAGGCAAAGAAAGCCGGCACGGCAAAAATAACCGTAACTGCCAGAGACGGCAGTAAGAAAAAAGCAAGGCTGACTGTTAAAGTATTGAAAAAGTTTAAAAAAGCAAACAGCGTATCGCTTAATAAAAAGAAAGTAACATTATATGTGAACGGCAAAGAGAATGAGAAAACAGTATCTTTGTCAGCGAAAGTAAAGCCGGCGAAAGCAACGGTTAAGAAAGTTGTGTACCGCTCTTCCAACAAGAAGATTGCCACGGTATCAAAGAAAGGGAAGGTAACGGCGATAAAAGAGGGTACGGCAAAAATAACTGCCTATGCGGAAGACGGACGGGGAGCAAAAGCAGTCTGTCAGGTTACGGTGAAAAAGAGTGGCAATCATTCGTTACCGACGCCGGATACACCGGCAAAAGTGAATTGCCTGCAGTTCCGCGGGGTAAACAATTTTATGAGTTATACGGTTGTCCGTTATCTGCTGCCAAACGGAGTAAAAGTTTCCGACCTTACCGGAATCCAATTTGATGCGGAGACGAAAAAGGATACATCCATTCGTTTCTATGCCGGTGAGACGAGAGACGAAAAGACAGAGCTTACTTCTGCTAAGCAGGAAGTGAAAGATACAGTAACCGGAACGGCGACGGCAGTAGTCGATAATACAACAGTGCCAAAGACAACTCATAAATTGGAAATCGCTACGACCGAAACGACGCGTCCGCTGTTAAAATCGGGAGCAAAACAGACGATTTCTTTCGCGCTGGATGCCGCGGCAAAAGAACGCTTGCAGGGCGAGAAAGAAAATGAGGTTGCATTCGTTGTCTATCCTCATGCGGCAAAACCGCAGATGACTTTCTATAATCTGAAATTAAGAACGACTATGGCAACTTATGATGTGCCACTCCATATGGATAACTGGATGGCAGGATATGGTGGCATTTTGACATTTGTATAGGGTAATGTTTAATATTTGTTGTCCAATTCTATTAAATTCCGTGAGCAATTTAATAGCAGCCTGCCGGCAGTGCAGGAAATAGAAAGTGAAACCTCAGAGCACACCACCCATTATATGGGTGGTGTTGGTTTTTGCAGATAATGACGGCATTTTACGAGAAGATAGACGGTTGGAAGCAACAAAAATAAGTTGATAAAATCCGTCAGTTCCCATACTAAAGTAAGGGGCATCATGCCACCGGCAAATATCATCAGCACATAGAAAGCCTGATACAATAACTCTGCCTTGCCGTGCAGAAGATAGTCAAATCCCTGCTTGCCCAAATAGCTCCAGCCGACGAGTGTGGCGAGGGCAAAAAAGACGATGGCGATAGCGAGAATCTTATCGCCAAAAAGGGGAAGTTTGCCAAAGGCTGCCGTCGTCAGCGAGCCGGCAGAGAGAGACTGCCATTCTGTCGGGTATTCTAACTGATATGCGACGAGGACGATTCCGGTAATGCCGCAGAGAACTACGGTATCCCAAAAGGTAGCGCTCATGGAAATCAGCGCCTGCTTTTCCGGCTCTTTTTCTAAGGATGAGCCGGCGATTAGTCCGGCAGTACCAAGCCCCGCCTCGTTTGTAAAGAGTCCGCGGGCAACGCCGTACCGGAGCGCTTTGCCAAGCGAGTAGCCGGCTATGCCGCCGCCGATGGAAGAAAGACCAAACGCCGAGCTAAAGATTTGGCGAAAAGCAGGCCAGAGATAATCGGTGTGCAGGAGGAGATAGAGGCTGCAGCCGCCGAAAAAAAAGATTGTCATGGTAGGCACGACTGCCATAGAAAACCGCTCAATCCAATTCGTACCTTGCATAAGGACGAGTCCGACAACAAAGGCGGTGGCGATGGCAGTATAGACCGGAGGGCAGTGAAATGCTTCGGCACACGCTTCCGTAATCGCATTGCTCTGCGTCGTGCAACCGATACAGAATGCGGAGAGACAGAGCGCTATGCTATAAAAGAAAGCCAGTCCGCGTTTGTGTAACGTGTAGCGGAGAATGTACATCGGCCCGCCGTGCGCATGTCCACGCTCATCCCGCCAGCGCAGGCGGCCGCTCAAATACGTCTCGGCATAGGTAGTCGCCATACCGAGGATACCGGTAATCCAGCACCAGAAGACAGCGCCGGCGCCACCCAGAAATACAGCGGTGGAAATGCCGACGATATTTCCAGTACCTAATGTGGCGGCTAACGTAGTTGTCAGAGAGCCGAAACGGCTGAAACCATGTCCATGCCGTTCCTCTTCGCTGCCGAGCGAGAGCTGTATTCCCTGACGAATCTTACGTTGCACAAGGCCCAGATGTATAGTATAATAAATATGTATGCCAAGAAGTAATACGAGGATGGGCCCTCCCCATAGAAGCTGATTGAGAGAGATAAGGGACTGCATAATAATCTCCATTTCGGAGCATTTACATTGGCTCCAATTTGTGATATCGATATAATATATGTAGGAAACGCTGCCGTCATACTTCTATTTGGGGATAAGGCATAAAAAGCAAAACAGAAATGAGGATAGTGTAAACGCTCCGGAAAAGAGGATTAAGATGCATATCTGGCAACATTTTTTAACGATAACGAGACATCGACATAAAGTAATCGTACATTGTTTTAAGGCTGGCATTGGCTGGCAGGGGCTGCGCCATGATTTATCCAAATACAGTCCGACAGAATTTATCGCCGGCGCTAAGAATTATTTAGGAAACAGAAGTCCGAACGAGAAAGAGAGGGAGCGGTACGGTTTTTCCCGTGCATGGCTTCATCATCAGGGACGTAACAAACATCATTTTGAGTACTGGGTGGATTACAATCCTGTGAAAAGAGAGAAAGAACCCGTACCTATGCCGACGAAGTACTTAATTGAAATGTTCTGCGACCGTGTGGCGGCGAGTAAAATCTATTTTGGTGCAGATTATGATGAGACAAAACCTTTCGAATATTTTGACCGGGGACGTAAGCGCCGCTGGATGCACGAAGAAACTTCCCGACGGCTGGAGGAACTTTTGGTTATGTTACGGGATAAGGGAGAAAAGGAGACGTTTACCTATATCAGGCAGGTTGTCTGTAAGGAAGGAAAGAAGGATAAGAAACATTGGAAGTAACCGATTTTTCAAAAGGGAATGTAAAGAAAAATATTTTGCGGCTTGCCATGCCAATGACATTGGCACAGCTCATTAACGTACTTTATAATATCGTGGACCGCATCTATATCGGACGTATGCAGGGGGGCGAATCGTTAGCACTGACAGGTGTAGGCGTTTGCCTTCCTGTTGTTTCGATTATTATTGCATTTGCCAATCTGGTAGGAATGGGAGGAGCTCCGCTTTTTTCTATTGAGAGGGGAAAAAAGAATCAGCAGGAGGCAGAGTACATATTAGGAAACAGCCTGATACTGCTAATATTATTTGGCGTGCTGCTGACAGTGGCGGGCTATCTTTTTAAAGTGCCGCTGCTCTACTTGCTTGGCGCCAGTAAAAAAACGATTGTCTATGCGAATCAGTATCTTTCCATCTATCTGATTGGCAATATTTTTGTGTTACTCAGTTTAGGACTGAACAATTTTATTAATGCACAGGGATTTGGGAGAACCGGAATGGTGACGGTAGCCATTGGAGCGGGACTTAACATTTTGTTAGACCCCATCTTTATTTATACATTTAATTTCGGTGTCCGCGGGGCGGCGCTGGCAACGGTGATTTCTCAGGCGTTGGCGATGCTGTGGACACTTCGTTTTCTCTTAGGCAGGCGCGCCGTTGTGACAATCCGGCGCGACCGGCTTCGTCTGCAGGCGGGACGTGTAGGTAAGATTTTAACGCTTGGATTGTCCGGATTTACGATGTCTGTGACAAATTCATTTGTACAGATGGTGTGCAATGCAAGTCTTCAGAATTATGGCGGCGATGTTTATGTAGGAATCATGACGATTATAAATTCTCTGCGTGAGGTTGTCACAATGCCGGCCATGGGAATCAGCTCCGCCACACAGCCGGTACTCGGATACAACTATGGGGCAGGAGAGATGAAACGGGTAAAACAAAGCATATCGTTTATGTCCGTTGTTCTTATCCTTTATACATTAGCAATTTGGGGATTTCTATTTGTATTTCCCCGTTTTTTCATGGGTATTTTTACAAGCAACAGTCAGCTAATCGAGAAAGGTATCCCATGTCTGCATATTTACTTCTTTGGGTTTTTCTTTATGGCACTGCAGTTCAGCGGACAGAGCACATTTACGGGACTCGGCTTTAGTAAACGGGCAATCTTCTTTTCGGTTTTTCGCAAAGTAATTATTGTTATTCCCTTAACGTTATTATTGCCGCTCTTTCTTTCTTCTCCGTCACAGGGCGTCTTTCTGGCAGAACCGATTTCAAATTTGATTGGCGGTGGGGCCTGTTTTGCCACAATGGTGATAACCGTGTACCGCAATATCTGATTTAGAATATAGTCACATTTTTGCCAAAATTGTTTGATAATATTAGCAATATTTGGTTATTATAGGAAAGATAGTAACAAGTATCAGGAATTAAGGAGAGCGTTTTACAAACTAAGCGCTTAGAAATGAGGATGAAAATGGAACATTTGGATATGCTGGAGTACAAGAGCGTACACATTTTACGGGAAGCGTATAGTGAGTTGGGAAACTTATGCATGTTGTGGTCGATAGGTAAAGATTCCACGGTTCTGTTGTGGTTAGCGCGCAAAGCCTTTTTTGGACATGTGCCCATACCGCTTGTACACATTGATACGCACTATAAAATTCCAGAGATGATTGAGTACCGAAATCGTCTGGCAGCCGAATGGAATCTGGATATGATTTATGGTGAAAATACAGAGGCGCTGACAAATAAGGAGACATTTCCAGACGGTAAGGTTTCTCATCTGGAATGTTGTAAGCGATTGAAGACAGAAGCGCTGCGCAATACGCTGAACGCGAGCTGGCCGAGATATCGTTTTAATCACAATAAGGGCATTTATGAAAAGGACACCAATGCAGAGCCGTATACGGGCGTTATTGTAGGCGCTCGTGCCGATGAGGAGGGAAGCCGTTCGAAAGAGCGTTATTTCTCCCCAAGGGATAAAAACAATGATTGGGATGTGGGAGACCAGCCGCCGGAATTTTGGAATCAGTACAAGACGGATTGGGCGCCGGGAACTCATGTGCGTGTGCATCCGCTTCTTGACTGGACGGAACTGGATGTGTGGGAATACATTGAGAGAGAGAATATTCTGGTCGTACCGTTGTACTTTGACCAGGGGAACGGCACACGTTACCGTTCGCTCGGCTGCGGGCCATGTACGACGCCTGTTGAGTCAACGGCGAAAAACGTACGGGAAGTGATTGAGGAATTAAAGACAGGGAAATTTGCCAATATAGCAGAGCGTTCCGGACGCGCGCAAGATAAAGAGGGCGGCGGCGGACTGGAAGAGCTGCGGCGGGAAGGCTATATGTAGGAGGTGCGTGACAGTGAAAAAAGAAGATATGAACATTGTAATTGTAGGTCACGTAGACCACGGCAAATCAACGTTGATGGGACGCCTGCTGGCAGACACTGACTCGCTGCCGGAAGGCAAACTGGAGCAGGTAAAAGAGACGTGCCGCCGAAATTCTAAACCGTTTGAATATGCGTTTCTTCTGGATGCATTGAAAGATGAACAGTCGCAGGGAATTACGATAGATACCGCCCGCTGTTTCTTTAAGACGGAAAAACGGGATTATATTATTCTTGATGCTCCGGGGCACATTGAGTTTTTGAAAAATATGATTACCGGAGCCTCCCGCGCGGAGGCAGCCCTGCTGATGATTGATGCGAAAGAGGGCGTGCAGGAAAATTCCCGCCGTCATGCGTATATGCTTTCCATGCTAGGAATTAAGCAGATTGCAGTCGTTATCAATAAGATGGATTTAGTAGATTATGACGAGGCCGTTTATGAGCGGGTGAAAGAAGAATATATTGAATTTTTAAAACAGATTTCCATAACGCCGAAATTTGTTCTTCCGGTAAGTTCTTTTGCCGGAGAAAATATTGTCAAAAAAAGTGATAAAATGCCTTGGTATGATGGTATGTGCGTCCTTGAGGTTCTGGACGCATTTGAGAGCGAGGGCGATAAGGAAAACCAGACGTTCCGTATGCCGGTTCAGGATGTCTATAAGTTTACCCGCAACGGGGATGACAGGCGAATTATTGCCGGCACGATTGAGTCGGGAACGATTCGTGCGGGGCAGGAAGTCGTCTTCTATCCGTCAGGAAAGCGGAGTCATGTAAAAAATATTGAGGTGTTTCATGCTCCGGCGATAGAAGTCGCCGTGCCCAATATGGCGATTGGTTTTACAATGGAGGAGCAGATTTACATTACCCGCGGCGAATTGATGAGTGTGGCCGGTGAAAAGCCGCCGCAGACGGCTTCCCGCATAACCGCCAATATTTTCTGGCTCGGGAAAAATGATTTGGTGAGCGGGAAAACGTATTACCTGAAAATCGGTTCAGATAAAGTTAAGGCTGAGCTTGAATGTGTCAAAGGGGTTATTAATTCCTCAAACCTTTCCGCCACGCAGGAGAAAACGTCGGTAGGGAGAAACGAAGTGGCAGAATGTGTGATACGCACAGATAAGCCGATAGCTTTCGACTTGGTGAGCGATTTGGCGGGAACGAGCCGTTTTGTCATCGTAGACAATTATGAGATTGCCGGAGGCGGAATCATCACGGCAGCGCTGCCGGATGAACAGCAGGAACTCCATAAGGGAGCCATGCTGCGTAACTTTAAATGGGAAGTAAGCGATGTGGCAATTGAGGAGCGCATGGAGCATTATGCGCAGAAACCAAATCTGCTTGTGCTCACAGGGCCGGAAAGCACAGGAAAGAAAAAGCTGGCGAAGATGTTAGAGCGGGATTTATTGAACCGCGGCCGTTTTGTCTATTATATGGGCATGGGAAGTTATCTGTACGGAGTAGGAGCGGATACGAAAAAATCCGATGTGCAGGATCACACAGAGCAGATACGGCGATTTGCCGAAGTGGCCAATCTCATGCTGGACGCCGGAATGATTCTCATTGTAACCGCGACCAATCTCACACAGTCGGATTGTAAGATTATGAAGATGGTGATGGAGCGGGAATTTGAGTTGATATGGGTAGGAAATGAGATTACAACAAATCTTTCTCCTGATTTGCAGTTGGCAGATAAAGACTACGAAAAAGGCATTTGGCGGATTACGGATTTGTTAAAAGAAGTGGGAGCCATTTTCAGAGTATAAAGAGGTTTGCTTATGAATAATAATATCGTCTGGCACCCGAATAAAGTGACCGCGGAAGACAGGCAGAAAGTACTAGGGCAGAAAGGACTTGTCGTATGGTTTACCGGCCTGTCCGGTTCCGGCAAATCGACGATTGCCGTGGAAGTCGAAAAAATGCTGATTGACGCGGGGCACGCCGCCTATTTACTGGACGGCGACAATATCCGCCACGGAATTAATTCCGATTTGGGATTTAGTGATGAGGAGCGGAATGAAAATATACGCAGAATCGGCGAGATTGCAGCGCTGTTTGCCGACGCCGGAATGATTGCTTTAGTTTCTTTTATTTCACCGTTCCGGAAGATGCGGGAGTTCGCCAGAGGGCGTGTCAGAGAGGGCGGCTTTATCGAAGTTTATGTCAGTACAGACTTCGAGACATGCGCGCAAAGAGACCCGAAAGGGTTATACAAAAAGAATATAAAAAATTTTACAGGAAAAGATTCTTCGTATGAAGAGCCATTGCATGCAGAACTGGTTTTGGATACGAAAAATAGTACGCCGACAGCGTGTGCGAAACAGGTATACGATATGGTAGTTCAGTTTATATGCTGCGGATAGCGGCTTGAAAATTTAATAACATGGAGGAACAATACAAATGGAAAATGTTTTAGTTGCTTCGTGTAAAAGGGTAAAGGGTAAAGTATTACGAAAGCTTGGGAAGCAGAATCCCGCTCTGCTGGATAGGACAATTCAATTATCCGATGGTGCAGAGGTAGTTGTAGGAGGTCTCGGCTTACTGAACGAGAAAGCGAAAATGGAGGCAGATAATTTTGTGCGCCTGCGAAATGCGAGCTATAAGACGAATATGCAGCAGGAAAATTCTCTGGCCGTTAAAACCCGTTCGCGAGATTATTGCCTGCAAATGATGCTTGAAAGCGGTGAATTTACATTCGACCATATGTATGTAATACGGAATCCTTATGGAGAATCTCCTCTTGTTGCGCTGGCGTTATTCGTAACGGAGACAGCGTGCAGGGTAAGGGTGACAACAAAGGGAAAGACACCGGAGATGGATTATGTTTCAATACTGCCATCTGCAAAAAGACACAGAGTACCTATTCTCGGTCTGTATCCCTCAATGGAAAATCAGATTTTGATAGAGCTTCTGGACGACTATAATCAGACGCTGGCAAGCCATACGATTCCAATTGAGACAAAAAATCTGCCGGCATATATGGTTGACTGCATTACGGTAAAGAAAAAACCGGAAAATCCGGCGTTCCCGTTTGTTTTGATTAACGGCGGTGTAGACATTCATACGTGTGCTTTCGACAGGGAGGGTGACATCCGTTTCTTCCTGCGACGCAAACCGAGAGGATACGGCATTTTCCCATTGTCAAAAGGGCGTTTTTTCTATATGGAAAAAGATATCGCCACCCCGTCTTTTTCGAATCCACAGACAGTACAGTCTCATGATATGGACTATATGGGGCGTATTTTTAAGACCTATCACACAAAAAACGGCGTACACCACACGGCGGAAGAGAAAATCGGCGGCAATATTCTGGCGGGAAGTAATACAATGCTGGAGCATACTGAAGATATGGTAATTGAAATTGACAGAAACACGGGTGAAATCGTGTGGAGTCTGGAAATATGGGATTTGTTTGATGATACTTACAAGGACTTAATGGATTGGTGCCATGTCAACTCGGCAGCTTATTATGAGAAAGATAATTCGATTCTTATCTCTCTGCGCAATATTCATTCGGTGATTTGTGTCGATTACAGTACAAAGAAACTCCGCTGGCTTCTGGCAGACCCGGAATTTTGGAAAGGAACGCCGATGACAAAATATCTGCTGCAGCCGGTCGGCGATGTGCCGTGGGTGTATCAGCAGCATGCGGCATATGAAATTGAAGAAGACTTTGATGGCAATCCGGATACGAAGCATATTATGGTATATGACAATCATTGGGCAAGACGTCGTCCGGCAGAGTCGTTTGACGGCGACCCGCTTTCCTATGTCAGTTTCTACAATGTAAATGAAAAGGAAATGACGGTGAGCCTTTATAAACGGTTTGCCAGTCCGAAGACAAGAATCCGTGCGAACGGCATTTATGTGCCGGATGAGAAGCGGGTATATAATATGGCGGGTTCGTATGCAGAGCCTGTTGACGGCGATATGGGCGGCGTATACGAGTACGATTTCGAGAGTGGGGAAGTACTTGCGGAATACGGCGTACGCCCCGGATATTTCCGCGGCTATAATTTTGAGCCGGATGTGGAACAACTGGCGCGTCCGGTAAAACCGGCAAAAGACTACTTTGTCGGGGAATTGCGCCGTCCGCAAAAACTGGGCAGCGGGGATTACCCGAAAGAAATGTCGGGAAGAGTGAAGCGGATACGAAAAGAAAAAGTCGCTTGCCGGCTGCAGGAAGATATTTTAATGGTAGAGGCAACCGATCATCAACTGCAGAAGATATACCTCTTTGGAGAAAGGGGAAATTATGTAGTTGATTACAGCGACACGTATCAGACAATGCCGATTTTCAGCGATATGGCATATGCGCATACCGCACATCTGGACAAACTTCCAGCGGATACTTATCAATTGTATCTCGTTGTTGAGAATAAACTTTATAAGACGGGCAAATATATAAAGAAAACTTCTGTGTAGAGACTTATTCCTCTCCGTAAATCAGTTTTTCATAAGCGGCGTTATCGGCAGCATAGTACTGGCGGCCAATGAGTACCATAAGCTGGTCGCCGGGAAGGATGACGGTATCTCCCTTTGGGGTAATCGTATGGCCGTCCCGTTCAATAGAAGCAACTAATGTATTTTTCTGCCAGACTATCTGGCAGATTTTTTTATTGCAGATTTCACTATCAAAAGGAATGACATAGGTGACGAGAACTTTTTCCGCGCCCTCTTCAATATCCAGTTCCTTTTGGTGGTGTAAAATATTGTCGAGAAGAGAGGTGTAAATAGGTTTGCTACCGATGATATTTGCCATAATATAAGCGAGAATGCTCACAACGGCAATATCGAGCATCCGGTGCATATTACCTGTCATTTCCGTTATGAGGACGATACCGGTAATCGGAGCCCGAACGATACCGGCAAATAAGCCGGCCATGCCGAGGACAATAAACTGTGGCAGTAAATCGTCCGTCAGAGGAAATACTTTCATCACAAGTACGCCAAAAATGGCGCCAACGTATGCGCCCAAAATGAGCAGCGGAAAAAAGATACCGCCGGGGGCGCCGGAGCCGAATGATACGGTCGAAAAAACAAATTTTACAGTCAGCAGAATGACGAGTGTAATCAATGCGGGTCTGCCCTCTTCCAAGAGGACAACCATGCGGTGGCCGCCGGCAAGGACTTCCGGAATGGTAAGTCCTAAAACACCTGCCATCAGAAACGGAATGGCAATGCGGATTTCTTTGGGAATATTTTTAAAACGGTGAAAGAGAGCCTGCCCGTTCAGCATGATTCGGTTGTATCCGGCCCCTGCCAGTCCGAGGAGAACGCCCAAAATGGCAAGCAGCCAATAGTAGCGCAGTGGCAGAGTCGAAGTGCGAAAGGAAAAAATGGCAGACTGGGTAAAAAAGACTTTCGATATGTAATCGGCAGTTACCGTAGCTACCATTCCCGCAACGAGCATTGTGCGGTCGAACGTGTGGTGAATTTCTTCCAACACGAATAGAATACCGGCAAGCGGGGCGTTAAAGGCGGCGGCCAAGCCGGCGCCGGCGCCGCAGGACAGCAAACCGATTTCTTTTGTTTTGTCATAATTACGCAGACGCGAGTAACCTTTTGCCGCCATCGCGCCGAGCTGAATGGAAGGGCCCTCACGTCCGAGGGATAACCCGCCTAAAATACATAGCGTACCGCCTGTAAATTTGGCGGCAACGACGCGCCACCAGACGGGATCAAGATAGCCTTTGACTTCACCGGAAACTTGTGGGATACCGGAACCGGAAGACATGCGCTCCCATTTGACAATACGCGCCACAATGGCGCCCATCGCCGCCAATGCCAGAAACCAAAGGGCAATCTTCCACGGATTTCCCTGAACGGCATGCAGAATAAAAGAGAGAGCATCCTCTGCATAGGTAAGACAGTAACGGTAGGCGACTGCGGTTAATCCCGCCAGAGCGCCAATGAGCAGACCCTCAATGACAAGCGAAACGCTTCGACGGAAAGAATCTTTTTCCAGTTGTTGTAATGTTTTTCTGTATTTATTCATAGTAAACTCCATTCCGAAGCGCAGCGGAGGAAGTACGAGCAAAAAACAGCGTAGCTGTTTTTGCTCTGTACATCAATACTATTTGTGACGCTTCGGCACAAATAGTGGTGTGAAAAATAAGCTATCAAGCTTATTTTTCACACTAACTCCATTTCGGGAATATTTTCTGTTACTTATACTATCATAATCCCGAAGAGAAATCTACTGCCACAAATGAAAACAATGGTTTCTTTTTGTATCCCCTCTACTCCCCACTACATAAAAACGTTTATGCGGTTACCTGTATGTGACAGGTTTCTTTTGTGCCGTCCTCCGAGGCATAGATATAGCAGCTTCCTTTCTTTTTAGCCGTTACTTTTCCCATGCTGTCCACGCTCGCGACAGCTGATTTGCTGCTTTTCCATGCGGGCGCATTGCCGGAACTGACAGCAGCTGTCAGCTTTAACGATTTGCCCTTTTTAATCGTGGCGGATGATTTGCTCAGTGAAATCATCGGAGATTTTACAGTAATCTCGCATTCCTTTGTGACGCCGTCCAGATTGGCAGTAATAATTGCCGTTCCGTGTTTGATGGCGGTCACTCTGCCGCTTTTGCTTACCGTGGCAACGCTTTTTTTCTTTGTTTTCCATGTCACGCTGCGGCCGGAAGATGTCTTTGCCTGCAGGGCCAGACTCTGTTTCCGGTAAAGAGAAGCGCTTTTGCGGCTCAGCGTAATTTTTGGCTTTTTCACTGTCAACCGGCATACTTTCGTGCTTCCGTCAGCCTTTGCGGTGAGATTCGTCTCGCCGGTTTTCCGCGCCGTTATCCTGCCGTTTTCGTCTATTGTGGCAACGCTGGATTTTTGGGATTTCCATGTGACGGGTGAGCCGTTAGATGTACTCGCCTTTATCGTCGCGCAGGTTCCATTTTCTATCGTGAGATTAGATGCTGACAAGGTGATTTGAGTCTTTTCAACCGTCACCTGACAACTGGCTTCTCCGCCTGTTACCTTGCCCGTAATTTTGCAGGTTCCCGCTTTCTTTGCGGTGATTTGCCCGTAAGTGTTGACAGAGGCAACGCTTGATTTACTGCTTTTCCAGACGATACGCTTGCCATTGCTGGCGACGCCTGTGAGAAAACAGCTCTGCCCGATACGCAATGTGCAGTTGTATCTCGATAAGAGAACAAGAGCATAGCCGCCAGCAGACTGTACGGAAGTAACATGTGTTGTGAATAATGTGGCGATAAGCGCCAATGAGAGCAGAATGGATGTTCCCTTATGCAGGAACAATTTCTGCCTGTGGAATTGTTTTGATAAATATCTCATATAAGACCCCTCCTCTGTGTGAGGAGAGTGAGGGGATGGTTGTAATATAACACAGATGAATGTGGAAAACAAGTGGCTTTTATCCGTTATCTAAGCGGTTTGAGCTGTTAAAAATAAAATCGGGGAGAGGTAAGAGACTGCGCACCCGTCAAAGGGCGTCAGTAACAATCTTTATAAGGGGAATTGCTAATTCCTTTTGCTTCCAGTTTTGTAACAATTCCGTCAAGCACCGGCCGGCAGATTTTTTTGAACCATTTTGCGCCGCCAAACAATTTCACCAAAGTAGGACTGATTGCATAATAGAGGCGAATCAATCCCTTTCCGTACCATCTTTTTGCGAGAAAGCCGTCGCGAAAACGGCGGAGTACCCACACTTGCGAACAGTCGTAAGAACCGTAAACGGCAGTAGCCACGTAACAGCCTCTTCGTCTGTTGTGTTTTTTCACATTTTTATGGCTGTTGTTTTTGCCGGCAGGAGTGGAAGAATTACTTTGTATCATACTGCTTTTGGCAATGAATGCGCCGGCATCTTTTTGTATCATCTCATGTTCAATTAGTTTCTGGCGGATGTTGTCCACAATTTCGCCGTTTGCGGTTTCCGGAAGCAGCGGGTCGCTCTTGAAGTCAATAATTAATTTGTTATCAATAGTCAGTGCCATTTCTATTCTCTGGTCGCTGTCCGCAATTACCCCATCCGGCAGATAATTCAGCAGATAACTGTGAAAACCGCGTACTTTGTATCCACGCTCGAGAAAAGGATTGTGACGGTAAAAATCACCTTCCATTTTTACACCGTATTCCCGTAGCGCCTCAACTACGATTTTTGCCCAGCATTCACCTGCTGTGTCGACATTCACCATCTCATCCGGCGCAAGATAATCAAAATAATATGCTCTTGCCATCGTAAGCCTCCATTTCTTTTCCTTATGTGTTTTCTGCTTGTAGGCATTTTGTGAGAAAAATATATGCCTGCAATATTGGAACAAACGAAAATGTAACAAAATTACTATTCTGTTACATTGTAGAAAAATTCCTTGTTTTTCTGCGTTTTACAATAACACACAACCGCCTTAAACAAAAAAAGTATCTCCTGATTTTTCTAATCTTATGACTCTGGTAGCATTTTATCACTTTTGGCAGCAGACAGTGAGTTTTGCGAGAGGCGGCGAAAGACTTATGTAAACGAAAGAAACGATTTATTTTTCGTCGGGAGCAGCATACCGGACAAGATACCGCAGGATACCCATTACATTGATATTAAATTATTAAGCCTCCAAATTTCCCTTTACACTTCCCACGATTGGTGATAAAATTAGTAACAGATTAGTAAAAATGTTACAGGTGTCCTCTTGCCTCTGATAGGTTATACTTAAACTATCAAAGATAAGGGGGCATATTATTATGGCAGAAACAGAACCAATCAGAAGTAAGAAACAGTTAAAAGAACTGGCAGGATACTATTTGAAAAAGGGACAATTGCGCAATTATACGCTGATTGTCATGGGAGTATATACGGCATTAAGAATCAGCGATTTATTACGTTTACAATGGTCAGATGTATATGATGAAGAACAAAAGAAATCTTACACTCATATTACGGTAACGGAGAAAAAGACAAAGAAGACGAAAACGATTGCCCTGAACAAACAAGTCATTGGCGCGCTGCGGCAGCAGTTCCTCCACCGTCGGGGGGAATTTATTTTTGCCAATAACCGCAAAGACGCCAAGGCGATTAGTCGGGTTCAGGCATGGCGTATCATTCGTGCGGCGGCGACGGCGATTGGTCTCAATGGCAAGATTTCCTGCCACAGTTTGCGCAAGACTTTCGGTTATCATGCATGGACGAGCAATGTAGTTTCTCCGGTAGTGATTATGGAAATTTATAATCACAGTGATTTTAAAGTTACGAAACGTTATCTGGGTATTACGCAGGATGATTTGAATGCGGCATATATGGGGATACAGTTGATTTGACAAAATAACAGCAGGGGGGTAATTTCAATGGAATTTAAGAAAATAGAGAAAAAGCATGCGGGAAAATTTATTCACCGCTATGATATCACCTATGATTTAGGGCAGGGACGGGAAAAAGTCTATGAAATGATTAGTCGGGACAGTGAAATTGACAGTCTGGAGCGTCTGCAGAGACGCAATCCTGACGCTGTTGTTCTCATTCTCCACGATGAAAGCGGAGAGAAGCTTCTTTTGAATCGCGAATTTCGTCTGGCAGCAGGGACTTGGGTTTACAATTTTCCTGCCGGACTGTTGGAAGCGGGCGAGACGCCGGAGCAGGCGGCCGCAAGGGAGCTGAAAGAGGAAACCGGACTGCAGCTTACCGCTATTGATGACATGATGGGATACAGTTACAGTGCGATTGGCTTTTCCAACGAAAGCAATCTGTGTATTGTCGGCAGGGCCGCGGGACAGTTTGCCGAAAGCAGTTCTGCCGCAGAAGAAATTGAGGCCGGCTGGTTTACGAAAGAAGAAGTGAGGGAATTGATGAAACATAGTATATTTGCGGCGAGAACACAGGCGTATTGTTACTTGTGGAGCAGAGAAAGGCTATAAGATAAAGACTGCCCGCACAAGCGATTTTGAATCGCCGGTACGGGCAGTCCGCAAAATAGTTTTTATTTGCTCAGCAAAGATTTACTTTCCACATAATCTTTTGCTTTTTCAAAATCATCCAAAATGCTCTGTTCCGGTTTCTTTGTACACAGGCTGACGATTACGATACATGCCAGACTGAAGAAGAAGCCGAGCAGCAGGGAGTAAATACCGGTAGCGTCAGACAATGTGCTGCCATTTACAAGTGGAACGTAGTCCCAGATAATGACAAAGAGACCGCCGGATAAAATACCCGAAACAGCTCCTGCCAGATTGGTGCGCTTCCAAAACAGGGAGCATACGACAAGCGGCCCGAAAGCAGAACCGAGTCCGGCCCATGCATCTGACACTAACTTCATAATACTGCTGTCCGGGTCCCATGCAATCAGAAAGGCAAGAATGGCAATAATGGCAACTGTCAGGCGGCTGATTTTCAAAACCTTTTTATCGTCGGCATCCGGTTTGATAATATTTTTATAAATATCTTTCGACACGGAAGAAGCACAGACAAGGAGCTGCGAGTCAGCGGTTGACATAATGGCTGCCAGAATTCCACACAGGAATAATCCGCCGATAAAGATTAAAACAATATTACCGGAGAATACATGTTGTATCATCTGTATAAATACATTCTCGCTATCTTCAAGCGCTCCTCCGAGAAAGGCCCGTCCGACAACACCAATCGCCCATGCGGCAATAAGTGAAATGGCTACCCAGATAATAGCAATTGTGCTTGATTTTTTGATTTCTTTTTCACTGCGGATTGCCATGAAGCGGACGAGGATGTGCGGCATACCGCAATATCCGAGACCCCATGCCAATTGTGAAATAATTTCAACAAAAGTGTAAGGTTTGCCGTCGTTAGAAAACAGACTCATATAGTCAGAGCTAACGACGCCAGTTCCTGCCAGAGCAGCGCTAAAGTCTGATTGAATCATAGCATAAGCAGCAATCGGTACGATGAGAAGAGCGATAAGCATCATCGTTCCCTGAATAAAATCCGTAGTACACACGGCGAGAAAGCCGCCGAGGAACGTGTATGTAAGAATAACAATAGCGCCAATCGCCAGAGCGATATGGTAGTCAATGCCGAATACATTATTGAACAATTTACCGCCTGATGCCAGTGCAGAGGCTGTATACACGAGAAAGAAAATGACAATTACAATAGAAGAAATGCTCAGCAGTATTTTCTTCGTATCGTGAAAACGGTTTTCAAAAAACTCTGGCAGTGTCAGCGAATTATTGGCTACGATTGTATAGCGGCGCAGCCGTTTGGCAATGAGCAGCCAGTTGAGCACAGTGCCGAGAAACAGTCCTATGGCTATCCATGCCTGACCGGTGCCAAATGCATAGATCGAGCCAGGCAGCCCCATCAGAAGCCAGCCGCTCATATCGGAAGCCTGCGCAGATAAGGCGGCAACCCAGCCATTGAGACCGCGGCCTCCAAGGAAATAATCCTCCGTGTTTTTTGTTTTTTTCATAGACATGATTCCGATAAAAATCATAATTAACAGGTAACATGCAAATGCTATTAAGATAGCAATGGAACTTCCAGACATAAAAGAATCCCCTTTCGTAAGTAGTTGTAAAAGGTGCGGTTCCCATGTCAGGATGACAGAACACAAACACCTGTGACGTAGTATACCATAAAAATGTTTCCGGTGCAAATTTGCGTTGTTTTCTTGTGAAAAACAGGGTTTGCTTTTGTAAAATCAGTTGGAATACAGAAGTAAAAGTGCTATACTATATAGAAATGATACGAAAAACAAAATCGCGGGGAGGTATGCAGATGGGGAGCGGACGTTTTGTGGACAGCATCCGCAAAAAGCGCATGGGGATAGCGCTGACGGCGCAGGAGATTCAGGAAATGATTGTCCGTTATGTGGCGGGTGATATTCCAGATTATCAGATGTCTGCCATGCTGATGGCAATATGTTTTCAGGGGATGAATGATGAGGAATTGACGACGTTGACAACGGCGATGCGAGATTCCGGCGAAGTAATCGATTTATCAGCGATTGCCGGCGTTAAAGTGGACAAGCACTCGACGGGCGGTGTAGGAGATAAGACAACGCTGATTGTTGGGCCGATTGTCGCTGCCTGCGGCGTACCAGTAGCAAAGATGAGCGGGCGCGGTCTTGGGTTTACCGGAGGAACGCTCGATAAACTGGAATCAATTCCTAATTTTCGTGTCAGTCTGAGCGGGGAGGAATTTGTCCGCGCGGTGAAAGAAAACGGAATCAGTGTAATCGGGCAGACGGAAAATTTGGCGTCGGCGGACAAGGCCCTCTATGCGCTACGTGACGTCACAGGCACGGTCGACAGTATTCCGCTTATCGCGGCGTCGATTATGAGTAAAAAGCTGGCGGCTGGCAGCGATAAAATCTTACTTGATGTAACGACGGGAAGCGGAGCTTTTATAAAGGACATAGAGGGGGCGTATGCGCTTGCCAGACGAATGGTGGCGATTGGCAAAGGCGCGGGAAAGGAGACGGCAGCCATGCTTACCAGCATGGAAGAACCGTTAGGCGAAGCGGTTGGCAACAATCTGGAAGTAATCGAAGCGTTGCGGACGCTGCAGGGAAGTGGGCCGGAAGATGTCAAAGAGATATGTCTGGCGTTAGCGGGTATGATGTTATCGCTTGCCAAAACGAAAGAGGGCGAAACGGCGCTTTCGTTTGAGGAGGGAAAAGAAGAGGCGCGTGAGGCGCTTGAAAGCGGCAGGGCGTTTGCGAAGTTTCGGGATATGGTACAGACACAGGGCGGAGACGTCAGATATATTGACGAGCCGGAGCGCTTTGAAAAGGCAGAGGTGACAGAAGAGCTGACAGCGCAAGCCGATGGATATATTGTGAAAATGAACACCGAGGGATTTGGTATCGCGGCGGGAATGCTTGGCGCAGGCAGGGAGACAAAAGAGAGCACGATTGACAACAGTGCGGGCATTCTTGTGAAGAAGAAAACAGGGGAGTATGTAAAGAAAGGCGATGTACTTGCCGTTTGCTGCGGCTCAAGGCCGGAACAGGTGACAAGAGCGCTGGCGTATTTACAAGATTGTATTGTCATCGGCCCGCAGCAACCGGAGCCGCTTAAATTAATAGTGGATATTATAGGTTAAATTTGGTAAAATAAAAATAATACTTACTTATTTGGAGGATGTCTATGTATGATAGTATAGTAATCGGCAGCGGTTTTGCCGGAGCAGTTGTTGCCAGAGAGCTTGCAGAAAAGAAGCAGCAGAAAGTGCTGGTAATTGATTCAAGAGACCATTTGGGTGGGAACTGTTATGACAAAAAGGATGAGTTTGGAATCCTGATTCATCAGTACGGCCCCCATATTTTTCATACGAATATTGATCGTGTATATGAATATTTATCACGATTTACCGAATGGTATGAATATCAACATGAAGTTGTGGGTAATGTATATGGCAGGGAACTACCGATTCCATTCAATCTCAATACGCTTGAAATGGTCTATGGCGAGCGGGCGCCTCATTTGGAAAAATTGTTGATTGACAATTTCGGGGAGGGCGCCAGAGTACCGATTCTGGAATTAATGAACCATGATAACGAGGAATTGCAGGAAATTGCACAATATGTATATGAGAACGTATTTTTGCGCTATACGATGAAACAGTGGGGAAAATCTCCAAAGGAGATAGATCCGGCAGTCTCCGGACGTGTTCCGGTATTGTTGTCACGGGATAACCGCTATTTTCAGGATAAATATCAGGGACTGCCGTTGCATGGTTTTACACCCGTATTTGAAAAAATGCTGGATTATGCGGGAATCGACGTCCGCTTAAATTGCGAGGCAAAATCTGTTCTGACGATTGAGCCGGAGGCAGATACGCCGGTTCTCTTTGAGGGGCAGCCATTTGGCGGTAATATTATCTTTACCGGGGCACTTGATGAGTTATTTGACTGCCGGTATGGCAGGCTGCCGTACCGCTCGCTGCAATTTGATTTTGAGCACTACGATAAGGAATTTTATCAAAGCCATGGCGTTATTAACTATACCGTATCGGAGGACTTTACCCGTATTACGGAATTTAAATATCTGACCGGACAATTGGAGGCGCCGGACACAACGATTGTCAAAGAATATCCGGTGTCATATAACGGTGGCGAGGAAGAGATTCCTTACTATGCCATCAATAACGCAGAAAACGACGCGCTGTTTCACAAATATAAAGAGCTTGTAGACAGCATTCCCAATTTCTATTTATTGGGTCGTCTGGCTGAATATAAATACTATAATATAGATGCTATCGTGGATAGGGCGCTCACGATGGCGGAGGAAATTTAAGAAAGAAGGGAAAGAACATGAAACTTTTGACAGTGGCGATACCTTGTTATAACTCTCAGGATTATATGGAGCATGCAGTAGAGACGGTTCTTGTAGGGGGAGAAGACGTGGAAATTCTGCTCGTTGACGACGGCTCTACGGATGATACTGCAAAAATCGCCGACCGTCTGCAGGAGCAGCATCCGACTATTGTAAAAGTCATTCATCAGAAAAACGGAGGTCACGGATGTGCTGTGAATACCGGCTTGGAAAGGGCGAGCGGTATATACTATAAAGTATTAGATAGTGACGACTGGTTTGACCGCGCCGCCTTTTTGAAAGTATTAGATGTTCTCCGCCACTTTGTGGAAGACGGACGGGGCGTCGATATGTTTATTGCCAATTATGTCTATGAGAAGCCAAGTCTTCGCAAGCATAAAGCAATTCGTTATGATGGTGTATTTCCAGAAGAGAAAGTCTTTACATGGAACGACGTGAAGCGTTTTAAAATTAGTCAAAATATTTTAATGCATTCGGTTATCTACCGCACAAAAATACTTCGTGATTGTGGGCTGGAGCTGCCAAAGCACACGTTCTATGTGGATAATATATTTGTCTACAATCCACTGCCGTCTGTCAAAACGATGTATTACATGAATGTAGATTTGTACCGCTACTTTATCGGCAGGGATGACCAGTCCGTCAATGAAAAGGTAATGATGGGCCGGATTGACCAGCAGTTGAAAGTGACGAAACTAATGATTGACGCCCATGATTTGACAAAGATAAAAAATAAAAAACTCCGCGACTATATGGTGAAATACCTGACAATGATGATGACGGTCAGCTCCGTCTTTCTTATAAAAGAGGGTTCAGAGGAGAGCCTTGCCAAACGGGAGGACTTGTGGGCCTATCTGAAAGCACAAAATAAGGCGATGTATCGTATGGTGAATAAGATGGCGCTGAGTAAGCCGATGCAGTTCCGCGGTAAGGCCGGAAGAAAAATCGTCGTATGGGGATATTCCCTGTCACAGAAAATATATGGTTTTAATTAATGGGTTAAACCAGATAGGAATAAAAAAGATATGTATGGGCAGGAGTATAGATTTTCTCCTGCCGCAAATAGGTAGTATATCTATTCTGTCTTAGTATCCATAGCTATTTTTTTACTACAGGTATCCATACTTCGTATTGTGCATTTTGTGGGTCTGGATTTAGGTAAACCTCGACATCAGGAGCATTGCCATATTCGTATCCCGATGTCGGCAGCCATTCTGTTACGATACGTCGTTCTAATTCCTGAATAGACTGATTTGTACCCTCTCCAGAAAATATTGCCCATGTAGCTGCCGGCACGATATATTCTTCAAGTTCATTCTTTTCTTGTGAAGTTGATACCGCAATATAATACTTCCACGGTTCCGTATCATTACAGGTGCTGACGCCAAGCACTCCCATAGGCGGCGTATCCATCATACTGATTAATCTCTGTAATGTTCCGTTCATAGAAATTTCCTGCCACTTTGGAGGTATGACCGTAAAATTTTTTTCAATGTCCTTATGAAGCGGTACCGATACGCCTACAATACGGAATGCATCTTTTGTTTCAATTCGATAATTCATTTCTTCCACTCCTTTAACTGTAATTTTAAATAAGATAGGTGGGAAAGATTTTACGGATACACCCTCGTTTTTAACGGCAGATGGGGCGACTCCGTGAACAGACTGAAATGCTCTGTTAAATGCAGTAGGGGAATTATATCCATATTTTCCTGCCACATCAATGATTTTCATGCTTTTACCCTGTAAGTCTACAGCGGCAAGTGACATTTTTCTCCTGCGGATATATTCAGATAAAGAAATCCCTGCCATATAGGTAAACATTCTCTGGAAATGATAAGAAGAACAACAGGCAATCTGCCCAAGCTGTTCATAATCCATGTCATCTGTCAAATGTTCCTCAATATAACTGATTGCATCATTTAATCTTTCAATCCATTCCATAACAAAAATTCTCCTAACAGCTTTTAGTATATATTACGATTCCGTTTTTTTCCTCTCAATCTCTGCACAAAAAAGAGAGATTATATTTTCTGAGTTCTCCACGGTCTGTTTTTTCCAAGCCAGCCTCGCTCAGACCAATACTTCCCGTCAAGATGTTCGGGGTCATTTTTATGTAACGATTTTTGTATCATATGGCAGAAAAGAAATTTTATCCTTGTAATTGCATTTACCCTCGAAGGCTTTTCGTAGTTGACGCTCGAAAGCTTTTGCGACAACCGATTCATCTTTTTTGTAAGTTCGGAACGTTTCTTTTCGGCAAGATTTTCCCAGATAATGGCTCTCATTAGTTTCCCTGTAAATATCGTGATTTTGGAAATACCCCACCATGAAAGACTGTGTTTTATGTCTTTTGCCACAGACTTTGCTCCCGCACCGAGACATTGCGTAATAATAACCGCCCGTTTTGTAAACATTTCGGGAGCCGGACGGTGTGGCATCCACAAATAAGAAAAATGGTCAAGCAATGCTTTCATGGAGCCTGTTGTGTGCATCACATAAGCAGGAGATGTCATCACAATCAAATCAGCTTCCAATAATGACGCCGAAATTTTTTGTATGTATTCTGCATCCTTGCACGTATGCTCGCCTTTCAATTCAAAATAATTCTTATGAAATCAATGATTTTGCATTAAAACTTGTGTATTTGTCATATTGGCATTCTCCCTTGTATTTCAACTAATTAAAACAATTTTATATAGTTTTGTTCTAATTTTGTGTATTTTTTATTTTAGCATAAAAAAGGTCAATTTTTGTAGAATTATTTTGTTATTTGTCGAGGTGGGATTTCATACTATCCCATTTAATCTTTTATTTGTTTCGTTTCCTCAATCAACAAATCAACTTCATTTGCTTCTATTTTCTTTCTGTTTTCATCATAAAGCTCGTATTGTTCGTAGGCATGTGCCTTTGCTTGCTGTGCAGAAATGTGACCAGCACCAGATAGCACTTCCCTTCCTGTCATATTCAGAAAATTATTAAGATAGGTTTCCCAATCTTCATATACATTGGGATATGTCTGCGGGCTTGATCCTCTGCAAAGTCCAGATACATAGTAACTACCCTGTTTAATTCCTGCATTTCATCTTCATCAAGATAATTTTTCGCAATATCCACATCTTTCTTTCGGACTTTTGCTCCCTCATAGGCAGTTAATCCCATGTTATTTTTTGTGGCATCTGCTCTTTGCATAATAACTTCTGCAGCAGTATGTCCATGTACCCCGTAATGTATTTTGTTCTGTACGGTTTTAAAGAATAGTTGTGCCTCTGTATCATTACTGGAGTAATCAATGGATGTTTTATATATATCGCAAATCTTCTGATAAAATCGTTTTTCAGAAGCCCGGATTTCACGAATCCGTTCTAATAATTCGTCGAAATAGTCCTCCCCGAATTGTTTTGGGTTTTTGAGCCGTTCATCATCCATAGTAAAACCCTTGCGGGAATATTCCTCTAATATATGGGAAGCCCAATTTCTGAAATGCATTCCCACATTGGAACGGACACGATAGCCAATGGCAAGGATTATTTTGAAATTATAATGCTTTTTCTTCCTTTTAATCTTTCTTTTTCCCTCTGTTTGAACTTGTAAGAATTCCTTACAAGTTGAAATTTCGTCTAATTCCCCATCTGCATAGATATTGCGGATATGCATGGTTATGTTTTGAGGAGTTGTATTATATAATTTGGCAAGGGCGGACTGGTTCATCCAAATATCGTTATTTTGAAAAAAAACATCAATTCTGGTGTCGCCTTTTTCTGTCTGATAAATAAGAATATCCCCTAACTGCACTATTTCATCATTTTCCATCCGCAAATTCTCCTTCTTGCCTTTTTTTCTGCTCTTATACACATTGTACTGGTTTTTACACGATACCGATACCACAGTTTTTTCTTTGATGTGGGTAAGTAGCTATTTTTTCAATGAAAGAATTTTCCTCTTTTTCCCGTTCTATTTCCTGAATAGCGGTTCGTTCCTGTGGCAGTGCGTCCAAAAGTCCATCTTCAATTTCTGAAAAGGATTCTGTTCCCTTTTGCATTATGGAGTCACCGCTTTCTTATCTGTACATTTAAAATATTTTTCAATCTTTTTTTAAAACAGTTTCGATTTCATTATTGCTCCTATATTTATCATTCACATATACGATATGCGGTCCTTTCAGGTTATTGTCTTGTCTCATTTAACAGTGTTTTCTTCATTTCATACAATTTATCGGACAAATCGACATACACTTCCTGCGGGTTTACCAGACGTCGGGATTCTTCCCACATCGTATCGAGCTGCGCCTTGCAATAGGCCTGAATCTCCATGACAGTCGGGCTTTCATAGACACATTGTCCGTTTTGGAAGACAGGAACAAGAATCTCTTTCATTTCGTATGTGCCGCCTTTTAGCAGAGTTTTTTTCCATGTGGCATTGGAATCAAAGAGAAGCAAGTCTTCGGTCTTGTCAAAGGTTTCCTCTGCCAAAGTGATGTAATCGGCACGGATTTTTCCTGTCTCTTTGTCATAAATACGATAGACGGTTTTATTTCCGGGGTTGGTAATTTTGGCGGGATTTTCGGAAAGTTTAATTTTAGGGATAAGCGTATTGTCCTGTTCGACGGCGGCGAGTTTATACACGCCGCCAAAGGCGGGTGTATTTTTGGAAGTAATAAGGTTGGTGCCGACGCCCCACGAATCGATACATGCCCCCTGTGAGAGGAGGGAGTCGATTAAGTACTCATCCAAATCACTGGAAGCGCATATCTCCGCCTGTGGGAAACCGGCGTCGTCTAACATTTTTCGAGCCTTTTTAGACAGATATGCCAAGTCGCCGCTATCCAGACGAATGCCGTACTTTTCCGGCATGCAGCCGCTGTCGTGAAGCTCCTGAAAGACCTGAATGGCGTGCGGTACGCCGGAGCGCAGGGTATCGTAAGTGTCGACGAGCAGCGTCGTGTTGTTCGGGTAAAGTTCTGCGTATCTGCGGAATGCCGTGAGCTCGTCTCCGAAGCTCATAATCCAACTGTGGGCATGCGTGCCGAGAGCCGGAACGCCGTACTCTTTGGCACAGATGACATTGCTTGTTCCGATACAGCCGCCGATGATAGCGGCGCGGGCACCAAAAGTTCCCGCATCCGGTCCCTGCGCGCGCCGCAGGCCAAATTCCATGACGCCGCCGCCTCTGGCTGCGTAGCATACGCGCGCCGCTTTCGTGGCAATGAGGCTCTGGTGATTGACAAGGTTGAGGAGGGCGGTTTCTACTAATTGGGCTTCCATGATAGGGCCGACGACTTTTATCAACGGCTCACGCGGAAAAATAACAGTGCCCTCCGGAATCGCGTATACGTCCCCGGTAAAATGAAAACTAGCCAGATAATCCAGAAAGTCTTCGTCAAACGTATTCAATCCGCGCAAATAGTCAATGTCGTCATAGTCAAAATGCAGGCTTTTAATGTAGTCGATGACGTTTGCGAGACCGGCACATACGGCGTAGCCGCCATCGTCCGGATTTTGCCGGTAAAAAAGGTCAAAAACAACGCGTTCCGTCACGTTGTTGCGAAAATAGCCCTGCATCATCGTTAATTCATAAAAATCCGTTAAAAGAGTAAAATTTCTTGTATCCATTCTTTTGCGCCTCCTTAACATAACCCCTGTTTACAAATTCCCATTTCGGAGCATTTACGCGACATATGAAAAAGCAGCGTATCTGCGAGATTTTTCATACTGATTATTATAGCAGATATGGGGAAGAAACGAAAGGGGCAGTATCGTTGACAATAAGAATAAGGGTATGTTACTATTACAGTATCTATACATGAGAATATTTAGGAAAGGTATGAGGAAGGTCCGTTCGTGATGAGTAAAAATTATGACCCGTATAAAAAGACAATACTTTTTGTATTTTCTCTCGTTAGTGTTGTATTGATGGCAATTGTTTTTGCCTTTTTCTGGTATCGTATTTACTGGCATACGATGTATACATTCCACTTTTACCGAAAGGGAAACTGGGCGATGGTTGCCTTTTATGGCATTTTGGTATATTTCTTTTCTGCCATGTATGGCGCCCTGCGGATTGGGCAGCTCCGTCGTATGGAGGTCGTGCTGTCGCAATTTCTGGCGACTTTTTTTGCCAATGTGGTTATGTATATCGTAATCTGCCTGCTGGCGTTTGGTATGGTTAATCCGGGATATATGTTTCTTATGCAGTTGATAGATTGCGGCATTGCTACTGTGTGGACGGTTTTTGCAACGATATTTTATAACCGCATTTTTCAGCCGTGGAAGATTTTGCTCATATATGGCGACCGGCCGGCTGTTGAGTTGGTGAATAAGGTGGAGACGCGGCGGGATAAGTATGCGATTTACGGAGCGATTCATGCCAATGCGGATTGGGAAAAAATTACGGAAGAGATGAAATCGTATCAGGCGGTACTGATTGGAGATATCGCGGCGGAGAAGAGAAACGAACTGCTGAAATATTGTTATGGAAAGGGAATACGAGCCTATGTGATGCCGAAAATTTCCGATATAATTTTAATGGGCGGAGATAAAATTCATGTCTTCGACACGCCTTTCTTGCTGTCAAAAGGATATTCTCTCAGTTTCGACCAGAGAATCTGGAAGCGGTGTCTGGATTTAGTGATTTCGCTTCCGCTATTTGTCATAGCAGCGCCATTCATGCTTTTGACGGCGCTGGCGATAAAAATCGGCGACGGCGGGCCCGTGCTATACCGACAGATACGGTGTACAAAAGATAACAGGGAATTTTCGATTTTGAAATTCCGCAGTATGGTAGTGGATGCGGAGAGCGATGGAGAAGCGGTGCTGGCAAAAGAGAACGATGACCGTATTACACCAGTTGGAAAGGTAATACGGGCAACGAGACTGGATGAATTACCCCAGCTTATAAACGTGTTGAAAGGGGAGATGTCTCTCGTTGGGCCGAGACCGGAGCGTCCGGAGATTATTGCCCAATACGAGGAAGAAATGCCGGAATTTGAATTTCGCACGCGGGTGAAAGCAGGTGTGACAGGCTTTGCTCAGATTTATGGTAAATATAATACGGTTCCTTATGACAAACTAAAGTTAGATTTATTTTATATAGAAAATTATTCTCTGTGGATGGATGTAAAACTAATCTTGATGACGGTGAAAACGATGTTGAAAAAAGATGCCACAGAGGGAATTGAGGAAAATCAGACAACAGGTCTGCGCGACATCGGTACGGGAAATGAAGATGTGGAGCGCATCGTTAATAAGCAAGTGTCGGAGGGAAAGACTAAGGATGAGTAAGAAAGCGTTAATTGTGACAAGAGTGAGTGGCTTTGTTCCACAGTTTGAGATGAATAATGTCCGCATATTGCAGGAGATGGGGTATGAAATCCACTATGCGGCAAATTTCGATGTGGTCGTCTACGGCAAAGATAACAGTCGCTTGGAGGACACGGGCATAAAATGCCATTCGATACCGTTTGGACGTTCTCCGTTTTCGAGAGATGTCTTTCGCTGCTATCGGATGCTGAAACAGCTAATGATTCAGCAGGAGTTTGATTTGATACACTGCCATATGCCGATGACGGGTGTCATTGCAAGGAGGGCGGCGGAAAAAGTCCGCAAGCTTACGAAACGCAGGATTCCGGTTCTCTATACGGCGCACGGCTTCCATTTTTATAAGGGAGCGCCGCCTGCCCATTGGTTCTATTACTTTGTAGAAAGGTACTATGCCCGCTATACGGATTGCCTGTTGTTGATGAATGAAGAAGATTTTCAGCGCGGCAGCAAATTTCATGTGCGGGGAAAGACAGAATATATTCCGGGGATTGGTATGCAGCCGCTGCCGACTGCTGTCGAAAGTTTTGATTTACGCAAAGAATACAACATACCACAAGATTGGAAAATAGTTGTCAGTGTCGGTGAGATGACGGAACGGAAAAACCATCAGAGAATGATTAAGACGATGGACCGTTTTCGGCGTCAGCCTTTGGTATATGTTATTTGCGGAACCGGTCCGTTGGAGTGCGAACTCCATCAAATGGTGCAGGAGATGCATTTGCAGAAAAAGGTTATTTTTACCGGATACTGTGATACGGTGGCGGATGTTTTGCGTCAGGCAGATGTTTTTGCCTTTCCCTCTCTGCAGGAGGGGCTGCCGGTTGCCGTTATGGAGGCAATGCAGGCAGGACTGCCGGTAGTCGGATTAAATATACGGGGAAACCGTGACCTCATTGAAAATAAAAAGGGCGGTTTCTTACTGGAGGAAGATATTGAAGAGGGATATGCGGGTGCGCTGCAGTATTTGTTAAAGCATCCGGAGGAGGCTGTGCATATGGGGCAGTGGAATCGTAAACGCATGAAGAAATTTTCCATGGAAAAGGTAGACAATAAGATGAGAAAAATTTACGCAGAGCTGGAAAGAGAGAGTTGATATGCAAAAATTATTGACGATATCCGTAGCGGCATATAAAGTGGAGCGCTATTTGCCGGAGACATTAGATTCCTTTTTGATTCCGAGTGTGAGAGAACAGTTGGAAGTTCTCATTATTAACGACGGTTCCGGCGAGGCAATCAGTGAAATTGCAAGGGAGTACGAAAAAAAGTACCCGCAAATATTTCGGCTGATTGAAAAAGAGAACGGCGGCCACGGTTCTACAGTAAACAGGGGAATCGAGGAAGCGCAGGGGAAATATTTCAAAACTGTGGACGGAGACGACCGGCTGGAGGCCGAGGGCTTCGCAGCATTGCTCGATTATCTGGAAGAAGCCACGGAGGATTTGATTGTCACGGATTATTACCGCTTTGATGATGAGAGCGGTGAATGGATAGATACTATCCGCCATAGATTTGAGGGAAAAAGATACGGATGTTCCTATGCTTTTGACGAGATTTGCAATCAGATTTATATCAATATGCATGCGGCAACATTTCGGACAGAAATACTGAAAAAGATGGGGCGGCTTCTGGATGAGCACTGTTTTTATGTGGACGCAGAATATATGCTGTATCCGGTGCCCCTGATTGAGACGGCAGCATTTTTGAAAAAGCCGGTATACGAGTACCGGCTGGGGATTGCGACCCAGAGCATGGAGATTAAAAATATGCAGAAAAACTGTTCCCACCATGAGAAAGTGTTGGAACATCTGCTTGATTTTTACGGGGAGGAATGCACGGCGTTATCTCCGGAAAAGCGGCGTTATGTAGAGCGGGGCGCGGCCCGCATTCTTGTGAGCCAAATCAAGATTTATCTGAGTTTTGAGCCTGCCGGGCAGTGGAAGCAGAAAATAAAAGTTCTCGATAAAAGACTGAAAAAGGATTTTCCGGAAGTCTATGGGGCTGTGGAAAATGCGGCGGTAAAATGGCTGCGCAAGAGCAGATATCACATATATCCGTTGGCGTCAAGGGCATGCCGCAAGGCATATCGCTGTGAATAAGACTGGAGGATTGTATGAAACTATTAATTGCACGTATCAAAGGTTTTATCCGTTTTAAGGATTTGATGGGCGAGCTCGTGAGCAGGGATTTGAAGCTGAAATACCGAAGAAGTGTGCTTGGTTATTTGTGGAGCGTATTAAATCCCCTCTTTATAATGATTATTATGGCGATTGTATTTTCCCGTATGTTCCACCGTGGAAATATTTCCAACTTTCCGGTCTATCTGATGAGCGGACAGGTGATGTTCAACTTTATGAATCTGACGACAAAGGGCTCGATACAGTCGATTAACGGCAGCGCTTCGCTGTTGAAAAAGACGTATGTTCCGAAGTATGTGTTTACGGTTTCCAAAGTATTCAGCGGGGTGATTGACTGTATTTTCTCCATGGGAGCGCTTCTTGTGGTCATGGTTTTCACGCATGGTGAATTTTCATGGCGTCTCTTATTATTTCCGGCAGTTTTGATACAGAATTTCATTTTTACATTAGGATTAAGCCTGTTTCTGGCGGCGACGAATGTATTTTTCAGGGATATTCAGTATATTTATAACGCCGTCACCACGGCGTGGCTGTATCTGACGCCGATGTTTTATCCGCTGGAGGCATTGCCGGAGACGCTGCAGTATTTAGTTTCGCATTACAATCCGATGTATTCGTATGTATCGCAGTTCCGCTGTCTGACGCTTCCGGGGTTTGTGCCGGGGGGGATTGGGATGATACCGCTCGTTGTCATCGGGGTGGTTTCCGCCTTTGTCATGTTATTCATCGGCTTGTGGACGTTCTTAAAAACACAGGACAAATTTATTTTATATATTTAAAAGGAGGGAAGCGGCATGAGCGCTATCGCCATAGATGTAAAAAATGTTACTATCCGTTTTAATATGGCTTCCGAGAAAATAGATAACTTAAAAGAATATTTTGTCAAGCTGTTGAAGCGCGAGCTTCTCTTTCAGGAGTTTCTGGCCGTCAAAGACGCCTCGTTTACCATCCGCAAAGGAGAGGCGTGGGCGCTTGTCGGGAGTAACGGTTCCGGCAAATCTACGCTGTTAAAAGCGATTAGCGGTATTTTGAAACCATACAAAGGCGAAGTTGTCGTCAATGGCACGATTTCTCCTCTCCTTGAGCTGGGAGCCGGTTTCGATATGAACTTAACGGCAAGAGAAAATATTTTTTTAAACGGCACCGTTCTCGGCCATTCGAAAAAATATATGCAGGAACATTTTGACGAAATTGTTGAGTTTTCGGAGTTACACAAATTTCTCGACGCTCCGGTGAAGAATTTTTCTTCCGGTATGCGCGCGCGTCTCGGTTTTGCGATTGCGACGATTGTGCAGCCGGATATCCTTATCGTCGATGAGATTTTAGCCGTGGGGGACTATGCGTTCCAGCAGAAATGTCTGAAACGTATGGATGAGATGATGAGCGGCGGAACAACGCTTTTATTTGTCTCGCATTCGATTGAGCAGGTGCGTAAATTGTGTGACCATGCGGTGTGGATTAATAAAGGTGAGATACAAATGACGGGGGAAGTAAATGAGGTGTGCGACGCCTATATGGCGACGCAGAAGAAATAGAGGTAAGAGCATGATAATACAAAATGTAGTGTTTCCAAAGAAAGCTATCTGCGATGAAACAGAATTATATTATCGCAAAATACAGGGTTCGCTTAGCTGCGGAGAAGCGGAGCTTGTACTGGCACAGCAGACGGAGCTTTCTTTTTTCACGTATTTCAATGGATTTTCCGCAGATAAGTGGAACCAATATACGAATATCGGAGAAGTGCACGCAGTAGTACAATGTCAGGGAGACGGCGAGGTATCGCTCTGGCGTGCCGTACAGGAGAAGGCAGAGCTCAAAAAAGAATGTCTGCACACGGAAGCGGCGCGTGAGGGTGTATGCCGGATACCTTTTGATTGCAGGGAGCAGTCGGGAATCCTCTACCTGACCGTGAAGCCAAAGGGCGAAATGAAGATAGAGCGTGCATATTTTGAGTGTCAGGAGGAAGTCTGCCGGCCGGTGACAATTGCTGTAGGTATCTGTACATTCCGGCGAGAGAAGTTTATCATTAAAACGCTCGATACCTTGCGCAGGGGATTGATTGAAAATGAATCTTCGCCGCTGTATCAGCGGCTGTATGTTTATGTATCAGATAACGGAAACACGCTTCCGCTATCCGAATTGTCCGATGAGTATATTCATGTGATGGCTAATAAAAATGCAGGCGGCGCGGGCGGTTTCGGGCGCTGTATGCTGGAGGCGTATAACGCAAAGGACAAATATCATTTTACCCATGTTCTGCTTATGGATGATGATATTGTTTTAGAGCCGGAATCAATTCTGCGAACGTATGCGATTCTGGCGTATGCAAAGCCCTCCTATGCGGACGCGATGCTTGGCGGTGCATTGTTGCGCATGGATGTTCCCTATATTCAACACGCCAATGGTGAAATGTGGCAGGGGGGACGGATTGGCTTTACGAAGCGCGGATATGATTTGCGAAGCGAGGAAATGATACTGAAAAATGAAGAGGATTTGCCGATGGAATACAACGGCTGGTGGTTTTGCTGTATTCCTCTGGCAGAACATTTCCGTGGTTTTCCGCTGCCGGTATTTATTCACGGGGATGATATTGAGTATGGATTGCGGTTTGATAAGAAGATTATGACAATGAACGGGATTGGTGTCTGGCATGATGCGTTTGACAACCGAAAGGCCTCTTCCATGGAATATTACGATATGCGCAATACGCTGATTACCTGTGCCATTCATCATCCGGAATTTTCCGTCATGCATATAGTAAAGAGTGTGTGCCGTCATCTGGCGGGACAAATGCTCCATTATCGGGAGGAAGACCAACTGTTGACGATGAAAGGCGTGGAGGATTTCTGTCAGGGAGTGCAATTTTTAAAAGAGACAGACCCGATTTCCCTACATCAGGAGATTATGCAGATGGGATACCGGATGACGGACGTATCGCAAGAGCTTGCGGAACTTCATGCAGAAAAATATTATACAAAACCGCAGCCGCAACGGCTCTACGAAGAACACGGGTTTTCCAAGAGACATCTGTTGTCTGTCAACGGCTGGCTCTTGCCGGCAAAAAAAGAGACGCTTCCCATTCCGATGGGGAAGCATCCTGATTGTCTGTACCGATATAAAAATGTACTTCTCTATGACCCCGATAGCAAACAGGGATTTTTTGTGCGCAGAAAGAGGAAGAATCTGTTTGTCACGGCGGCGCGCTGTTTGCGTATGTGGCGTCTGCTCCGCAAAAATTATCGCCGTGCAGCCGCCGATTTTTGCGAGCACGGCAAAGAGTTGACAGAGCGCGGGTTCTGGGAGGGATATTTGCGGTAACGCTTACTTCCTCCGGAACCATTTTCCACGGATATTATCGCAGTAATAGCAATAACTTTTATAAATCCAGCGATAAATCGGTTTTGATTTTTTCATCGACATCTCTACGGATTTTGTGTGGTAGGACTGGCCGTGCATCCAATCCAGAATTGTCTTAAAGGTAACAGGAGGTGCGTATTCGGTTGCCCGTTCTCCGAGCGCCACCGCGTCTTTTAAACTGCCAAATACGTTTAAGAGAATCGGGTCGTTCGTCGACGGTTGGAAATAAGCCATACCGAAATCGTACAGGTAGTGCCCCGTTGTTGCCTCATCTTCCAGTTGCAGCGAGCAGAAATCATTGGCAAAGCGCACAAGAAAAGTTTCCAGCGCCTGATTCATCTGTTTGTCATTTTCACAGGAATGGAAGACAGGGCGAATCTCATTATCCTGTCTCTCGTATTTCTCAATCGTTTTGTAAGGCAGATTAGCAAAAATTGATTCCGCAAAAATGAGCGAATGCGTATTGCATGTATAGTTGTAGCGAATCGATTGCCCGATTGTCGGATAAATACTGCGGACATAGTACATCGGGTTATCAATCTGGCGTCCTGCCGTCTCCTGCAAGAGCCTTGTCAGGCAATCCTGCGTATATCCGCGTCCCCAATACTCAACAAAGGCAAAAGGCTCATCAAAATTAATTTCCTGTCTCAAATAGTCGATAACAATGCCGCGCTGTTCTTTGGCAACGCCGAGGAGGTGCTTTTGATAGGCGGCAGAACGTTTCAGTTTCAAACTGATGTCTGCGATAAGCTGGTCGGAATAGCGCTTTTTATTTTTCAGGTAGCCGAGCTCCGGAAAGAAATTCAGAAATGTTTTTTCGTCAATAAGCAGGGCGGCCAGTAATTTTTCAAAATTGCGGACGCCGCTGAAGTTGCCATAAATCTCAAAAAATTCCTCATCTACGTGGTCGATAAAGGACGGAACACGCCATGCCTTGCGCGAACCATATATATATTTTGTGCGAATATCAAAACCCTTGCTTTGGATAATGGCATCTGCTGCCAATTTCAGATAATAGCCGTCGCGGGAAATAAAATACAGCGTCTTATAACCCCGCGCCATCGCATCTATTACCGCCCAATGAACATAGGGAACAAAGTAGAGACTCGCATATTCGTAAGCAAAAATTTCCCTGTCGTCATGTCCCTCCAGACGGAAATTGCGGAACAGTTTTGCCACACTGTGAACGCCGTACTCTTCCGTGAATGTTGCCATTTTCGTCTCGTATTCATTCATTTCAGGAATGGCAATCGGCTGTGTATGAATACCAAGGCAGGACGGCTGTGTATTGTCAGCAAATGGACTGTCGCCCATGTGTATCCACTCCGAATAATGATAGTCCAGAGAATCATACACTTCCAAAAAGAGCTTGCGCGTTGTCTTTTGATATCCATAATCACTGGAAAGAAAGAGCGGCAGAGTGGCAAGAAGCGGGTCTGCCTTAGCAAGCATTTGGTTTATAATTTCTTTCGGTAAATACATATCGCTGATTAGCACAACGTCGTTTCCTTCGGCAAGACGGTCTTTCAAATATTGAATCGTATGCTTCAGCGGAATGACCGAACGGATTTCCGCCTCGCATTCCCATGCAATCAATTGTTCCTTTTGCTCTTCCGTTATCGAAAAGAGTGTCGCCATGCGGTCGTATATCTCTGATAACTGAATCTCCAAGCGGTCATCTTTGCGAATGAGCGTTGACTTTTTATAATACTCGCGCACGTTTGCCTCGCACCAGCGCCGGATTTGTGTAAACTCACGGATGAGATAGGCGTTGTAGCCGAGAGCTGAGTTTTCTATCTTCCGTTTGATATTGTCAAAGATACTGCTCGGATAGATACATTGTCTGGAAAAAAGCGTGTCAAAAATATCAAAGCTGTAAAGCTTCGGGAACTGCCTCTCAGGGGGTTCAAAAGAAAGTGCAGTATTTATAATGCGCTCGCAGTCGTCCTCATCCGAATAAGACCAAAAAATGTCGTTAATGCGGTCAATTTCTGATTGCTCTGTCTGCGGACAACCGGCCAGTGCAGCTAAAAGTTCTTCAAAGTTTTTTGCCTCCGTGCCGCATGTCATCTCGCGCAAATCAAATACAAAATCGCGGAAGTTTTCCTTGCAGTCAATATCGTAAAAATAGCGGATAAAGGTTTTTACACCGCGCGCCAATAAATCATAAAAAATGGAAGAGTAGTCAACAATGGCGATATCAATATCACTGAAAATTTCATAGACGTCATCTTGATTTTCCCAAAAGTAGAAATTCGGGTGATTGCCATACAAATCTTTCATTGCCAGATACTGGCTGTCCTTTTCTACCTGCGGGTGCATTTTCAAGATAAGCAGAATATTATTCTGCTCCAGCGTATCCGCCAGTCTTTTCATATCCGGCAGCGCTGATTTGATAAAATTTTCACCGTTGTTATCACGGTAAGTAGGGGCATAGATAGCCAGTTTTGCGTCTTTGCCAAGCCCTTTTTTGGCGCGGATATCATGGTCGTAACTGCAAATGTCATCCGTGACGACACAACGCGGATAACCGGCGCGGATGACTTTGTCATCATCAATGCCACACTGCTCTTTGAAGTGCTTTTCCATGACTTCGGATGTCACAAGAAAGAGCTGGTTGTTGCGCAGCATATCATTATTCTGAATATATTTTTTAGCAATGCGCTCACGAAGAAAGCCGCTGTTTACTTTGCGCTCTATGCTCTTGCAGCCAACGCCGTGCCAGAGGTTGAGGACGGTAATACCATCAAGTTCAGGTTGAAAGACTTCTTTACACATCTCCACAACGTAGACGCCGGCCTCTTTCATAACGCTGCGTCCGGCAGGGGAGGCATAAAGTTCCGCCTGATAACCAAGTCCCTTTACATAATTTTTTGTTGCTGTTTCATAACACATCCATACGGGTGTAATCTCCCCATGATGGCGTACAATATATTCAAACATCCATTTCGGGTTGCCTGCATAGCTGCTTCCGGCATTAAAAATCCATAAATTTTTATTGCGTTGTTCTTTCATGTCGCTTTCCACTCCTGTACGTTAAAACAGTATTGATAATTTGCTGACAGGCGCTGCCTGTTTCGAATGACCCCATTTCTTCTCTGTGCTTTTCATAGACGGAAGAATAGTCGCTGCCGACAACAGCGGTAACCGTCGCCGCCAATTCATCAAGTCTCCTGATTTTTAAATAAGGCCATGTCTCATAAGGAACAAAAAAACCGCGGTCTTCTTTTTTATATTCTTCCAGCCGCTCTTCTAACAGAAGCACAGGCCGTCCGGTCAGGGAAAAGTCCCAAATGCAGGAGGAAAAATCAGTAACTAACACGTCGGACGCATATAACAAATCCTGCATTTCATAATAGGCATTGCCATCCAGAAGAACGGATTTTGCTTCCGGTGTCTCCTCGTCACGCAAATAGTGGGAACGATAGAGGATAACCCACGGAGTTTTTGTCGTCTCCTGCAGTTTAACCGCCGCTTCAATCAATTTATCTTTGTCGTACTTCTCCTTTTCCGGCGCCGACATCTGAAAGCTGGGAGCAAATAGAAGAATCCTTGTCTGCTCCGGTATTTCATAAAAATCCCTCACCCGTCTGCTGATTTCTTCGTGTGCGCAAAAGAAAATATCGTTACGCGGCGTTCCTGTCTCCAGAAAACATTGTTTTGGCAGGCCAAAAGCCTCCGCATACATATCGGTACATATCCGGCAGGAAGATACAAAATAATCCAGTCTGCCATACCATTTTCGAAAATTTTTGCGGATAACAGCGTCCTCGGAAAGGGCGCTAATCCCTACTTTTTTGTAGGCGCCTCCGCCGTGCCATGTGGAGATAAAGATTTGTCCCGCCTTTTTGACAAATGCCTCGTCAATCATGTCATTGGTAATTATATACTTAGTCCGTATAAAATATTTGAAGCAGGCAAAACTTCTCTGCCTGACAACGGTAACTCCGTCTCGTTGCTCACAAGTCTCCGGAAAACGCGTCATCCAGATAAGTTCGTATTCGCCGGCATAGTTTTTGCGTATAGCCTCCATCAGGAAAGCCGGATTGCATACATAACCTTTGCGGTTGTTGGCATAAAACATAATGCGGTTTTGTTTTAACGGCACAAAAAATAAACAAATCTGAACGAGGCGTATCATCGCTATTTTAATCCTGACAGCCATCGAAACCTCCAATCGCACATGGTTGTGCGCATAGTGAAGCCTGTGTTTTTGTTTGTAATTAATAACTCAAAATATTTTACTATAATAGGTAAGTTTATGTCAAGGAAAGTAGGGAAAATCTTGTGTTAATGACATTCGGAAGATTCGGGAATATAATTTATTAAGGCATATTCAGGTGACACCGGATGAAATTATTGCAGACACAAAAAGGGTACTGAAAGAATTAAAAAGTTGCTTCAGGAACGTAAATGTCCATACATTATTGTTTTTGAGATTACAGATAATGACAGCTACCCTAACCATTCATTTTTAGAAAAATTTCGTTTCACCAAAACTTCTGCTAGAGTGAGCAGGTATTATAATTACGGCTGCGCTTCCATCCCAATTAAATTAAAAAAAGAATGACAATACCTCGGTGTTTTCATATAATAGATATGAAGATATTTGCCGAGGTATTTTTATGTCCGAGGAATGCAAATTTTTATATGATGTAAGTATGTCCTATGTCAATGCGGGATGGCAGGAGAGATATTGTCAGTTGGTCAGGCATTTAGACGAGCAGTTAAAAGAAAAATGCGGTGAATTTTTTGCCGATTTACAGCTCTACCAGACTGGGCCGATGAATTATGTAGTTGTTGCCGTATATTATGATGTGCCGGGAGTGCTTGAGGCGCTGCCTGAGATTTTGCAATTTGTAAACCGGCAGTATCGTGAGACTGTGGGACATAACGTGCGGAGAAAACAAATTTTGAAATTTGATTTGGCAAAGAAGTTACACGGGCAGAGCATGGCTTGTCTGAAAGCGTGCGAGGATACCGATATAAGTGAGGAAGTGAAAGCGGAAGAAGATGACAGCAAACCAGCAGTTAATCCGGCAATTGAAGAGGAACAAGAATCTGTCGGGGGAGAAGTTTTTACAGCTTCTGACGTCACTGACTGATGAGGAAAATCCGCATCGCCGGAAAGAGCAGGAGTATCTTTTTGCAGCGGCAAGAGAGGTGAGCGAGAACATATATGGAAAAGACGTTTATGTCCGCGGACTGATTGAGTTTTCCAATATCTGCAGAAACAATTGCTATTATTGTGGAATACGAAAGGATAACCGCAAGATACAAAGATATCGGCTGACGCCGGAAGAGATTTTGTATTGTGCAAGAGAGGGCTATTCGCTTGGGTTTCGCACCTTTGTGCTGCAAGGGGGCGAAGACCGGCCGTTTATCGAAGAACATATGGAAGAAATTATCCGCACGATAAAAAAGGAGTTTCCGGATTGTGCGGTTACTCTGTCGGTTGGCGAGTGGGACAGAGAGAGGTACCAATGCTGGAGGGAAGCAGGGGCAGACCGCTATCTGCTTCGGCATGAGACGGCGGTGGACGAGCATTACCGTCGACTGCACCCGCCGGAGATGCTTGCGGAAAAACGAAAGAACTGTCTCTATACATTGCGGGAATTGGGATATGAGGTGGGCGCCGGTATGATGATAGGTTCGCCCGCCCAGACGGCAGAGCATTTGTTGGCGGATATCCGCTTCTTGCAGGAATTGGAGCCGCATATGATAGGTGTGGGCCCGTTTCTCGCCCATGCGGATACGCCTTTTGCAGAGATGGAAAATGGTTCTTTGGAAATGACATGCATTCTTCTTGGCGTGTTGCGGCTGCTTTTTCCGAAAGTGCTGCTTCCCGCGACAACAGCTCTGGCTACGATAGCGCCGGACGGCAGGGAAAAAGGATTATTGGCGGGAGCAAATGTCGTTATGCCGAACCTGTCTCCGCCTGCGGTAAGGGAAAAATATGCGTTATATGACAATAAAGTTTTCTGCGGCGCCGAATCGGCACAGGAGATAGAGCGTTTAAAAAAGAGTGTGGAAGAAATCGGCTATCGCATTGTGACGGAGCGCGGTGACAGCCGCATAGGAACATGAGAGAAAGGAAATGATGTATGCTGCAAAAGCAGGGAGGAAATATGAAGAAAAAGAAAGAGATTATAATATCGTTTATATTTGTCGTTGTCGGTGCGATTGTTGCCGCCTTTTCCATTGAGCAGTTTTTGGCGCCGAATAATATAATGGATGGGGGAATTGTAGGAATCGGCATGGTTCTTGATGTTTTCGTGCCCCTGCCGCTCAGTGTGCTCACGTTTCTTTTGAATGTGCCGTTCCTCTATATCGGGTTTCGGCAGATGGGAAGCCTTTTTCTGGCAAAGACGGCGGTGGGGATGGTAGTGTTTTCCGTCTCGCTGCAAATCTTCTATTCGTGGAATATGGCGACTTCCGAGCCATTGCTTGCTACCGTTTTCGGGGGCATTGTACTTGGAATCGGGGTCGGCCTTGTCATACGGTATGGTGGGTGTCTGGACGGAACGGAGACGATGGCGATACTGATTAGCAAAAAGACGTCTCTTTCCGTCGGACAGATTATATTAATCTTTAACATATTAATTTATCTCGTTGTCGGATTGTTGTTCGGCTCTGACCGCGCGATGTACAGTCTTTTAACTTATTTTATCACATCTAAAGTGATTGATTTGGTAGAAGTGGGATTAGATGAAGCAAAGGCCGTGATGATTATTACAAATGAGAGTCAGCAGATTTCCGATGCCATTTTTGAGAGATTGGGACGGACGGTAACGATTTTGGAGGGCGAAGGACTGATAAGTGGGAAAAAAGTAATTTTATATTGTGTTGTCACAAGAATTGAGATACCGGTTATCAAGAAAATTTTGCAGGAGGATGACGAATCAGGCTTTATGACGGTTTCCGACGTATCTGAAATCGTCGGAAACCATATAAAGAAAAAAGCCTCAAAGGAAACGAAATAACTTGTACTATGACATACTATTGATGGTGACATCACCGCTTACGGTGTCGAATCTCCATTTACCACTATTGTTATCTGATTTTGTAGGAAAGGCATTGTTCAGCTCGCCTGAAACACTGTCATAATCAATGGAAAACTGCGAGTCGGCGGGAACGGTTATTGTTGTGTCGCCGCTTACCGTATCGGAGTCGATTTCCCTTGGGGTGACCGTGGAAGTTAATGTACTGTTGCCGGATACGGACTCAGTCTCAAAATTTTCCACGGCTCCTTTCACATTCACATCGCCGCTTACGGTGTCTGCCGAAAATTCTTTTATTTGCATACCGTCCACGGAAATATCGGCGCTCACGTTATCAATTTCAACCTTATTCAGAGGCGTGGAAGAAAACTTTTCTGGTATGCGCAAAAGCAGGGCTTTGTTTTGCGTAATTGAGTGAAATGAGAATCTTCTACTCTTTTGGAATTGTATTCTCAGAATTCCGTTTTCATAATAAGAATGTACCCTATCTCCTTCGGAAAGGGAAGCTGAATTTTCTTCCTCAACTTCAATCGTATCTCCCGAATATGGTTCAATCTGAATATTTCCGCTAATCCAGTCAATCTCGATTTCTTCCAGCTTATCTGCCGCAATCGAAGTATTTCCTGCCGTATATTTGTCTGCGAACGGATAGGATGAGCCAAAGAAAAAGAATGGAAAAGAATTGCTGCCATTTCCTATTCCGGCTGCCAGAATGACTGTCAGAATGAGCAGGATAGCAGTGGAAATGCTTAAGCGTAAATATGCTTTTGTTTTTTTCTTTTCGTTCATAAACTCACCTCGATTCATGTAATTCAAAAATTGCCTTTATTATATTTTCTGCGGCGGCGCCCATGAGGAAAAGAATCCACGTAATATACCATGCGCCGGTGCTGAAGCTGACGAGGAAATACAAGATGACAATAATTGTCCAAAGTGCGCTGTTAATGGCCTTGCGGGCGCGTTTGCGTCCCTCCTGATTCGCTTTCCATTCTTTAAATTCATTTACTATCGTGCTGTCCAGCTTATCCATCGTCGGTTTTGACATATTGTTAAATATAATGATAGCGGTAGCAATGCCTATGAACAGGAAAAATCCGCAGGCGCCAATAGCATCATTCACGTGAAGCTCTTCGGTGACAATGACAGGAAGAACAGAGAGGATATACAGCATGACGGCGATAGGAACGAGAATTGCCGAACGTTTTTTCCAATGGATATATTCGTCTGAGCACGCAGGGTCCGGAGCTGCCGATTCTTCTTTGAGGGAATCGAGCAGTTCGCTGATGTCGCCCACGCTTGCTACTGCGATGTTATAGGCGGCTTCCTCACTTTTACCCTCGGCAATCAGGTCATGGTATTTGTCTACCAGGTTTTGTAAAATCTCCTCTTTTAATTCCACCGATTTTTTAGTTAGCGGAACCTCCCGAAAAAGGTGGTCCATATGTGCACGTAATTTATCTTCCATAAATAGAATCTCCTTTCTGAAAATCATTTATTCTTGTGTCTGAACAATTAGCTGGTCAATCAGCCGTTTTGATTGTTCCCATTCGACGCACATTTTTTCATAAGCTTCCCGTCCCTCTTTTGTAATGGTGTAATAGCGCCGTCTTGCGCCTGTTGTCTCATTTCCCCAATACGAGCATATATAGCCCGCCTGTTCCAGACGGCGAAAGGCAGAATAGAGAGTTGCCTCTTTCAACTCATATTCCTGCTTTGTTTTTTCCTGAATTGTTTTATTAATCTGATACCCATAGCTGTCTGCATTGGATAACTGCGCGAGAATAATCGTGTCCGTGTGTCCGCGAATCAAATCAGATGTAATGGACATATAAGCATCACACTCCTTTACTCTTTACAATTTATGTATATTAAATCATAATATACCTCGCCTGTCAAGGTATATTTGCCAAACAAGGTAAAGGAATGTCTTGCCACTGTAAAATGATGGTGCTAAAATAAAGTTAATATTTTTACTATTATGATAGCTTTCAGGAAAGGATGGGGAGTAATGAAAAGAATTTTAGCAGTCAGTATGGTGTTTCTTCTGCTCGCGGGATTGTGCGGGTGCGGAGTACGGCAACTGAGTCAGGAAGATATGCGGCAAATCGTGAAACAGTGTGAGACGGTAATCGAAAAATATGCTGACAAAAACGGTTATAAAATTATTCAAAGAAACAATGAGGGCATGGGAGAAAGTGAGGAGTCAGATTTTCTGCTTCAGATAAACGACGACTGGTTTATCAGTGTTTCTGTTTTTTCAGAAGAGCAGGTGTATGTGAATGTTAATCTGGAAAATACGGCGTATCTTTCCGATTGGGATGATTATTGGGACGACGATGATGATTACTGGGACGAGGACGATTGGGATGACGACGATTGGGATGACGGCGATGATACATGGGAGAAAGAGCAGAGCGGAGACTTAAAGCAGCGTTTTACGAATTATCCGATTTCCCAAATGGGGGAGAAAGAGATTATAAGTGTATTGCAATTATATAATGCGCTGGGAAGAAAAAAGCATACGTCGGAGAAAATAATACAGTATGTACATCGGTTTGATGAAGAGAGCGAAGTAGACGACGGAGTTTCTTTCCCGCTCTCTGATTGGTACTACGAATTTTTCCGTAGCAATGACGGAGGTATGACAGCCGTTTGTCTCTCTTTGTATGACAGGGTAGAGCTGTCCGCTTAACCCGATGATGGTACGGCAGGTTCTAATAAGAAGCGGAGGTAAAGAGATGAAAGAGCAGTTACAGACAGAGTATGAGAGAACCGTTATGCACATTTCCTTTCTGAGTATCATCGGAAATACGCTGCTATCAGTTTTAAAATTGCTGGCGGGTTTGTTGGCGCACTCAGGAGCTATGATGAGCGATGCCATTCATTCAGCCTCGGATGTATTCAGCACGATTGTTGTCATTATTGGCGTGAAAATATCCGGAAAAGAATCAGACAAAGAACATCCCTATGGACACGAGCGTCTGGAATGTGTGGCCGCGATTGTTCTGGCAACGATTCTTGCCGTTACCGGTTTGGGCATTGGCTGGGCTGCTCTACAGAAAATACTGGAGGCAGACTATGACAATCTTACCGTTCCGGGGGTGCTGGCTCTCGCGGCGGCGATTTTATCCATTGTCGTCAAAGAAGCAATGTTCTGGTATACAAGGGCGGGAGCAAAAAGGATTGACTCCGGAGCGCTGATGGCGGACGCATGGCACCATCGTTCGGACGCGCTGTCTTCGGTTGGGGCTTTGATTGGAATTGGCGGCGCGAGACTGGGATTTCCGATTCTGGATCCGGTAGCGAGCCTGATTATTTGCGCTTTTATAGAAAAGGCTGCCTTTGAGATATTTATGGACGCGGTAGACAAGATGGTTGACAAAGCCTGCGACGAGGAGACGGAGAAGCAAATGCGCGGGTGTGTGCTGCGGCAGGCGGGAGTCATTGCGGTAGATTTGTTACAGACGAGAACGTTTGGCAATAAGATTTATGTGGATGTGGAGATTCGCGCGGATGGAAATATTCTGCTGCGGGAGGCCCATGATATTGCGGAGACAGTTCACGATACGATTGAGCAGGAGTTCCCGAAAGTAAAGCACATTATGGTGCATGTAAATCCCGCTGATATGGATTAAGCGGCCGCTTTAATCAGCAGGAAAACTGCACATTCCAGAGATGAAACAAACTTGATAAAAACCGGACTATATGGTATGCTTAAAAAAGCATTATTTTGTATTGGAATATGAGAGGGAGAGTGTTTATGTCGGTGCAGGGATATTATCGGGAAGAGATATTTTTTGCAGGTGAGAATGGTGAATTGACGGCAAATAATCAGGAAAAAATCATAGAGATATTAAGTGGAAACTTAGCGGTAGGTATTGTCAGTGGTTTTTATGAAGAGGGTTTTCCGATATATTTTGTGAGCAGTTTTGCCTTGAACAGTCTGGATATGACGTTTGATGAGTTTATGGAGCAGACAAACGGATATTTTTTACATGCAATAGCGGCAGAGGACAGAGACAATTTTAAGAAAAATATGTCTTCATCCGCACAGGAGGGTTTTTGCGATTACCGTTTTCTGAATAAGAATGGTCAGGGTATGTGGATGCGTGAGATACATACGGATTCGGTAGCGAGTGATGGCAGGCCGATTTGGATATGTGCAATACGATTTATTGATAAAGTATACCGCACGCTCCAAATGAGCCATCAGGCTTTTAGCATGTTAAAAGATTCTTATTTTCGGATAAGTTCCATCAATCTAAAGAATAACTTTATCACGGATTTGAAATTAATGAAAAGTGAAGAAAAAGAGGTGGCCGGCGCAAAGGGAAATTATCGCGAGGCTTTAAAGTTATGCGCCATAAATCATGTAGAGGAAAAAGACAGGGAGAAGTTTCTCGGCGTTTTGTCTCCGGAAAATCTGTGGGAAGTTTTTCGGGAGACGCAGGAGCCGGTTACGTTTAGCTACCACCGATTAGTGGAGGGAGAGTGGAAATGGGTGCGCTCCGAAGTGGTGCCGGCAGATAATTATAGCGAGCGCCATCCAAACGTTATCTGGTATGTAAAAAATATTTCCGAAGAGAAAGCAAAAGAGGCGGAGATGACGGATTTGCTGCAAAAGACGAATGCCAGTCTGCGCCGTACGCTCAATGAGGAAGAACAGTATCGTCATGCCATTATTTCCGACGCCATTTTAGTATTTAATATTAATGTGAGCAAGAATCTGATTGAAGATGATTTTTATGAAATAACGGATGAGAACCGTAAGTCCGTTCTGGCGCAAATCGGGATGAAAGCTCCTTGCAGCGCAAATGAATTTTTCTGGCAATGGTGCAGTGAAAAAGTATCGCCTGCCGACAAAGAGGCGTTTCTTAGCGTTATGAATATGGAATATATGAAACAGGCGTTTGAGCGCGGGGAGACGGAGATTGTGCTGGAGTTTGAGACGAGGATGTCGAGCGACGTACCGATGATTCTTCGTCATACCGTATTGTTGACGCAGGACAGGGATACTGGAGAAATTTTTGCACTCAATAATTCCAAAGATATAACGGAAGCGAGAAAGAGAGAGAGGGAGACGCATCAGGCGCTTTTGGACGCCTATGAGGCGGCCAACCGTGCGAACGACGCCAAAACAGATTTTCTCTCCCGCATGAGCCATGATATTCGTACGCCGATGAATGCCATTATCGGTATGACGGCGATTGCCGGAGCACATTTGCAGGAACCGGACTGTCTGAAAAATTGCCTGAGTAAGATTACGTCTGCTAGCCGTCATTTGCTATTGATAATTAATGAAATGCTGGATATGAGTAAGATTGAATCTGGGAAAATGGCTCTCAACGAAGGTGAGTTTAATCTGGCAGAATTGATACACAGTTTAGTTACCATGATTTATCCGATGGCGGAAGAAAAGCATCAGGAATTGGATGTACATATCCACGATATGAAACACGAGGCGGTTGTGGGGGATGTGCTTCGTATGGAGCAGATTTTTGTCAACATTGTTACCAATGCTGTTAAGTATACACCCGATAATGGCAGGATATCGATTGATATCACTGAAAAATCTTCGGGACAGATAAAGACCGGATGCTATGAAATGATAGTAGAAGATAATGGAATCGGCATGACGCCGGAATTTCTGGAGCGTTTATTTGAGCCGTTTGAACGTGCGGAGGATGTCCGTATTAGCAAAGTGCAGGGAAGCGGACTGGGGATGCCGATTACGAAAAACATCATCAAGATGATGGGAGGAGACATTAAAGTAGAGAGTGAAATTGGCAAGGGTTCGCGCGTTACGGTGAATCTTCTCCTCAAATATACGGAAGAGGATAACATTTCTCTGGAAGAGCTGATAGGACTGCCGGTGCTCGTGGCGGATGATGATGAAATATCATGCGAGAGTACTTCTATTGTCCTCAATGAGCTGGGAATGGAGAGCGAGTGGGTACTTTCCGGAAAAGAGGCGCTGCAGCGTGTTTGTGAGAGACACAAAGAGAAAGAGGATTATTTTGCCGTGATATTGGATTGGAGAATGCCGGAAATGGACGGTATAGAGACAGCGCGTGCGATACGTCGGGAAGTTGGTCAGGAAATCCCGATTGTTATGCTGTCCGCTTATGATTGGTCGGAAATTGAAACCGAGGCAAGAGACGCAGGGGTAAATGCGTTTATCTCCAAACCTCTGTTTAAATCACAACTTACAAACGTGTTTAAGAACTTCCTTAAAGATGATGAGAAGTCGGATAATGTATTGCAAGATATCGTAGCTTCCGATTATTCGGAAAAAAGAGTTTTACTTGTCGAAGACAATGATATCAACCGAGAGATTGCCAAGGAAATTATAGAGATGACCGGTGCGAAAGTGGAAGTGGCGGAAAATGGGCAGATAGCCGTTGATATGTTCAAAGATTCCACTTCCGGATATTATAATTTGATTTTTATGGATATACAAATGCCCGTCTTAAACGGGCATGAGGCAACTTGTGCAATTCGGGCTCTTCCCCGAGAGGATGCCAGAGAGATTCCGATTGTGGCAATGACGGCAAACGCTTTCTCCGACGATATTCAGGCGTCAAAGAAAGCGGGAATGAATGAACATATGGCAAAGCCAATCGACTTCAATAAATTAAAAGAAACGATGGCAAGGTGGCTCAAATAAAGAAGAATAACCGTAGGCTTACCGGGAAATAATCAGTTTAGTTTCCAAGTTACGAAATTCTTTCTTTAAGTCCAGCTCTTCGGTAACGTCAAGCACAGGTGCGCCATCCGTATCAAAATGTACGCGGCGGATACCGCTGCTGCGCACGCCGTCCGTGCCGGGTCTTGCATGATAGGTATTCCATACGATTCCGTTTTCATCGGTGACATAGGCATTATGTCCGGTTCCATATTCTCCCTCTACACTTCGCGAAGTAAGAATCGGATAGTTGTTTTTGCGCCAGTTTTCAGGCTTTAGTAAATCCTTTCCGGCCTCAATTGTCAAATAGCTGACGACATAGGAAGTGTCTACAGCCGCTGCCGAAAAGGTGATATATAAAGTTCCGTTGGAAACAAGAGCGTAAGGGCCTTCTTCCACAAAGGTGTGATTATTCCCCCAGCCGTAGTCCGGTTTTGATAAGATGACGGGTTCGCCTGCCAGTTTCCATGGTTCATGCGGATTCAGTTCGGCGATGTAGAGCCATGCCCCTAAATCTTTCGGTAAAAACTGCCGCTGCGACCAAATCACATACCATTTTTCTTCCCAAAAGAAGCAAGTCATATCTAACGAGATGGTTTTACCTGCCTCACACAGGTCGCTGCCATCACGTTTCACAATTCGTCTCGGGGCAGACCAGTCTTCCCGACATATGGGATTGCCGCCCTCCCGAAGTTCCATAATACAACTCTCTTCCCAAAAGAATTCCTTTGGCGTCGCCGCATGGAAAATATAAAGTTTTCCATTGATTTCATGGAATTCCGGAGCCCAGAGCAAACCGCCGATTCCCTCGTAGGTAGAAGAATCGAGGATGAGGTGTTCTTCTGCGTCAACCAGCCCCGTTATGCTGTCCGCTTCCCGCATATAGAGAGTGTGGTTGTCGTCGGCGTCATTGGTGGCGATAAAATAGTATTTTCCATGCCAACGTGTGACACAGGGGTCGGCGCGGTTGAAAGCGACAGGAAACGGAAAATGCTCCTGCCGTACGCATCCGTGAATCTGATACTCCCCATCTTTGTCAAAATCCACGCCCGATAAGTCCCAGTCGACCATGCGTTTAAGGGAAGTGCCGTCGCTGTAGGAAGCCTCGGCCGGATAGTTAGCTAACTCCTGTTCCGATTTTACCGTAATTGTCTCCGGAAATGAAATGCCGGTATTTTCCGGAGTGAGAAGTTTCTTTTTCAGGCGCTCTGCCTGTGCGTCGGTAATCTCGATTTTATTGTGAAGAACCGCTCCCTCCATATCCGCTGTACATATATTTTCCAATGTATTTTGCAACGGGCGTTCAGAAGTTTCCTTTACAACAGCATTTTTATCAATTGGCATAAGGCTCTTTGTTTCCAGATAATAGCCGCCGCCGTTTGCGTTTGTCCAGCAGAGTCGGTAAGTATCCATTGTTTTATCATAGACACAGGAAATGGAATCAATAAAGCAATCACAGAGGGCAAGCAACCCCTCTTCTTTATAAATAAGCAAATCGTCGGACGTCCATAAGAGAACACTTCCTTTGCTGCTGCTATCATCATCGCCATCGGCGAGAATGCGCACGGCAACGACGCCGAACGAGCCGTCTTTCATAGTGAACAAAAATGGATTTTTGAGGCTCATCGGATTCAGCGAGCCGTCTTCATTTTCCGTAGCAAGAGCAAATAGTACTCCCGAATTGTGATTCAGACCCCGATAATTCTGCCCGTCATCGCTTAACGCCAAGTGCATACTATATGCTAAGCGGGCGTCATATAAAACACTGTCAATTGGTTTTCTTGTATAACTCAATACATATTCAGACATAATATCCCCCATTCCGAAGCGCAGCGGAGGAAGTACGAGCAAAAAGCAGCGCAGCTGTTTTTGCTCTGTACATCAATACTATTTGTGGCGCTTCGGCACAAATAGTGGATTGAAAAATAAGCTATCGAGCTTATTTTTCAATCTGTTCCCCCTTTATCCTGTCATAAAGTTTCTATTTTTAAGATTACACAAATAATAATATAAAAACAATGTTATATACTATTCAATGACTGATGTATTGCACACTCGGCGTTGACCTTATATTCAAAATAAGATACAATGAGTGAAATTAGTGATTATATGACAAGAAAGATGGAGGGCCTTTTATGGAACGTAAAAGAAAATTTGTATTGGTTGTTGCGGCAATACTAATTGCTTCAATATATTATTATATAAAGCTTCCGGCTTTGAACATTCACTCGGAGGGCTTCTGGGCGTTTGTTATCGTAGTGTCTGCGCTCTGTTTTGCGGTGGCGGGTGTTCCGGCGTTCCGTATTGATGTAAGCAGGCAGTCAGGGAGAGCTTTCTCACTTGATAAGGGGAAGATGACAGGGTGGCGAAAGATTTTCTTTCATACATTTTTATTCCTGACTATTGTTCTGACGATTATTTATATTGGCGGTTCCATTTTGTCGTCGACTTTTGTCAATGCCGGCAAGTATCACAACTTAATTGAGATTAATAATGGTAAATTCAACGAAGATTTTGAGCAGATATCCTATAATGAAATACCTCTGCTTGACAAAGATTCTGCTGCGCTTGTCGGCAACCGCAAAATGGGCACGATGGTAGAATATGTGTCACAGTTTGAGGTGACGCCGGATTATACGCAGATAAATTATAAAGGCAAACCAGTGCGTGTAACCCCACTGCAATATGGCAACTGGCTCAAGTGGCTGATGAATATGCGGGAGGGGATTCCGGCATATATCTGCATTGATATGGCGACGCAGAATGCATCTTGTGTAAAACTGAAAGAGGGAATGAAATATACGCAAAACGACCATTTTAACCGCAACATTCATCGTTTTTTGCGTTTCCGTTATCCGACCTATATTTTTGATACTTTAAACTTTGAGTTAGACGAAAAAGGGAATCCGGTGTATATCTGTCCGGTGAAAGATTTTACAATCGGCTTATTTGGCGGGCAGAAAATAAGCAAAGTAGTAATTGTTAATGCTGTGACCGGAGAACATAAGTTATATCGGGTAGAGGATGTGCCGCGCTGGGTCGACCGTGTTTATTCGGCAGATTTACTTGTTTCCTATTATAACTATTATGGGAAACTAAAGCATGGTTTTTGGAATTCCATACTCAGTCAGAAAGATTGTATGCAGACGACAGACGGCTATAACTACATTGCGCTGGATGATGACGTATGGGTCTATACCGGCGTGACGAGCGTAGGGAAAGACCAGTCCAACGTAGGGTTTGTGTTGATGAATCAGCGGACGGGTAAGACAAAGTATTATTCGATTTCCGGAGCCACCGAGAAATCCGCCATGAGTTCGGCAGAGGGAAAGGTGCAAAATCTAAAGTATACGGCAACGTTCCCACTGTTAATGAATATTGCGGGCAAACCGACTTATTTTACCTGTCTGAAAGACGGCGCCGGTCTGGTGAAACAGTATGCGATGGTAAATGTTGAGAAGTATACGGTTGTAGCAATCGGCTCCACGGTGGCGGCCTGCGAGGAAGATTATGTCCGGCAGCTCGAGGAAAACGGTATTGTGGAAAATAAGGAAGAAAAGGTGGAAATAAAATCGGCGGCCGGAAAGATAGAGCGCATGACAGAGGCGGTTGTGGATGGTAATTCCCATTTTTATCTTGTGCTGGAGGGCAATGAGGGGCTTTTCGACGCCTCAATTGCCAATGTCATGGATATTGTGCGTTATCAGGTTGGCGATATGATTTCTCTCGAATACAAGGAGGGGAAGAACAGTTATCAGGTAACGAAGATTATTACAGGCTGATATATTTGTGCCGAAGTGCCGCACGCAGAAAGAGGGGGATTCAGATGAAGAAAGCGGTAGTTTTTGATTTTGATTATACGTTAGGGGATTCCACGAATGGAATTTTACTGAGCGTCAATTATGCGTTAGAGAAGCTTGGCTATCCGGTAAAAGATTTTCCCGAGATAAAGAAAACGATAGGCCTGTCTCTGCCGGAGACTTTTATGGCGTTAATACCTGATGGCAGCAGAGAAGAAGCAAATCGGTTTCGTGAACTTTTCGTGGAACGGGCAGACGATGTAATGGTTGCCAACACGCAGTTGTATGATTGCACGCAGGAAGTTTTAAATAAATTGAAAGAGATGGGAGTCAGCGTAGGTATCGTGACGACAAAATTACGTTACCGTATTGAGGACATTTTGAAGAAATTTGAAGCGGAGCATCTTGTTGATTGTATTGTGGGTGCTGAGGATGTTAAAATAGAGAAACCAAATCCGGAGGGATTGCTGCAGATAATTGCTTCGTTTCATTTAACAAAAGAAGAAGCGCTCTATGTAGGAGATAGTTTCGTTGATGCTATAACTGCCGAAAATGCCGGAGTAGATTTTGCCGGCGTATTGACGGGTATGATAACGGAAGAAGAATTTGAGAAATATCAATCAAAATTTGTTGCAGGAAACCTGTGGGATGTGTATAATTATGTTACAGAAAAATGAAGCGATTTTATTCACTATTATAATTAAAAGGAGGATACGAACATGAAAAAGGGAATATTTTTTATTGCGTTAGCTGCTATATGCGGTAGTATGCTTTTGTGTGCGCCGGTAAAATCAGAGGCGAAAAAAATCAGTAGTTTATCCGCCGCGAAAAAGATGGCGAAAAAGAAAGTAAAGAAGGCTGTTATAACAGAAGCCGGAACCGATTATGACAAGGGAACTCTTGTTTATGAAATCGAGCTTTTTAAGGGAAGTCGGGAATATAATCTCAAATATCGGGCTTCTGACGGCAAGCTGCTGGAATACCAGTGGGAGCTAAAGAGCGCCGCATATTCGCGGGCGAAGAAAGTGTCCGAGACCAAGATTCGCAAAAAGGCAGCTTCCAAAGTTAAGAAAGCGAAAATTTTAAGTGTATTACTGGATGCAGATGACGATGATTACGAATATAAAGTAATCATGAAGAAAGGAACAAAGAAATATAAATTAGTATATCATGCCGGAAATGGCAAATTGCTGGAATATGGCTGGGAAGAAAATGTAAAGCAGGCGAAGAAGGCCAGCAATATCGGCTTAAAGAAAGCAAAGGCGATTGCAGCGAAAAAAGTACCGGGGGGCCGCGTGGTAAAGGCGGAGTTTGACCATGACGACGGATTGCCGGTATACGAAATCGAGATGAAAAAAGACTGGCTCGAATACGAGATAAAGATACATGCCCAGACGGGAAAAATTTTGGAATTTGATGTTGATACGGACTAATAAGAAACTGCCTGATTTTGCCTTGTAATACCGTGAAAATGTGTGTATCTCAAGAATAAGATAAAGTCATAGGGGTATTTGTTATTATGAATGGTAGTGGCATATTCAGTATATGGCTCAGAAATATAGTATGAAGGTGCTTAATATGTGCGTTGTTTCAATAAGCGTTCCAGAAGAAATATTGCTGGATTTACATGAGAATGAGGAAGATTTTGCAATATATATGAAATGTATGCTTGCCGTAGATTTATACAAAAACAAAAAAGTGTCATTAGGATACTGTGCGAGTATAGCAGATATGTCAAAAGAGGATTTCATAAAATATCTTAGCAAAAATGAGATATCTATATTTTCTTTTGAAAGTGAAAAAGAATTTTTGGAGGAATTGGCAAATGCGTAATGTGATAGTAAATACTACACCTTTGATTGCATTGTGCCATGTCGGACAGCTTGATATATTGAAGAAGCTTTATGGAGGAATTATGATTCCTCAGGCAGTATATGGGGAACTGTCCGAAAAGAAAGAATCTATATGTAAGAAGCAGGTGGATGATGCCCTTGATTGGATTCGTGTGGAAAAGATAGAGAACGAGATGGCGAAATCTATGTTTAAAACGCAATTGCATGATGGTGAAGTAGAGGTTATGATTTTAGCGAAGGAGAAGAATGCGGATATTGTTATTATAGATGATGCTAATGCAAAGAAACATGCAAAATACTTAAAATTACCTGTGACGGGTACGTTTGGTGTTTTGATAAAGGCAAAGCGACAGGGGCATATAAGTGAGTTAAAACCTATTATACAACAGATGATAGATAAAAATATTTATATTTCTGAAAAGCTTATGAAACTTTGCTTGGAACAGGTAAATGAAGAAATGTATACAGACTGATGGAAAAACTATAAGTTAGCAGAGGGTGTCCTTGTAAAAAAGCTGGACGAACTCGATATTACCGATATTAATAAGATACTCCAACAGCCATTGACAAATTTGCCGGATTATATAAAAAAAGGTAAAGAAAAGGTTGCTGCTGTCAGGCTAATTTTTTCATTGACAACCTGCCCATCCCCTGATATAATATTTATTGTTAAAAAATTCCACAGGGATTTTATGCGGGTGTAGTTCAATGGTAGAACACCAGCCTTCCAAGCTGGATACGTGGGTTCGATTCCCATCACCCGCTTTTTTGTTGTCGTATTTATTCTGAAAGGAGACGGCTATGTCAGTGATTTTGCTTGTTGGTATTAACGCCAAGTTTATCCATACCAATCTCGCTATCCGTTCCCTGAAAGCCAATGCCAAAGAATATACCGACATCGTAGAATGCGTGGAATATACGATTAATCAGTCCTGTGAGGAAATTTTACAGAGCATTTATGAGAAAAAGCCGGATGTGATTGGCTTTTCCTGTTATTTGTGGAATATCGAGTATGTTCTTTCAATCTCGCGTGATTTGAAAAAAATCATGCCGGATGTTTTTATTATGGCAGGCGGGCCGGAAGTTTCTTTCCGGCCGGAAGAAATACTGACAAATCATCCGTGGATAAATCTGATTATGACAGGCGAGGGAGAGAATACATTCTATGAGTTTGCCGGAGAATTATCTCGCGCCGGTAGTCCGTGGCAGATATCGCTGGAGGGAATTGCCGGCATTGTCTATCACAGAGAAAAGACAGAGAGCGTCAGCTCAGAGAACCTCAGTTCTTTAGTCCGCACACCGCCGCGTGAATTAATGCCGTTAGACAATCTTGTTTTTCCCTATCGGGACGAAGATGTGCCGGCGTTTGCGCACCGTATTTTTTATTATGAGAGTATGCGCGGATGTCCGTTTTCTTGTAGTTACTGTCTCTCTTCCGTAGATAAATCGGTGCGGATGAAAAGCAGGGAGAAGACGGAGAGGGAGATTGACTTTTTTTTGCGCCATCGTGTGCCACAGGTAAAATTTACAGACCGTACGTTTAACTGCAATCGTGAGTATGCCTATTATATATGGAAATATATCGGCGACCATGACAATGGCGTAACCAATTTTCATTTTGAGATTTCCGGCGATTTGCTGCGGGATGAGGACATCGCTCTTCTTGCCGGCTTTCGCGCCGGTCTGGTACAGTTCGAGATAGGAGTGCAGTCGACGAATGAGAAAACGATTCAGGCGATTCACAGGACAATGGATTTACAGCGTCTGCGCAGCAATGTGCAGCGCATTCATAAGAGTGGCAATATACATCAACATCTGGATTTGATTGCCGGACTTCCCTATGAGGATGTTGACAGTTTTGCCCAATCGTTTAATGATGTCTATGCAATGCAGCCGGACCAGCTCCAGCTCGGATTTTTAAAAATACTTGCTGGCTCGTATATGAGTGAAACGGCGGGCAGTTATCATATGAAATACGGCAGCCGGCCGCCCTATGAGGTGCTTTCTACCCGCTGGCTTTCCTTTGATGATATATGCGGGTTAAAACAGATTGAGGAAATGACAGAGTGCTATTATAACAGTTTTCAATTTACTGCCACAATGGCATATTTAGTCCGTTTTTTCGACACACCATTTGATATGTATCGGAAATTGGGGGAATATTATAAAGAAAAGGGATTATTCGCGAGGAAACACAGCCGTGTACAACGCTATGAGATTTTATGGGCGTTTACAGAGGAACGTGTGGGCTTGGATGAGGAACAATTAGAAGCCGCTCGGGAAGTTATGACATATGACTTGTTCCGGCGGGATTATGTAAAAAATCCGCCTGCTTTTGTGCAGCTGCGGGATGATGGCAGAAAGAAAGAGATTCGCGCTTTTTTTGATTCACAGTGCGAAAATCCGTCTGTTCTCTGCGGTTATGAGGGATTTGCAACAAAGCAGTTGTTCCATATGATTTACATGAACCGCTTTACCATCCATATGAAACTGCTTGTGGAAGAGGGAATACTGGAAGTTGGGCCGCCCCGATATCTGCTGTTTGATTATCAAAAAAGGAACCCCTTAAATCACTCGGCAGATGTGCTGGAGGTTCCCGAAGATTACTTCCTTTGAGAGTGGCTGTTTTTGATTTCCTCTAAAGCGTTTATAATCGTTGTTTTGCGGGGGTGACAGCCGTCTTCTAACTGCCGGATGAGGGCGGTAATCTGTTCCGGCTTATTCAGTTTGAGGAAGACCTCGGCTAAACCGGTATAGTCGTTCAGCCTTTTTGAGCCATAGTGAAGAGCGAACTCAAAGAAATTACCGGCCTCCTCATATAAGCCCACGTTCATAAGCGAATTTGCCAAATTGGACAGAGTGATTAAAAAATGATTAAAATTATCGTCATATTCACATAATGTCTTGAAATTTGCCACGCCATATGCTAATTTTAAATCGGTATTAGAATATTCAGATAAATCAATCATCGGATTTTTTACTATTTGGTGAAGATGTTCCATATAATTAAGAACAGCTTCATCCGTAGACGATATTTTTGGTAAATCTGCTTTTTTTACTTGTAGAAGAGGTAAGTTTGTGATATCCTTTTTTCTTGTCTGATTGGCTTCTTCTTCTTTTTTCCAGAAATCGTCGGAGATTTTCTTTTCCATGCGCTCGCTTTTGCGCTGTTCATAAAATCTCCAAGCGATAAAGATTAAGAAGCAAATAAAAAATGTAATACCAAATTTCATATACAATATCCTTTCAGAAAGGGGGATTTTACGAGATGTTTAATCGTAAAAAACAACGTCTGATTGCCGGCATTATTTGTGCCGTTGTCATTTTGGCAATGTTTATCGGACTATTGGCAGGAATGTAATTTCAGTGTAATACAATTTCAGTAAAATCGCAAGTAAGAAAATCAAACGGGCGATTGGCAAAAGGTGAGGGTCATAATTTGAAGAAGAGAAGTAAATGGCCGGCGTTACTGGTGATTTTTATTTTATCACTTGTTATTTGCGGCTATGTATATATTGCATATCAGGCAGTAAAACCTGCCGATGATATTATATGTGACGGAGTATTTATAGAGACGATAGAGTTGAGCGGCATGACGCAGCAGCAGGCGAAAGCGGCAGTAGAGCAGTATGTCGCTGACAAAGTGAACCGCACGCTTGCGGTGGACGTAAACGGCAAGAGGGTAACGGCGTCTCTGGCTGATTTGGGATATGCCTGTGAGGAGAACGATTATATCCAGCAGGCGCTCCGCGTCGGCAAAGACAGCAATCCGTTCGCGAATTACGCCACAATACGGAATGCAAAGACAAATCATATCGTGTATGATTTAGCTTTTCAGTACTCCGATAAGAAGATTTCCAAATTCATTAAAAAACAGTGTAGTAAGGAATGCGTCAAGGCCAAAGATTCAAAGATAAAAATGGAAAACGGAGTCCTGACGTATACGAAAGCCCGTGACGGGGTGGCTATTGACGCCAAACGTACATTAAGCAATATTAAGCAGGCGATGAAAGAGCAGGAAGCAGAAGAAATCATTGAGGCGTCAGCGGAAATCATTACACAAAAACCCGCTGTCACCGAAGAACTGGCTTCGCGGTGTAAAGATAAGATAGGGACATTCCAGACAACATTTAATGCTGCCAATGTCAGCCGTTCGAGAAATCTTGCCAATGCCGCGCGCCTGATTAATGGTTCCGTGATTCAGCCGGGGAAAACTTTTTCCGTACATGATACGATTTCCCCATTGACGGAAGATAATGGTTATTATGCGGCGCCGTCGTATAACAACGGCAAAGTGGAAGATTCGATTGGGGGCGGCGTCTGTCAGGTATCTACCACGCTTTATAATGCCGTTCTCAGGGCTGAACTGGAAATTGTTGAGAGAAGTCCGCATTCTATGGTAGTTACTTATGTAAAGCCGTCTATGGACGCGGCCATTGCCGGCGACTATAAAGATTTCAAGTTTAAGAATAATACGGAAGTTCCGGTTTATATTGAGAGCGGTACACGTTCGGGAATGATTTTCTTCCATGTCTACGGAGAGGAGACGAGGAAAAGCAGCCGCAAGATTTCTTTTGAATCAGAGACGATTGAGACTATGCAGCCGGGGCCGGATAAGATTATTTATGACAAGACGAAGCCGGCGAATTATACGAAAGTAACGCAGGAAGCGCATACGGGATATAAAGCTGTCCTCTGGAAGATTGTGAAAACGGATGGCAAAACAAAGAAGACGAAAGTTAATTCGAGTACCTATCAGGCAGTTCCCCGATATGTGACGAAAGGCACGCAGAAAGTGACGCCGAAACCTACGGCGAAACCGACGCCAAAAGCGAGCGCTGCACCTAAGGCGACGCCAAAGCCGGCGCCGAAAGCAAAGCCAACTCCTCAGCCAACGCCGGTACCGGCAGCTACGCCGGCGCCTGCCGCACAACCCGCGCAATAGTTCTGGAAAGGGAAAGAGTAATGCAGATAGGAAAGATACCGGAAACGGTGCTAAAGCGTTCCGTATTAAAAAAAATAAAAGTAAGGCGCCCCGAGGTGCTTGTTCATGCGGGCGTAGGGGAAGATTGCGCCGTGCTGGGGCCAACGGAAGACGCCATCGTCTTATCGACTGACCCGATTACAGGCACGTCAAAAGATATCGGCAAACTGGCCTTTCATATAACCGCCAATGACATTGCCTCTTCCGGAGCGGAGTTAGTGGGAATGCTTGTCACGGTTATTTTTCCGCCGGAGAGTCAGGAAGAAGAACTGCAAATCATTATGGAAGAACTAACCGCTCTCGCAGAAAAATATGAAGTAGAGATATTGGGCGGGCACACGGAAGTTTCCGCCGCCGTGAATCAGACGCTGATTTCCGTAACGGGGGTAGGCAAAGCGGCGCAGGGGAAAATAGTGACGACCGGCGGACTGCGCGCCGGACAGGAACTCGTCGTCACAAAATGGATTGGTCTGGAGGGCTCTTCCATACTCGCAAAAGAAAAAGAAGAACTTTTGCAAAAACAGCTTCCGAATGAAATCATAGAGACGGCAAAAAGATTTGATGAGAAGCTCAGTGTTGTGCCGGACAGTAAGGTTGCCATGGAAATCGGCGCCAGCGCCATGCATGATGTGACAGAGGGCGGTATTTTTGGCGCCCTGTGGGAAATGGCGGCGGCTTCCGGTGTGGGGCTTACGGTTGATTTAAAGAAAATCCCTCTCCGTCAGGAGACGATTGAAATATGTGAAGTGTTTGACATTAATCCCTATATGCTTATTTCGAGCGGCAGTTTGCTGATTGGCACAAATCATGGCTATCAACTGGTGCAGGAACTGGAGCGGGCGGGGATACATGCTGCCGTAATCGGTTATGCCACAGAGGGCAATGACCGCGTCGTCATCAATGGTGAAGAGCGTCGTTATTTAGAGCCTCCAAAGACGGACGAGCTGTTTCGGGCGCTTCGTTTTTAGGGGATTTTGCAATATTTGAAAGAAGAAAGTTACAAAATAAAGAATTTTATAGACACTTTTTTACAAATATGTTATGATACATACAAGACTGTGCAAAAGGGGAGAAGATAATGGCTACGTTGAATGCAGAACATATTAATCCTTTTCTCATGGCAGCCAAGAAAGTATTACAGGACATGTGTTTTGTTGAAGTTGGAATCCAAAAACCAATTTTAAAAGAAGCGAAGTTTGCTTCGAACAATTGGGTTATTATGATTGGTGTAACTGGTGAGATGCGTGGTCAGGTTTTGCTTGCCATGACGGAAGAGAGCGCTTGCTCAATTGCTTCAAAAATGTGCATGACGGAAATGAAAGTAATTGATGAATTTGCTGCCAGTGCTTTGAGCGAATTGGGAAATATGATTATGGGAAATGCGGCTACCGTATTTTCATCAAATAACGTGGGAATTGATATTACACCGCCCACATTGTCTCATGGTGAAGTTTGTTTTTCAACATTTCATACCAAAAACCTTTGTGTCGCCATGAATTTTATGGATGGAAGCGGCGGAATAGAACTATTTCTTGCGTTGAAGCAGGAAGAAAGAAAATGATAAATATTGTTTTATTGGAACCGGAGATACCTGCAAACACCGGAAATATAGGGCGTACCTGTGTAGCTGCGGGAGTCAGGCTTCATCTGATTGAGCCTATGGGGTTTCAAATTAATGAAAAGCAGGTAAGACGGGCGGGACTGGATTATTGGGATAAGTTAGATTATACAATATATGATAGTTATTCCGATTTTTTGGAAAAGAATCAGGATGCTAAGATTTATATGGCGACGACAAAAGCGAAACATATTTACAGTGATGTTTCATACGAAGATGACTGTTATCTTATGTTTGGCAAAGAAAGCGCCGGAATACCGGAAGAGTTGTTAGTGGACAATGAGGAGAATACCGTGCGTATTCCCATGTTTGGTGAGAGCAGGTCGTTAAATCTGGGTAATTCCGTTGCTATTGTGCTATATGAAGTATTACGTCAGCATGATTTTCAGAATTTGAACACAGAAGGACATTTACACCATTCGCATTGGCAGGATGGGACGATGTAAGAGGGCTTTTTTGATGCAATCAGAAAAGTTCTTTTTTATTTTGTTAAAATTGCAACATAAATTAGAAGTTATTCGTGTTATTAATGAGAAAGGAGATTGATTCATGTTAGATGTGGCGTCAAATCCATCGGACGCGGTGGAATGGGCTTTAGCCCGATTCGGTGATGATATTTTCCGCTTGGCATTCTCTTATATGAAAACCCGTGAGGATGCAGAAGATGTTGTTCAGGATGTGCTTATACGTTATATGCAGTCGGGAAAAGTATTTGAGGATGAGAACCATGTAAAGGCATGGCTTTTACGTGTTTCCGCAAATTTGTGCAAAGATAAATTAAAGTCTGCCAGCAGACAGCGCGAGGTAGCTATTCCGGAAGGTTATGAGGCAGTGGCTGCAGAGGAAGAACCAAAAGGAGAGAGTGAGGTTTTTCAGGCGGTAATGGCGTTGCCGGAGAAATACCGGAGTGTTATCCATCTATTCTATTTTGAAGAGTATTCGACGGCAGAAATAGCAAGTATTCTTCAGAAAAAGGAAGCGACGGTGCGGTCGCTTTTGAAACGAGGGCGGGAGAAAATAGAAAAAATGATGAAAGGAGATGATGGTCATGCAAAAGAATTATAAGAAAGCAATGGAAGAAATTCGTTTAAGTGACAGTGATAGAGCCAGAATTCTTGCGAATGTAAAAAAGGCCTATGAAGATTCATCGGGGAATGAAGTTTCCGGAGATAAAGTAGTTTCCATGCAGGGCAGACCGTATTTCTCCACTCGTCGAAAGGGAATAGTGGCGGCAGCGGCGGTTGTCGTTTTGCTTGTTGGAACATTGGTAGCAAGAGGGCAGTTTTTTGGCACGTCAAATCCGAATGATATAAAAGAGCCGGTCGTAGTAGAAGAGCCGGAGGAAGAAATCTGGATAGAACTCGACTCCATAGATGATATTGCCACAGAGACTGATTGCAAGACATATACCTTGAGCAATGTTTCCAAAAGTTATAAAGTAAAAAAGGTGCAGGTAGCAAAAGAGCAGAAACATGTCAAAATAACTTACAAGAGCGAGAAGTATAAGGATAAGATTCTTCTCGAATACAAGGAAGAAGAAAATGCTCCCGATGTCACCGAGCAGTTTTCCGAGCAAAATGAATTGAAGACGGAAAAGGTAGGCGACAAGGAAGTTACGATGTATGGGAACAAAGATTGCGATGCCATGACATGGCAGCAGGAGTCGTGTACTTTTGCGGTGACGATGAGTAAGAGCTGTAGTACGGACAAGGCGGCAAAACTGGCTTCGGGAACGAAAGAAAAAGGTCAGGAGAAGCCGGAAAAGAAAGAAGAAAAACAGGAGCCCGAGAAGACGATAAGCCGGAATGCCGTCGGCTGGGGCGGCGGTGAACAGCAATCAAGCGATAAACAGCGGCGCAAAGTGCTGAAGAAAGTATTTGAGCTATACGGGTTTCGTGTGACGATACAGGAGCCTGCCAAAAACGTAGCGTATAAGCTGGTCGAAAATTTTGAGTCGTTCAGTTTTACCTATCCGGAAGTAGAAGAGCTCAAAGGAAAGCGGGTTGTCGGATATGCCGGCCGCGACGGAAGCCCTCCGGGGGTACTGGATGAATTTGATGAGGGAGAGAGTATTTTCGTAAACGGTATTCCGGTGCAGATTTACGTTAACGATGACGGAGAAGAGATTTACACGTTTACGAAGAAAGATATCAACTTTACGATTTTAGTAGGCGAAATTTCCGTTGAAGATAAAGAGATTTTGTTAAGCGGTCTGATGAGCGTTATTCATATTTCTCTGGAATCCGGCGAGACGGATGAGGAAGAAGAGGAGCCGGAAGAGACGCCAGGGCAGGAAACACCGGAAGATGATAAAGTTGAAAAGTATCGGGAAGCAGTACAGAATATTCAATACGCCATTGCTGACGCAAGTTTGAAAAAGCTGTCAACGTATATTGAATTTCCATTGACAATCAAAGGATTGGATATTACGGTAGCGAGTGCAAAAGAATTTCTGAGTCTCGATTCGGCCACGATTTTCCAGAGCGAATGGGTGGACAGTGTCGCCGCCTATGATACGGGCAAGATAAAAGCCAATATGAAGACGATTACGATGGGAAGCGGCAGCAACAGTCTGGTTTGTAAGTTTAAAAACGGAACCGCGCTGATAACGGAGCTGAGTATCGAAGGCGCGCCGGAGGAGCCAACGCCTTCGCCTACAGCTAATGAAAGCGGAAAATGAAAGTGAATTATTTGAAGTTTACAACGGTTACGCCATATCCGCCTTCTCCGTATTCCCCCATACGGTAGGTGTCAACTAATTTGCTGCGTTTGCAATAATTTTGTACGGCATTGCGTAAAGCGCCGGTTCCCATGCCGTGAATAATGGTAACTTGATGAAGTTTGGCAAGATAGGCATCATCCATATATTTATCCAAAAGGGCAATGGCCTCGTCTACGGTTTTTCCGATGAGATTAATCTCCGACGAGATGTTCATTGCCTTTGCCATTTTCATATTACGCGAATGTGTGATATTTGCCTCTTTTTTTGCTGCTTTCGTTTCCTGTTCCAGCAGCTCCAAGTCTTTGATATCCACTTCCGAGCGCAGAATACCCATTTGCACGAAACATTTGCCTTTGTTGTTTGGCAGTGTGCTCACCGTGCCCTTAACGCCCATCGAATGAACCATGACAATATCGCCTATCGCCAAAGTGTCGGGAGCGCTGCCGGATTTTCTTTTCGTCGGCTGAACGGTGAGGCTGCTTCCGGTCTTGTCGAGTTCTTCGCGCAGAGCGGCGCGTTCTTTTTCCATTTCTTTCGTCATGCCGCCATCCTGCATCCATTTATTATATTTCTTAATCGATTCATCGGCGGTATCTTTCGCCTTTTGCAGAATGGTATGCGCCTCCTCGTTGGCGCGGCGCAGTATTTTGTCTTTGGCGGCGTCAATGCGCTCGTTTTTAGCCTTCATCTTTTCTCGGAAGTGTTCAGCTTCCTGACGTATGCGCTTTGCCTTTTCTCGTTCTTTCTCGGCTTCCACCCGCGCCTCTTCCAAGCCGGTGACGACGTCTTCGAAACTCTGGCTGTCGCTGTCTACTAATTTGCCGGCCTCATCAATAATTTCCTGCGGAAGCCCCAGTTTGCCGGAAATGGCAAAGGCGTTACTTTTCCCCGGAACGCCCACCAGCAGACGGTAAGTCGGCTGCAGCGTCTCAACGTCAAACTCGCAGGAGGCATTTTCCACGCCCTCGGTGGAAAGGGCATATATTTTCAGCTCACTGTAATGCGTCGTCGCCATAGCCGTCACCATGCGGTTGTGCAGATGGTCTAATATGGCAATGGCCAGAGCGGCGCCCTCAATCGGGTCTGTTCCGGCGCCCAATTCATCAAAGAGGACAAGTGTTTTTTTATTGGCGCGTTTTAAGATGGAAATCGTGTTTACCATGTGGGAGGAAAATGTACTCAGGCTCTGCTCAATACTCTGTTCATCTCCGATATCGGCATACACTTCTTCGTACACGCGCAAGTGTGAGCGGTCGAAGGCGGGAATGTGGAGTCCGGCCTGTCCCATCAGGGTAAAGAGACCGACAGTTTTTAAAGAGACCGTCTTACCGCCCGTGTTGGGGCCGGTAATAATCAGTAAATCATACGTTTTACCAAGCGTCACGTCAATGGGAACAACCTGTTCCTTAGGGATGAGCGGATGTCGCCCTTTTTTGATATGAATATAGTCCTTGTCAAACAGAGGCTCGCTTCCCTGCATTTTTTTCGAAAGCGCTGCCTTGGCAAAGATAAAGTCAAGTTCGGCGAGGAGCAGGATATCCCTCTGTATATCTTCTGCATAAGGCGCAGTCAAAGCGCTGAGCGAGGCGAGGATTTTTTCGATTTCTTCCTGCTCTTTCATTGCCAGCTCCGCCAATTCGTTATTCAGCTTAACGATTGCCATCGGCTCTATGAAAAATGTCGAGCCGGTGGAACTCTGGTCGTGAATCATGCCTTGAAAGGTAGATTTGTATTCCTGTTTTACCGGCAGGCAGTAGCGTCCGTTTCGCATTGTCACAAGATTGTCCCGCAGCATATTGCCCGAGCGGTTAATCGTAGCCGTAAGCTGTTCGCGTATGCGGTCGTTGGCGCCTTTAATCGTCCGCCGGATTCGCTTGAGTTCAGCGCTGGCATCGTCTGCCATCTCTTCCGGACTGAGAATGCAGCGGGTAATCTCGCGCCGTAAATCAGGCAAATCAACGAGAGCGGCAAAACGTCCGGACAGGGCGTCCTGCAAGTCCTCGAATTTTTCATTGTAGGCAATGGCCGCCCCCGCAATTTCAAGGCAGCGGCAGATATTCAGTAATTCGCCCATGCCAAGCGTTCCCCCTTTTTCCAGCGGAAGAAGACTCGGACGGATGTCACGCAGGCCGTGAAACGACAATTTTCCTTGTTTCAGCAGGCGCATAAGAGCATGGCTTGTCTCTGTCTGCCATGCAATAATTTCATTGCGGCGGGAAGAGGGCAGAAGCTTACCGGCAGTTTCTTTTGCCAGCGGTGAATCTGCCTCGTTCACAAGCATCTCTATAATTTTAAAATATTCTAATGTGTGCAGTACTTTTTTGTTCATTTCATAAACCCCCTTTGCGAGGTGTCTCCACTTCACAATTTAACTTGGTTTATAGTATACAACATTTTTTTCCGTAAATGGTAAAAAAATTAAAAAAGTTTTGGGAATATTTGCAAGTGCCATAGCTTTCTGTTAGAATAGGATAAAGCAGGTCTGAAATGGAAAAGGAGAGATGATTATGGTGAGGAGAGCGATAGCAGGAGGATTGGCTGTTGTATTGGCGGCCGGAACATTTTTTTGCGGTATGGGAGGACAGATAAGTCAGGCAGAAGAGAATGCCGGAACAGCGAGCGGCAGCGCAGTTGTCGTTCCACAGCCATTGCCGGAAATGGCGGCGTCTTCCGTGCTTTCCGTGAAAAAGGACAAATCTTTGAAAAAAGTTACCGTTACGTGGAATGCAGTCAATGATGCACACGGCTATTATATTATGAGAAAGCTGAACAAAGGGGTATATCAGAACATTGCTTCGGTGCAGGGCGCCGTAGTGTATGTGGACACTTCTGTTCAGGCAGGCAAGACATATAGCTATCAGGTCGTACCGTGGCAGGCGGAGGAGGGGCAGGAGCCGCGCGTCGGCTCGTGTCTGAATGAGAAATCGGTTTCCCTTGTACCCGCCAAGGTAAAGGGACTGAAAGTGAAAAAGGGCCGCGGCAAGTTTACGGTTACGTGGAAGAAAACGGCTCATGCAAGCGGCTATCAGGTGTATACCAAAGTGTTTGTCAAGGGAATTAAGACGAAGTATGGTAAGACCAAAACTTGCAAATCCCGCAAGTACAAACGCAAGTTTTTAGTGCGGGGCATGAAATATGGTTTTAAAGTTCGCGCCTATCAGAAGGTGAATGGCAAAAAGATTTACGGCCCGTTTGCTACCGTGACAAAGCGTTATTAATTTTGCTTTGGATGAGCAGTCCAGAGTATCCGTTCGGGACAAAATACCGTTTGCCCCGACATCATAAGTTTATATTTGAAATATAGTATGCGCGCGCCGCAAAATATGACAGGAAGACGTGCGCGAGTGGAGGACAGCATGAATTATTTAAAAGATTACCGCGAGGGAGAAAAATTTGTCGGTACTTATCTTTGTAAGCAGAAGCAGGTGTTGAAAACAAAGGCCGGCAAGACTTACTATTCTTTGATATTGCAGGATAAAACAGGTACTGCCGATGGTAAGATATGGGAACTGAATAACGGAATCGCCAGTTTTGACGCCATGAATTATATCCACTGTGAGGGGATGGTAGTCAGTTTTCAGGGGAATTTACAGATGAATATATCCCGCGTCCGTATCAGCGACGAGGGAGAATATAATCCCGCCGATTATGTACCGTGCACGGAAAAAAATACCGACAAGATGTTCGGGGAAATACTCAAATATGTTGCCAGCGTTAAAAATACTTATCTGCGCCAGATTTTGGAGATGTATTTTGTGCAGGACGAACAGTTTGTCAAAGATTTTAAGAGACATTCCGCGGCGAAAAGCGTCCATCACGGCTATATGGGAGGACTTCTCGAGCACACGCTGAGCGTAACGAATATGTGTCAGTTTTATGCGGAAAATTATCCGATTCTTCACCGCGATTTGCTGATTACGGCGGCCCTGTTCCACGATATGGGAAAGATTCAGGAAATTTCTGATTTTCCGCAAAACAGTTACACCGATGACGGACAAATGCTGGGACATATTTATATCGGCGCCCGCGAGTTGGAAAATGCGGCGGCGAAGATTTCCGGCTTCCCAGCCAAACTGAAAAACGAGCTCGTACATTGCATTTTAGCCCACCACGGTAAGTTGGAATTTGGCTCGCCGAAAGTTCCGGCGATTGTGGAAGCGTTAGCGTTACATATGGCAGATACTACGGACGCCAAGCTGCAGACGCTCAAAGAGATTTTCCAGAGCGCAGGCAGCGGAACGGAGTGGCTTGGCTATAATCGTATGTTTGAGAGCAATCTCAGAAAGACATCGCAAGAGGACTAACCGTGAATTATAAAAAGAATGACACATTAATCTTAAAAATTGAAGATATGGGTAAGGATGGAGAGGGCATTGGTCATGCAGATGGTTATGCCCTCTTTGTAAAAGGTGCTTTAGCAGGAGAAACGGTTCGCGTGCGCATTATGAAACTAAAAAAACAGTATGGTTTCGCCCGTCTGCTCGAAGTGACAGAGCCCTCACCCCAGCGGACAACCCCGATCTGTCCGTCAGCCGCCGCTTGCGGCGGCTGCACACTGCAGCATATGGATTACGCGGGCCAGCTTGCCTTTAAAGAAAAGAAAGTGCACGACTGCCTTATCCGCATTGGTGGTGTGGATATGGACAAGATGGAATGCCTGCCGATTCTTGGCATGCATTCCGATGACGTCGGCGTGGCGGCAGAGCCGTGGCACTATCGCAATAAGGCGCAGTTTCCGGTGCGCAGCGACGAGCAGGGCAATCCCGTCACCGGCTTTTTTGCCGGACACAGCCACCGCCTCATTCCGGCAGATGACTGCCAAATCCAGCACCCGTTAATCAACAAAGCTGTCTCCCTCATCATAAACTTTATGAAGACTTATTCCATTCCTGCCTATAGAGAAGCCGAACACAAAGGCCTCGTCCGCCACATCTATGTGCGTCGTGGATATCACACAAAACAGATGATGGTCTGCCTTGTCATCAATGGAACCTCCCTGCCCCACGCCTCCGAGCTTACAGAAATGCTCAAACAGATAGAGGGGATGACAAGTATCTGCCTCAACCACAATACAAGCCGCACGAATGTCATTCTCGGCCCCGAGACAGAACTGTTGTGGGGTTCTCCGATCATTGAAGATACGATTGGCGGGGTGAAATACCAGATTTCCCCCCTGTCTTTCTATCAGGTGAACCCGATACAGACAGAAAAACTGTACCAGACCGTCCGCCAATTCGCTGATTTGCAGGGCGGCGAGACCGTCTGGGATTTGTACTGCGGCATTGGAACGATTTCTCTCTTTCTCGCCTCGCAGACACCCCTGAAAAAAAGCGGCCGCGTGATAGGCGTGGAAATTGTGCCGGAGGCTATTGAAAACGCAAAGGCAAACGCCCGCTTAAATGCAATCACGAACGCTGATTTTTACTGCGGCGCCGCAGAGGATGTCGTGGGTAATCTCACAAAACAGGGAGAAACAAAAGCCGATGTCATTGTCGTCGACCCGCCGCGCAAAGGCTGTGATACCAAACTGCTTCACACAATCGTGCAGATGGCGCCGGAGAAAATTGTCTATGTAAGCTGCGACCCAGCAACGCTCGCAAGAGATGTGAAAATGCTCGGGGCAGAGGGGTATGAGGTGAAAAAGGTGAGGGCGGTGGATATGTTTCCGCAGGGGGGACATGTGGAGACGGTATGTTTATTGTCCAAACTTCATTCAGACCAACATATCGAGGTTGAGCTTCAGATGGACGAGCTTGATTTGACG
>CAJUTM010000007.1 GCA_910589595.1 uncultured Eubacterium sp.
GGGGCAAAAGTCAGTAAAATCAAGTGTTTGCAACCTAATCAGCAGACACTAATTAGTACAACAAATATTAAATAATTGACATATTCGTTGTACTAGAAAGGCCTTTTGCAACAATACAAGGAGGATAACACCGTGGAACCATCAAACTATTTAAAAGCAGTAGATTCCTATGGTAATACTATGTATCGGATTGCCCGCAGCTACTGCCGATGTCACGCAGATGCGGAAGATATCGTACAATCCGCTTTTGAAAAACTGCTGATGGCAAAAGTAGAGTTTCAGGATGAACAGCACTTGAAAAAATGGCTGATACGGGTGACTGTGAATGAGGCTAAAAATTTGTGTGCATCATTTTGGAAAAGGCATATGGTTCCGTGGGAAAATTCGCAAACAAGCCAAGCCTATGATTTTTCTTATCCGGAGCAGAGTGATTTGTACGATGCTGTACAAAAGCTGCCGATAAAATACAGAAGTGTTGTTCATTTGTATTATTATGAAGATTATTCCATAAAAGAAATTGCTGATATACTGAAACTGCGGGAGACTACCGTGCAGACGCAGTTAATGCGGGCACGAAAGAAGCTCAAAGAAATATTAAAGGAGGATTGGCAGGATGAGTAATAAACAACGATATAAGGAAACATTTGATACGATGATGTTGTCGGAAGAAAGAATAAGAAAGGTGAAAAGTATGATAGAAAAGAATGGGAAAAAGAAGATAAGAAGAACAGGATTTCGTGTTGCCGTATCGGCAGCAGTTCTGACCGCCGTTTTTCTTATCGGCAATGTAGCTGTCTATGCGGCTACGGGAAGTACTTTAGTTGAAAAAGGAATGGAAAAAGTATCCTTTTGTGTAAAAAAAGATAACGTTTCCGTCACAGGTGAAGTCATAAAGACGGAAAAAGATAAGGACGGAAACACCTCTTATGAAATGAAATCGAAAGATGGGCAAGTAAGCAGCCGTATATCAGTAAATAACAGATATTTGGAAACCGAAAGTATTTCTGTTGTGGCGGGTACTGATGATAAAGAGCTTGCCGTTCGTCTTATTTCTGCAAGGTTGGAAAAAGAGGGAAAAAAGGTGTATTTGGTAATTGGTGACAAAGAAAAAAGACTCGATATTACCAAAGATTTTGCAGACGGTACGGCGAAAGGCGAATTTGAACTGGACGGAGAGAGTTATCAATTTGTTGTTGCGGGAACCGTTGAAAAGAACGATATAGAAATTAAGCAGCGGGAAAAGGAGTAGAGAATTAATTTTGTAATAAACAGGAAGTGCAGGTGGCGTTAGCCCACTGTGCAATAAAGAGGACGGATACTTTGGAAATGTTATTTTCTTCCCGTAACGTAGAGGTATCCGTCTTCGTCTAAATATCCGCTGATTCCGGTGTAGAGGATTGCGGAATTGCGGTCTTCTTCGCTTAGCGCCTGATAGTCGTTGGCAAACCCCATACTGACATGGCCGCCAACGCTGACGATTTCTCCCTCCCTGCGGGCGTCGAATACCGTATTGCTGAATTCGTCGATAATAACGAGCTCGCTGTCAGGAAGAGCAGTTCCCCTGCTCTCTTGTTTTGTCTGGCGGTCTTTCGCTGAAAGGGAGCTAATCCATGTTGCCGGTTCAGAGCAGGCAGACAGGAAGAAAAACTTTGCTTTTTCCTCTTCATCAAATGCGTCGGAAATATCCGCTGCCGAATCCGGCATAAGTTCTTGCATTTTTACAAAAAGCCGTACTTTTTGCGCCATTGAATGCGAAATATCATTTTTCATATAGGCGAGAGTCTGTGAAGTTCCCCATACGAGAGTAATTTTATAATCTTCCACTAATTGCGAAAACAATTGCGGCTCCATGTTTTTTTCCGTAAAAACAATGCTTCCTCCGCATAAGAGAAGCGCATGAACGATGGAAAGTGCATAAAAGTAATTGTCAGAAAAAGATAAAAACGTTCTGTCCCCTTGCGTGAGCTGCCATTGTTCACAGAGCTGACTGGCGCCGGCAATCACGTTTTTCCGGCTCAATCTTACTGTGCGCGAGCTGTCATGGGAATCCGGCGCTGGCAGGAGAACGGACAGGTCGGGGTGTAAAACCTCTTCCCTCGTTTCTTTTCGGCGCAGCAATATGTATTTCATCAGAGAAAAGCACTTTTTGAAATTCCTTTTCTCTTTCCCTTTCCATTGCTCCCATTTCTTTTTTGAAATCCATATGTAATCTGGCAAATAGGTATTTATCTGCTTCCAAAATGTATCTTTTGTACATTCTTCCGGAAGCAGAAAGGCAACGTAATCATTGGCGAGACATGAAATATATCCGATTAGACTTTCCGGCTCATTTTCCATTGCCAATAAAACAAGGGAATGCTTCTCAATTTGCATTGCCAGTTGTTTTTGGCAGTCATCCAGTTCTCTGTAAGAACAGGTAGTTCCCCCGGTTGCAATAATCGCTGTATTTTCTTCAAAATCTGTAATATTCCATAAATTCATAGATAACCTCACTTGTGTGTCCGTTACTTCAGTACCTTTTTTGAGTATAACAATAATGTTTTTGCAAGTCAACTGTGGTTCAATTTGTTGCTTTTGGATGCTTTGAATACTATACAAGATAGTTTGTTTATGGTATACTCTTCTCAGATTGCAATAGGGAGATGATAATATGGATTATAAGTATATGCGAATACAGGGCAGAGAAGATTCCTATATTACAAAGTATCCAAAAGGAGTATTTAGTCTTTGTTGGAATCTGATAAGAGACGAGCAATTAACCAACGAAGAAAAAGAACTGTTTATATCTATTGATAATTGGTTCAAAGATAATCTTCCCGAACCAGAACCTTGTAAAAACCATGAAAAGGTCATTACATTTTTTAAATGTGAAAGTACATTGGAAATGGTTGAGAAATTAAAGCCTGCTATTGCGCTTTTAGATAGACATCAAAAGCCCTATGATGTGGTCTATACAAATTTTGTGGGAACTGTCGTTTATGAAGATGATTGGCAGATTGCTGTTCAGGTTGAGAACGGAAAGATGATATAAATTCAGGCATAGCAAAAATTATTTTATTCCCTGTTTTTGGCACATCGCTGGTGCAATCTCCGGCGCGGCAAATTCCGTACCCGTCTGTCTATCAGTCTTGACAGTTCGGGCAGTATACGCTGCTCCTGCCCCCGATTACTTTGCGCACCAGTGTCTGGCGGCAGTTCGGGCAGAGTTCGTTGGCATGACCGTACACTTGCAAAAAGGGAGTGTTGCGGTATTCTTTCCCTTTTGTCTCCAAGTAGTCTTCCGGTGTAATTTTATTTTTTTCAATAAAATAATGCAGACTATTGGAAATTTCTCCGGCAAGCTGCTGCCATTCTGCGGCAGTCAGGCTGTTGGCGGGGCGGGTAGGACAAATTCCCGCCCGAAATAGAATTTCATCGGAATATATGTTGCCGATTCCGGCAATTACGCTCTGGTCGAGCAGGCACCCCTTAATCGGTTTTTTCCGCTTTTCCAACCGGCTTTGCAAATATTTCGTGTCGCACTTGGCTGATAACGGCTCTACTCCAAGCTTGCCGATACCGCTGTATGTATCTTCTTCATCGTTTCGTATTAGCCAGAAACGGCCGAAACGGCGGGTGTCGGAGAATCGTAGTTCCTTTCCGTTATCTAATTGCAGGATGATATGCGTGTGCTTTTCTGTCAGATAATCGGCAGGAGTGACGAGCAGACAGCCTGTCATTCTCAAATGCAAAATGATTCTACTTTCATTTTTCAGATGTATCATTAAAAATTTCCCTCTGCGTGACATGGAAGATATTTCCTGTCCGGCAACCGCGCTGCAAAATTTCTCCGCTGCCGGATAAGAGATAACCTCCGGACGGTTTACGATTACATTATTGATGACATGTCCCTGTACTTGTGGCTCAATTACGTTTTTAATTGTTTCGATTTCTGGAAGTTCAGGCATTATCCGTACCCCTTTTCTGTGCTGAGATTTTAATTTTGCTGTGATAGAAATAATTAACGTTTATAGGTGGAGCGTCAAAATAACCAAACATAGAGGTGTTTTTGCATGATAAATTATAACAGATTAGGATATGAATTTAAAAGGGATTTATCAAATTTTTCTGAAAAATTTGCAAAAGGACTGAAAAGCCTAAAAAGAAATTTGTATGCATTTGAAGAAAAAACTGTAATGAATAATAGAAAAATTTATATCCGAGTGATATAATAAAAATGAGAAATAAGGAGGCAGGATTATGAGAGAGGAAATGAAGCAGATTTTGGAAAGACTTCAATGCGAATATTCTATATTTAAAAAAGGAACAAATCCAGATGAACTGGAGAAAGCGTATTTGGAAGCATTGCAGGACAGTGCGGGGAAGAATTATTATCCGGCAATCCTGTTAGTCGATGAATATGTGACGGATTGGCTGGACTATGTGTTTGAGGAAGATTATCATCGCGAGGAATTGATGCAGACTTGTAAAAATAATGGGAAAGAATTGCTGCAGGAGCGTTTTCGTGAATATATGGAGGATTACCAAGAGGATTATGGAGGAGATTTGGAAGAATTCATTGGTAAGGAAACAGAGGGGGAAGTGATGCATCATTTTAGCGCATACAACTCTTTTGATGAGTATGTATTGGTGGAAGATGCGCTGTTATTAAAGATACCGGTACAGCATCCATGGGAAATCATTGCGTGGCTCCCAGTGGGGGGATGGAATGAATGTCCGGCGCCAGAGGAAATGATATCTATTTGTAAATACTGGTATGAGTCGTACGGCGCTATTCCGGCAGTTTTTACCCATGACGAGATGGAATTCTATGTGCCACAGAAATTAAATGGGGCGGTTCCATTGGAAGTGGCAAAGGAGCATTATGCATTCTGCGTAGACCGTGTAGATCAGGGTACCAGAACCTGTACATTATCGGAGCTGGCAGTGGGCCTGAAAGATTCGGATATCTGGTATTTCTGGTGGGATTAATTCTCAAGATGCGATTCAGACTGATATCTATGCGGAAATTGCCGGTTACCAAAAGCCGGTTTTGGTAATCCACGGTATACTGCTTTGCTCAGATAAATTGTAAAAACAACGTTACTTTTTGCCACCGGGTAAAGAGATTATGCGTCAGACTTTCTATCGTTAGGTCTCAGAAGATAGAAAGTTCTGGCGTTTTTTTGTAAAAATAGGAGGGGCGTCAATGAAAGAAAAAATACTTGTAAGACAATTTGCCCGATATGTATCATTAAACATATGTGGTATGATTGGTTTATCCTGCTACATACTTGCCGACACCTATTTTGTTTCCAAAGGTTTGGGAGCCAGTGGTCTGGCGGCGCTTAATTTAGCTATTCCGGTATACAGTCTCGTTCACGGGTGCGGTCTTATGCTTGGGATGGGAGGCGCCACGAAGTATTCGGTTTATGTTGGGCAAAAGGAATGTAAAAATGCCGATAAATCTTTTTCAAACACGATTTATATATTATTTGTACCGGCTGTTATATTCGTGTTGGCGGGAATTTTTTTGGCGGGGCGGCTGGCGTTATTATCAGGAGCGGACAATGCGGTTTTTGGGATGACAAAAACTTATTTGCAGGTTATTCTTCTCTTTTCTCCGGTGTTTATGTTAAATGACAGCCTGTTGTGTTTTGTGAGGAATGACGGCAACCCGCAATTAGCCATGATTGGTATGCTGACGGGAAGTCTGGCGAATATCGTACTTGATTATATTTTTATTTTTCCTCTTAATATGGGAATCTTTGGCGCCGTATTGGCAACGGCGTTAGCGCCGGTTATCAGTCTTATCGTGTTATCGAAGCATTGGTTTGCGAAACAAAATCAGTTCCATTTTCAGTGGACAAAACCGTCGCTCCGTCTGATACGGGACATTCTCTCATTAGGCATTCCATCTTTTATCGCAGAAGTGGCTTCCGGAGTGGTAATGATTGTCTTTAATTTAATTATTTTGCGGCTGCGGGGGAATATCGGGGTCGCTGCTTACGGCGTTGTTGCCAATCTATCTCTTGTTGTTAATTCGATTTATACCGGAATGGCGCAGGGAATACAACCGATATTAAGCAGGTTATGCGGATGTGGGGATGAAAAAGGAATAAAGCGGATTTTGCATTATGCCGTCAATACCATACTTGTTCTCTCGGGTTGTATCTATTTGCTTCTGCTTGTTGCGGGAGTTCCGATTGTCCGTATATTTAACAGTGAGCAAAATGCTTTGTTACAGCAGATTGCCCTGACGGGGTTAAGATTATATTTTACGGCAATTCCTTTTGTTGGTTTTAATATTATGATTTCGGCATACTTTACATCGACAGAAAAAGCGTTACCTGCGCAAGTGATTTCTCTGTTAAGGGGTTTTTTCGTGATTCTTCCTATGGCGTTTCTTTTGTCTTTTCTCTTCAAAATGACAGGCGTATGGCTCTCTTATCCGGTTACGGAATGCCTTACCGTCATAACAGCAATTGCTTTTACTGTGAAAATAAGATACAATAAACGGTATAAAAGTTAGAGGAGAGAGACAGATGGTATATAACATAAATTATGAATTGGCGGCGGTTGCGTTTATGATATTGTTTTATCTCTTATTAAAGGCGCAGTATCCGAGGGAAATAGAAAGTATTCACTATTTTGCAAACGCACTTTTGATTTATATTGTTGCCATAATTCTTGATATTACGTCGGCGGTTATGATTTCGTATGCTTCATCAATACCGCGTTGGCTGAACATGTTTTGCAATACGGCGTACTTTTTATCGGTGCTCATATTTTTCTACTTTTTTGTGCGCTACATATGTAAGCATCTTCTTCAGGAGCGTATGTTTTGGGAGAGGGTATTGAGCAACGTAGTCGGAGCCGGCTACGGAATGCTTCTTATATCCAACTTTTTCACGCACTGGGTATTCCGGTTTGACGAAAATTTCCGTTATGTTCACGGGCCGTTATACTATCTTGTCTTTCTGGTGCCACTGTATTTTGTCGTTACGATTGGCATGATATTAGTAATCAAAAACGAAAAATTTGACCGCAGGCAGAAAATATGTATCTGGCTGTTCACTCTTCTGGCAGTTATCGGGCCGGTCATACAGGTATGTTTTGTGCCGGACATTCTCTTTAGTATGTTCACGCCGGCGCTGGCGCTGTTAATTCTGCTGTTTCTGCTCGTCACGCCGGATTACAAAAAGACAGTGGCGACAATGGAAGAACTGATTCAGACAAAGGAGATTGCCGAGCAGGCACAGATGGAGGCAGAGGCGGCAACGAAAGCCAAATCGGATTTTCTTGCCAATATGTCGCATGAAATCCGGACGCCGCTAAATGCAATATGCGGCATGGCGGAACTGCTCAATCATATGAAGCTGCCGGCTAAAATAATGGAATATGCCGAGAATATTCAAGTCGCCGCGGACAATTTGCTTGATATCGTCAACGATATATTGGACTTCTCCAAAATCGATGCGGGGAAAGTTGAGCTCGCGGAGGAAGAATATGAGCTGGAAGTGCTGATTCACGCGGTGGAGCCGATGATAAGCACCCGACTCGCTGACAAAGACGTTGTATTTCTTATTGACATTGACCCTCATGTGCCGAAAAAAATGTGCGGCGATATGGTGCGCATTAAACAGATTTTGCTTAACCTGCTGGGTAACGCAGTCAAGTTTACTAATTTTGGCAAGATTTCCCTGTCCGTCCACAGCGTATGGGAAGAGACGGGGGATGTGTGCCTGATTTTGGAAGTGGCGGATACGGGGATTGGCATTCGGGAAGAAGACCAGAAAAATCTTTTTTCAGAGTTTACACAGGTAGATACAAAGAAAAACAGAAGATTGCAGGGCACCGGTCTCGGTCTGGCGATTTCCAGCCATCTGGCGCAGATGATGGGCGGAGATATTGAATTGAGCAGCCAGTATGGCTCCGGCACGACATTTACGGTGACGATATTGCAGAAAGCAGTTGATATTCAGCCGTGTGCGGCGATTGAGAGGAATGCGAAGTACCATATTTTTCTCTATGAAAAAAATGCATTCTATCAGGAGAATATTTTGAAAATGCTGCGTGCTTTTCCGGTGACGTATCAGCCGGTATATCAGCTGCGTGAACTGTCAGCTCTGGAGCTGCATGAAAATAGACAGAATTATTTATTGTATGACTATTTGTCGGCGCAGGAGAGCGTTGAGGCGGCTTTGCCGTATTTAAAAGAGCACGGCGTGGTTCCGATAGCGATGCTGGAAGCGCAGGATTTATGGAGAGAGGATATTGATACTTATATACATAAAATAAGAAAACCGCTGCACGCCATTGCTTTCTGCCGGCTGGTTGCCGGAGAAAATACGGTAAGAACAGTAAAAATTCCAGAAAAGGAGGCGCGGGTGTATCCATCGGCCAAGGCGCTCGTAGTCGATGATAACGTCATCAATCAGAAAGTGATTCAGGGATTTTTAAAGGAATACCAGATTGGTGTGACAAGGGCTTCCAGTGGTTATGAGGCGTTAGATTACATGAAATCGGGAGAAGATTTTGATATTATTTTCATGGACCATATGATGCCGGTTATGGACGGGGTGGAGACGACGGAGAAAATCCGCAATCTGGATGTACCGCACGCGAAACAGGTGCCGATTGTGGCGTTGACGGCGAATGTTATCCGCGGCGCCAGAGAGATGTTTCTCGCTTCCGGTATGAATGATTTTCTGGCAAAGCCGATAAATATAGAAAAACTGGATGATATTTTGCGGCGCTGGCTTCCGGATGGCAGGCAAAAAGAAATGACATCCGGAATTCCGGCATCTTCTGCAGTGACTGTCACTACGGAAGACGAGGGGCGGGTGTCGGCAATGGACTATGCGGCGGCTCTGGAGTATTTTGGCGGAAGCGAGGAGATTCTCAATGAAGTGCTGGATGTATTTTGTGAGGAAAGCCATGAGCGCATTCGCGAGATGGAGAGACTGTTAGAAGAAAAAGATTATGAAAATTACATTATTGAGGCGCACGGCTTAAAGAGCGCTGCCAAAAGTATAATGGCAAACGAGCTCTCGGAACATGCGAAAGAGCACGAATTTGCCGGTAAAGACGGGCGGTTTGCATGGATTGATGAACACGGCAGGGAACTGCTGAATGATTATCGCGGATTTCTCGCCATGTTGGAAAGTGACAGGAAGCTGGAAAAGGAAGAAGAGTTTTCGGCGGTAAAAGTACTGCAGAGCGAGGTGTCCAAAAGGAAAGGGATGCTGGAAGTGGAGTTGGATGAGTTTCTGCTCGTCTACCGCCATCTGTCGCAGCTTGTGAAACGGAGCCGGCAGCCGCTTCATGTTTTGACACTGGAGATTAGCGGGGTTACGGGAGAGCGCAGGCAGGAGGCGATGAAAATTTTGGGGAAAGCCATTTGTTCCGCTCTGCGCGAATCCGACATCTGTTCCCGATATGGCGATTGCCGCTATCTTGTACTTCTTCTCGGGGTGAGGGAAGGAAACGGCGCATTTATTGCCGGACGCGTGTTGGGAGCTTTTGATAATCTTTACAATGATGATGGTTGTGTTGTAAACTATCAGATACAGCAGGTAAACGAATAGGAGGAGTAACGGGTTATGAGAGAATCATTTACAGCGCCGCCGATGGATATACTTGTAGTGGACGATAACCGAATCAACCGCAAGGTGACAGAGTCTCTGCTGAAAACGCTGAAAGTGAAAACAGATACGGCGGACAGCGGCAGGGAGGCAATTGCTAAAATAAAAGAGAAAAAGTATGATTTTGTACTGATGGATTATATGATGCCGGAGATGGATGGCAGGGAGACGCTTCAGCGTATTCGGGAACTGGACGTTCCCTACAGCGCAACCATTCCCGTCGTTGCCCTCACGGCAAACGGGGAGGAAAACATTGGTGAGCAGTTGATTGCACAGGGGTTTGATGATTTTCTTCGAAAACCAATTGATTTGCAGGAGATATGTGATATAATAAAAAGATGGTTGCCGGAGATTGAGGGGCTGGATACAGAGCAGGGTATCGCTCAGGCCGGAGGCTGTGAGTTGTATCGGGAAATTTTAGGTGACTTCTATATTATGATAGAGCCGAAAGCAAAGAAAATCGAAACATTATTGGCAGACCGTATGTTTCACGATTACACGATAGAAGTCCATGCATTAAAAAGTACGGCCCGCCTCATTGGCGCCACGGAATTATCGGAGCGTTGTTATCGTCTGGAGCAGTTGGGAAAGGCAGAGAAGGAAGAGGAGTTAGTTCGGGAGACGCCGGAGATGCTTGCCCTGTACCGCAAATACATAACGATTTTGCGTCCTTACGGGGAGCGGGAAAGAGGACAGGAAGAAATTTCTGCCGCGCAATTAATTTTGCTGTTGCAGCGGCTGTATTCTGCAATGGATAATTTTAATTTAGATGAAGCAGACGATATCATGCGGGAGTTGGAGCGATATCAGATTCCTGCTGGCTGTCGTGAACATATGGAAGTATTGCGCGTCTATGTAGCGGACGTGGCGATACAGGATGTTATGGATACGGCGAACCGGATGATTGGGATATTAAAGGCAGACTGAAAAAGGAGAGTTCATATGGAAAACGTGCAAAAAGAGCAGATACTGTTTATCACAGATATTACGAACTTTTTAGTTGAGTCAATCAAGGGTAAGCTGGAGCATTTGGGATACCGCGTAGTTGTTTCCAAATTAAATATAGAAGAGATTCGCCGTTGTAAAGGACTTTTAGGCGCGATACTGATTCATGTTCAGGAGAACATGGCGGTGAAGACAAAAGAATTGACGTTTCTTAAAGATATTGTTTTGGAAAATGCGTACCCGATTTTTCTGACTGGAAATATGGACGACGTCAACGCCGTTGAGAAGACGCTTCCCCCGAACATAATTACCGGAGAATTTTACCGGCCGGTTGATGCGGGAGAACTGTCTGAAAAAGTAAATGTGTTTATCGACGAGCATCGGGGGAAAAATAAAAAGAAAGTTCTTGTTGTCGATGATTCCGGCACGACGTTAAGAAACGTTAAGAACTGGCTCGAGCAGAAATATCAGGTGATACTTGCCAATTCGGCGACGATGGCGCTGAAATATCTGACGCTGAACAAACCGGATTTAATTCTGCTGGATTATGAAATGCCGGTATGCGATGGCAAGCAGTTGATGGAGATGCTTCGCGCTGACGAGGATTACAGTAAAGTGCCAATCTTTTTTCTTACCGGAAGAAATGACAGGGAGAGTATCGCACAGGTGACGGTGCTGCGTCCGGCAGGATATTTGCTAAAGACTCTGCCGCCGGCGCAAATTGTCAAGGCGATAGATGATTTTTTTGAAAAGCAAAAAGGGGAACACGTAGTATAATTTGCATATTTTCTACCAGAATATTGCAGTAAGAGACAAAAGTCAGTTGAATTATATGGAGGACAGAAATGGAATTAATAAGTATACGCGAGATATTTCGTGAAAAGGAAAAGTATATCGGACAGACAGTTACAATCGGGGGATGGTTAAGGAGCGTCCGCGATTCCAAAACGTTTGGCTTTTTAGTTGTCAATGACGGAACTTTTTTCGAGCCGCTGCAGGTTGTGTATGCGGATAAACTTGATAATTTTGCCGCTATATCAAAGTTAAACATCGGGGCGGCCGTAGTAGTTACGGGAAAGTTAGTTGACACGCCGAATGCCAAACAGCCGTTTGAGATACAGGCAGATGAAGTGGCGGTAGAGGGGGAATCGACACCGGACTATCCGCTGCAGAAGAAACGCCACTCGTTCGAATACCTGCGCACAATCTCGCATTTGCGCCCGAGAACGAATACGTTTCAGGCAGTTTTCCGCGTGCGCTCACTGATTGCCTACGCCATTCACAAGTTTTTTCAGGAAAGGGAATTTGTATATGTGCACACCCCGCTTATTACCGGTAGTGACTGCGAGGGAGCCGGCGAGATGTTTCGTGTGACGACGCTTGACATGGAGAACCTGCCGCAGACAGAAGATGGCAAAGTTGATTACAGTAAAGATTTCTTTAATAAAGAGACGAATCTGACCGTGAGCGGCCAGCTCAATGGTGAGACTTATGCGATGGCGTTCAAAAATATATATACGTTTGGCCCGACTTTCCGCGCGGAAAATTCCAATACGACGCGTCATGCCGCTGAGTTTTGGATGATAGAGCCGGAGATGGCCTTTGCCGATTTAAAGGATGATATGATGGTGGCGGAGAGTATGCTCAAATACATTATCCGCTATGTTTTGGAAGAGGCTCCGGAGGAGATGGCATTTTTCAATAAATTCGTAGATAAAGGATTGATAGAGCGGTTACAGAATGTGGCGGATGCCGAATTTGCCCATGTGACATATACGGAGGCCATTGAACTATTAGAAAAACATAACGAACAGTTTGAGTATAAAGTGAGCTGGGGATGCGATTTGCAGACAGAGCATGAGCGCTATCTGACGGAAGAGATTTTTAAGCGTCCGGTTTTTGTCACCGATTATCCGAAAGAGATTAAGGCATTTTATATGAAGATGAATGAGGACAACAAAACGGTGGCGGCTATGGATTGCCTCGTTCCTGGTATCGGGGAAATTATCGGCGGCAGCCAGCGTGAAGATGACTATGACAAACTCGTACAGCGCATGGAAGAGTGTGGATTAAACTGTGAGGACTATGATTTTTATCTGGATTTGCGCAAATATGGTACGGCAAGGCACGCCGGTTTCGGACTTGGTTTCGAGCGCTGCGTTATGTACCTGACCGGAATGCAGAATATCCGTGATGTTATCCCGTTCCCGCGAACGGTTAATAATTGTGAATTATAAAAGATGGAACAAACAAAAATGGAAAAGGAGGATATGAACATGAATTTAGTAATTCCAGAGGGGTATGAGGCAGCGTTAAACACAAGAGAAACCGAGGTGGCGATTAAAAAAGTAAAAGATTTCTTTGAAAAGGCACTGGCGGCAAATCTCAATCTTACGCGTGTGTCGGCGCCGCTTTTTGTTGACCCGCAGTCAGGCCTCAATGACAACTTAAACGGTGTTGAGCGGCCGGTAGAGTTTGATATCCGTGAGCAGAATGGCAGGGAGGTAGAGATTGTGCATTCTCTGGCAAAATGGAAGCGATATGCGCTGGGACGTTACCAGTTTCATCATGGCGAGGGATTATACACCGATATGAATGCCATTCGCCGTGACGAGGATACCGATAATATCCACTCCATTTTTGTCGACCAATGGGATTGGGAGCGCATTATCAGCAAAGAGGAGCGGAATCTGGCGACCTTACAGAGCATGGTAATCAATGTGTACCGCGCGTTGCAGGAAACCGAGGATTATCTGGCAACCCAGTACAATTATATTAAAAAATCGCTGCCGCAAAACATCACCTTTGTTACATCGCAGGAGTTAGAAGACGCCTATCCGGATAAATCTCCGAAAGAACGTGAGTATGAGGCGGTAAAAGAACACGGAGCCGTTTTCCTTATGAATATCGGTGATAAGCTGGCGTCGGGCGAACCGCATGACGGCCGTGCGCCGGATTATGACGACTGGTCTCTGAACGGAGATATTATTGTCTACTATCCGGTGCTTGATATGGCGCTGGAGTTATCTTCCATGGGAATACGCGTGGACGAGGAATCACTGAAAGAACAGCTTGTCAAGGCAGGATGTCCGGAGAGGGAGGAGCTTCCTTTTCAAAAGGCTGTTCTGGAGAAGAAACTGCCGTATACGATTGGCGGTGGTATCGGACAGTCCCGTATCTGTATGTTTTTCCTGCGCAAGGCTCATATCGGCGAAGTGCAGGCTTCCATCTGGCCGGATGACGTGATGGAAGAGGTGGAGAAGAGCAATCTTCATATTTTATAATTGCCGGAAGGAGTAAAGACGATTTATGGATAATTTCACCTTTTATGCACCGACCTATTTTGATTTCGGAAAGGATACGGAAAAACATGCGGCCGATTTGATTTGCCGCTTCGGGGGAACGAAAGTACTGCTCCATTATGGCGGCGGTTCCATTAAGAAAAACGGCCTTTACCAGTGCGTCGCTGAGAGTCTGGCGCAGGCGGGGATTCCTTTTGTGGAACTCGGCGGGGTAAAGCCGAATCCGCGCAGCGGTCTGGTATATGAGGGAATCGATTTGTGTAAAAGGGAAAATGTCGATTTTATACTTGCCGTTGGCGGCGGCAGCACGATTGATTCGGCGAAAGCGATTGCTGCCGGCAGCTTGTATGACGGGGATTTTTTAGATTTTTATCAGGGCAAAGCCAAAATCGAAAAGGCTCTGCCGATTGGCACGATATTGACAATCGCTGCCGCCGGCAGCGAGGGGTCTCCGAACACGGTTATTACAGATGAAAAAGAATGTATAAAAAAAGGGGCGAAGAGCGATTGCCTCCGCCCGCGTTTTTCCATTCTCAATCCGGCGCTGACGTGTACGTTACCGCCGTACCAGACGGCGGCCGGCTGTACGGATATTATGATTCATGTATGCGAGAGATATTTTTCCAACACGGAAGAAGTAGAGATTACAGACCGTCTCTGCGAGGCCGTATTAAAGACAATTATACATGAGGCGCCGCGTGTAATCAGGGAGCCGGATAATTACGAAGCGAGAGCCAATATTATGTGGGCCGGTATGCTGGCGCACAATAATATATGCGGCGTGGGACGGGTGCAGGATTGGGCGAGCCATCATATTGAGCATGAGCTGTCCGCGCTGTACGACGTGACCCACGGTGCGGGACTGGCGGTGATAGCGCCGCTGTGGATGCGCTATGTGCTGGAGAGCAACCCAAACAAGTTCGTACTCTTTGCCACACGGGTATGGGATATTGCCGCGGACGGGTCAGATTTGCACGGTGTGGCGTTAAAAGGGATCGAAGCTTTTGAGGCATTTTTGAAAGAAATCGGCATGCCTTCCGGTTTTGCGGAAATCGGAGCGAGGGAAGAAGATATTGAACTTATGACAAAGAAGCTTATGAATGGACGCAGGACAGAGGGAAATTATGTCAAACTGACGGCGGACGACGTGAAAAAAATATATGAGAGTGCGGTCAGATAGAGGAGGATTTGCCGGATGGAGCAAAAAGAGTTTCTTCGCCATATAGAGGGCTTGGTCGAGTATGCCAGAACAAAGGAAAATCAATTGACAAAAGAAGAAGTCGCCGGTTATTGCAGTGAATTGTCATTGACGGAGCAGCAGTATGAGCTGTTGTATGCATATTTAAAGGAACATCAGGTTCATGTCGCCGGTTATAAGGCACAGCCGGAAGCATTGGCGTTTGAGGGGGAAACCGCTGAAAAGTCGGGAGAAAGGGATTCTAAGTATCTGACGGTATACCGTCGGGAACTGCGCGGACTGCCGGAATATTCGCCGGAAGAGAAGAGGCGCTTACTGGAACGTCTCCGCGCGGGAGACGAAACGGTGACGGGAACGGTCATTGAAGCAAAGTTGAAGAGAGTGGTGACGCTGGCGGGGAAATACCGTGGACGGGGAGTGCCGTTAGAGGATTTGATTCAGGAGGGCAATCTGGAACTGACATCATGCGTGGCAATGCTCTGTGGCAATCAGGAAGTGGCAGATTTTGAAAAGGCGATGGACCATGCGGTGCGCAGCCGTCTGATTGAGCTTGTAGACGACGAACTTTCGGATAGCGACAGTATCAGCACGGTGCTGGCGCGGGTCAATTTGCTGATGGAAGCGACAAAGTCGCTGGCGGAAGAGTACGGACGGATTGCGACGATGGATGAACTGGCGGAATTTGCCCATATGGACAGGGAAGAGATTCAGATGTATGTGGATTTGTCGGGAAATGCTATCGAGATAGGAAGTGGAGACAGTGAAAAATGATGAGTATTCATTAGAGGCTTTAGCAGAGCCTCTTTGTTTATGGTATGAAAAAAATAAGCGCAGTATGCCGTGGAGAGATGACGCCACACCGTATCATGTCTGGCTGTCTGAAATCATGCTGCAGCAGACGCGGATTGAGGCGGTAAAAGAATATTACCACCGTTTTACCGAGCGGCTTCCTGATGTGGCGTCACTGGCGGAAGTGCCGGAAGAAGAGCTGATGAAGCTGTGGGAGGGGCTGGGATATTATAACCGCGCCCGCAATCTGCAAAAGACAGCGCGGCTTGTCATGGAGAGATATGACGGACAGTTGCCGGCGTCTTACGACCTGCTTCTTGAGTTGCCGGGGATTGGCAGTTATACAGCCGGCGCCATAGCTTCCATTGCCTATGGAATAGCGGCTCCTGCGGTGGACGGCAATGTTTTGCGGGTGACGATGCGCTATCTCAATTGCGACGACGACATCATGAAACAATCGGTGCGAAAGAAGATGGAGAGGGCGATTATGGCGGTCATCCCCCGTGAGAAGCCCGATGTGTTCAATCAGGCGCTGATGGAGCTGGGGGAAGTAATCTGTATTCCCAATGGGAAACCGCTGTGCGGGCAATGTCCGCTTGCCTCTCTGTGTCGGGCGCACGCGGCGGGACGAGAGATGGAATTGCCGGTGAAGCCGGAGAAGAAGAGCAGACGCATTGAGAAGCGCACGGTTTTACTTTTGGAGCAGGAGGGCCGGATTGGCATTGTCAGGAGACCGGAGAAGGGACTTCTCGCCGGTTTGTGGGAATTTCCCGCCCTTGAGGGATATAAAACGCTGCCGTGGATAAAAGAATGGCTGGCCGCAAAAGGAGCGGGGGAAGCAAAAGTCAGCCGGCTGCAGGGAGGAAAACACATTTTTTCCCATGTCGAATGGCATATGAGAGGCTTTCGGATAGAGGGGATAAAAAGCGGGTGCGAGCCGGTGCCAGACCTTGTGTGGGTGGAAAAAGAAGAGCTGGAAAACCGCTATGCCCTGCCGGTTGCTTTCCATGCATTTCTCCAGATATTGTGAGTAAATAGTAAAAAATATTCATTTAATCACAATATATAGTGGACAACAATACCAACAGGTGATATAATGAACGGCATAGGGAAAATATCAGAAGTAAGGTATTGGTTTCCGAGGAAAGGAGAATTACGAAATTGAAAGTTATTAAACGGGATGGGCGCACGGCAGAGTATGACAGAAATAAAATACTCATTGCCATACGCAAGGCAAATGCAGAGGTAGAACCATTTGAAAGAGCGGGCGATGATATGATAGACGGTATCATTGCCGGTATCGAAAATATGAAGCGGGATACCATGCAGGTAGAGGATATTCAGGATATTATTGAGCAGAAACTGATGGCAGCAGGTAAGTTTGACCTTGCGAAGAAATACATTATATACCGTTACACCCGAGAGTTAGTTCGTAAAGCCAATACCACAGACGATTCGATAATGAGTCTTCTTCAAAACAGCAACAAAGACGTCATGGAAGAAAATTCCAACAAAAATGCCTATGTAGCCAGTACACAGCGCGATTTGATTGCCGGTGAGGTGTCGAAAGATTTGACGAAGCGTGTGCTGCTTCCGGAGAAGATTACGAAAGCGCATGAAGAGGGCGTTATTCATTTTCACGATATGGACTATTTTATCCAGCCGATTTTTAACTGCTGTCTCATCAATATCGGCGATATGCTTGATAAGGGAACGGTTATGAATGGCAAGCTGATTGAGAGTCCGAAGAGTTTTCAGGTTGCTTGTACGGTGATGACGCAGATTATTTCCGCGGTGGCAAGCAGCCAGTATGGCGGGCAGTCCGTCGATACGCGTCATTTGGGCAAGTATCTGCGCAAGAGCGCGGAAAAGTACCGCGCACAATATATGGAAAAGTTCGGTGATAAACTGGAAAAAGACATCGTGGAACAGTTTGTGCACGAGCGTCTGCTGGACGAGCTCCGCTCCGGCGTGCAGACGATTCAGTACCAGATTAATACATTGATGACGACAAACGGCCAGTCGCCGTTCGTGACGCTGTTTTTGAATCTGGACGCAGAGGACGAGTATATTGAAGAGAATGCCATGATTATTGAGGAAATTCTCCGTCAGCGCTTAGAGGGAATCAAAAATGAAAAGGGTGTCTTTGTGACGCCGGCGTTCCCTAAAATTATTTATGTGCTGGATGAACATAATGCCCTCAAAGGCGGCAAATATGATTATATTACGAAGCTGGCAGTTAAATGTTCCGCCAAGAGAATGTATCCGGACTACATTTCCGCAAAGAAAATGAGGGAGCAGTTTGAGGGAAATGTATTTAGCTGTATGGGCTGCCGCAGTTTCCTGACGCCGTGGAAAGACGAGAATGGAAATTATAAATTCGAGGGACGTTTTAATCAGGGAGTTGTCAGTCTGAATCTGCCGCAAATTGCCATTCTGGCAGCCGGAAACATGGAAATGTTCTGGCAGTTGTTAGAGGAGAGGCTGTCGCTGTGCTTTGAGGCGCTGATGTGTCGCCACCGTGCTTTGGAGGGCGTGACGAGCGACGTCAGTCCGATTCACTGGCAGTACGGGGCGATTGCCCGTCTGCGTAAAGGGGAAAAGATAGACAAGCTGCTTCACGGCGGCTACTCGACGATTTCACTCGGATATATCGGGTTATATGAGGCTACGAAGCTGATGACCGGCGAGAGCCAGACGAAAGAAAAGGGCAGCCGGTTTGCCAAAGCCCTGATGAACCGTCTGCGCCATGCAACGGATACGTGGAAAGAAGAGACCGGCATACATTTCGGACTTTATGGCACGCCGGCGGAGAGTCTCTGCTATCGTTTTGCCGAGATTGATAAGAAACGTTTTGGTATTATTAAAGATGTGACGGATAAAGGCTATTATACCAACTCATACCATGTCGATGTGCGGGAGAAGATAAGCGCTTTCGATAAATTTGATTTTGAGGCGCAGTTCCAGATGATTTCATCCGGCGGTGCGATTTCTTATATCGAGATTCCCAATATGCAGCACAACTTACCGGCGCTGGAAGAAGTTGTCAAATATATTTACGACCATATTTTGTACGCGGAATTTAATACGAAATCAGATTTTTGCCACGAGTGCGGTTATGATGGGGAGATTATTGTCAACAGTAATCTGGAGTGGGAGTGCCCGAACTGCGGAAATACCGACCACGACAAGATGAACGTTACGCGGAGGACGTGCGGATATCTCGGTGAAAATTTCTGGAACGTAGGAAAGACAAAGGAAATCAATTCCCGCGTATTGCATTTATAAAAGAAGTATAAATTGAAAAATAAGCTTGATAGCTTATTTTTCAATCAACTATTTGTTTCTGAGCGAAAACAAATAGCTTTGTTCCGACACGAGAAACTCTTCGGGTTTTCTCGTGCGGTTCTTCGCGATAAATCGCTCAGAAATGAGGAATATTGTGAATTATGCCGATATTAAGCAGTATGATGTAGCCAATGGCGTCGGAGTAAGGGTTTCCCTTTTTGTCAGCGGCTGCACACATCACTGCAAAGAGTGTTTTAATAAAGAAACATGGGATTTTAATTACGGGAAACCGTTTACCGAAAAAGAGATAGAGCAGATTATAGAATATTTAAAGCCTGATTATGTATCAGGCTTAACGTTACTGGGCGGCGAGCCGATGGAGCCGTCCAATCAGGAGGGGCTGTTACCGCTTTTGCGGAAAGTACACGAATGCTATCCGCAAAAAAATGTGTGGTGCTATTCCGGATACCTTTTCGACAGGGATATTGTCGGCGATATGTATGAAAAATCCGAAGTGACAAGGGAATTGCTGTCGTATATTGATATTCTGGTAGACGGTGAGTTCGTTGCGGAAAAGAAAAATCTGAAAGTCAATTTCCGCGGTTCCGATAATCAGCGTATTATTGATGTCAGGAAATCGCTGGAGACCGGTGAAGTCGTTCACTGGGAGGGAGAGATTGTTTAGCGGAAGCGGATGGCTGCCGGAGGATGTTTATAGAAAGACTTCCTCCGCTACGCTTCGGAATGGAGGATTGTGATGAATGCAGTAAAAGTACGTTTTAAGAAATTAAATGCAGGGGCTAAGATGCCGGATTACGGAACGGAATATGCGGCGGGAGCGGATTTGTATGCCTGTATGGAAGAACCGTTGACGATAAAAGCGGGAACGACGGAATTTGTGAATACCGGTATTGCTATGGAGATTCCGGAGGGGCTGGTAGGACTTATTTACGCCAGAAGCGGACTCGCCTGTAAGCGGGGGGTAGCTCCCGCCAACAAAGTCGGCGTCATAGACAGCGATTACCGCGGTGAGATTATGGTAGCTCTGTACAACCATTCGCAGGAGGATGTCACGCTCGAATCCGGAGAGAGAGTGGCGCAGATGGTAATTACCCCTTATGTGTTTGCGGAGTATGAGGAGTCCGGCGAGCTGCAGGATTCGGTGCGCGGCGCCGGAGGATTTGGCTCTACCGGAATGAAATAGTTTACTCCAATCCCCTTTTTGTGGTATGATGGGAGACAGACAAATTGGAAAGGATGGAAAAATCATGGGAATGACAATGACACAGAAGATTCTTGCGGCGCATGCCGGATTAGAATCTGTAGTTGCCGGTCAGTTGATTGAAGCTGATTTGGATTTGGTTTTGGCGAATGATATTACAGGACCGGTAGCGATTCATGAAGTAGAGAAATTAAATAAAAAGACGGTATTTGACAAGGACAAGATTGCTCTTGTGCCGGACCATTTTGCCCCGAATAAAGATATTAAGTCGGCGGAACATTGCAAGTGTGTGCGCGAGTATGCGAAAGCGCAGGGCATTACCAATTATTTCGAAGTGGGAGAGATGGGCATTGAGCATGCGCTTTTGCCTGAGAAAGGATTGATTGTAGCCGGAGAGACATGTATTGGTGCAGATTCCCATACGTGTACATACGGCGCGCTCGGCGCTTTTTCGACTGGAGTCGGAAGTACGGATATGGGCGCCGGTATGATTACCGGTAAGGCATGGTTTAAAGTGCCGTCGGCAATCAAAGTAGTACTCACCGGCAAATTAAAGCCGTGGGTGAGCGGTAAGGACGTAATTCTCCATTTGATTGGAATGATTGGCGTCGACGGGGCGCTGTACAAATCACTCGAATTTACCGGCGACGGCGTGGCAAGCCTTTCCATGGACGACCGCTTTACGATTGCCAATATGGCGATTGAGGCGGGAGCGAAAAACGGTATTTTTCCGGTGGATGATAAGACGGTTGCCTATATGGAAGAGCATTCGTCAAAGAAATATAACGTATATGAGGCGGATGAAGATGCGGTATATGACGAGACGATAACGATTCCGCTCAGCGAGTTAGAGCCTACAGTGGCGTTTCCACATTTGCCGGAAAACACGAAGACAGTCAGGGAGGCCGGCGATATTGCCATTGACCAGATAGTAATCGGCTCCTGTACGAATGGGCGAATTGAAGATATGCGTGTGGCGGCCAGAATTTTAGAGGGGCGCAAGGTAAAAAAAGGAATCCGCTGTATTGTGATTCCCGCTACGCAGGCCATCTATCTGCAAGCCATTGAAGAGGGACTGACACAGACGTTTATTAAGGCGGGAGCGATTGTGAGTACGCCGACATGCGGCCCGTGTCTGGGCGGCCATATGGGTATTCTGGCAGAGGGAGAACGCGCAGTCTCCACGACGAACCGTAACTTTGTCGGACGAATGGGACATGTCAATTCCGAAATTTATCTGGCGAGTCCTGCGGTGGCGGCGGCAAGCGCTGTCACGGGCAAGATTTCCGAGCCGGCTGAATTGGGCTTATAGAGACAGGAGGTTGAGAAAATGAAAGCATTAGGAGCAGTATTTAAGTATGGGGATAATGTGGATACGGATGTTATTATTCCGGCGCGTTATCTGAACTCCTCGGATCCGGCAGAGCTGGCGACACATTGTATGGAGGATATAGATAAAGAATTTGTAAATAAAGTGAAAAAAGGCGATATTATTGTGGCTACGAAAAATTTCGGCTGCGGTTCTTCGCGGGAACATGCCCCGATTGCCATTAAAGCGTCCGGTGTGAGCTGCGTCATTGCAGAAACGTTTGCCCGCATTTTTTACCGCAATTCCATTAATATCGGTCTGCCAATCATCGAATGCAAAGAAGCTTCCGAGCGCATTGAGGCGGGCGACGAGGTGGAAATAGATTTTGACAGCGGTCTCATCACAAATAAAACAAAAAATGAGAGTTATCAGGGGCAGGCATTTCCGGAGTTTATGCAGAAAATCATTAAGGCAGAGGGCCTGATGAATTATATTAATGCCAAAGATTGATGAAATCACAGGAAAAGGAAAGATGTGCAGATTTGTATATCTTTCTTTTTTTGTTCACAATTTTGTGGTATGATAAAGATACTTACTGCTTTGAGCCGTTAAGGAAAGAAGCGATTATGTACAAATGTTGTGCCGGCGTTTCGTGCCGGTGCGGGAAAGGTATGGTTAGTTATGAAAAAAAAGAGTAGATGGAATCCCCAATATGCGATTATTTGTCTGATACTTGTCGCAGTAATTGGTTTTATCGTTTATTATATGGTATCCGCAAACCAAAAACAGGGAAAAGAGAGAAATTCCGGCGACGGCGCGGAAAAGAAGCCGCAGACAGAGGCTGCGGGGGAGATGAAAGACGGAGAATTAATTGACTACGAAAAGAGCGGCAGTCTTAAACTCGATAATTACATCGGCATAAAGGCGACGGTGACTCCGACGAAGCAGGAGGTATATGAAGCTATCTTACAGAATGTCAAAAAGAAGAAAGTTACCGTCAGCGGTGAGGAGCGTGTCAAAAAGGGAGACTGGGTTCTCATGGACTATGAGGGCGAGATTGGCGGGCAGAAAATAGAGGAGCTGGAAGAAACGGATATTGTCATTCAGGTAGGAGCGGGAGATTTGTTTAACGCCGATTTTCAGCGGAAACTGACCGGCCTGTCGTTAGGACAGGGATATGTCTTCGACGTATCGTTTCCGGAAAATTATTTTGATTTGGATGTAGCCGGCCAGACGGTAAAGTTTACGGTTGCGATTAGCCGTAAGTTTAACGAGACATTTGTAAAACCTCTCACCGATAATAAATATCAAAAAGAAGAGGATTATTTTGCCTATGTAAAAGAGAAAGAAAAAGAGAAAAACGTTGACGCTCTCGGTGATATGATTTGGGATGACTTTTTGGGGAAATGCAAAGTCCTCAAGTACCCGAAAGGAAGTAAGGAACAGGCCTTTAAGGATTTGAAACGGCAGTACAAAGGCGTCGGCGATATGAGTGGTTCTTCTTACGAAGAGGTTATTATGGAACTGGGAATGACGGAAGACGACGTAAAAGATTTGGCAGGAGACGAAGTTAAGGGAAGAATGGTGGCAAAGTCAATCGCGGTCAAAGAGCATCTTGTGCTGTCCGACGAGCAGTATCGGCAGTATCTGATGGATGAAGTTTCTCCGAGTGACGACGAGGAGTTGTCGTTAGAAGATTTGGAAAAGAGATATGCCAAAGATAACAGTGTATATCCGCGGGATGATATGCTGATTCGCCTCGTCAAAGAGTTTGTTGGGAAACAGGCAAAACAGAAGTAGAAATGAGGAGAGATTATGGGGGAAAAGACGAAAGGCTTTTTTGATTTTGAGAGCAGAGAGGGATTTGAACAGGCGGAAAAAGAAGCGGACATCATTAGCAAGCTGGTAGAGAAGACGGATTTTTCGAATCCGCGTATTACGTTAAAGGTGTATAACAAACTCGTTGCAGAGAAACGTTTCAGTACGGTCACAGGATATTTCTTTCTGCTTGAGCTGCGCAAGAAAATTCTCGAGAGCAAGTTGGTTCCGGAAGAGGAATTAATTCCCATACCGATTAAAGAACCGCAGGAGAAAAATGACGTCATACCAAAGGCCTCTTTTCAGGAGGGGAAATTCCGCAAGCTGTACGAGGGCCAGAAATTATTAAATAAAAAGCTTAAAATTGCCATTGCCGTGCTCGTAATCGCTATTATTGGTTTCGTTGTTATTAATTTCAAATTTGAGTATACTATTTTCACGTATTTTACAGATTATAAGGCGAAAATGGAAGAGGAACTGGTTGACAAATACGAACACTGGGAAGAACAGTTAAAGGCAAGAGAGAGTAAACTCGGAAAAGAAGCGCAGTAGGGCGCTGATGATAAGGAGGTAACGATGGCGGAGAATACTATTTTGATTGTAGATGATGAGCAGAGAATGCGCAAATTAGTAAAAGATTTTCTTACAAAACAGGATTTTACCGTGTTGGAGGCAGCAGACGGAGAAGAGGCGGTTGATTTGTTTTTTGAGAAAAAAGATATTGATTTAGTCATTTTGGATGTGATGATGCCGAAGATGGACGGCTGGGAGACTTGTCGGGAAATCCGTCAGTATTCGCAGGTGCCGATTATTATGCTGACGGCGCGCGGCAGTGAAAACGATGAGCTGCGGGGGTTTGATTTAGGTGTTGACGAGTATATTGCCAAACCGTTCAGTCCGAAAATTCTCGTTGCGCGGGTACAGGCTCTCCTGCGGAGAACCAATTCCATGAGTGAGGAAAATTTGGAATACGGCGGAATTGTGCTTAACCGTTCGGCGCACGAAGTCAGGATTGACGGGAAGCGGATTGACCTCAGTTTCAAGGAGTTTGAATTGCTGACTTATTTTATGGAAAATAAAGACATCGCCCTGTCGAGGGAGCGGATTCTGAATCATGTGTGGGATTATGATTATTTCGGGGACGCGAGAACGATTGATACGCATGTGAAGAAGCTGCGGAGCAAGATGGGTGATAAGGGGAAATTTATCAAAACGATTTGGGGAATGGGTTACAAATTTGAAGTGTAGCGGAAAAGTTATTTTGCCATGTGTGAGGGCGCGGACAAACGGAGGCAGTGCATGAAACGTTCATTGAGAACAAGACTTATCATTATATTTTCATCAATGTTAATAGTTACGATTGGCACGATTTGTCTTGCCAACGTTGTTTTGTTGCCATCCTTTTATCAGAACACAAAAGTAAACCAAATGCAGGGAGTATATTCGCGGACGGTAAAAATCTGCGAGGATGTGGATTGGGAAAATCTGAATGTGACGGCGCAAAATAAAATATATGACAAACTGGATACGTTGAGCATAAATGCCAATGTTAGCATATATGTCGTGCAGATTAAAGCCTATCGGGGTTCCGGTGACATAACGGCGCTCCAGTATGTATATCCAGCCGGCTCTGACCGCCTGCAGCAGGTGTCGAGGAGTCAGTTGAGCAAATATGTAAAAGAGATGTATTATAACGAGCCGCTCGGTGATAATTGCCAAATCATCAACCAGACGGTCAACTACTCGATGTACAAAGTGTATGACGACCGCGTAGAATCGAATTTCATAGAGTTGACGGGCCGGATGCCGGATGACTATTGGGTGTATCTGCGTACGAATTACCAGAGTATTCAGGAGAGCGCTTCGGTCTCCAATCAGTTTTTGATGTGTTTGGGAATTATTGTTGTAATTACCGGAATGTTCATTATGTTTTTAGTGACTAATCAATATACAAAGCCGATTTTGCAGTTGGCGCAGCATGCCAAGGATATGCAGCGGCTCGATTTTTCCATGCGCTATCAGGGAGAACGGGACGACGAGATTGGCATGTTGGGCGATAGCATGAATGCCCTTTCTGACAAGCTAGAGCAGACGATTTCGGAATTGAAGACGGCAAATAATGAATTGCAGTTAGATTTGCAGCGGCGCTCGGAGCAGGAACAGATGAGGCAGGAATTTCTGGCAAATGTCTCGCATGAATTAAAGACGCCGATTGCTCTCATACAGGGGTATGCGGAAGGGTTACAGGAAAATATAAGCGACGACGAGGAAAGTCGGGATTTCTACTGTGAAGTAATTGTCGACGAGGCCGGCAAGATGAATAAAATGGTTAAAAAATTGCTCAGCCTCAATCAATTAGAATTTGGGAACGGACAGGTTCATTTAGAGCATTTTGATTTGTCGAGTGTGATTAAATCGGTGCTGAATTCGACGGATATATTGTTTAAGCAGGCGGATATAAAGCTGTCGTACCACGAAAGTCCGACTCCTCTTATGGTATGGGCGGACGAGTACATGGTGGAAGAGGTTGTTATGAATTATATCAGCAACGCACTGAACCATGTCAAATATGATAAAATCATCGAGATTAAGACGACGCAGACCGATTCCCATGTGCGGACAAGTGTATTTAATACCGGAGACGCCATTCCGGAAGAAGATATCAAAAAGATTTGGAATAAGTTTTATAAAGTAGATAAGGCGCGCACGCGGGAATACGGGGGAAACGGAATCGGGCTTTCCATTGTAAAAGCGGTTATGGTGGCGCATAATCAGCGGTATGGCGTGCGCAATTATGAAAACGGCGTGGAGTTTTGGTTTGAACTTGACAGGAAAAGTGTTGATTGATAGGGTAAACATATGATATAATGATAAAAGAGTTTTTTTGGACGAGAGGAGGCGGATTTTGTGAAACGGAATGGTATTTTTATTCTGCTCACGATTCTATCTATATTATCTCTGACCGGATGTGCAGATTTGAGTGATTTGACAGAGGAACAGTCGAATCTCATCGCACAGTATTCGGCGGGAGTTTTACTCCGGTATTCGGATAGCTATGAAAGACGTTTAATTACAAAAGAGCAATTGAAAAAACAAGGTGCAGAAGAAGCTGCACCGGAGCAGCCGGAGACACAGACAACGCCTGTTGCCAGTGCCGTTCCGATTGATACGACGACGGATGAGGCAGCGTCACAAAAGCCTGCGGAGACGCCGGGTGTGACGGTAAACGACTTTTTTCAATTCGACGGCGTGACGGTAACTTATGATTCTTACCGTTTTGCGTCCAAATACGGGAGTACGCAGATACGCGCAGACGAGGGAGAGACCCTGCTTGTTGTTACGTTTGTGCTGAAAAACACTACAGGGAAGACAAAAGAGCTGAACCTTATGAAGAGAACCGACATTTCATATCAGGCGGATGTGGACGGAGAACAATACCAGCCGGGGATAAGTATGTTGGAGAACGGTGGTTTGAACCAGCTTTCGACAAAGCTGAAAGCAGGAGAAAAGGAAAAAGCAGTACTTATTTACCGGATGAGTCGGGACAAAAAAGACGCTGCTTCGGTTGTGCTTACCTTATCGGATAAGAACAGAACTGCAAAAGTTACATTGCGGTAGCAAGGAGGACAGATTATGTTTGAAGAGAGGAAACGGAGTTTGTTTTTTGGACTTCCGCTATCTTTTACAAAGTATAAAATTGAGCAGGAGCGCATTAATATTCATAAGGGTTTTCTGCGTATCGTGGAAAACGATACACTGATGTACCGGATTCAGGATGTGACGCTGGTCAGAAGCCTGTTTGAGCGGATGTTTGGGCTCGGTACGGTTGTTTGCTTTTCCAGTGATGTAACAGACCCCAAATTGGAGCTTGTTCATATAAAAAATGCAAGGGAAATAAAAGATTATATTATGAGGACATCGGAAGCGGAACGGCGCAAAGTCAGGACATTGCATACGATGGATTTGGATGCAGACGCAGGACAGATAGACGCCGCAGACGAGGGATAGAAAAGGAGGAGAATATGGCAGTAGAAACAGGAATTTTACTGGAAAGCGGAACCAACGAATTAGAACTGTTAGAATTTGTTGTAGGAGACCAGCATTATGGAATAAATGTGGCAAAGATTAATGAGCTTTGCCCGTATCAGCAGCCAATCATGGTGCCAAATTCACATGAGTACATAGAGGGAATTTTCATGCCGAGAGATCGGATTATTACCGTTATTGATTTGGCAAAGGCGCTGGGGATTCGTGTGACGCAGGACGTTGCGAATGATATGTATATTATTACCAATTTCAATCGTCTGCACACCGCATTTCATGTACAGAAAGTGCTCGGTATTCACCGTGTATCATGGAAAGATATTGTGAAACCGGACTCCACAATAAGCGGAAGCGGAAAAGGAGTAGCGACCGGTATTACAAAGATTAACGGAAAGATTATTATTGTACTTGATTTTGAGAAGATAGTAACCGAAGTAAATCCGGAAACCGGATTGAAACTTTCCGAAATTGAGGCCATGGGAGAGCGTTCCCGCCACGAGTGTCCGATTTTGCTGGCGGAGGACTCACCACTGCTGTTAGAGATGTTGAAAAAGTGTCTGTCACAGGCAGGATATACCAATCTGATTGCCACAAGCAATGGATTGGAAGCATGGAATACGCTGGAACGAATGATGAGAGATGGCGCTGTCATCGGCAAAGATGTTGCGCTCGTTATTACTGATATTGAGATGCCGCAGATGGATGGACATCATTTGGCGAAACGCATCAAGGAAGACCCGAAGTATGACGGACTTCCGGTTGTTATTTTCTCTTCTCTTGTGAATGATGAGATGAAGAGAAAGGGGGAGGCTCTGGGCGTTGACGCGCAGTTATCCAAACCGGAGATTGGACGTTTGGTACACCAACTGGATTTGTTGTTGAACTGATATGCCGAAAGAGATTCCCGCGATGTCGATGGCATTGTGGGTTCTTCCTATTTATAAATTATCGGATAAAGGAGGGGTGACAGGTGACCCTGTGTAGAAAGTGTGGAAAAGAGATTCCGGATGGAGAAGAACTGTGTCAGGATTGTCAAAGCCAAGAGGGGAATTTGAGTGATGCCTATTTAGATGAATTAATGAAAAGTATGGAAACAGAACCGGATGGGTCGAATCATGATGAGCCTGTTGCGACAGAAACGGTATTTGATGAATTACCGGACTTAGAAGAGGAACTTTTGTTTTCTGAAACGACGGATTTAGGAGAAGATCTGGCATTTGGGGAAGAGACGTCGGTAACAGAAGATGGAGCTGCCGGAGAAGAGCCGGAGGAAGACGAGCCGGTTATGATGGATGAACCGGCGTTAGAAGAAGAATCGGTGGCCATTGACGAGCCGCTTGTTATGGAGGAGCCGGCATTGGCAGAAGAATCGGCGGCTATCGGGGAGCAGGAAGAGGACGAACCGCTTTTCATGGAGGAGCCGGCATTGGCAGAAGAACCGGTGGCTATCGGAGAGCCGGAGGAAGACGAGCCGCTTTTTGATACGGGCGCTGTGGATTCGGCAGAGGAAGAGGAGCCATTGTCGCTGGATGAACCGGAACAGAAAGAATCAGAAGAAGAAACAGTAGATGACTTAATTGCGATGTTATCTCAGGATTTCGAAAATTACGAGGCGCAGGAAAAAGAAGCGGCGGAAGCGTCAAATGAAGAACCGGAAGCGCCGGTGTTGGACGAGAGTCCGATAGAGGCTTCCCTGTTTTCGGAAGAAAATGAAGACGGTGGAATTTTTGCTGATGATGTCGATTCGCTGTCGATTGATAATATTTTTAATGACGCGCTCTCTGTCGTAGACTATAGCGAGGCGGAGCAGGAAGAGGAAGCTTTAGATGAATTTGTCTCTCCGGAAGAGGCGAAAGCGGAACCGGAAGCGCCGAAAGAAGAAGTATTGGATAGCCTGATGGTGGATTCACTGGCGTTGGAAGACGATGAGCCTGCCGAATCAAAAGAAGCGAAAGCGGCGAAAGTTCCAAAAGAGAAAAAGGATAGTATTTGGAAACGTGTCTTTGGAAATATCATTACGGAGCAGTCCGCCGAAGAGGAAGAGCGGGAACGTCAAGAAGAACAGGCGTCGGCAGAGCAAAAAGCAGCGGCGAAAGAAGAAAAGAAAAAACAGGCAATCGAAGAAAAGGCTAAGAAAGCGGAGCAGGCGCAGGCGGCAAAAGAGAAGAAAGCTGCCGAAAAAGCGGAGCAAGCCGCAGTAAAAGCCGCCGAAAAAGAAGAGAAAAAACGCCTGAAAGCAGAGGCAGAGGCAAATGAAGTAGTGGGAAAAATTAATCCTCTCGGCGCTTCGATAGTTATGGTCTGCTTCGGGCTGCTTTGTGTTGCCACGATTATCGGCAGTCAGGTGTTGTCGCATTCCGGCTCGGTAAAGGGAGCGGAGAACTCTTTTGAAAAGAGAGATTATAAGGAGGCTTACCGTTCGCTGGCAGGGATAAATATTTCCGAAGATTCCGAAGATTTTGAAATGAAAGATAAAATACGAATCTGTATGCAGCTGCAGCACCAGTTGGATTCCTATGCCAATTACTATGAAGTGAAGATGTATCTGGAGGCGCTGGATTCTTTGATGAAAGGGATTCGCAGCTATGATGAGAACCAGAGTAAGGCGGAAAGATACAATATTGTCAGCCAGTATAATGAATTGGAAGTGAAACTGGCACAACAGCTTTATGAGGAGTTTGGCGTCAGTGAATCGCAGGCGCGGAGCATTAATTCACTTGAAGACCAGATTGCTTACACGAGCCGTTTGGAGAATATTATCGCCCAGTGGGAAGCGCGCAATAAAGAAGATGAGAAATAGTCTGACGGCGTCGGATACTGAGGAGGATGGCATGATTACCATTGTAGATTATGATGCGGGAAATATTAAAAGTGTGGAAAAAGCGCTGCAATATATCGGCGCCCAATGTGTTATCACAAGAGATACCGACCTTATCGGCAGAGCGGATAAAGTAATTGTTCCGGGGGTAGGGGCGTTTGAGCAGGCTATGGATAATATGCGCCAATATCAACTGATTGATGTTCTTCGTGAAGTTGCGAAGAGAGGAACACCGATACTTGGTATTTGTCTTGGATTGCAGCTCTTTTTTGAGAGAAGCGAAGAATCCGAACACAATGTAAGCGGATTGGCTTTGCTGCCGGGGGAAATCATACGTTTTCCGGATAAGGACGGTTACAAGATTCCCCATATGGGATGGAATTCCTTACATATACAACCGTCTTCGCGTTTGCTGCAAGGGGTTCCGGAGAATGCGTTTGTATATTTTGTACATTCCTATTATCTGAAAGCGGAAAATCCGCAGCATGTCGCCGCCACAGCCAATTACATTACCGATATACACGCGGCGGTTGAGCATGAAAATGTATTTGCCACACAATTTCATCCGGAGAAAAGTGGCGATGTGGGATTGCAGATTTTAAAAAATTTTGTCGCTCTATGATTTCAGGAGGTTGTCTATGTTTACGAAAAGAGTCATCCCCTGTCTGGATGTAAATAACGGCAGAGTAGTAAAAGGCGTGAATTTTGTTAATCTGATAGATGCCGGAGATCCGGTGTCCGTGGGGGCGGCTTATGGTGCGGCCGGTGCGGATGAACTCGTCTTTCTCGATATAACGGCGTCTAGTGACGCAAGGGAAATTAAGGCTAATATGGTACGCAAGGTGGCGGAAACCGTTTTTATTCCTTTTACGGTAGGAGGCGGTATCCGAACAATAGAAGATTTTCGAATGATTTTGCGGGAGGGTGCAGATAAAGTGGCAGTAAACTCGGCTGCGATTTTGAATCCTGCGCTGATTTCCGAGGCGGCAGATAAATTCGGAAGCCAGTGCGTCGTTGTGGCGATTGACGCCAAAAGACGTGACGGAGGCGACGGCTGGACGATTTATAAAAACGGCGGCCGCGTCGATATGAAAATGGATGCTGTGGAGTGGGCCATAGAGGCGGAGCGTCTGGGAGCTGGAGAGATTTTGCTCACCAGCATGGACTGTGATGGAACAAAGGACGGATATGACATTGAATTAACCCGTACCGTCTCGGAAAACGTTGGTATTCCCGTAATCGCCTCGGGTGGAGCGGGAACGAAACAGCATTTTTACGAAGTATTAACGGAAGGAAAGGCAGACGCCGTGCTGGCGGCTTCTCTTTTTCATTTTAATGAACTGGAAATTAAAGATTTGAAACAGTACCTGCACACAGAGGGAATTAGTGTGAGAATGTAGAGGATGAAAAGATGGCAGCTTTGACGGGAGAATGGGAACAGGCGTTAAAAGCGGAGTTTTCCAAAGAGTACTATAAGAAGTTATTTTTATTTATTCGGGAACAATACCAAAAGGTTGCGGTGTATCCGCAGTCAGATGAAATATTTACGGCTTTTCATCTGACTCCTTTAGAGAAAGTAAAAGTAGTGATTATCGGACAGGATCCCTATCACAATACGGGACAGGCGCACGGACTCTGTTTTTCGGTAAAACCGAATGTAGAAATTCCGCCGTCTCTTGTAAACATATATACGGAATTACATGATGATTTGGGGTGTAAAATACCGAATCACGGCTATCTGACCTCATGGGCCGAACAGGGAGTGCTGCTTTTAAATACGGTTTTGACGGTACAGGCGCATAAACCGATGTCACATCGGGGAGTGGGCTGGGAAGAATTTACGGACGCCGCCATACGCAAAATAAATGAGCTCGACAGGCCGGTTGTGTTTATCCTCTGGGGGAAACCGGCGCAGGAAAAGGCGAAGATGTTAGACAACCCCAATCATTTGATTTTGAAAGCGCCTCATCCGAGTCCGCTGTCCGCTTATCGGGGATTTTTCGGAAGCCGGCCGTTTAGCCAGACGAATCAATTTTTGTCGGAACACGGCGTTGCTCCCATTGACTGGCAGATACCGGACATATAGAAAAGAAGAAGCTGTAAAACTTCTTCTTTTCTTGTTTTATAGGATTAGGGTGTCCTGCGTGGAACAAGAATCAGCGAAGCTGATTCTTGAAGAACCTTAGTTCTTTGCGGCGAAGTTTTCAGTCGCCGTTTTTTTATGCCGAAAAGTCTACGTGTTGAATTGTTCCGGCTTTGCCGGTCGATTCATGCAGAAAAATACCGGTGCTTTGAATTTTGGCAAGGGTGTCGTTTGTCTCTGCGTCATTGAGGTCAAATTTAGTAGAAACATTGCCAAGGTAGATAGCTCCAATATCTGCTTCCTGTAAAGAAAGTAATTTGTCCGTTCCATCGTAATCTTTTGTCCACACTTTTAAACTTTTATAGATTTCATCATTTTCGTCAATCCATCCGTTGCCATCCGAATCATAGGCGGCAAGGTCGCGGAACCCATCACCGCTCTTTGTGCCGAACAATTCGGAACCATCGTTAATTATGCCGTCTCCGTTTCTGTCAAATGCCAAGAAACCGCTGCCTTTTGCAAGGGTAGCTATTTTTTCAGACGTTCCGTCACTGTCAATGTCAAAGAAGAACGACTGGTCTGTTACTGCTGCTGTAGGAACATCCATATTGATGACCAGCGGGTCATAATAAGTTAAGACGTCGTTCAGCGACTGGTCGAGTTCGGTTTCTTCCATGAAAGCCCGTGACATGGACAAATCAAGGGAAAAAGACAATTCTCTTCCGTCTGATGTTTTTACCATCCCTTTTGTGGAGAAAGTAGTTGCCTCGGTTTCAGCATGAAATGAATAATAATGTACATTACTGCGGTACCACACCTGATTAGACTGGTTTTGCTGCTGCTCGTTATTTGAAGTGAGGTATTCCGTGCGGCTCTGACTGTTGAAGTTTCTCCCCTTTATCATATTCCGCATCATTTCGATAATATGTTTCAGCAAACGGGTATTCAAGTCCTGAAAAGATTCTTCAATCGACAGGGTTGTGTTTGTAGCCGGCATATAAATAAGTGTGGATGGGGAGGCGAAGTTAAAAGCATCTCTGCCTCCAAAAGAGTTTGGATTGTTCGCTGCATTAACTGGCAGCTTTCCGGAAGCCATCGTAAACATTTCCTCAGAAGAATATTCTGTCACGGAAACTTTACGGGCTGAGTAGGTTGCGTCCATCTGGACAGCGCTACTATCAATTTTCAGTGCAATCGCATCCTTTCTGTAACACGCAATTGCAACATACACCCAAATGCGCAATTCCGTGTGTAATATAATGCGCATCCGTGCGAAATAACTAAGACCCACCTTGGTACATAGTGATGATACAGAATATCATCAAATAATATATCGGTTAAATCTGGAAACAAATTTACTTTTTTATCAAACGGGTGTATAATAAAACTATCATTACAATGGTATCTATCGCAATAGCCTTAGATACAGGTAAACAATTTGAAATTATTTATTTTATTTGGAAAGGGACAACACAATGGGTAACAAGAGTAGAATCTTAGTGTCAGGAATGCTTTCTCTGGCATTAGTGACGAGTATACTTTCGAATGTATCTGCTGATGCTGAAGCGGCCGGAAAGAGAAAATTGTCGGCGAAAAAAATTACGGTTAAGGTCGGCAAGACGAAGAAAGTTTCCGTAAAAAATGCAAAGGGCAAAAAAATAAAATGGAGCATTAAGAAGAAAAAGATTGCTTCTATTAAGAAAAAAGGAAAATATGCCGTAAAGGTTAAGGGCAGGAAGAAAGGAAACACTACCCTTATTTGTAAAGTAAAGACAGGGAAAAAGTGGAAATCCTTAAAGTGCAAAGTAAAAGTTACGGCGGTCAATACAAATAATGATAACACAGGAGCGCAGGGAGGAAAAACTACGGCGTCACAGTCACAGACGGGTGGTTCGGGAGCGACGCCGACCGGCAATCCGACTGATATGGCGACGGCGACACCGACCGGTAATCCAACCGATACGGTGACACCGACGCCGACGGATACAGTGACATCAACGCCAACCGATACAGTGACATCAACGCCGACGGATACGGTGACATCGACGCCGACAGATACGGCGACAGCGACTCCGTTTACACCGACAGAATTTTTGGAAACCGGTTTTGAAAATGGTACCAGTGATTTTGAATCGAGAGGCTCAGCAAATGTATCAGTTGTTTCCGGAGGACGTACCGGAAAAGCGCTTTCCGTTACCGGAAGAACGCAAACATGGGCAGGAGCATCTACCGATGTAACAGAGACGGTTGCCAAAGGCGCCACCTATTCTTTTTCCTTTTGGGCCAAACATACGGAAAGCGGTGCAAAAGCAATTAAGATGTCGGCTGAATTGACCGATGCCGATGGCACCTCTTATCCGGAGATTGCGCAGGTGTCCTGTGAGAGCGGTGTCTGGACGCACATCGAGGGGACATATACGGTACCGGAAGAATTTGAAGCGTTATTCTTCTATTTTGAAGGACCGGATGGGAATTATGACTTCATGATAGATGACCTTGTGATTACGCAGGAGACCGAGGGGATTCCGGTTATAGACCCGTATACCCTCCCTTCTTTAAAGGATAGCTACAAAGGTATTTTTGAACGTTTTGGAAATGTTCTTAATTATGATACTTCTTGGAATAATGGTACACAACTGCAGGATGAGAAAATAATGATATTTGCTCAGAAGCAGTTTAACAGTTTTACGCTTGAGAATGAGATGAAACCGGAATCTATTTTCTCTAACTGGTCGGGTGTTATAGATGTTAGCGAGGCTAAGAAACTGGGGTATGTGATTCCGGATAATTATAAGGAGTCAACGGTGCCGCAATTGTCGTTTGATACGGTGGACAGAGTATTGGAGAAAGTGAAGCAATATGGAATCCCGATGCGCGCCCATGTATTGATGTGGCATCAGCAGACGTCAACGAAATTCTTTAAGACGGATTATGATGATAGTAAAGGCGTAGTTTCGAAAGAAGTAATGGACGCCCGTCTGGAGTTTTATGTAAAATCAGTAATGAAGCATGTGATGGAGAAAGAAAAGAGCCTGACAGGCAAGGCAGGGTCGCTTGTCTACTGCTGGGATATAACGAATGAATATATTCACAGAACAAATGACCCGACTGCAACATCATGGATGGATGTATACGGCGATATGGGATTGCAGCCGACGTATGTAAAGAAAGCGTATCAGACAGCGTATGAAATGCTCAAACAATATAACGTACAAAATGAAGTTACTCTGTTCTATAATGACTACGACGAATATTTTTGTGCAGATGATATTGTCGCTCTTGTAAATTATATCAATAGCGGCGAAGAGACGAATATTTGTGGTGGTATCGGTATGCAGAGTCATATGAGCGTCGAAGAACCAAGCCTTGAATTGTATGGCGAGACGTTAGATAAGTTTCTCGCGACAGGCTTGCAGGTTCATGTTACCGAATTGGATATACAAATCGACGAGGGCAAAGACGAGGAGGCGCAGGCAGAAAAATATAAGGGGATTTTATCGACCATTCGGGACAGACATGAAAAGCGGGATAAGACTGTTAATCCGCGAGGCGTTACGTGCGTGACCGTCTGGGGTATGCTCGACAGGGATTCATGGAGAAGAGAGTCATCCCCGCTTTTGTTCGGCAGCGGAATAAACGACCCGAAACCGGCGTTCTATTCGGTATTGGAAGCGGCAAAATAGTATAAAGAGAACAGGCAAAATGAGAGGTATACGGCATATAATGAAAGTATACCTCTCATTTTAGCAAAAGCGTTATAGGGATAAAAGAAACGGATAACAGGAACAAGGGAAAAAGCATAAAAAAGTGTCAAAAATATGAGCAAAAGGGTTTACATATTCTACCATGAGGTGTTATAATAAAAATAACTATACAGAAGTCATCAGAAGTGTTCTCATAATAGTAGCCGGAATGTAGAAAGGAGTGGAAATTTTCACTCGGGACGTTTGCCTGCACACGCCAAATGTCCTTGTGCGCAGAAGCCGTGTGTAAGTGGAGGTAAATATGAAAAAGTTTAAGAGAGGGTTTAAGGTCAAGGTTTCCGTGGCAGTTGCAGCAATTGCTCTTGCAGTGTTTATTATTGCAGGAACATCCTATGCTTCCAACAACCAGCCGTTTTTGGGGGATTGCATCGAGTATGGGATTGTATGTAACTTTCTGAATCAGACCTGTGATATTGAGTCAAACATTGCCGTTTGCAAATATCAGGGAAATGGCCATACGATAGGTAATACCATCTCGTCTGACAAGGCCAATTCAGCAGGTGTGATTAAAGTGGGAGAGGTTGTGGACCATCTCAAAGTCCGCAACGAGCCGGTCATCCTCGAAGGTCAGAAGCAAAAGGAAGAAGTAAAGGCAATGATTGCCTCCGTCCAGAATTATTCGGAGTCCGTTGTTAAAAAGAGCGATTTGGAGACTCCGGCGAAAGTGGAAGACCAAAACAATTATTGTCTGGACGTTGCGTCTGTTCATGATGATTTAGTTTATGTTTCGGCAGATAATCTTATTACTAATATTAACAAAAATCATCTTCAAAACGGCGCATTGAGAATCAAAATCCGTCCGAAGCAGACCGTTGTACTGAACATTACCGAAAAAGATAAGGTTTATATTCCGAGATATACGGTGGATGTAAAAGAGGGAAAGAAATCCAACGAGGAAATGGCCGAGACGATAATTTGGAACATGCCATATGTAAATAATTTGGAAATTGGTTCAGATAATTTGCACGCAACGATTATTGCGCCAAAAGCCTTTGTCAATATAGGTACTACCGGCGAGGGGTGGTTAGTATGCGATACGATTGTCAGTACCAATGGTGAGTGGCATATGATTTCCCAAAAATTACCTTCACCGACTCCTACTATTAAGCCAACGGCGACGCCGACTGTGAAAGTGACGGAAGAGCCGACACCGGAAGTGACGCCGACCAAAAAACCGACAGCGACGCCGACCGATGAGCCGACGCCGGAAGTGACACCGACCGATGAACCAACACCAGAAGTCACACCGACGGAAGAGCCGACACCGGAAGTTACACCAACGGAAGAGCCGACAGCGACGCCGGTCGACGAGCCGACACCAGAAGTCACACCAACGGAAGAACCGACGCCGACAGGTACACCAGAAGAAGAAGTGACACCGACGCCGTCGCAAAAGGTGACAGAAACTCCGACAGCGACGCCGACAGCTACACCGGAACCGAAACTTGGCGAGTTAGTAATCACAAAAACGTTACACGGTGTGATTACGAATGAGGCGGCAGAAAAGGCGATTTCATTTGTTGTTACCAATGTTGCCACGAAAGAAGTAAAGACATTACAATTAAAAGATTTTGACTATAATGAAAAGAAAGACAAATATACCTATAAGATAAAAGACATTGTTGTCGGTGAGTACACGGTATCCGAGAAAGTGACGGATATTGACGGCTATGTGTTAGCCAGTGTATTTTATACGGTAAACGGAGAGAATGCAGTTGCCGGTAAGACAACGGAGATTGAAGTCAGAGAAGACGATAAAACTACAGTTGATTATGAGAACACATATGAGATAGAAAAAGGAAATTTATTGCTGACAAAGACAATTGAAGGCCCTATTACGAAAGAAGAGGCAGAAGGTGGAATTTCTTTTGAAATAACAAACAATGCGACAAATCAAACGGTTGTTAAGCATTTGGGTGATTTCACATATTCTGCAGAGGATAACCGTTATGTATTGTATCTTCGCGATACGGTAGGTTCTTATACGGTTCGGGAAAAGATAGAGGATGTAAACGGCGTTGAATTAATCAGCGTGGAGTATACAGTGGACAGCAAAGGCGTATGTAAAGGACGCGAAGCTTCTGCTACCGTAAACAAAGATGATATAACGGTAGTTGCTTATAAGAATGATTATGAAGCTGTGAAAACTCCGACGCCGGAAGTGACAGCGACACCGACAGCTACTCCGGAAGAGACGGCTACCCCGACACCATCTGAATCTGTTACGGAAACACCGGAAGTGACACCAACGTCAACGCCGACCGACGAGCCGACGGCCACACCGACGGAGAAGCCAACGGCGACACCGACCGATGAGCCGACCGTGACACCGACGGAAAAACCGACAGCAACACCAACGTCAACGCCGACGGAGAAGCCGACCGCGACACCGACTGATGAGCCGACGCCAACACCGGAGGAGACACCAGCCGTGACGCCGACAGTGCCGACAGAGAGTGAAGAGCCGACACCATCTGCGCCGGCAGACGAACCATCGTCTACGCCAACAGCGTATGATGAGCCGACACCGACTCCGCCGCAGGAAGATGGCGTTACACCGGTTCCACCATCAAGTGAGGAACCGACTGAGACACCGTTGACGGAAATAGATGAAGAGACACCGTTATCAGGGAAAGAATTAAAAGACCCGAAAACTCCGAAAGCATCGACGAAAACAAAGGCAAAAAAGAAGTCAGATACAACGATGATTTTAGATGATGAAGTACCATTGGCAGATGCTGCTCCGGAGACGGGGGATACGACAAATCTGTTATTCCCGATTATTGCAATGGGAGTTTCTCTGTTAGCTATCTTTGCCGTATTGCTGCTTCGTAAAAAGAGTAACGAATAGGCGGAGAGAAAAGGAATGACTACAAATCAATAAAAAAGAAATCCACTTATCGGATTGAGAAGCAGTTCTCGCCGATAGGTGGATTTTTAGATTTGCTTTTTTATTTGCTTTTCTTTAAATTTTCATTTGCCGTGGCAAGAAGTAATTTGATACGGTTTAATTGATTGACTTCGCTGGCGCCGGGGTCATAATCGACAGCGACGATATTAGCTTCCGGAAAAGCTCTGCGAAGCTGTTTAATCACGCCTTTGCCGACGACATGGTTTGGCAGGCAGCCAAAAGGCTGGGCACAGACAATATTAGGAACATCGCTGTGGATTAGTTCAATCATTTCGCCTGTCAGGAACCAGCCCTCGCCGGTCTGGTTTCCGGTAGAGACAAATGGCTCGGCGTATTCGGCAAGCTGCCGGATTGATTTTGGCGCTTCAAAGCGTTTGCTTTCTTCCAATGCCTTGCAGACAGGCTTGCGGAATTGGTTCAATAACCATATGGCGGCATTGCTCAGCCATTTGCCCGTTTTGCTAAAGCCAAGGTGCTCTGCCTTAAATATGCTGTCGTAAGAGCTGTACATGAAGAAATCCAGCATATCCGGACAAACCGCCTCTGCGCTCTCTGCCTCCAGTAATTCCACTACATGATTGTTGGCAGCCGGCAGGAATTTAACTAATATTTCGCCGACAATGCCGACTCGCGGTTTCTTTAATGTCTCGTCTAATTCAATGGTATCAAAATCATGCACAATTTCCTGTACGGTTTTTTTCAGTCTGCTCTGTTTTGGATTTTTTGCTTCCTCAATACAGCGTGCTTTCCATTTGTCGTGAAGTGCATTCACAGAGCCGGCTGTTTTTTCGTACGGGCGGGTGCGATAGACAACTTTCATAAGCAGGTCGCCGTAGATTAATGCGTGAATGGCGCCTTTCAGCAAACGGTAATTGATTTGAAAACCGGAGTTTTTCTCGATACCGGCGCTCAGTGAAATAACCGGAATCTGCTCCATACCTGCCTTTTTCAAAGCCCGCCGGATAAAACCGATATAATTGGTAGCGCGGCAGCCGCCTCCCGTCTGCGTAATAATGAGAGCGGTGCGGTCTAAGTCGTATTCTCCCGAATGCAGCGCTTTCATAAATTGTCCGACGACGAGCAGCGACGGATAGCAGGCGTCGTTATTGACATATTTGAGACCATAATCCAATTCGCCCACACCGGTCGGCAACTGCACGAGATTGTAACCACAGGCAGACAGGGCCGGCATTAGAATATCAAAATGAATCGGAGACATCTGCGGGGCGAGAATGGTATAGTTCTTTTTCATTTCTTTCGTAAACTCAATCCGTTTATGGGAAGAGTCCTGTACCTTTGGTTTTATTCCCTTGCGGGCGCGGTCTTTTACCGCTGAAATAAGGGAGCGGATTCGAATACGCGCGGCGCCGAGATTGTTTACCTCGTCTATTTTGAGCACGGTACAAATTTTATTGGAAGAAGTTAAAATATCGTTTACCTGATCGGTCGTAATGGCGTCCAAACCACAACCAAAGGAGTTAAGCTGTATCATTTCCAGATTTTCCTGTGTGCGCACGTAGCTCGCGGCGGCATACAGGCGGGAATGATACATCCATTGGTCCATAGCGATGGTAGGACGGTCTACTTCCGCCAAATGCGATATGCTGTCTTCTGAAAGTACGGCAATATTATAGGAAGTAATTAATTCCGGAATGCCGTGATTAATTTCCGGATCGATGTGGTACGGTCTTCCGGCCAGTACGATACCAGTGGCGTCGTTATCTTTCATCCATTGTAAAACTTCTTCGCCTTTTGCCTTAATGTCTTCCCGTGTCTGCAGAAGTTCCTGATAGGCTTTGTTTGCTGCCTGACGGACTTCCGCGGTGTCAATGCCATTTTCTTTGCTAATATATTTTGCCAGCTCGTCGGCCAGAATCTTGTCGCTCTCAAATGACACAAAAGGATTTTGGTAGGTAATATTTTTATCTGCCAGTTCTTCTACATTATTCTTTATGTTTTCCCCATAGGAAGTGACAATCGGGCAATTGTAATGGTTGCCGGCCTCGTCAAATTCTTTGCGCTCGTAAGGAACGCACGGATAGAATATATAGTCGATATTGTGTTTGAGCAGCCATGAGATATGTCCATGAGCCAGTTTTGCCGGATAACACTCGGACTCACTCGGAATGGATTCGATTCCCAGTGAGTAAATTTTGCGGTTAGAAGCAGGTGAGAGAACGACCTGATATCCTAACTCAGTAAAGAATGTAAACCAGTACGGATAATTTTCGTACATATTGAGAACGCGGGGAATACCGACTTTTCCGCGATACGCCTTATCCGGAGATAATGGTTTGTAGTAATCGAATATTCTCTCATTTTTGTAAGCATAGAGATTCGGGATGTCGTCGTTGCTTTTTTCTTTCCCCAATCCCCGCTCACACCGGTTGCCGGAAATGAATTGGCGTCCGCCGGTAAAACGGTTGATTGTCAGGCGGCACTGATTCGTACAGCCTTTGCAGCGGGCCATCGAACTCTCGAATTTTAATTCGATGATTTCCTCTAACGAGAGCATTGTCGTTTCCATTCCCTCTTCGTAGTGCTCGCGCGCGATGAGGGCGGCGCCGAAAGCGCCCATAATGCCGGCGATATCCGGACGGACGGCACGACAGCCGGAAACCCGCTCGAAGCTGCGCAGAACCGCGTCGTTGTAGAAAGTTCCCCCCTGCACGACGACGTTATTGCCCAAATCTTTTGGTGAAGTAAGTTTAATTACTTTCAGCAGAGCATTTTTGATAACGGAGATGGCCAGTCCGGCTGAAATGTCGGCAACGGTCGCCCCCTCTTTTTGCGCCTGCTTTACTTTTGAATTCATAAAGACCGTACAGCGCGAGCCTAAATCAATGGGATTTTCGGCAAAAAGCGCCAATTTAGCAAAGTCTTTTACTTCGTAGTTGAGTGAGCGGGCGAATGTTTCTATAAAAGAGCCGCATCCGGATGAACATGCCTCATTGAGCTGTACGCTGTCAACGGAATGGTTCTTAATTTTTATGCATTTCATATCCTGCCCGCCAATGTCCAAAATACAGTCAACCTGCGGCTCGAAAAAGGAAGCGGCGTAATAATGGGAAACCGTTTCCACTTCTCCCTCGTCCAGCATAAGGGCGGACTGAATCAGCGCCTCTCCGTAACCGGTAGAGCACGAACGGACGATGTTGACTCCCTCCGGCAGAAGTTCGTAAATCTCCTTAATCGCCTTAATTGTTGTCTTGAGAGGACTGCCGTTGTTGTTGTCATAAAACGAGTATAACAGGGAGCCGTCCTCACCGACAAGCGCGACTTTCGTTGTTGTGGAACCGGCGTCCACGCCTAAAAAGGCATTTCCCTCATAAGTGGCTAAATCCCTCTTTGATACATTATGGACGTTATGTTCTTCCAGAAAAGCCTCGTATTCCTTTTCGTCCTGAAAGAGAGGCTCCATGCGTGTTACTTCGAATTGAAGTTTAATCTCATGGGACAATTTATGCACTAGTTTACCTAATGTGGTGGCGCCTTTGTCTTCCGCATTCATGGCAGCGCCGCTGGCGGCAAAGAGATGGGAATTGTCCGGTGCGATAATGGCGTCGCCCTGCAAATTCAATGTGCGGATAAAAGCATTTTTCAGCTCCGTCAGGAAATGAAGCGGCCCGCCGAGAAAAGCCACGTTTCCGCGGATTGGTTTGCCGCAGGCAAGTCCGCTAATTGTCTGGTTTACGACTGCCTGAAAGATGGAAGCAGCCAAGTCCGCTTTGGACGCGCCCTCGTTAATCAGGGGCTGGATGTCGGTTTTTGCAAACACGCCGCAGCGGGAGGCAATCGGATATAGAGCCTGATAATCTTTGGCGTACTCGTTCAGACCGGCGGCGTCGGTCTTTAACAGGGTAGCCATCTGGTCGATAAAAGAGCCCGTGCCGCCGGCGCAGATACCATTCATCCGCTGCTCAATTCCATCGGTAAAGTAGATGATTTTGGCATCTTCCCCTCCCAATTCAATCGCCACGTCCGTATGCGGGGCATAACTTTTTAAGGAAGTTGCCACACTGATAACTTCCTGTACGAAAGGGATATCCAGATGATTGGAAATGGCTAATCCGCCCGAGCCGGTAATCATAGGGATGATTTCGCAATCGCTCAAGGCGTCATATGCCCGCTCTATAATATTTTTTAATGTTTCCTGTATATTTGCAAAGTGCCTTTCATAGGCAGAAAAAATAATTTGGTTCCCGTCATCAAGGATAGCAATTTTGACAGTGGTGGAACCGATATCGATACCTACTCTGTACATAAGTACCTCCTATTTCTTTTATCATATTATAAAAGTAATCTATATAGTCCACATATAATAAAAAAGCGGCGACTGAAAACCGCGCCGCTCTACACAGGGCGGACTTTTCTATAAGATAAAAAACAGCCGTACAAATAACAAACGGAAAAGTCTGATTTCTTTGCAGACTGTATCAGAGTTTTAAACATTTAAACTATTATACGACAAAAAGTGAAGTTTTGCAACACAATATGAGCCGGAATACGGAGTAGCCACCTTACAATTACATGACAATTTTTGTCAGCGGGGCGGGTATGGCTGTCCTGCCTGCGGAAGTTACAAATGATGGAGCGATTGCTCATAATGGGATTGTTTCCTGTTAAAATGAACATTTTCCCATATTTGGAATAGGATAATAAAAAAAGCAGGAGTAAAGAAGTAATTATGCGACAACGTTTTTGTAATGGGATGATACATGTGATAAAAAAAGGAGATAACCTTTATCAGCTTAGCCGTAAATACCGTGTGCCGTTAGCATTGATTTTACGGGCTAATCCATATGTAGATGTGTACAATTTGCAGCCGGGGCAGGAGATTTGTATTCCGATGTCCAGACCAATCATGCCGTTTCCGGGGGTGCGTCCGCCAAGACCGCGCTCTGATGAAGAAAGAATGGAAATGGAAGAAGAAATGCGGGATGAGATGAGAGAAGAGATGCAAGATGCAAGGGAAGATGCAAGGGAGGATGAAAGAGAGGAGCAGAGACGCAGGATGTCGGAGCCAGATTCAGTAGTTCGGGATATGGAACCGGATATTGACAGGGAAGAAAATGCGATGCCGATGGAGCAGCAGGAAGAAGATGATGATGTTTATGTCACGAATGGCGTCATGAGTCTGGGAGACATATTAAAAGAAGTCGGGATGACAACCGATGAGCTGCTGGCGAACAATCATCCCGATGAAATTATTCTTGCGGCAGACGTTAAGCTTAATATATCGAAGAAAGTTTGACGAAGAAAATCCGAAACAGTAAAATTTTATTTTAATATGTAAAAAAGAAGCTGAGGCTTGGACTCTTATAATGGGGTTGAGCCTCTTTTTTAAACAATTTATAAATATTACAATAAAGAATATTTAAAAAAATGATTAAAAAATAAAATTACTTGTGTTTTTTTGCAAAATGTGTTAAAATTATGTTAAAAATTGAAAATAAATATTAATGTTTGGGTTTGGTTAAAACAGATGATAAACAACAGACTAATAGAAACAATATTTTCGGGTTTTCAAAATAGTGATAAGTGTGCTTTAATATCAGAACATAAAGAAGAGATAACATATCAGCAATTGTTTCGCTTAGTAACAGAGACAGGCACTTATTTAAAGGAAGAACGGGTAGCTTTACTGATTATGAATAATGATGTGGGAGCGGTTATTTTCTATTTGTCCTGTTTAATGGTTGGAACCATACCCATTATATTAGATAAAAAAGTTACAGAATCGGAAGTACAACAATACATTAAAACGTATGAACCGGAGTTTATTTTCGTTCCTCAGGACAGTGAAATGGAAGTTGTGGCTGACAGAAGTTCCGGTTATGGAATGACAAAAGCAATCTATCGTCATGTTCTTTATGAAAACACAGGTGTGGCGGTAAAAGATATTTCACCCCTGTTGGCGGTATTGCTGCCGACATCCGGAACGACGCATGTTTCCAAGTTGGTTCGTATTAGTAAAGAAAATATTTATGATAACGCGAAAAATATATGCAGTTCATTGCAGATTAACGAAACGGATGTAGCCATTACATCAATACCACTATCGTACACGTATGGATTGTCGGTGCTGCATACTCACCTGCTAAAACATGCGACGATATTGCTCACCGATAAAAGTGTGCTGCAGAGAAAGTTTTGGGATTTCGCGAATCAATATCGGACAACTTCTTTTGCAGGAGTTCCCTATACATATGAGTTACTGGAAAAGAACGGACATATTAATAAGGAAAATACAATCAAAACATATACACAGGCGGGCGGCAGGCTGCCTGTCCGGCTGCAAAAACTTTTTATGGAATATTGTTTGCGAACGGGGAAAAAGTTTTATGTCATGTATGGACAGACAGAGGCCACGGCGAGAATAAGCATTTTGCAGATGGAATATGCCGGAGAAAAATTGGGAAGTGTCGGGCAGCCAATTGATGGTGGAAAGATTTTTATTGAGACACGGGATTCTGCGCAACATGAGGGGGAAATTATATACATCGGCAAAAATGTTTGCTTAGGGTATTGTACATGCTTAGAGGAGCTGAAGCGGAACGACGAAAATGGCGGGGTACTTCACACAGGGGACATTGGTTCTCTTGATAAAGACGGATTTTTATACATAACGGGGAGAAAATCCGATTTTATAAAAAAGTATGGCAGGCGCATCTGTCTATCTGATATAGCGGTGATGATGGAGGAACAATATGGCATACAGGCAGTTGTAAGATATGAGGAGCCGGTTTTCATTATTGTATTTGAAGACAGGCATAAAGAAAAACTGAAAGAGCTAGAAGAAACATTATACCTGCAGCTACATCTTTCAAAATCGGATTTTTCATTTCGAATGGTGAAAGAATTTGAGAGAACCTATAACGGAAAAATAAGAATGGGGGCAACAAATGATAAGTATTTATGAGGAAGTGGTTATTATGATAGCCACAATTGCCAAAGTGGATAAGAACCGGATAAACGAAAAGACAAACCTCTTCGAAGATTTGGATATGGATTCGCTGATTATTCTGGATTTTGTAAATCAGATGGAAGAAAGGTGGGATTTTAAACTAAGTGAACATCCGGAATTGCTGGATGAAATGGAAACGGTCGAGTCTTTAGTGGCCTATTTACAATACGAGATAGGGGGAGTGGAATGAAAAGAGATGAGATTGCCAGATATGCATATGAAAATGTGCCCTTTTACGTGGATTTACATAAAAATGGAAATTCATGGGAGGATTATCCTGTGATAGATAAGAAGACAATGCTTATCCATATGGATTCTGTTTTTGCGCCCCAATATATGGGTGATTTATTTGCCAATAAATTAGAACGAGTTTTAACATCCGGTTCAACGGGAGAATGTTTTGAAGTGTTTTGGAAGAAGAGTCATATTATGAAGTCGCTAATTCCTTTGTGGGATAAAAGAAAACGATACTATAACATATCTCCTGACGACCGAAGATGTTATTTTTTTACAACGAAAATTGTTGATGGCAGGGAATTACAAATAGAAGAGTTAGACTACGGACTGGGATTTAGCAAGATGGATTTATGTGAGAAAAGGGTGCTTGCCATATACAATCTTAATCCCCGCTGGATGATTGTGCAGCCGTCAATGCTTATTTTGCTGACAACAATGACAAAGAAACACGGCCTGCCGCCGTTACCGGATTTAACATACATAGAACTGACTGGTGAGAGCATAACGGAGAGCGCCAGAAAATCCGTGAGAGAATTTTTCGGATGTGAGGTCGCCAGCCAATATGGCTGTTATGAGGCAAATTCCATTGCCTATGAATGTCCTTATGGCGGTCTGCATGTAATGTCGGAAAATGTATTTGTGGAAACGGTGGGAGAAGATTTGTGTATTACTTCCCTGCATAATAAAGTAATGCCTTTCATTCGATACAAAATCGGGGATAAAGGCAAAGTGATATATGAGCATAACTGCCCGTGCGGCAGCAGGGAGCCGGTAATTGACTTGCAGAAAGCAAGGCAGAATGACTGGATTTATCATGCAGACGGAACGGTGAGCCACAGTGATTTGTTCTGTAATATTGTTGATAAAATTAATTTGTCGCTGCAGCAGGCAATTTTGCAATATCAGATTATTCAGACAGATTATGAGGAGTTTGAAGTATATATCGTAATAAACGAAGAGGAAGATGACTTGGAAATACAGACGATGTTTGTCACATTTTATGAAAAATATCAACGGAAAAGTAAATTTACGTTTTACTTTGTTGATTATTTATATCCAAGTGAAAAAACAGGAAAATTCGCTTGGTTTGTTTCTAAAGTGAAAGAGAGGAGGATACTGTGAAAAATTGCATTGATATGCCAATTTTTCACAGGACTATTTGTGCCGAGAACGTCACAAATAGCCCTTATCCGACAAGAGAAACTGCGTTGCAGATTTCTCTTGCGGTTCCTCGAACGAAAGCGTTCTCGGAATGGAGGATTCTATGAAAAAACGAGAGATGTTAAAAAGGGGTTGTGCAGTTTTAGTCATTGTGGCAATGTTTGGGTACTATTGCCTGAATGGCGGCGATGTCAGGGCAGCCGCTAACGGAACAGAACGTATGTTGCCGGAAGACGGGGAAGCACAGGGCGCTGACGATGGAACGAAAAGAGAGCAAGCAGGAAACGGAGGGAATACAAAGGATTATATCGTTAAGACCAGTTCGGAAAGGAGTCTTTCAAAAATTAAGGATAACTATTCGTCAAGTGATGAAATCAACGAAAATAAGAAGGATATGCTCGAAGAGAATCAATTGGCGTCCGTAGAGTTATCGGGGTTGGAAACTGCTATTTTGGAACAGGATGAAAATGTGGTGTATGTAGAAGAGGACGCGATTGTTGAGGCGAGCGCGGCTTCGCCTGCAGGGAAAAAAGCTCACATAAAAGAGAGGAAGCGGCATAAAATGCAAGAAAACAGACAAAAGAAAAATAAGTCGTCTGCCGAATGGAATGTGAGGATGATAAAAGCGGATAAAAAGACAAACAAAAAAGAGGGGAAGCCGGCACAGCGGATTAAAGTTGCCGTTTTGGATTCGGGAATTGACTGGGGGAATGACATAAATCTTGCCTATCAGGTAAGCCTTGTTCCCGATGAGGAAGAGATGACACAAATATTTATGGATGGTACGGGCCACGGTACATCCGTTGCCAGCTTAATTGCAGCAGAGGATGACGATATCGGAGTTACCGGAATAAACAGTAATGTTGACATTTATTCCTATCGGGTTTTGGACGACGCCAATCAGGCTCCTGTCAGCCGCGTTGTGGAAGCAATCTACATGGCGATAGAGAAAAAGGTAAACATAATCAATATGAGTTTTGGACTCAATACCGATTCAGAAACATTGAGGGAAGCGGTTCAGGCGGCAAAAGAAGCGGGAATTCTTATTATTGCGGCCGCCGGAAATACCGGAGATAAGGGAGTACAGTATCCTGCCGCCTATGAGGATGTAGTAGCCGTAGGCGCTGTCAATAAGGACGGTCTGGTAGAAGACTATAGCGCAAAAGGCGAAGAAGTGGAGCTCGTAGCTCCGGGAGAATTAGTCCGGACAACCGGATTTGTCGGTACGGAGGAAGTGACATTGGGCACCAGCCTTGCCGCACCGCAGGTTGCGGCAGTTGCGGCTCTCATATGGCAGAAAGATACGAAGGTATCGGTCGATTTTGTAAGAGGTCTGCTGAATGAAAGCGCAAACTTATACGGCAGGACAGACGAATATGGCAATGGCCTTGTGGACGCCGAATATGCACTCAGTCATTATAATGAATACAAAAGAAAATATAAAGATAATAACAGGAAGACAAAGCAGCTGATTGCAGAAAACAAGAGCGGGGTTACCACTTTTGAAGATACCGGATGTATAGAAGGCTCTTGGTCACAGTCTTTACACGACCAGTTGGTAGGGGACAGCAGTAAGATTTGTGTAAGAGCCGGCGCAAGGTTTCCGGATTTTTCTGGAAAAAAGGAATTTACCTATGGCGGAACCGAATATGAGTATAATATGGGAACGGATAAAAATAGGGTATTTGCGGGAATGACAGTAAATGGCTGGTGGCATGGCTATTTTGCGACGAATTACATTAAGGCAGTCATTTATGCGGCGCGTATGGGCAATGAAATCAATGCAGGCAGGAGCTATACAGCGGCAAGCAATTCGTTTGATTATAATGGAGCATTCTATATGAGGCAAGGTATAGGTAGTTTATATGCTAATTCCGAAATTGGATGGAAATATATTCTTTACTATATAAAAAAGAATAATAAAAATAATACCAACGCTCAGAATCAGAAAAATTCAAAAGGTTTTAAAAAGGCGGTTTTATGGGGAATGGCGCTGCATGCGGCTACAGATACATACGCACATAGTGCGCAAATTAAGAGTGGACGTATTAAGCATACCGGTGGTTATACGGATGCCGACGACAAAACCTACATTGGAACAAGATATCAGGATGCGGCTGCCGTTGCAAGAAAAATAATGAATAAGTATATTACTAAAGGAGAATTAACTGCTTGGGATTTAACTGTGCCGGGGAATCATACAGTGGGATATGAACTTATCAATTATCAAACCTATATGCGTCAGGCGGATGCAAGTATGTCTGGTTATAAATATACTTATTCTTATTCCTCTGGTTCTAAATAATCCATTGTTATTATTATATCATTTGCAGGAGGTAATCATGAAAAAAATAATTTTTATAACGTTAGTTCTTTTTCTAACAATACTAAATTTCCAATATGTGGAAGCAAAAAAGAAAACCTATCAAAATGGAAATTTCCGTTACACATACAAGACGGGAAAAAAGGGCGTGTGGATTACAAATATTAAACCGCTCTCCAAGAAAGGCATTGGCACACTGAATATCCCTTCCCATATTCAAGGGAAAAAAGTAGTAAAACTTGGCGCGGATGAGGATTTTGATGGTTATGGCTCTGATGGTGATTGCAATGTTTTTGGCATTGGGCCTGATCCGGAGGGGAATGGGAGCCGTCTTGTTCCGCAACATAGGATAAATATGGTTAAAAAGATAAAAACAATCAAAATTCCTTCGACGGTAGAGACACTGGGGTTCTTTTGCTTTGATTTTATAGGGGATGGGAAAACCATTAATATTCCGCAAAAGGTGAAAAAATATGTTATATCACAATTTACGAAAATCAAGTGGAAAAAAATAACCATATCTGCCCAAAATAAAAAGTTTAAAGTAAAAAATGGCTGTCTGCTCTCGAGGGATGGAACGGTAGTGTACGGTTTTGTAAAAAAGAAGAAGAAAATGGTGATTCCAGAAACGGTAAAGACAATTGACACTACGGACTGGCATACGCAGCAGGCGGGTACGGGAGATTACAATGGCTGCCCTGTTATTGTTATTCCCAAATCAGTAAATAAAATAGCAAAATATGCATTTTCAACGGATAAACCAGTTACGATAAAGATTGCAAAAGGGAATAAGAGATATGCGGTTCAATATGGCTCTGTGTATAGTAAAGTATCCGGAAGACTGGTATTGGGATATATCAATAAAGGAGTATTAAAGGTTCCCGAAAAAGTTACCCGTATAAATAATGATACAGCCGGAATGTTAGGCTGGGGCACCAGACTAAAAAAAATTATAATTCCGTCCGGTGTTAAGGAAATTCATTCTTTATTAAAAACAGAATATTATGTGGATGAATTCATTTGTGTCATCCGCTGCCAGAAACCACCTAAACTGCTAGATTCACTTTATGTAATGTATGTTTACAAGTGTACGGTATATGTACCGAAAAACTGCAAAAATAGTTATGAGAAGGAATGGAAAGGGAAAATTGATCCGGATGTAGATGTTAAATATATTGAAGTGTAGAGGCGGCAGCAGGATAAGGTTTTCTGTGCTTTTAAAGGAATAGCGTTTGAGGAGAGTGAGATTCGCAGGATGACAACACGTAATTATATTAATTCATCGCCGGAGGCTTCCGTGCTGGAACAGATTTGCAGAGATGAAAGGGTTGATGATGTGTGGCTTTTAAACTTTTTTTCAGCCGTTACATATTCTGCCTCCAAAAAAGTATTACAATTTACACCACTGAAAGAGATGTGGGAATATGGTCTCGTTGTAAAGAGATATTTGGAATATCCGAGTATTTCCGTGGAGGAGCTTGGCGATGTCTTTGAGGAAATACAGTATTATTTGCAGCAAAAAGATTATATTGTCCATTTTGTTGATGAAGCTCTGGAGAGTGATAGGATTAACCTGATTCTCAACATTTCATTGCATGACCGGAAAGTAACTTTCCGGTCATGGTCATTAAGCGGAGAAATGCAGGAAAGTTCGCTTTCTTATGAAGAGTATGGAAAGAGATATATGGTTTGTGGATTGTCCGGAGGAGTGGTGCGTTTTGATATATATAGTCCGGTAAAACAAAAGAAAGAGTTTCATTTAAGTGTGCTGCAAAAGAGAATGCACGGAAGTAAGCTATCCGCTATTAACAGGAAGCGTTGTCTGGCAGACAACAAGGGAATTAGCGTTTCATCTAAGGTTATGCGGGAGTGGTTCACAGTCTTTCAGGATGTCATTTCCCTGTTTGATAAAGAACAACTTTTTACGTCTTCTTTTGTTATCAGGAATGAAGAGAGGCAGCTCTTTGAAACAGATACGGGGTATGGTGACGCAGAACATCTGAGGCAGATGATAAAAGTGTATAACAAACTTTTGGGAAGATTAAAAAAATGTAGTAAGAGGTGTTGACAAATGAAAAAAATATTAAAAAATCTGCAGCCATCTATCCGCTCATATTTGGGAGACGCCTTTTGTTTTAGCATAATCAACGATTGGGCGTTTGATTCCGGATGGGTCTATGACAAGTATATTCATTTGGAATATACTTCTTTTGATAGGCAGATAAAATATGCAGATTACGATTACTATGATTTTGCTGCGAACGAGGGTGTATTTATAAAATCTTTTATAGAATACCCTTATGCGTATTGCACAGAAGAAATTATATGCCGTCAGGTTATGAATATGCTCGGGCACAATGAATATTGTTTTGCCTTGTGGGATGAAAGCGTGGTAGTAAACCATCTGTATCAGGGAACGGAAAGTGCGGTATATGAACACGGGTGTTTTGTATATGGTTACGATAGCGAAGAAAAAATATTTTATACGCAGGGTTATATAAGAAGTGAAAAGTGGGAGCATTATACGATTCCTTTCGACGTGTTTTACAAAGCGGTTTCCTATTGTTCGGAAAAAGGGGAAATCGCACTGATTGGATACAAAGTAAAGAACAATTACGAGTGGAAGTTTGATTATGAAAAGATGAAAGAGGAAATAAATTTATACAGTGAACGTGCTCGTTTGCCGGTAATGAGTGATAATTATGATTCGCATACAGTAATTCATTTTTTTTCTAATCTTACTGTGGGAGAGGCCATACATTATCCGTCCGTCTATTGTATTTATGAGCATAAGGCCTTATTTGAAAAAAGAATAAAATATTTGCTTGCACATGGTTATATAGAGAACAATGGGGTTATGGAATTAGCAGCGGAGGTGAGAAAAAGCAGCAGGAAAGTATTGCTGATGGTGATTCGCTATAATTCATCAATGGAGAAAGAACTGCTTGACATAATATATAAGGAAGTAAAAAGAATGTCGGATATCGAAAAAGAATTATTATCCAAAATTGATTTTATAGTTTAGCGGCGGGAAGGTGCCAGACGAAATGTAACAAAGAAAGTTTGACAAAGGAAACCGGAAACAGTATAATAAGTATAATTTGGGAAACTAGGCGATGCCTTGTATTGTTAGGTGTCGCCATAATTTTCAGAGGGAAGGAGTACAAGCATGATTTCGATTTATAAAACATTGGAAGAAGATTTTGTGACACTGGATAAAATCGAAGAGGGCTGCTGGATTACAGCGATACGTCCGAGTGAAGAGGAATTGTGCCGGTTGGAAGAGGAGACGGGGATTGATATTGATGATTTGCGCGCGCCTCTGGATGATGAAGAGCGCTCCCGTATTGAGCTGGAAGACGGCTATACGATGATTTTGGTCGATATTCCCTCGCTGGATGAGAAAGACCGCTATGTGACTATCCCTCTCGGTATCTATATGACAAAGGAGCATATTGTGACGGTTTGTCTGGAGGAGACGCCGGTTTTAAAAGCCTTTGAGAGCCGCCGTGTGCGCGAATTTTATACGTTTAAGAAGACCCGCTTTGTCTTTCAGATTTTGTACCGCAACGCCGTATCGTATTTGCGTTATCTGCGAATCATTGACAGGAAAAGCGACCAGATAGAGGAGAAACTTCATATTTCACAGAAAAACAGCGAGCTCATTGAATTGCTGGAGTTAGAGAAGAGCCTTGTCTATTTTACGACGTCGCTGCGCTCGAATGAAGTTGTTTTGGAGAAATTATTGCGGACGGAAAAAGTGCGCAAGTATCCGGAAGACGAAGATTTGCTGGAAGATGTTATTATTGAGAATAAGCAGGCGATTGAGATGGCGAACATTTACAGCGGCATTCTCAGCGGCATGATGGATGCCTTTGCCTCGGTTATTTCCAATAATCTCAATATCGTCATGAAATTTCTGGCGACGGTTACGATTGTATTGTCCATACCAACGATGATTGCCAGTTTTTTTGGCATGAATTTTGATAATATTCCGCTGGGACATTCACCGTGGGGATTTTTTACAATAATCGTGATTACGATGTTGATTTCCGGAGTGGTGGCTCTGTTTTTTCGAAAAAAGGATTTATTTTGATAAAGAGAATGAGTTGTTAAGGAGGCTAGTGTGAAAAATAAGCTCGATAACTTATTGTTTCACAAAGCGAACATAGTTCGCTTTACTATTTGTGCCGAAGCGCCACAAATAGTATTGATGTACAGAGCAAAAACAGCTCCGCTGCTTTTTGCTCGTACTTCCTCCGCTGCGCTTCGGAATGGAGGTTTCTATGAATTTTATCGACCGATGGGAGAGAAGTAAATTCGGACGTTTCGGGGTTCCCAACCTGATGAAGTATGTCATTGCCATCAATGGGGCGGGGCTTCTGCTTGGTCTTATGAACCCAAGTTTCTATTTTCAGTATCTGAGTCTGGATTTTAATGCCATTTTCCACGGACAAATCTGGCGTTTGTTTACTTTTATGCTCTGTCCGTCTGCCTTTAGTTCGGGAAATGAGTTTATCAATCTTTTCTGGTTTCTGATTTGGGCGCAGGTATACTATATGATTGGAACTAATTTAGAAAGGATGTGGGGCACGTTTCGCTTTACGCTTTTCTATTTTAGCGGCGTTCTGGAGATTATACTCGTCACGCTTATTTTCTATCTGTTTATGTTGTCAGGAGATGTTTTGCCTGCCTATGTTATAGGCATTAATCTGGGGATGGGAGTCAGTTTTGTCTATCTGAATCAGACGCTGTTTCTCATGTTTGCCCTGCTGTTTCCGGATACGCAGTTTCTCGTATACTTTGTCATTCCGGTGAAAGCAAAATGGATGGCGGCTCTGTATTTGGTGTTGACCGGATACGATTTGGTACAGGCGCTGTATTACGGGGTGTATTACGCTGTGGCGCTGATTGGCGTCTCGCTCATAAATCTTGTACTCTTCCTCTGGCTGGCGAAAGGAGCAGCGAGTCCGCGTCAGGCAGTCCGGCGGAGAAAGAGGCGGGTAGAGTTTCAGTATAAGGCACAGCCGAAAACTTCCGGCCTCCGCCACCGCTGTGCTATTTGCGGCAGGACGGAAGCGGATGCACCGGATTTGGATTTTCGTTATTGCTCAAAGTGCGAGGGGAATTTTGAATACTGTTCCGAGCACTTGTTTACACATGAACACGTGCGGCACGATTAAAGAAAGCAGAAAGGATAAGAACTATGAATTTTGAGGAATTGGGAAGTAGTGTACAGATGCTGGCTATTGTGGGGGCGCTTATGTGCGTATTTTTTGCCCTGCTCTATTATTATCAGCTCCATCGGGAAGTGAGCGGTATCCGCATATATGTAAAAGAGAAACTTAACTGGTACAATCTCATGTGGGTACTGGGCGCGGCATTTATCGTCAAACTGATTATCGCCGCTGTCTACGAGGGGCATGGAACCGATATGGGTTGTTTCAGCGCTTGGTCTGACCGCATTTTTAATGATGGGCCGTGGGGCTTCTATCATTCCGATGCGTTTACCGATTATCCGCCGGGATATATGTCGCTGTTATGGATTGTCGGCGCACTGCGCAGTGTGTTCGGCCTTGATGTGGCGACTGGCATGGGGCGTATCGCAATCAAAATGTTCCCGATACTGTTTGATTTGGGAGCAGGTATCTTTTTGTATAAAATCGCAAAGAGGAAGTTTTCGGAAGCTTCTTCCCTGCTGTTGTCGGTTACTTATGTGCTGAATCCGATTATTGTTCTCGACTCATCGGCATGGGGGCAGGTAGACGGCGCCTTTACTTTCTTTGTGCTTCTGGTAGGATATCTGTGCATGGAAGAGAAGAGGATTCCTGCTTATTTTGCCTTTGTGGCGGGTGTTTTGCTGAAACCGCAGATGTTAATATTTGCACCGATTCTCATTTGGACGATTATTGAGCAGGTGTTCCTGAAAGATTTGAATAAGGAAAAGGTGATAAAGGATTTAGTCGGCGGTCTGAGTGCGATTGCTGCCATGGTTATCTTTACGCTGCCGTTTGGCGTTGACAAAGTATTTTCCCAGTATATCAATACGCTCGGTTCGTATCCGTATTGTACGATAAACGCCTACAATTTCTGGGCGCTGATGGGAGAGAACTGGCAGCCGCAGACGAATATGTTCTTTGGTCTCCGCGCCAGTACGTGGGGAACGCTGGCAATCTTTGTCTCCGTTGCCCTCAGCGGTTATATTTTCTATAAGTTAAGAGAGGATAAATCGCGTTATTTTCTGAGTATGGCAGTGATAATCGCCAATATGTTTATGTTCTCCGTGCGCATGCATGAGAGATATTTGTTCCCGATTATCGTACTGCTTCTGGCAGCATTTCTCGTTAAGCCGACAAAGGAATTGTTCTTTACCTATGTGGCCTTTTCGGTCGTACATTTTCTCAATGTGGGGCATGTGCTGTGGGCATATATTGAACAGGACGGCAATACGGGGCCGAACGGCGGTCTGGTTGGCGTGACGTCGCTCTTGTCCCTGCTTGTTTTTGCCTACCTGTTTGTCGCTGTTTTCTCAAAATCGACGTTGGAAGATTTGCAGGAGAGAAAAGGACGGGTGAAGCGGGGTGTGCCAAATTATACCCAGAAAAAGCAAGAGCAGAAAGAAAAGAAAAAGTGGACGGATTATGTGCTGCACATACATCCTACGAAGAAAATGCCACGCTTTAGTAAATGGGACTGGATAGTATTGCTTGGCATTATCGCAGTATATAGTGCATTTGCCTTTTATGATTTAGGCGATATGGGCGCGCCGGAGACCGAATGGGTGGCGACGAAAGAAAATAAAACGATTACCCTTGATTTAGGTGAGAACCGCGATATCGGCATGATTTACACCTTTTTGGGAGTAAAAGAAAACCGCGTATATACGTTAGAAGTTTCCCAAAACGGACAGGACTATGAAAATAAAGGTTCGGTTCGCGCTACCAGCGTATTTTGCTGGGATCGCTTTAAGACATGGGAGGCCGATACGGAAAAAGAGGGCGGCGACTGGTATAACTGGAATAGAGATTACCGCTATATCCGTCTGACGGCGGCAGACAACCTCGATTCGGAGACGAGCATGCTCAAAGAGCTGGTCGTGACGGATAAGGACGGCAATGTAATTGAGCCGGTGAACAAGAATGAATATCCGACGCTCTTTGACGAGCAGCAATATTTTGAGCCGCAGGAAGACGCGCCGGAAACGGAATGGAAAGCGCCGGACAAGGGAACCGCCGTTACGATTGATTTGGGAAGAGATACCTATTTCAATCAGTTGCGCGGATTTTCCAAAACGAAGAAAAACCAGAAATTTAAAATAGAAGTTGCCAAACAGAGCGAAGAAGAAATCCAGTATATTGGCATGGGTGAATTAACGACCGGAGAGGCAGACGGCTGGAGTATATTACGTCAGACAAATGTTCCGGATAACAATGCGGGCTCGTATAGTTTTTCCTCGCAGGCATACCGCTATATCCGTCTGACTACATTGCAAAGCGGTATTTCCTTAAATGAACTCGTTGTCACAGATGGCAACAACCACACGCTGGAAATTCTCGATTATGAGGGCGGTGACAATCTGTTCGACGAGCAGGAGGGATATTATAAATCCATTACTTTCCGCAGTGGCACTTATTTCGATGAAATATATCACGCGAGAACGGCGTATGAAATGCTTCACGGCATTAGTAATTATGAGTGGACGCATCCGCCGCTCGGAAAAGTGTTTATCAGTCTCGGAGTCCGTGCCTTTGGCATGAATCCGTTTGGCTGGCGTATTATCGGCGTGTTGTTCGGTATTGGCATGCTGCCGTTTATGTATCTGTTCGCCAGAAGATTGTTTGGGGCGAAGACGTGGGTGGCCGGAGCGCTGACATTCCTGTTTGCCTTTGATTTTATGCATTTTACGCAGACAAGAATCTCCACGATTGACGTGTACGGAACATTTTTTATCATCGCGATGTTCTTCTTCATGTACTGGTACAGCCAGACGAGTTTTTATGATACAAAATTGTGGAAAACCTTTATTCCTCTCGGACTGAGCGCACTGATGATGGGACTTGGCTGTGCGTCCAAATGGACAGCGGTATATGCCTCTGCCGGTTTGGGACTGTTCTTCTTTGGCATTATCGGCTGGAGAGCCTATGAATACTATCTGGCGAAAAAGAATCCGACAGGAGAGACGGAGGGAATTTCGCACCAGCATATTATAGAAGTATTTCCGCGTAAACTTATCTTCACGGTTTTGTTCTGCATTTTGTTTTTCATTGTTATTGCGGGAGCAATCTATCTATGTGCCTATATACCGTTTTCGGATAATGCCTCTGTCGGCGGCGGTGGCAATGCCCAGCGTTTTCTTGGTACGGACTGGGATGAGACGCCGGTGGCCGGTTTGGTACAAGTGCTGCGCGATAACAGCGGCAATCCGTTTTGGGAATTGGTCGGAAAGATGGTTAATAACCAGAGGGCAATGTATATGTACCATCACGATTTGACGTCCACACATCCGTTTTCTTCTACATGGTTTGAGTGGCCGGTGATGATTCGTCCGATGTATTATCACAGCCAGACGATGAGTAACGGTCTCAAAGAGGGTATCAGCGCCTTTGGAAATCCGCTCGTATGGTGGGCGGGTATACCTGCGTTACTGTTTATTACCTGTCCGCTCAGCGTGAAACGGCGCTTGAACCAGAAGCTGGGAAGCCTGCAGGCGCAGTGGGCTCAATGGGTAATATGCCTGTTCACGATGTTTATGGCATTGTACTCACTTTTCCTGCGGCAGACGAAGTATGCGGGGATAGCGGAGTCGGAAGTATTCAGTCAGTGGGGCTGGTATGGAATACCGTTTATTTTCCTCGGGGCTGTCGGGTTTATTTTCCTATGCGTACAGTTGTTCAGTCGGGGAGAACGAATCGTAGTCTTTATGATATTTGCCTTTGCTGTACAGTATTTACCTTGGCTGTTAGTGCCGCGTTGTACATTCGCCTACCATTATTTCCCGAGTGTACCGTTTATTGCCATGATGGTGGCGTACAGTCTTGTTAAAATAGCGGAGTATAATAAAAAATGGCTGAAATGGTGCTTTATTTATCTGGCGCTGGCGTTCCTTTTGTTCCTGCTGTTCTATCCGGTATTGTCCGGACAGCCGATATTGGAAGGATTTGCCAGAGATGGTTTGCGCTGGATGGATACATGGCAGCTCGTAAGCTAAACCGGATTGATAAAGTTATCGTTACAGATAGAAACGGAGGGCGTTTTGAAGAAGTTAATCAATGAAATCCATAAGGGAAAGAATATAAAGAAAAATCTTGTGTTGTACCGTGACAGGGCGGTACAGACTTATTGTGAATATGGAGTGTTAGATTTAACTTTCGGAGCCTATACTTTTATAGAACAGATTGTGGAAGAACAGGCAGAGCGGGCGCAGAAAGAAAAAGATGTTATCGCGCCGGTTCTGCTTGCACTGGGGGAGCTGGCAAAAGAAGATTGTGCATACGGACAGGTCGCTGGTGCGATGAAGAAGCTGCGTCAGGAAATTACGGATAAGATGGATCTTTTCACTTCCTATGCCGACAGCCTGATTTGTTATGAATATGTTCTGAACCGCATGGAATTAAAATTTCTGCCGGAAGAAAAACTCGCGGACATCTTTCACGAATTTGAGGAAGAGCAGTTTTTACGGCAGGTGAGAGAGTTTTTGACGGAGAGTAAAGACCAGAGTGTCATGCAGGACAGAGTCCGCCGTCTTGTCGGTCAGCTTCCCGTACATATGACAAAATATAAGCTGTTTGAGCAAATAGGGGAAGCGCTTACGCTGTATCAGGGTTCGGATTGTGCTTCTCTGGATGAGTTTGTTTATATGCTCCGCACTTCGGCAATGCTATATAAACCGGAGAAGTATGCCGGAGAGTATGCGGCTGTCCAGTCTGACATAAAGCGTCTTCAGGAGGCGGATTATGCCGGACTGAGCGAAGAGGAATACAAAGAAATGATGGAAGTGCTCGAACGGGCAGCAGAAGCGGTTTACGGGCTTACGGATTTCTATTACAGCCTGCAGAAAGTAGTCAACGGCATATATGCCATGAGCCTGCTTTTTCCTTATATGGAGACAGAGAGTAAGCTTGTAAAAGACGGGCGTGCTATCTGGAAATGTCTTGCCATGCGTGAATGCCATCCGGAGATGTTGATTCCATTGGAGGGCCGCATTGAACAATGTATTGAAACATACGATTGTCTGGAGCCTGTTTTGTATGAGGTAAAAGATTCATATAAAGAGGAACTGCATGAGTTATCACTGACGGAGTTTATCGACGATATGACGAAGATTGTCAGCCTGCTTTCGGACAGCCTGTTTGTTGATTTGGAGTGCGCCGGAGGGGAAAAGGTGGCAGACGCCGACTATGTGCGGCAGTGCAGCGAACAGTTACGGGAAGAACTCTCGCAGCAGTTCCTCCAGCTCTCCCGTCCGCTAAAACGTGCAGTTACCAGTCAGCTTCTGGAAAAAATGCCGCTTATGTTCAGCAATATGCAGGAGTTGGAAGAGTATATCCGCGTAAATTTATTCGGCTGTCAGGACAGGGCGGAAAAAGCTGTTGTTATGCTGCTTTTGCAGGAATTGATGCAGGAAGAAAAGGGATGGAGTTGACATGATTTACTGGTATTCGGATTTATATATGGATGAGAAAGTTGCCAAACATCCGAAAAAATGTAAAAAGAGAGTGGTGGCGCGCCGTCCGTGGAAAAAAAGTTATGTCGCAATTACATTAGCGTTAAATGAAAAGAATCTATTCGAAATGATGGAGACGAGGCAGTTGTTTTTCCGGCGGTATGCTTATCTGGACTTATATGTTGTCGGTCTCGCGGCCAATCAGAAAGAGGCAGGCGAACTTTTGCAGCGGATGATACTGGATATGTGGCGTCTGGATTCCTCGGTTCGTCCGTATCAATATTTTGTAAAAGAAAAGTTTTCGGGGAAAATGGAGTAAGGAAGTTGAAAGCAGATGTGGATTGTTTTGACAATTCTAAAATGGATAGGATTTATTTTCGGGGGCATTCTGGCATTGCTTTTATTTTTTAGTGCTCTTGTTATTTTTGTTCCGCTCCGTTATTATGTGAGAGTGAACAGTCAGGACAAGCTGACATATTCCTATTGTTTTCGCTGGCTTGCCGTCGTCGCCGTCCGCAAGGGCGCGCATTCGGACAAGGTTTTGCTGACACTGTTTGGCATTCCCGTTAAATGTCTGGCCGGAGGGAAAAAAAAGACGGAGAAAAAGAAAGACGAAAACCCAGCTTCGGTTGATGACAACCACCAAAGCGAGCCGCCGGATAAGGGGAAAAAGCCGTCAGAAAGGCCGCTGAAAAAGCGGCGTCAGAAAAGGGCGGGTTTAAAACGGAGTAAATCGAAAAAGTCCTTTTCATTTGCAGGAGTATCTAGTATAATTGGTTTGATAAAGGAAAGCAGAAACCGCCGTGTGATAAAGAAACTGTTGCGGGAGATACTATTACTGATTCGGTATTTATCGCCGACGAGAGTGAGAGGAAGAATCATTGTGGGGACCGGCGACCCCTGTACGACCGGAATGCTTTTAGGGGGGATTAGTTTGTTTCCGGCCGCATATCAGGATGGCGTGCGGATTGTTCCGGATTTTGAGGAAAAGCATTTTGAGGCAGACGGATTTATAAAGGGAAAAATACGGATGATATATTTTTTGCGACTTCTTCACCGGCTCTATCAGGATAGAGAGCTGAAAGCGTTGTGGAAACAGATTAATAAAGTAAAAAAGGAGGCTGCATGACATGGCAGAAAATAGTTTTAGCAGTACGGTAGAATCATTATTTAAAGGAATGGACGCATTTATTACGACGAAGACGGTAGTCGGCGACGCAGTTCGTTTTGACGATGGAACGATTGTACTTCCACTGGTAGATGTAAGTTTTGGCGTGGCAGCGGGGGCATTTGCCAATCAGAACGAAAAGAAGAATAATGGCGGCGGCGGTATGGGCGGCAAAATCCAGCCAAGCGCTGTTTTAGTAATTAAAGATGGAACTTCTAAGCTTGTCAATGTAAAGAATCAGGATGGTATTACGAAGATACTCGACATGGTGCCGGATTTTGTAGACAAGTTTTCCAAGAAAAAAGATAAGGGCAGTGAAAGCGCCACAGAGACGGAAGAATAAGCATTATTTGGCTATTTTAGAAATTATTTGCAAAAAGTAGAAATTTATACTTGCAAAATGAGTAGAATTTTGCTAGAATATTCGTGTTGTCGTGTGTAAGATATATAGTTTATTGATATAAAAGGGACATGCGAAGTTAGAGCAGAAGGAGGTGCTTTTCATGGCAAAATGTGCAGTATGTGGAAAAGGCGTACACTTTGGTAACGCTGTCAGCCACTCTCATAGAAGAAGCAATAAGATTTGGAAATCAAATTTGAAATCGGTTCGGGTGAAAGTGAATGGCGGTACAAAGAAAATGTATGTATGTACTTCATGCCTTCGTTCCGGAAAAGTAGAAAGAGCGTAGTCGCATTTGGATTGTGCAAAGTAAAAGGAGTTGTCGTATCGGTGACAGTGAACCGCCGTACAGACATCTTCTTTTTTTGTGTACAGGTTTTTGTACCATCAGTCACACGAGGTAAATAAGTTGTATCCGAGAACAAGGCAGGCAATTATAATCAGTATGGCTAACAGGCTATGGCGCATGAATAGCATGATGCACATACCAATGCCAATCCAAAAGAGAATAAATCCAATCAGTCGTTTCATGCGTATCCACCGGATTAGTAAGGGTTAGTATTATTATATGCGGGAGAGGGAAAAACGGAACCGGCAATGGCAATGAATGATAATTTGCTATAGGTATCTATCCTTTTTCACATCTCTGTGCTATAATAAGTTTTACATCTGAAAAGGAGAATAACAATGTCATTTGATTATAAGAAAGAATACAAAGAATTTTATATGCCGCCTAAAAAGCCGAGTATTGTAGAAGTGCCGTCGATGAATTACATTGCAGTCTGTGGAAAGGGCAATCCTAATGACGAAGATGGTGAATATAAGGCATCGATTGGTTTACTTTATGGCATTGCTTTTACTATAAAAATGAGTTACAAAGGGGATTATAAGATTGGTGGGTATTTTGAATATGTCGTTCCGCCTCTGGAAGGGTTTTGGTGGCAGGATGGCGTTGACGGTATAGACTACGCTCATAAAGAGAACTTCAACTTTATTTCACTTATTCGTCTGCCTGACTTTGTTACAAAAGAGGACTTTGATTGGGCAGTTTCGGAAGCAACAAAAAAGAAAAAGACAGATTTTTCCAAAGTTGAGTTTTTCACATATAATGAAGGTGTTTGCGTTCAGTGTATGCATATCGGCTCCTATGATGATGAGCCGGCCACCATTGCAGCTATGCACGAGTACGCCGCAAAAAATGGATACGAGCTTGACATTACGGAGGCTCGTTTTCATCACGAGATTTACTTATCAGACCCGAGAAGGTGTAATCCTGAAAAACTCAAGACAGTGGTACGTCATCCGATTAAAAAAATTTAATCAGAATATTTTGTTATTTTTAGGGAAGCGGGTATCCTGCAGTATCCCATCCGGTCGGAAACAAAACATTTGCTAAGTGTACATCATTAAAGAAGATAACGATTCCGGCAGGGGTAACGAAGATTGGCAAGAAAGCATTTTACGGATGTAAGAAGTTAAAAACAATAACAATTAAAAGCAAAAAGCTGAACAGCAAATCAGTGGGAGCGCAGGCATTTAAGGGGCTTTACAAGAAAGCTGTGATTAAAGTGCCAAAGAAACAGGATTGTCTGTTGGTAAAGATATTCCCAAACAGGCAGTCCGTGTATTTTGTTGCATGGTTTTGAGTCTTCACAGTTTTTAAGGTTTGGTATTGTCAGCCTAATCACCAGTAAAGATTCAGTGGATATTTTTCAATGGCTATGTTATGCTAAATTTAGGGAATGTAAGGGAGAGACTATTGGAAGTAGAAAATACATTGTCGAAAAAGATTGATACGGCAGGGCAGAATGCGTCATATGATGCGTATTGCCGGAATCTTTTAGTAAACAAACAGATTTTAGCCTGTATTTTGAAGACGTGTGTGAAAGAATTTTACGATTGTCCGGTAAAAGATATTGAAGAAAATGAAAATGCTGGATGTTCTCCTGTCAGACCGGATATTGCCGGAAGAAAAGAAAAAGATATTAAAAGATGAGTTTGATGTTGCAATGACTAAAACAATGGAAAGAGAGGCGATGGAAATGTGTAATCTTTCACAGGGAATCGTAGATAGGACTACAATCAATTATATTATTAGTATGATGAAAAATTTGAACTTATCAGAGGAAGAATGTATGGAGGCGTTAGATATTCCACAAGAACATCGGGAACTGTATCATATGATGTTACAAGACAAAATGGAAGTCAGTCAAGTATAATGTGAAATTTGCAGGGGCTCCGGACTCATGGATTTGAGTTTGGGGTCTTTTATTTACGCGGAGGCAAAGTGAGGATATGTCTGTGCTTGCACAAGACTATCCGAGCGCGCCCGCGAACCCGAGCAGTCTCGCGAAGCGTGACGCTCGTGGTTTAAATGATGGAGGAGAAAAGGCGGTCAACCCATTATTAAAACAATCCGTTGTTTCGTTGATTTTTTTTTGAAAATGGTGTAAAATATATATTAAGTGTGCAATAAAATAAGTAGATTGGAGGCTTACTATGAAAGGACAGATGAATACCGAGATGGGGAAAATCATTGTGGATGAAGATGTGCTGGCAAAATATGCCGGTTCCGCAGCGGTCGAATGTTTTGGCGTCGTGGGAATGGCATCCGTTAGTGTTCGTGATGGTATTGTCAAATTATTGAAGAAAGACAATCTGCGCCATGGTGTTAATGTCACTGTAGAAGAAGGAAAATTATACATTGAACTTCATATCATTGTAGCTTATGAGGTAAGTATTTTGGCAGTTGCTGAAAATCTGGTTGACAATGTAAAATATAAAGTTGAAGAATATACAGGCATGGAAGTTGGCAGAATTACCGTATGTGTGGAAGGGGTACGGGTAATTAACTAATTAGCGGGCCTAATTTATTTTGGAGGAAATAACAGTGAATATAAAGACGATTGATGCCAAGGTAATACAAAAATGCTTTTTGGCCGGCGCCAATGCCATTGATGCCAAAAAGGAGAAAATTAATGATTTGAATGTATTTCCGGTTCCGGATGGTGATACGGGAACGAATATGACAATGACGATTATGTCGGCGGCGAGGGAAGTTGCCGCTCTGGAAAATCCGGACATGAAGAGCCTGTGCAAAGCGATTTCCGGCGGTTCACTCCGCGGGGCAAGAGGAAATTCGGGAGTTATTTTGTCCCAGCTTCTGCGTGGCTTTACAAAAGAAATTTCACACGAAAAAGAGGTAGATGCCGATGTTCTGACAAGAGCTTTCGAGAGAGCGGTGGAATCTGCGTATAAGGCAGTAATGAAGCCGAAAGAGGGAACGATTCTTACCGTGGCGCGCGGTGGCTCGGATAAGGCGTTAGAGTTAAACGGGCATACCGATAATCTCGCGGAATTTGTCAATCACATTATCATGCATATGCGCGATGTGCTTGAGCAGACGCCGGAGATGCTTCCCGTATTAAAAGAAGCCGGCGTGGTAGATTCCGGCGGCGAGGGTCTGCTGACGATTATGGAGGGCGCGTACGACGCCCTGATTGGCAAACAAGTGAATTATGCGGTAGAGCCGGAAGTGAAACGAACGGAAGCTGGCTCGGGTATTAAAGCAGAGGCTATCGCAGACGCAGATATTAAATTTGGATATTGTACGGAATTTATTATTATGACGGACAAAGAGTTTCAGAGTAGGGATGAGAGGGAATTCAAAGGGTATTTGGAATCTATCGGTGATTCCATTGTCTGTGTTGCGGATGAAGATATCGTAAAAATCCATGTTCATACGAACGACCCGGGATTAGCTATTCAAAAGGCTCTCACCTATGGCTCTCTGACGCGGATGAAGATTGATAATATGAGGGAAGAGCATAATGAGCGCGTTATTCAAAATTCCCGTCAGATGGCGGAAGAGCAGAAAGAAAACGACGCAAAACAGTCCGGAGATTCTATGGGTGATAAGACGAAAGAAAATGTTACTGTATCGGAAATGCCGCACAAAGACAACGCTTTTATCAGTGTTTCCGTAGGCGAGGGATTGCGCGAAATCTTCCGCGACCTCGGTGTCGACTACATTATTGAGGGCGGGCAGACGATGAATCCGAGTACGGAAGACATTTTGAGCGCCATTCAGAAAGTGAATGCGGACAATATTTTCATTCTGCCGAATAATGGCAATATTATATTGGCTGCCGAACAGGCCAGAGAATTAACGGAAGACAAAAATATTGTTGTGATTCCGACGAAAAATATACCGCAGGGAATTACGGCAATGATAAATTTTGTCGAGGGGATGACGCCGGAGGAAAATGAAGAGGCAATGAGGCAAAGTCTGTCGGAAGTGAAATCCGGTCAGGTCACGTATGCGGTTCGCGATACACTCATTGATGGAAAAGAGATTAAGGCCGGGGATATTATGGGATTGAGTGACAAGACAATCGAAACGGTCGGAACGGATGTCGTTGAGACAACGCTGGCGTTGTTAAAGAAGATGTTGGAGGAAGAGTCAGAAATTGTTACCATCTATTATGGTCAGGAGGGCTCGGAAGAAGACGCCAGAAAAATAGCTGCAGCGTTAGCAGAAGTCGATGAGGATTTAGAGGTAGAAATACATTTTGGCGGTCAGCCGATTTATTATTATTTTGTCTCGGTTGAATAGTAAATGTGATGAAAAGTCAGGATAAGTAAATTTATGATTACGGAAAAGAGGGGAAACATGAATATTGTATGTTTAGATTTAGAAGGGGTACTGGTGCCGGAAATATGGATTGCGTTTGCAGAGGAGACGGGAATACCCGAGTTGAAAAGAACGACAAGGGATGAGCCGGATTATGACAAGCTGATGAATTTCCGTATACAGACGCTGAAGGAGCATTCGCTTGGTTTACGGCAGATACAGGAGACGATTGCCAAAATCGACCCGATACCGGGGGCCAGAGAGTTTTTGGATGAGCTGCGCGCTCTCACACAGGTAATTATCATCAGTGATACGTTTACGCAGTTTGCGGGGCCGCTTATGAAAAAACTCGGGTATCCGACTATTTTCTGCAATACGCTTGAAGTGGCGGAAAATGGTGAGATTACCGGTTATAAGCTGCGCGTGGAAAATTCGAAATATACGACGGTGAAAGCCCTGCAGTCGATTGGTTATGAAACGATTGCCAGTGGCGACAGCCATAACGATTTAGGAATGATTCAGGCTAGTAAAGCGGGATTTCTGTTTAAGAGCACAGAGCGGATTAAGGCAGATTATCCGGAACTTCCGGCGTATGAAGAATATGACGAATTACTGGCAGCAATTAAAAATGCTTTGTAGAAGGGGACTGGATGAATATGGCAAAGCAGATAGGACGTAATGAGCCTTGTTGGTGTGGAAGCGGACGCAAGTACAAAGTATGCCACGCTTCCTTTGACGAAAAAATACATTCTTTTGAAGAAGCCGGACATATTGTGCCGCCGCATAAGATTATAAAGACGCCGGCACAGGTGGAAAAGATAAAGGAAAGTTGTGTGATTAATATTGCCATTCTCGATTATTTGGAGACGGTTATCCGTCCGGGGATGAATACGGCGGAGATTGATAAAATTGTCTATGAGATGACGACGGAGCGCGGTGCGGTTCCGGCACCGCTGCATTACGAGGGATTTCCCTACAGTGTGTGTACATCAGTAAACGAACAGGTTTGTCACGGATTTCCGTCCAAAGATGTTGTTTTGCAGGATGGTGATATTGTCAATGTGGATTGCTCTACGATTCTCAATGGATTTTATTCGGACTCATCCCGTATGTTTTGTATCGGGGATGTGTCTCCAGAAAAAAAGAAACTGGTAGAAGTCACGAAAGAATGCGTAGAAAAAGGGTTGGAGCAGGTGAAGCCGTGGGGCTTCTTAGGCGATATGGGGCAGGCCGTACACGACCACGCAGAAGCCAATGGCTATACGGTTGTGAGGGAAATCGGAGGACACGGAGTCGGACTCGAGTTTCACGAGGAGCCCTGGGTTGGATATAATTCCCAAAAGGGAGAAGAAATGCTTATGGTTCCCGGTATGATATTTACGATTGAACCGATGGTAAATATGGGAAAACAGGCAATTTATACTGATTCCCGTAATCATTGGGAAGTTTACACGAAAGACCATATGCCGTCGGCACAGTGGGAAATTATGGTGCTTGTGACCGAAGATGGGCATGAGGTACTTTGCTGGTAATTAGACAGTGGTAAGTCAGGAGGCGGTCTGCCACAGTCAGGTTTAGAAGACAGAAGGAGACAAAAAATATGTTTAAGAGAAAAAGAGTAGGAAAAGCAGATGTGATTGTAACCGTTATTATTTTAATAGCTTTATATGCCATCGGTATTTACAACGCCGTGGCGAGCAATCTGACTACTGATTTGGCGACGATGAAACCAGATGAGTATCAGACGGGGAAATATGTCGAGGCAGACGTAGCCGTGAATCTGGGTTCGTATTGTCAGGAAGAATCGTACCGTTTTCATTTTATAAAGACGGGTACGGCAGATTATTACGTTGTATCAACGAAAAAGGATGCAAAAGACTGTATCAGCCTGAAAACCAATAAAAATACCGAAGAATGGGAAAAAATGGCGCAGGAGACGGAAACCTATATGCAAAATGGCGGCAAAGAGCCGGCAGTCCGGCATATTAAGGGACAGCTTCGCAAATGTGATACGGACGAAGCAAAATATCTGCGTGAATTTATGCAGGGCACGGAAGCTCTCGGTATCACCTACAGTGAATATTACATACAGGAGACCGATGGAATCGACGCCTATGCCATTCTGATTGCGGCGCTTGGAATTACGCTTGTCATGGGACTTCGTTTCTTCCTGCTGAGCCGGCAGAATAAAGATTGGAAACCGGAAGAGGAAGAATAGGTTATGCTTCTTCGAGCGTAGATGTTTGAAATGGGAGGTAAGTATGAAAAAGGGTTTATTGTATGCAATTATCTTGGGGAGCCTGTTGTTTGGCTTGGCAGGCTGCAGGGAATATCAGCCGGTGACAACAAAGGGGGATGTTGTAAGCGGGCAGGCCGCCGGAGTAAAGAAGCCAGTGAAAGAACCGTCAGTGGACGAGATTGAACGGGCGTTTCACAAAGCCATCCAGCATGAGGTTTATGAATACGACTGTAGGGACGAAGAATTTAGCGGCAGGGACATGGAGCTTTACTGCAAAAAGAAAAAAGATTGCCACCAGTACTATCTTGTTGATAAAGTGAGTGAGGGTGGCGAAACATATTACAACTATGATGTGCTATGTTATTACACCGATTGTGAGGAGCCGGGCTTTGAGACAATGATAGACGAATCGGCTTCAGGCGCTGTGTATACTAAAAAGGAATTGCGGGAAGAGCTGGATGGAGCGGTAAAAGTGACAAAGCTGAAACCGTGGAAGTATGAAGAGGGCAGGAGGCCGGATTATCCGGAGATGAGCAAGGAGACACGGAAGATAGTAAAACAGATAGAGGATAAGGTGAAAGAAGAGGCGCGGAAGTATTGCGTTGTTGGAGAAAAGAAAGACTGCCACGTATATATTCCGCAATTTGTACCGGCTGACCGGACAGTAGAGCTTCTTCTTGTAATTGACGAGGAAAAGGGAGAAAAGAAAGCGGGGGTATGCACTCTGGATTTCGATTTACACCCCGTAGCTACTTATGCCGATTGGATAGAGGAGTGGTTAGAGAGAGTTCAGCCAGAGGATAAGCGGGATAATTATTTGGTTGATGGATGGATGTTTGCTTACGGCAAATACCGCTGTTTGGATGAGTATGCTTTTGGCGAGATGGAGGAAAAACAGGTAGCTCATGCGATGACGGATTTTACTTTTTCACTGGAGCCGCGAAAATCCCTTTCCGAACAGGGGATTACGGAAGAAGTACAGCAGCAAATCAAACAGATTGCGCGGGAGCAGCTCCTTTGGTCTGAGCCGGAATCCGGAAACTATAGTTTGTACTATATGATATCAGACCTCAATCAGAATAGGCGGCTGGAGGTTGTTGTGTGTAAAGTATATAACAGCGCAACATATATATATGCGTATGAAATCAGTAAAGACGGCAGGCTGGTAAAGTGTGGCGAAGAGAGATGCGGTCTTGATATTAATGATTATTCGCAGGTGGATGCGTATTATTCCCCAAAGGATAATGTGTACTATTACTGCTCATCGCTCCGGTATAAAGACCAAAAAGGCGTAAGGGAAGTGCCGGGTGATTTTTCACTGCAGGGCGATACGATAAAACAAAGGCAGTTTGATGCAGGTAAAATTTTTGATGTTGATTCGACTACAGAAAAGGGTTATATGGTGGGGGGAAAAAAGGCGACCAGGGAAACTTATGAGAAAGAGGTAGATAGGCATTGGCGCGGAATGGAACAGAGGCACGCTTCCTTTGGCTGGTATAGCTGTGGCGCAACGAACAACATGGATGAGAAAGAGCTGGAGGCAAGACTTGCCCTTTCTTTTCTGGATTTTGCGATAACGGGATAATTGTTGCAACAATTATCCCGTTTCAATCGTATATATAGTAAAATAAAGTGCAGAATGGGGATTGCTATGCGAAAAAAACAGTTGTTGCTTATGATAATCGTAGTGGTGGGCGCCGCTCTTTTTTTGTCAGTTATCGGGTATATATGGATGAAAAAGGACGAAGAAGAGCATGCCAGATGGCTGGCCGGTTATCGGGGAATATGGGTAAGTGCAGACGGAAAATATAAATTAACGGTGCGGCGGACAACGAGCGCGCACATGGTTTTTTCATTTGAAAATAATGACACGGGGCAGACCCTTTCTTTTGCTTCCGCCGTTGCCACCGGTGATGGAGAATATGTTTTTAATTATAGTATTGAATCATATAAGGAAAACAATGTACAAAAGAGCAGATTGTGTTATGGTTCGGATTTTGAGGGGAAAATTCTGCTGAATGAAAAAGAAATTCATGTAGATGTGGAAAAGAATAAAAACAAGCAGGCAGTTAGCGACGGTATTGTATTTGAGGGGAATCTCAAGAAGAAAGAGGCGCTTCCGAAAATGGAAAAAGTGAATTTGACGGCATTTATGGGGAAGCGTCTTCCGGAAAAGTATCATGAGTGGAAATCACTCGTCTGTCTGGAAGAAGAGCGGGAGAAAGTTTCCAGAGTACATATCGTATGGGATGATAAAAGAAATTATAAAAGTATGGAAAAATATGCTATGGGTGACATTGATTGCTGTCGTCTGTTTTCGGAATTGGAACATACTCTTGGCAGGCTCGTGGCAGAAGAACAATTAAATGACAACCGCTATAAGAGAGTGTTTGAGAAAGAGAACTTCCGGTATGAGTTTATCACCGATGGTTATGGTCTTGTTGTAGAGGCAGATTGTCAGTACAGAAAGCCGGTGAGGGGACGTCGGGAGGGAGATTTTATTATAGATGGGGATACGGTGCTGCGCTATTTGGGAGATTACGAGAAAGAGCGTCATATTGAGCTGCCGGAAGGAGTGAGACAAATTGCAGAGGGAGCTTTTACCGTGGAGAACAGCGCGCTGTGTTCGGATTGTGTCCATGTCTCTGAGTTAAAGATTCCCAAAGGAGTTTCGGTAGAACCATACGCTTTCCGGAATTGCGGAAAGTTGAAAATTGAACTGGAAGACGGCTGGACGGTGGTAGAAGAAAAAAGTTTTGCCCACATGGTAGAAAAATACATACAGAGGTTCCGGTCAAAATGGGTAGAGGTAGTGTTGCCGGAAACGGTGCGCCGGCTTAAAAAAAGTGCGTTTGCTCTGGAAGAAAATGAGGTACAGTCAATGTATGCTTCGGAAACGCAGGTATCATCTCCGCTGGAAGTAAAGCTTAACGATACGCTGGAATATATAGAGGATGATGCGCTGCAAGGAGTTATTTGTGACAAGATACCGAACCGTCTGATTGAACTGGGAACGAATTTTCTCTACAGGAGTGAAAATTATGGTTTCAGCTTATATTCAGATGATACCTATCAGTTGCCGGCTACGCTGAAGAAGATAGCAAGAAATACATTGCTTTCATCAGGCAGGTATGTTATTATAAATGGAGATTTGCCACAGTTGTATGGGAAATTGGATTATGAGGAGAACGTCGGCTGGGGAATAGAGTTAAAAGATAAAAAGGAATGGGAAGAGCTGTTCCGGCGTCTTGTCGACGGTCAGCGTCTGACGGAGCAGGAGAAAAAGGAAATCCGGCTTCGGTTGTCCGGCAAGGACATAAATTATGAATATTATTGGGACGATGACTGGGAAATTGACGAGGACGACTGGGATGACGAGGATGACTGGGATGATTCGGACTATTAAATTTGTACTATTTATCCGCTGAGTTTCAGAATGGAGGTTTTTATGTTAAAGATTGTGAAGATGACGAAAACATATGGCGACAGGACAGCGGTGGATGAATTGTCGCTGCATATTGCGTCGGGAGAAATTTATGGTTTTATTGGACATAATGGCGCCGGCAAGACGACAACCATTAAGTCTTGTGCCGGCATTTTGCCGTTTGATTCCGGTGAGATATGGATTGACGGCGTGTCGATTCAAAAGGATGCGCTCGCCTGTAAAAAGAAGATTGCTTATATACCGGATAATCCGGATTTGTATGAGTTTATGAGCGGGATTAAATATTTGAATTTTGTGGCGGATATTTTCGGAGTGGAAGAGGATGTGAGAACAGAGCGGATTCATAAGTATGCGGAGCTTTTTGGATTGACAGAAGATTTGGCGCAACCGATTTCAGCATATTCGCATGGTATGAAGCAGAAGCTGGCCATCATTTCCGCATGGCTCCATGAGCCGAAACTGATTATTATGGACGAGCCGTTTGTCGGATTAGACCCGAAAGCGTCTCATACATTAAAAGAAATGATGCGCAGTATGTGTGATGCCGGCGGAGCCATTTTCTTTTCTACTCATGTACTGGAAGTGGCGGAAAAGCTGTGTGACCGGATTGCTATTATTCGGGATGGAAAGTTGATTTGCAGTGGAACGATGGAAGAGGTAAAAGGCGATACCTCACTTGAAGAGGTGTTTCTTGAAATGGAGGAAGAAACATGTTAGGAATTTTGTTTAAAAAGCAGATGTCAGAGCTGAATCAGAGTTTTTTTCAGGATAGAAAGAAAGGAAAGAGACGTTCGGCGGTCTCAACGGCTGCTCTCGTTCTTCTCTATTTGAGCCTGCTCGTATGTTTAGGCGGCATTTTTTTTTATGTCGGCAAAGTACTCTGCCAGCCGCTGCTACAGGCCGGAATCGGCTGGCTGTATTTTACCATTATGGGGATGATAGCTCTGGCGTTAGGTATATTTGGCAGTATCTTTAATACGTTTGCCAGCTTATATCAGGCGAAAGATAATGATTTATTGCTGTCGCTGCCGATTCCAATCCGCGCAATTCTGTTAGTGCGCCTGTCAGGCGTATATGTCATGGGACTTCTGTATGGCAGTATTGTTACGATTCCCGCGATTATCGTATATGTTATGACGGCAGGGGCGAGGGCTGTTTTGGGAGGGATTGTCTGGTTGTTTCTGATTTCCCTGTGTAATCTCATTCTTTCCTGTATACTTGGCTGGGTTGTTGCGAAGATAAACAGCAGGCTGCGAAATAAGAGTTTACTTACGGTAGTAGTGTCGCTGGCGTTTCTCGGGGGATATTATTACGTTTGGTTTCAGGCGAATCATTTGCTGCAGATGTTGATTATCAACAGTATGACGGTAGGCGCCAAAATAAAAGGAGCTGTGTATCCGCTTTATCTGTTAGGACGCGTGGGAGAGGGAGATATCGTGTCCGCGTTATTGTGCGCAGCCGTTTTGTTTGCGGCCGCAGCTCTGGTATACCGGATATTGTCTTACAATTTTGTGAAGATGACTGCGTCTTCTTCCGGAAAGCAGCATACGCGTTACAGGGAGAAGAGACTCCGCCGCAAAAGTTGTATGGGAGCGCTGTTGACGAGGGAAGTGCGCCGCTTTCTGTCCAGTTCCACCTATATGCTCAATTGCTCTTTAGGCACGCTGTTTCTCGTTGCTGCGTCGGTGTTTCTTTTAGTGAAAGGAAACTGGATATTGGGTGCCCTGTGGCAATTTTTTGAGGCTGACATGAAGATGGTTTTCCTTATCGGCTGCGTTGGCGTCTGTGGACTAGCCGCCATGAATGATATTACGGCGCCGTCCGTCTCTCTGGAGGGAAAGAATTTGTGGATTCTCCAGTCTTTGCCGATTGCCTCATGGGATGTGCTGAAAGTGAAATTATATCTTCATCTTCTGCTTACCGGCATTCCCGCTATTTTGTGTACTGTCTGTATGGCGGTTGTATTCCGGTTTTCCTTATTAATGGCGTCTGCTGCTATTCTCATGGTTTTCCTCTTTACGCTGCTGAGTGCGGAAACCGGTCTGTGGATGAATTTAAAAATGCCGAATCTTAACTGGAAAAGTGAAACTGCTGTAGTAAAGCAGAGCATAAGCGTGTTTCTGGTGCTGCTACTAAATCTGGTGTATGCGTTTGCCATCATGGGGGTATATGTTATTACAGGAGAACCGCTGGGCGCTGAATTATATATATTTGGCTGCTGCCTGTTGACGGCAGTACTTTGTTTCTGGATATTTTACTGGTTAAAGACAAGAGGAACGAAGATTTTGGAAAATTTGTAAAGAAATGTGGGAATGGAGGATACGCATGAGGAAAAGGCGGTTGATTAGAACAATTATAATCGCAGCTTTTTGTGCTGTTATATTTTCTGTCATAGTTATGATATGGATGAAAAAAGATGCCGAAGAATATAAAAAATGGCAGGCCAATACAGAGGAACGTGGGTAAGTCCGGACGGACAATATAAGATGACGGTACAGAGGGTGACAAGCGCTCATATTATTTTTTCCGTGACAAATAAAGATAATCTCAGTCTGAACTATGCTTCTGCGACGGCAGTCGGAGACGGGGAGTATTGATTCTCCGCTATCTGGGAGACTATGAGAAGAGCCGGACTGTCACGCTGCCGCAGGGAACAAAGAAAATTGCCAGCGGGGCGTTTACGGTAACGCCGGATACCGTACAGCAAAAATATGTGAAATCGCTAAAATTAAGTATTCCAAGCGGGATAGAGATAGAGAGAAATGCATTTGAGAATTGCAGCAGTATGCAGATTACATTGGAGGAGGGATGGACTTCCGTACCGGAAGAAGCGTTTGCTCATATGGTTGGAGCGGGTGGATTGAGAGGAAAAGCCGGATGGGTAAAAGTAAATCTGCCCCATTCGCTCCGCCGTCTGGAAGCCAAAGCGTTTGAGACAAATTGGTTTGAAGGGGGGGGAAGCATATACAGAAGAGGATACTATGGGGGGCGTGCTGGAGATAGGTGTACAACCGGTGACGGTACTCCTGAATGAGGAACTGGAATATATTGGTGATAATGCTTTGTATGGCATTTGCAATACGATGCTTCCGAAAAAGATAAAATATATAGGAGCTAATTTTACGCTTCTTCCCAGTGTGGCATTTTGGAATGCTTCTGATGTTAAAGTGCAAAAACCGGATGGATTTTATTCATGGGAATACTGCTATAATATAGCGTTGCCGGAGCAGCTTGAATATGTATCAGAAAAGGGATTCTATTTTTGGACGCCGGAATTTTCAATGAGAGCTATAGATGGAAATTTCACTGTTCTTCAGATACCGGAAAATGCGAAAAATGTTCCATGTCTGTCTAATATTTTGGTAATCCAATATTCTGTAAATGAGAAGAATAATAAATACAGCAGTAAAGATGGTTGGCTTTTTTCCAGAGATGGAAAGAAATTGTATAGAACTACCAGTGAGATTGATTTTAGCAAAAAGCAAAAGGGTCGGGAAGTTACGTTTAAAAAAATATCGAAAGGAACCTACAAAACTTATGTTCGTATTAAAGAGGGGATAGAAGAAATTGCTTCTCAGGCTTTTGCTAGCATTGTTAATCGCTCCGCCGACATACTTGACGTCCAGTTTATCACTCCGAACTCATTAAAATGCATAGACAGAGGGGCGTTGTTCGAAAATCGTTCATATTTTGATACTTGGGACGACAGCGTCACTTCGGTAAAGATAGCCGGAGAAGTACCTCAATTTACCGGAGACATTTCACCGGACAGTGCCTATAAGCGTAAAGTTTATGTAAAGAAGCAGTACCGTGAGAAGTTTATTAAGGAACTGTTTGAAGGGCAACAGCTTTCGGACAAACAGAAGAATCAGATTAAAAAGTGTATTATCGGGTATTAAAGACATCGAGAGACTTTTCAGGGAATTGTCTGTAATAGGATTAATTAAACTAAAGGAAGGACATGTATGGAACAAATATTCGAAATAGTAAAAGAAGCATGTGTGGATACGGGAAAACTAGTTCCGTTTTTGTTCCTGACGTATTTGCTGATGGAATGGCTGGAGCACAAGACGGGCAGCAGGACGCAGGCGCTCATTCTTCGTACGGGCAAGGCCGGGCCTCTGTTTGGCGGCGTGCTGGGGGTATTTCCCCAGTGCGGTTTTTCCGCGGCGGCAGCCAATTTGTATGCGGGCGGGGTAATTACTGCCGGCACATTGACTGCCGTGTTTTTGTCTACTTCGGATGAGATGCTTCCCATTTTTGTATCGGAAGCGGTGCCAGTTTCGACAATTGCCAAAATTTTGCTGTGGAAAGCGGCGTATGCCGTTGTCTGCGGTTTTATTCTGGATTTCCTCTATCATGGGATTTTTCGCCGCAAGCTGCGCTACAAAAATATTCATACGATGTGTGAGAGTGAGCACTGTAAATGTGAAGAAGGTGTTTTTATCTCTGCGCTGCGGCATACGGTACAGATTTTCCTTTTCATTTTTGTGGTAACACTCATTTTAGAAGCAGTCTTAGAGAGCGTGGGAGAAGAAAGGCTGGCCTTGGTAATTTCTGACTTGCCGGTCGTCGGGGAGGCCGTTGCCGGACTCATCGGCCTTATACCAAATTGCGCCTCATCTGTTATTATTACCCAATTGTATTTGCAGCGTGTAATAGGCGCGGGGCCGATGATGGCGGGATTGTTTGTCAACGGGGGAGTGGGCATTCTGGTGCTTTGCCGTATGAACAAGCGCTCGGTAAAACAAAACGTGGGTATCATTGCCTACCTCTATCTGGCAGGAGTTGTCGGCGGGATTCTTATAAGCCTGCTGCGGATTTCTTTCTAATTGCCACTTACTGTGCTTGACACATCCCCCCTTTTTGCATTATACTATGAAATTATGGGGATAGTATGCCCTTTTGACATAAGGAAATGGAGATGAGACGTACATGAAATATCATATTGCAGTAATTCCGGGAGACGGTATCGGTCCTGAGATTGTGGCCGAAGCAAAAAAAGTTTTAGATAAAGTAGCGAGCGTCTATGGACATGACTTTGAATATGAAGAGTTGCTGATGGGCGGCTGCTCGATTGATGCTTATGGGGAACCATTGACGGAGGAGACATTGGAGCGCGCAAGAAAAAGCGATTCCATCCTGCTTGGTTCGGTAGGCGGACGAGTCGGTGTGGATAGCTGGTATGATTTGCCGCCGGAAAAGAGACCGGAAGCCGGTCTTTTGAAAATTCGCAAAGGTCTGGGATTGTTTTGTAATTTACGTCCGGCGATTTTATTCGAAGAGTTAAGTGGTGCGTGTCCCCTGAAAGAAGAGATTATTGAGGGCGGGTTTGATTTTATCTTTGCCCGTGAATTGACAGGCGGTCTCTATTTTGGAGAGCGTTACACAAAGGAAATTGACGGCGTTATGACGGCTGTCGATACATTAAAATATGATGAAAATGAGATACGGCGCATTGCGAAACAGGCATTTGAGATTGCCATGAAACGCAGAAAGCGCGTCTGTAGTGTTGATAAGGCAAATGTTTTGGATTCCTCGCGTCTGTGGTCTAAAGTCGTCGAGGAGGTCAGCAAGGATTATCCGGAAGTGGAGCTGACCAATATGCTGGTAGATAATTGCGCCATGCAGATTGTCCGCAATCCAAAACAGTTTGATGTTATATTGACGGAGAATATGTTTGGCGACATATTGTCGGATGAGGCAAGTATGGTGACAGGTTCTTTGGGAATGCTTTCTTCTGCCAGTTTGGGAGAGGGAACGTTTGGTATGTATGAGCCGAGTCATGGCTCTGCTCCTGACATTGCTGGCCAAAATAAAGCCAATCCAATTGCAACGATTCTTTCCGCTGCTATGCTGCTTCGTTATTCATTTGCTCTTTCGAAAGAAGCAGATGCTATAGAAAATGCAGTGAAGACGGTGCTGAAAAAGGGATTGAGGACAATTGATATAATGGATGATGGCAAAACCCTTTTGGGAACAAAAGAGATGGGGGACGCCATTGCGAATGAGATATGAAGAAATGGAGATGAAATAGATGAAAAGTGATTCCGTAAAGAAAGGTATGCAGACAGCTCCCCAGCGTTCTTTGTTTCATGCGCTTGGGTTGACGAAAGAGGAACTGGAAAAGCCACTGGTAGCGATTGTCAGTTCATATAATGAGATTGTGCCGGGGCATATGAATTTGGATAAAATAGTAGAAGCCGCTAAATTAGGTGTGGCAATGGCGGGAGGTACACCGATTGTATTTCCGGCAATTGCCGTTTGTGATGGAATTGCCATGGGGCATATTGGCATGAAATATTCTTTAGTGACGCGTGATTTGATTGCAGATTCGACCGAGTGCATGGCATTGGCACATGCATTTGATGCTATGGTGATGGTTCCGAACTGTGATAAGAATGTTCCCGGATTGTTGATGGCGGCAGCGCGTGTCAACATTCCTACCGTATTTGTCAGCGGCGGGCCGATGCTTGCCGGACACGTACAGGGAAAGAAGACTTCCCTGTCAAGTATGTTTGAGGCAGTTGGGGCGCACGCAGCGGGTAAGATGTCAGAAGAACAGGTGGATGATTTTGTCAATCATGCCTGTCCGACTTGCGGTTCCTGCTCCGGTATGTACACAGCAAATTCCATGAACTGCCTGACAGAGGCGATCGGAATGGGACTTCAGGGAAATGGAACGATTCCGGCAGTATACTCCGACCGCATACGTCTTGCAAAACATGCGGGTATGCAGGTAATGGAAATGTATCAAAGAAACATTCGTCCGCGTGACATTATGAATGAAAAAGCATTTATCAATGCAATGACGGTGGATATGGCGCTTGGCTGTTCCACCAATACGATGCTTCATCTTCCGGCAATTGCTCATGAAGCAGGTGTTGAGTTGAATTTGGATATTGCCAATGAGATTAGTGCAAAGACGCCAAATCTCTGCCATCTGGCTCCGGCGGGACACACTTACATGGAGCAGCTCAACGAAGCCGGCGGTGTGTATGCGGTGATGAATGAATTAAATAAGAAAGGACTTCTCCACACGGATATTATCACGGTAAGCGGTAAGACCGTAGGAGAGAATATTGAACATGTATATAATCGTGATGAAGAAGTGATTCGTCCGATTGATAATCCATATAGTGAAACAGGTGGTATTGCTGTTCTTAAAGGGAATCTGGCTCCGGACTCAGGTGTCGTAAAACGTTCAGCCGTAGTACCGGAAATGATGGTTCATGAGGGGCCGGCGCGCGTTTTTGATTGTGAGGAAGATGCTATTGAAGCTATTAAAGGCGGCAAGATTGTTGCCGGTGACGTTGTTGTTATCCGCTATGAAGGGCCGAAAGGCGGACCGGGTATGCGCGAGATGTTAAATCCGACGTCGGCAATTGCCGGTATGGGACTTGGCTCTTCGGTAGCTTTGATTACCGATGGACGTTTCTCGGGCGCTTCCCGTGGCGCATCAATTGGGCATGTGTCGCCGGAGGCGGCAGTAGGAGGCCCGATTGCCTTAGTGGAAGAGGGAGATATCATTAAGATTAATATTCCAGAGAACACGTTGGATGTGGATATTTCTGCCGAAGAGATGGAAGCAAGACGTCAGAAGTGGCAGCCGAGAGAGCCGAAAGTGACGACCGGCTATCTGGCGCGCTACGCAAATATGGTTACATCGGGTAGCACCGGTGCCATTTTAAATCAATAGACGAAAGAGGTGCTTAGTATGCAGTTAAACGGCTCACAAATTATTGTTGAGTGTCTGCTTGAACAGGGAGTAGATACTGTATTTGGTTATCCGGGTGGATGTATTTTAAATGTATATGATGAATTATATCGATATCAGGACCGTATCCGTCATATTTTAACTTCTCACGAACAGGGAGCGGCTCATGCGGCAGACGGCTATGCAAGGGCAACCGGCAAAGTAGGAGTATGTATGGCGACGAGCGGGCCGGGGGCGACAAACTTAGTAACGGGAATTGGTACGGCGTATATGGATTCGGTTCCGATGGTGGCGATTACATGTAACGTTGCCAATCCGCTGCTTGGAAAAGATTCTTTTCAGGAAGTGGATATTGCCGGTATCACAATGCCGATTACGAAACATAGTTTTATTGTAAAGGATATAAATGAGTTGGCGGGCGCTATGCGGCGTGCTTTTAAGATTGCGCAGACAGGCCGTCCGGGACCGGTTCTTGTTGATGTGACGAAAGATGTTACAGCGGCGACGGTTGATTACACGCCAATGACGCCGGAGATTATCCAACGTCAGGTAGATACGATAGACCAGCATGATATTGAGGCGGTGCTTCAAGTTATTAAAGAATCAGAGAAACCGATGATTTTCGTTGGTGGAGGCGCGGTTCTTTCAGGAGCGGAAGCAGAGTTACGCGAGTTTGCAAGAAAAACAGACGCTCCGGTTACCGACACCCTGATGGGTAAGGGAGCCTTTGACGGAACGGAAGATACTTATACCGGAATGCTTGGTATGCACGGAACAAAGACGGCGAATCTGAGCGTGACGGAATGCGATTTGCTTTTAGTACTTGGCGCGCGTTTCTCTGACCGAGTTACCGGAAATGCAGAGAAATTTGCCAGTCATGCCAAGATTGTTCATATTGATATAGACCCGGCAGAAATTAATAAAAATATTCAGGTTGATTACTCAATTATTGGTGATTTAAAATCGGTTTTGGAGATTTTGAATAAGAAGCTGGAACAGCAATATCATAAGCCGTGGATGGATAAAGTCCGCGCACGCAAAGAAGCGCTGCCGATGACATACCCTGCGGACGGACTGACCGGCCCGTATGTAGTGGAGCGCATATCAGAGCTTACCAATAATGAGGCGATTATCACAACTGATGTCGGACAACATCAGATGTGGGCAGCCCAATATTATAAATACCGTACGCCGAGACAGTTACTCACTTCCGGTGGTATGGGAACGATGGGATATGGTGTCGGCGCTTGTATCGGTGCCAAATTGGGAAAACCGGAAAAGGTGGTTATCAATATTGCCGGAGATGGTTGTTTCCGTATGAATATGAATGAGATTGCAACAGCAACCCGATATAACATTCCGATTATCCAGATTGTATTTAATAATCATGCGCTTGGCATGGTTCGCCAGTGGCAGACGTTGTTTTATGGAAAGCGCTATTCCAATACAATCTTGGAAGATAAAGTAGATTATTGCAAAGTTTCTGAGGCCATGGGCGCTAAGGCGATTCGTGTAACGACCAAAGAGGAAGTAGACGATGCAGTTAAGACGGCATTGGCTGCCGAAGAACCGGTAGTAATCGAAGTAGTGATTGGCCAGGACGATAAGGTTTGGCCAATGGTAGCGCCAGGGGCAGCGATTGAAGATGCTTTTGATGAGAAAGAGTTACTTCAAAAAGAGGCGTCGCAAAATCGTGACAATAACTAAATAAATAATAGAAGGAGGATTTTTACCGTGGCTAGAGTGTATAACTTTTCAGCAGGCCCGGCCGTATTGCCGGAAGAAGTATTGAAAGAAGCAGCAGATGAGATGTTGGATTATGAGGGAACAGGAATGTCCGTTATGGAGATGAGCCATCGTTCCGCGGCATATGACAAGATTATCAAAGATGCAGAGCAGGATTTGCGGGATTTGATGGAGATTCCGGATAATTATAAAGTACTGTTCCTGCAGGGAGGAGCTTCCCAGCAGTTTGCCATGATTCCAATGAATCTTATGAAAAACGGAGTGGCTGACTATATCGTGACGGGACAGTGGGCAAAGAAAGCTTATCAGGAAGCTTGTAAATATGGAAAGGCAGTGAAGATTGCCTCGTCGGAAGACAAAACATTTTCCTATATTCCGGATTGTTCCGACCTGCCGGTTGACGATGACGCTGATTATGTGTACATCTGTGAGAACAATACAATCTACGGAACAAAATACAAGACATTGCCGAATACGAAAGGCAAGACTTTAGTGGCGGACGTATCCTCCTGTTTCCTTTCCGAGCCGGTTGACGTAAGTAAATACGGCATTATTTACGGCGGAGTTCAGAAAAATATCGGGCCGGCCGGCGTCGTTATTGTAATTATCCGCGAGGATTTGATTCCGGAAGAGACGGATGAAAAAGTACCGACAATGCTTCAGTACAAAACACATGCCGATGCGCAGTCGCTCTATAATACGCCGCCGGCATATGGTATTTATATTTGTGGAAAAGTGTTCAAGTGGCTGAAGAAAATGGGCGGCTTGGCAGAGATGAAGAAGAAAAATGAGGAAAAAGCAAAGATTTTATATGATTTCTTAGATTCTTCCAAACTCTTTCAGGGAACGGTTCGCGCCGAAGACCGTTCACTGATGAATGTGCCGTTCGTGACAGGAGACGCCGACATGGACGCGAAATTTGTAAAAGAAGCAAAAGAAGCCGGATTTGAAAACCTCAAAGGACATCGCACGGTTGGCGGTATGCGCGCCAGTATTTACAACGCTATGCCAAAAGAGGGTGTTGAGAAGCTGGTGGCATTTATGAAAAAATTTGAAGAAGAGAATGCTTGAGGAGGGAAACAGAAATGAGTCTGAAAGTAAGTTGTTTAAATCCAATTGCCGAATGCGGTTTGGATATGTTAGATGACCGTTATGAATTGACGGATAATACAGCGGAGGCACAGGCAATTTTAGTGCGCAGTGCAGTCATGCATGATATGGAATTATCGGATAATTTATTGGCAGTTGCCCGCGCCGGAGCCGGCGTCAATAATATTCCGCTTGATACATGTGCGGAGAAAGGCGTTGTCGTATTTAACACACCGGGGGCCAATGCTAATGGCGTAAAGGAACTTGTCATCGCTTCCATGCTGCTCGCTGCCCGTGATATTACCGGCGGTATTCAGTGGTGTAAAGAGAACAAAGACGACCCGGATATCGCAAAATCCGGCGAAAAGGCCAAGAAAGCCTATGCGGGAACAGAGATTAAAGGCAAGAAGCTTGGAATTATCGGTTTGGGGGCGATTGGCGTTCTGGTTGCCAATGCTGCGAACCGTCTCGGAATGGATGTATACGGCTGCGACCCGTATTTGTCGGTGGAGCATGCCCTGAATATGTCCCGTGATGTTACAATGGTTAAATCCAACGACGAACTCTTCGCCATGTGTGATTACATTACGGTTCACGTTCCGCTGTTGGATTCCACAAAGGGGATGTTTAACAAAGCGGCTTTCGACAAGATGAAAGACGGTGTGGTTATACTTAATTTCTCCCGTGATACGTTAGTTGTGGAAGAAGATATGCGGGCGGCGCTGGAGTCCGGCAAGGTGGGAAGATATGTTGTTGATTTCCCAAACCCTACGACAGTAAACCTGCCGAACACAACCGTTACTCCTCATTTGGGCGCTTCCACACAGGAGTCCGAAGATAACTGTGCGAAGATGGCAGTAAGTGAAATCCGCGATTTCATGGAAAATGGAAATATAAGAAACTCCGTAAACTATCCGGATTGTGACGCCGGTGTCTGCTCTACGGAGGGACGCATTACGGTTGCCCACAAAAACGTGCCGAATATGCTGACACAGTTTACCGGATTGTTTGCCAAAGATAATGTAAATATAGAAAACATGGTCAATAAGAGCCGTGGGGATTTTGCCTATTCCATCTTTGACGTATGTACAGAGATTACGGAACAGGTTGTCAAAGAACTGGAAGCAATTGACGGTGTCATCCGCGTACGTGTCATTAAATAAGTTTGAAATTATAAAGATAAGAAAAGGGCGAACGGTTGTGTCGTCCTTTTCTTAATCTAAGCGGAAGATTTCTCTTATGGAGGTGTTAAATTGGATTATGAGCAGGCGATGGCTTATATAAAAAATTATAAATCTGCCGGTATTTCACTGGGATTGGAGCGGATGAGAGAGCTTTGTTCCCGTCTCGATTATCCGCAGCAAAAATTGTCTTTTATTCATATTGCGGGAACGAACGGCAAAGGCTCTACTGCCGCTTATATTAGCAGTATTCTCGGCGTCAACGGATATCTGACAGGGCGGTATGTGTCGCCGGTTGTTTTTCAGTATGAGGAATGTATCCAGTTTGAGGACAGCCGCGGAATTACTTTTATCGACAGGCAATTGCTGGCGGAGGCAGTTACGGAGACGGCTGCCGCCGTCGTTGACATGGAGCGGGAGGGGAAAGAGCTGCCTACTATTTTTGAGTTCGAGACTGCCATATCTTTTGTGGCATTTGTGAAGAGAGGATGTCAGATTGTTGTGCTGGAAGCCGGACTTGGCGGGCGGGAAGATGCGACTAACGTCATTGGGAATGTCGTTGCTTCCGTCATCACTCCCGTCGGCAGAGACCATATGAAGATGTTAGGGGATACAGTAGAAGAGATTGCGCGGGAAAAGGCGGGGATAATTCGGGAGGGCGTTCCGGTCATTAGCTTTCAGAAAGAAAAAGCTGCTGCACAGGTGATTGCTTCGGTTTGTGAGCAAAAGAGAGCGCCCCTCATATCCGTTTGTGCGCCTGATATAAAACTGCTGCGTTCGGATTTGCAGGGCAGTTTGTTTTCCTATCAGGGCGAGCATTTCCGCACGCAGATGACAGGCGTGTATCAGATTGAAAATGCCTGTCTGGCAATTGAGACGTGCCGGAATTTGGGCTCCGGCTTTTCTTTTGACGAGCCGCAGCTGATGGTTGGAATACGCGCGGCAAGATGGAGAGGGCGGTTCGAAGTTGTCAATCAGGAGCCGCTGGTTCTTGTCGACGGCGCCCATAATGAGAGTGGCGCCAGAGCGCTGCGGGAGTCGGTGGAGACGCTGCTCGGCGGCCGTCGGATACACGGTGTGATGGGAGTTTTTGGCGATAAGGAATATAATAAAATAATCGAAGAAATGCGGCCTGTGCTACAGGATATCGTAGCCGTCAGGGCGCCTGCCGATAGGGGACTGGAGGCGGATGTTCTGGCAAAGGCATGGCGGAACGCCGGCTGCGCAGACGTCATGACTGCCGGCAGCGTAAAGGAGGGATTAAAGCTGGCCTTACAGCGCTGCGGGGAAAACGATGCCGTAGTTATTTTCGGCTCGCTGTCACTTTTGGGGGAGTTGACAAGGAAGCAGAAATAAAAAAGAATAGCTTTTTTATGCGGATACAGGTATAATAGGAGAAAAAAGTTATGTTACAGAACATTTAATTAAAAGAGAAAGAAAGCAGAATGACGTTGTTCTGCGTATATTTCGGATTGGAGAGAATTATGAGAATAAAAATTTTGAGTAAGCAGTTAAGTATTTTTTTGTCATTGTCTCTCGTGTTTGCTATGGGAGGAGACAGAGCAGAGGCTGCGTCTGCCCGTAAGGCTTCTTTGAAAACTAAATCGTTTCGCATAAGCGCAGGGCAAAAGAAAAAGATAACAATTAAGAAAAAGAAAAAGGGCGCGAAGTACACGTTTCAGACATCATCCAAAAAGGTGGCGACAGTAAGTAAAAAGGGAGTAGTTACCGGAAAAAAGGTGGGAAAAGCGAAAATAACCGTCAAAGAAAAATATAAGATATCAAAGAAGAAGAAAACAAGAAAAGTGGGGGTGGTGAAAGTGACAGTAAAGGCAAAGAAAGTAACAACGGATGAAAAGCTGCCGTCTGCTTCATCGACACCAACGGAGCCGATTCAAACGGAAAAACCAACAGCGACGCCGACGTCAACAGCCACAATGACGGCGACGCCTCTTCCGGACGGGGATGTTTATACCAAAGAATTATTTTGTGTGACGGTAAACGATACGAAAAAAGAGACCGTAAACGGCAATACGTGTAACGTTGAGATGCAGTATTTTAAGGGGAGTGCCGCGGGAATATATTTTACGGGAAATGTATATAAAGAAAGCTCTTCCGTAAAGAAGACATATACAGATGGCAGAGTTGTCGAATGTGCCAGATATATGCTGTCGGGAAAAGATGATACGGGAACGAGCTGTAAAATATTTATTCAGGATGATGTGAGGGAAGAAAATGGGAAAATCATTTCCAATCCGGTTATCCTGACGAACAGCAAGTCGCTTGCATGGATGGAAACAGCGGATATTCAGGGCAGGATTTCCACCGACGAGGCGGGAACAAAAAAAGTCAGTTACCGGTGGAATGAGTCCAATACGGAGAAAAAGCAGCCGCCGGCAGTTGTGCGTCCGGATACTTCCCACAAATATACGAAGGAGATTTTCACATTCTTTATTGATATCGGCGCCACGGATTCGGTTGCCGGAAAAGGCGGGAAAGCTTCGATGATACATTTTAATGCGCGCGGCGAGTGTGAAAATTTTAATGGCAAGACGGTAGCCGACAGCGTTGATACAAGACTGAAATTTACAGGTATGATTGAGACGCTTTCTGCCCGATATATTATGGATGGTACGGATTCAAAAGGAAACCCGTGTCGGGTTTATGTGGAGAACAATGGTATCGACAACAACGGCATGGTGACGGAGCCAATCATTATTACGGATTGTCCGGATTACGCGTGGATTGAGACTGCGCCGCTTCACGGAACGGTGAGCTGGGAGACCGGACTTACGATACATATGTGGACGACGGAGGACTCAGAGTGAGCGGGCAAAAAGGAAAGAAATCGGAGAATGGCGGATTTGAATTTCTGACTTGCGAGAGATTAATTGTTTTCGTACTTCTTATGGTCAGCGCCGGAATGATGGGAGCATATACTTATGTTCTCCGCGGCGGTGTATTTTGCAATGCGCAAACGGCAAATATCGTTATGATGGCAATTGCATTCGGGAAGCAGGACTGGAGCGCCGGCTTCTACTTCCTGCTCCCGATTACGGCATATTGCGCAGGGGCGTTTCTCTCGGAAATACTTCCGCATACGGTGAGAAAGACCGGATGGATGCGGTGGGATACCTGTCTGATTGGCATTGAAATTGTCGTGCTTTTTATCGTCGGATGGCTGCCTTTGAGTGCTCCACATCAGATAGTGCAGATTATCATTAATTTTATTGCTTCCATGCAGTATAATACGTTCCGGCAGGCAGAGGGTATCCCGATGGCAACGACTTTTTGTACCAATCATGTGCGTCAGGTAGGAATTTGTCTGGCAAAAATGATACAAAAGAGAGACCGCCGTTTGCTTCACAGGGTGCTGGCGCACTTCCTCATGCTTGTTGGCTTTCTGGCGGGAGGGTGCGTGCTTACCATATGCTGTTTTCTGCTCGGAGAAAAAGCGATTTGGATAGCTATGGTTCCGCTGTCGGTTAATTTTATTATGCTGCTCTATGCAGATTTAATTAAGGAGCATGATTTATTGTGGAAAGTGCCGCGGGGGCATTAAACCGATGGCGTCAGTCTCCGGTTTTTACGGTTGGCAAAGAAGACAAATTATTTGTTTCACTGTCATCGGGCAGTGTTTTTAGATATTCCGTGTCTTTGCGGTGAGCGATTCCCACGCCGCGTATCTCTCCGGCTTTTGCCATGGAGACGCCCTCGCTCCGGCTGATAATCCGCTCGTCGGATAACTGATACCCCTCGATACGTCCGTGATTTTTTACCAGTCCGGTTATGCTGACGGCGTCTGCGGATGGTGTCGGAATATCATCAAAAGCAAGTTTAGGCAACTCGGTTCTCATTGTTTTGTCCATCTGTTTTACCTCCTGTCAACGTGTTCATGCACGTTAGAATGTTTGTTAAATTAGTATGTACTATTTCAAAAAACATTATGCAGAGGGACGATTGACGGGGTAATCGCTTAACCATTTGTGGATATCGGGGCAAGGGTATCATACGGTATTTTTTCTGGTGTAGCGCTCCCGACGAAAAATACATTGTTTCTTCCGATTACAGAAATATTTCGCCGCCCTCGCGAAACTCGTTGTCTGCATTGTCGTTTTCTCTGACTTTTGCAGCATTGACCGCTCGCCGGTCCTTATGCACCACCGTTTGTTACTGATTATTGTGGGCGGCACCAAAGGTGCCGATTCGGGGAAGAAAGATGTCATAAATAAATACATTTATTTTTAGCATCTTTCTTCCCCGAACAGATGCTTCGCATCTGCCCACAGTAAAATACAATTATTCCGGTGGTGCATTAGTACCGTTGCGTAGCGGTCTAGTGCAAACGGGCTGTCAAAAGTCGGAGAAAACGACAGCAGACAGCTCAGACAATACTCGGGCGGCGCTCTGTAACCGAAAAAAACAATAATTTTTCGGGGAGCGACACAAGGACAAGATACCGTATGATACCCGCCGTATTAATACAAATTATGAAGCGATTGCCTTATTGATATTCTTATGGTAGAATAGGTGTGACATTACAGGATAGAGGGGTGCCTACATGGATTACGGGAAAATTGAACAGGCAGTAAAATTGTTTTTGGAGGGCATTGGCGAGGACAAAACGCGCGAGGGGTTACAGGAGACGCCGGAGCGTATCGCAAGAATGTGTGAACAATTATTTGGAGGATATAAGAAAGACGCCGGTGTGCATTTATCAAGGACTTTTCGGGCAGAGACGGGCAATATGGTAGTGGAGAAAGATATTCCGTTTTATTCGGTATGTGAACATCACCTGTTGCCGTTTTATGGCAAAGTACATATAGGATATATTCCGGATGGAAAAGTAGTCGGGTTGAGTAAACTGGCCCGCACGGTAGAAGTGTATGCCAGAAGAGCTCAGATTCAGGAGCAGTTGACAGAACAGATTGCCGTGGCAATTATGGAACATTTGCAGCCGAAAGGCGTCTTTGTAATGATTGAGGCGGAGCATATGTGTATGACTATGCGCGGCGTACAAAAGGCGGGAACGAGTACGTCGACATATGCGGTCAAAGGCATTTATGAGGAAGATACAAATCTGCAGCAAATGTTTATGAACATGATAGGGAGAGGATAATGCGTATAGGAAAGAAAGATTTCCCGTCTGGAGAAAAAACGTATGTTATGGGTATTCTCAATGTGACGCCGGACTCTTTTTCCGACGGGGGAAGATATAATAATTTGGACAGCGCACTGCGACAGGCGGAAAAAATGATACGGGAGGGAGCGGATATTCTGGATGTGGGAGGCGAGTCTACCAGACCCGAATATGAGCCGGTCAGTGAGGAAGAGGAAATTTCCCGTGTGCTTCCGGTGATTGAGGCGTTGAAAAAGCGGTTTGATGTTCCCGTATCAATTGACACTTATAAGAGCAATGTCGCGGAAGCTGCCTTGGAAGCAGGAGCAGACCTATTGAATGATATATGGGGATTTCGTTATGACGAGCGCTGTGCGCAGTTGGCGGCGCAGTATGACGCGGCGGTATGTCTAATGCACAACCGGAAACAGGCTCAGTATGGAGATTTTATGACGGAAGTAATCAGTGATTTGCAGATGTCTCTCTCGATAGCGGAGAGGCACGGTGTAAAAAGGGATAAGATTATGTTAGACCCGGGGGTTGGTTTCGGAAAGACACTGGAGCAGAATTGCAGCGTTGTGAAACATTTAGAGGAAATTGTGGCGCTCGGATATCCGGTACTTCTCGGTACTTCGAGAAAAAGCATGATTGGCCTGACCCTTAATCTGCCGGTGGAGCAGCGTGAGGAGGGAACTATTGCCACCAGTGTAATAGGAGCGGTGAAAGGCTGCCGCTTTGTCCGCGTACATGATGTGGAGAAAAATGTGCGGGCGCTGCGGATGACGGAAGCGGTATTGCGTGCACAATAACGGGAGGAAATGATGGATTGCATTGAGATTAAAGAGTTGGAAGTATACTGCCATCACGGCGTTTTAAAAGAAGAAAATGTGTTAGGGCAGAAGTTTTCCGTATCAATCATTTTATATACCGATACAAAAATGGCCGGAGTCAGTGATGATTTGGAGCAGTCCGTCGACTATGCAAAAGTTTCCTATTTTGTAAAGGAGCGGATGGAAGAGAAAAATTTTAAACTAATTGAGGCGGTGGCGGAATATGTGGCAGAGAACGTTCTTCTTTCCTTTCCTCTTGTGCAGCGGATACGGGTTGAGATTAAGAAGCCGTGGGCGCCGATTCTGCTTCCTCTTGAAACCGTGAGCGTTGCGATTGAGAGAGGATGGGCAAAAGTATACCTGTCGATTGGCTCCAATATGGGAAATCGGGAAGAGTATTTACAGACAGCGTTAGAGAAACTCCGGCAGGAGAGGACAATACGCGGCGTACGGGTTTCCGATTGGATAGAGACAGAACCGTATGGCTATGTGGAGCAGGCTTCTTTTTTGAATGCGGCTGTGGAATTGGAGACGCTGGAAAGTCCTGATTCATTGTTAAAGATTTTGCAGAAGATTGAGGCGGAGGGGGGAAGAGAGCGCACTATTCATTGGGGCCCCCGAACGATTGATTTGGATATCGTATTGTTTGGCGATGTCGTTATGCAGACGGAGATGCTGACGATACCGCATCGGGAAATGCATTTGCGGGAATTTGTTCTTCGCCCGCTGGCGCAACTGGCGCCGTGGGTGAGTCATCCGGTTTATCATAAGACGGTTTCCGAACTTTGGGAGCAGTTACGCCGGAAGAATACCGGAGGAGGGAATGAGACAGATGATTGATTTATCGATTTCAAGACAGCAGATTGATGAGATAGACAGCCAAATTGTAGAGCTTTTTGAGAAGCGGATGAAAGTGGCAAACGATGTGGCAAATTATAAGATTGAGACGGGAAAAGCTGTTTTTGATAAAGAGCGGGAAGAAAAGAAGCTGGAGAAGCTGGGCGCGATGTCTCACGGAGAGTTCAATGAACGCGCGGTGCGTGAATTGTTTCAGCAGATTATGTCGATTAGCCGCAAATATCAATATGGAATGCTGCCGCATACGGATGATGTGACGGAGTTTAAAAAAGTGCCGCACATTTGCGGTGGAGACAGCAGGGTATATTATTTTGGCGTGGCGGGAACACATACGCAGCAGGCGATGGAAGAGGTGTTTGGAACGTCGGTGCGCGGCACGGGGTGTGCGGATTTTCAGGATGTGATGGAAGCCGTGGAAAAAGGAGAGGCAGACTACGGGGTATTGCCGATTGAGAACAGTTCCACGGGCGGAATCAGCACGAATTATGATTTGCTCCTGCATTATAAAAATGCCATAGTTGGACAGTATGTGATGGAGATAAATCAGTGCCTGCTTGCCTTGCCGGAGGCAAAACCGGAAGATATAAGGACGGTGTTTTCCCATCCGCAGGGGCTGTTGCAGAGCCGCAGTTTTATGAGGGAACATCCGCAGTACGAGGGTGTGGAGTATGCCTCCACCGCGGCAGCGGCAAAGAAAGTGGCCGGAGATAAAGACGTCACACAGGCGGCGATTGCCAGCCGGCGTGCGGCAAAGGAGTACGGTCTTAAAGTCGTAGCAGAAAATATTCAGGAAGAGAAAAACAATTGTACAAGGTTTATTATTATCGGTGCCAAAGAGGTGTACACGGAAAAGAGCAATAAGATTGCGCTCTGTATCGAACTGCCTCACCACAGCGGCTCGTTGTACCGCATTTTATCTCATTTTCTGTACAATAATCTGAATATGACGCAAATTGTATCCCGTCCGATACCGGGAAGAAACTGGGAGTATCGGTTTTTTATAGATGTTGAAGGCAATCTTGACGATGCGGCGGTGCAAAATGCATTGCGCGGAGTTAAGGAAGAAGCAGCATACATGCGTGTGCTGGGAAATTATGAGGCATGAGAATATGGGGTTTTTAAATGAAATGGCAAAGAACAAAAAAATATGTATCCAATGTCATGACAATCCGGACGCGGATACGATTGCGTCGGCGTTTGGCGCTTATGTGTATTTCACGAGTCGGGGAGTCGATACGAGGATTATTTATAGCGGCGCCACGCATATGCAAAAATTCAGCGTCTGCTATATGGTCGAGCAATGCCGTATTCCCATACGTTATGTGGATGAATTGCCGGAATGTGATTTACTGTTAGTAGTGGACGCACAGTACCGGCAGGGAAATGTCACCCTGTTTGAACACGATAATGTGGCGATTATCGACCACCATTTTCAATTAGTCGAAGATAAGGACAACTATTGGATTAAGAGTGATTACCAAAGCTGTTCAACGGTCGTGTGGGAACTTCTCAAGGAAGAAGGCTATGACGTAAAATCCAACGAGGCGTTGAAAATCGCGCTTTTGTTTGGGTTGTATACCGACACTTCCACGTATTCCGATTTGTACCGTGAAGTGGATATGGAGATGAAGCTGGAGTTGACCGGAGATTATCCGGTGCTGGAACGTCTGACGAAATCTACGATGACGATTTCAGAACTTATTATTGCCAGCGAGGCGATATGCAATCACGAGATGGATATGGAGCACAATTTTGCAATTGTCGAGGTGATACGGTGCGACCAGTCGGTACTTGGTATTATTGGTGATTTTGTCATACAGGTCGATTCGATTTTTGTCAGTTTTTGTTATACGACAACGACGGAGGGGTATCAGATTTCCGTCAGAAGTTGTACGGATAAAGTGCGCGCCAATGAGCTCGCCGCCTTTTTGTGTAAGGATATCGGCAGTGGCGGCGGACATTTGAAAAAGGCGGGCGGACGAGTGTACAGCGAGAGGCTGAAAGAGAAGTATGGAAACCGCAATTTCAAAGAAGTAATCCGTGAACTGATGTGTCAGTTTATGGAAACAAATGAAAGAGGAGACGCGGCGGTGTAATCACAGTTTATCCATACTTTTCACACAATTCATTCAAATTTTTTACAAAACTCACACACATTTTGCGGGTATGCTAACGGTAACAAAGCGAAAGGATGTGTGAAATATGAAAAAGCTGATAAAATTAATTGCAGGTGCAGCCGTATTCGGTATTGTAGCAGGTTCTGCTTTTCAGGGAGTTGAATTAATTAGTAGAAATACGTGGAAAACGCAGACAGAGGAAGAGGGCAGGGATTCCTCTGTGAAACTCAATACAACGAATGTGCTGGCAGGTGAACAGGACTCGGGAACGGATGATGTGGCCGGTATTGCAGAGCAGGTCTTACCATCCATTGTGGCGATTGATGTGACTGCGCAGACGACGGAACAGACACTGTTTGGCCCTCAGGTCAGCGAGGGAACGGGAAGCGCTTCCGGTATCATTATAGCAGAAAAGAATGGTAAGATGTATATTGCCACAAATAATCATGTGGTGGAAGACGCCACAAAAGTTACGATTATTTTCCATGATGAATCTAAAGCGGAAGCAGTTGTAAAAGGAACAGATTCTTCTTCTGATTTGGCGGTAGTCGAGGTAGATATGGCAAAACTTTCCGCGGATACAAAGAAAAATGTAAAAATAGCAGCGATTGGCGACAGCGATGCCACTAAAGTCGGAGAGCGCGCCATTGCCATCGGTAATGCGCTCGGATACGGAACAAGCGTTACCGTCGGTTATGTCAGCGCCAAAGACCGTGAAATCGGAGGCGAGGACACGAGCAGCGTGAAACTGATACAGACTGACGCCGCCATCAATCCGGGCAATAGCGGGGGAGCTTTAGTGAATAGCCGCGGCGAGGTAATTGGTATTAATTCGGCCAAATTTGCCTCGGAGCAGATAGAGGGAATGGGATTTGCCATCCCGATGAAAGTGGCGGAGCCGATTTTGGAAGATTTGATGAATCAGAAGAAAGTCGAGCAGTCAGAGCAGGCGTGGCTCGGTATAAGCGGACGCGACGTGACGAGTGAATATACGAAAAACTATGGTATTCCCGAGGGAATCTACGTGGCAGAAGTGACCGATGGTTCTCCGGCACAAAAGGCAGGGATTCGACAGGGGTATGTGATTACCGCGTTAAACGGCAGAGAAATAAAAACGATGGCGCAGTTGCAGGAAAAACTGGCGCAGTGCCGTGCCGGACAAAAAGGCGTGATAACGGTTCAGGTGTCAGATAATGGTTCTTATAATAAGAAAGAACTGACGGTGACCTTTGGCAAAAAAGAGGCTGAATAATGCGCCGTTTTCAAAACGGAGGATATAATGTTTGATTATAAACGGTTAGAAGCGGTATCGGTGGCAGGGGAAGCTCCTGCCACCGAGCCGGAACGACAATATTATTTTATGAAAAAATGTAAGCAGTGGGCGACTGGGGAAATTTCCCGTTTAGGTCGTCCTCTTACGATGTCTGTGCAGACGCTGGGATGTCAGATGAATGCTAAGGACTCGGAGAAGATGACGGCGATATTGGAATATATCGGTTATACGGAAATTGACGGGCCGATAGCCGATTTTGTTATGTACAATACGTGTACCGTAAGGGAAAATGCTAACCTGAAAATTTATGGGCGGCTGGGGTATTTGAAAAATCATAAGAAATCGAATCCGCGTATGAAGATAGCGCTCTGCGGCTGCATGATGCAGGAGGCGGACGAAGTGCAGCGGATACAGAAAAGTTATCCGTTTGTCGACCTCGTTTTCGGCACGCACAATATTTACAAACTGGCGGAGCTTCTCTATACGCAAATCCAGTCGGACAGACGAGTGACAGACGTGTGGGAGGAACCGCAGGAGATTGTCGAGGATTTGCCTGGCAAGCGGAAATATCCGTTTAAGACGGGCGTCAACATTATGTTCGGCTGCAATAATTTTTGCAGTTACTGTATTGTGCCGTATGTGCGCGGACGGGAGCGCAGCAGGGAGCCGCAGGATATTTTGGAGGAGATTCGCGGGCTGGCAGAGGATGGCGTCGTGGAAGTTATGCTGCTCGGACAAAATGTCAACTCGTATGGAAAAACGTTGGAAAATCCGCTTGACTTTGCCCAGCTACTGAGGAAAATCAATGAGATTTCAGGATTGCAGCGGATTCGTTTTATGACTTCCCACCCCAAGGATTTGTCGGAGGATTTGATTGACGCCATGGCGGAATGTGACAAAGTATGTTCGCACCTGCATTTGCCGTTACAGTCGGGAAGCAGCAGGATATTAGAGAAAATGAATCGCAAATATACGAAAGAAGAGTATCTGGAACTGGTGTCCCGCATACGCAAAAAACTGCCGGACATTTCGCTGACGACGGATATTATTGTAGGATTTCCGGAAGAGAGTGAGGAAGATTTTGCAGAGACGCTTGATGTAGTGAGGAAAGTACGATACGACAGCGCCTATACGTTTATCTACTCGAAGCGCATGGGTACGCCGGCAGCAGCCATCGAAAATCAGGTGCCCAAAGAAGTTGTGAAAGAGCGTTTTGACTGTTTACTGAAGGAAATTCAGCAGATTTCTTCCGAGATTACCGAAAGCCGTGTAGGCCAGACGGTTCCCGTGTTGTTTGAAGAGAGGAATTTGCAGGATAGTAATCTGATGAGCGGACGTCTGTCGAACAACGCCATAGTGCATTGTTCCGGCGGGGAAAGCCTTATCGGGCAGATAAAGCAGGTGAGGCTGCGGGAAAGCCGTGGATTTTATTATATGGGCGACATACTGTCCTGAATGATTGCAGGATAGCAAAAAGAAGTAAGATAGATTGGAGCGAAATGTTTCCATCATCTATCTTACTTCTTTTTTTGTTGTTCAGGCTGATTTGGTCGGTTCCGGATAGGAGACGCCAAAGGTGTCGAGGGTGACGTTTGCCATGACAACCGGCGTCAACGGCATGTCGTTCCAGTCGGTATCGACTTCCGCCAGTTTGTTGACGATTTCCATCCCCTCGGTTACTTTGCCGAAAGCGGCGTAGGAGCCGTCCAGATGGGAAGCTTTTTTGTGCATAATGAAAAATTGTGAGCCGGCGGAATCCGGATGTTGCGAGCGCGCCATCGAGATAACTCCCGCGTCATGGCTGAGGTTATTTTCAAAACCATTGCTGGAGAACTCGCCGGAAATAGTATAGTCCGGCCCTCCGGTACCGTTGCCGTCCGGATCCCCTCCCTGTATCATAAATCCTTTGATGATACGGTGGAATGTCAGGCCGTTGTAAAAGCCTTTATTTACGAGGGAGATAAAGTTATTTACCGTGTTCGGTGCGACGTCTGGATATAATTCCACTTTTATGACGTCGCCATTTTTCATTTCGATTGTAACAATTGGATTTTTTTCTGCCATTGTCTGATTTCCTTTCTGATACTGTTTTTTTGATTAGCCTGATGATGACAAGCCGAAACGGGTTTGACTTGCCATATTGTCGGGCTAATTTATTGTAAAAGATTTTTCCCGAATATGCAAGGGCTTCGACAAGCTCTGACAGAAATAATAGGAAAAAGGCCGGAAGCTGCCGCTATCCTGTCGTTTTTTAGGTGGAGAGGTCGGATAAGCAAAGGAAATATTTTAATATCTCCTCCGCTGTTTGACAGAATTTGCAAAAGGCGGCTCTTATAATAGAGCTACACCGGTTACCAAAAGAGAGAAGAGGATAGCTATGAAATTGTATCTGGATATATTTTTCCTTGTCAATCTGGGAATGAATTTCGTGATTTTAATGGCAGAGAGCTTTTTTCAAAATCGAAAGATTGCATTGAAGCGCCTTACACTGACAGCAGCTTTCGGAGCCGGAGCTGCTTGTCTTTGTGTGGTGGCGGGACTTCATCGGGTTCCGGTATTACTAATTGTCTGTTATGCACTAATGAGTATTGTACTTGTGCGAATGGCCTTTGGAAAAACAACGATAGGGACGTGGGTGAGAAATGTAGTGTTTTTTTACACGATTGCTTTTTTGCTTGGAGGCATTCTCGTCCAAGTAAAAGAATTGTTTTCGTTCTCTCTCTCCGGTGTTGTTGTTTTGGGATTGGCTGGTATTTTTTTGCTGCTTCTCCGCTGGATTTTACCGAAATGGAGAAGATGGCAGAGCGCTGCCGGAGTATACCGTCGGGTGCGCCTGTATTATCAGGGAAACGAGGCAGCCGGTAATGCTCTCTGGGATACGGGCAACCGCTTGCAGGAGCCGTTTACCGGAGAACCCGTAATGCTGGGAGAGCGCAAGTTTCTCTCGCGATTGTGGAAAAAGGGAGAAGAGCCGGTTTTGCGTATTATTCCTTTTCATTCGGTTGGCAGGGAGACGGGACTGCTTCATGTGTTTCAGGCAGATTATATAGAGGTGGAAAAGGAAAATGAGTGGTGTCGGGTAGAGAACCCGTGGGTGGCAATATGCGATTACTATCTTTCGGCGGATGGTGAGTATGAGATGATATTGCATCCGGATATGTTACAAGAAGAATGAACAAAGGGAGGAACAAAAATGTTATTACGAATTTCTATGCCGGGTCAGTTTCAATTTCGAATGATACAGGACTGGAGAAGCGTGCTATTTCATCAGGGAGGAGATATTCATTATATCGGCGGGGCGGAAATTTTGCCGGCGCCGCTGGAGCCGCAGGAGGAAGCCGCCTGCATTGAGGCTTTAGTCTGTGAGGAAAATGAAACGGCGCGCAATAAACTGGTCGAACACAATCTGCGTCTTGTCGTTTACATAGCTAAAAAATTTGACAATACGGGCGTGGGCGTTGAGGATTTAATATCGATTGGAACGATAGGCTTAATGAAAGCAATCAATACGTTTAATCCGGGGAAGAATATTAAGCTGGCGACATATGCGTCCCGCTGCATAGAAAATGAAATACTGATGTACTTACGGCGTAACAACAAAACGAAACTGGAAGTTTCGATTGACGAACCGCTCAATGTCGACTGGGACGGCAATGAGTTGTTGTTATCCGATATTCTGGGGACAAGTGAAGATGTCATTTACCGTGATTTGGAAAGGGAGGTAGACTGCAAATTATTGCGAAAGGCGCTGGAGACGCTTAGCGACAGGGAGCAGACGATAATCCGCCTGCGTTTCGGAATCGATAATCAGCAGGAAAAGGAATTGACACAGAAAGAAGTGGCGGATTTGCTCGGTATTTCCCAAAGTTATATTTCCCGTCTGGAAAAGAAGATTATGAAGCGTCTGAAAAAGGAAATTCTCCGCATGGAGGGGCAGTAGGAGAGCGGCTGCCCCGGATTTGACTTGTCATCGTCAGGCTATTTGTTATAATAGGGGAAAAAGAGGATGGATGTGAGAATGTGTTTTTGCCGGAAAAGATAAAGTATTTAATTGCAGAGGAAGATTATACGGAAGATGATATTGGGATGTCTGCTTCTTCTGTGCTGATTTATGAAAATAAAGTTCTGAAAATACAGGAATATAATGAAGAGGCCGAAAATGAATGTGTTATGATGAAATATTTGCAAGATAAGCTGCCGGTTCCGACTGTTTATGCCCACGAGATTTGTGATGGCAAATCTTATCTGTTAATGAGTAAATGCGGGGGTCAGATGTCGTGTAGTCCGGCGTATATGTCAGACTCTCTGCTGCTTTGTAAGCTGCTCGCGGACGGTCTGAAAAGGCTGTGGAGTGTCGATGTTGCCGATTGTCCCTCGAATCAATGTCTGTCCCACAAGCTTATGCAGGCAAAATATAATATCGAAAATCTTGTTGATTTAGATAATGTAGAGCCGGATACATTTGGTGAGGGTGGATTTAAAAATCCCGCGGAATTGTTGGCGTGGCTCTGCGACAATGCTCCCACAGAGGAGCTGGCGCTGTCCCACGGAGATTATTGTCTTCCCAATCTTTTCGGCGTACGCGACAAGATATCCGGTTTTATTGATTTAGGAAAAACCGGAATAGCGGATAAGTGGTGCGATATAGCGCTATGTTACCGCAGTCTGCGGCACAATTACAGTGGGAAATACAACACTTCCGTCAGCTAATAAAATTGCTTGAAGATTCATATGAAATGGCGTATAATGGTGACGTTACAAAGGAAGTGGTTATGAGTGAACAAAAAAATATATAATGACGTTATGAGTGGAAAAAGTGATAATAATATCCGGTTTTCTGATTTTAGAAATTCAATTCTTTCTTTTGGATTTTCAGAAAGAATACGTGGCGATCATCATATTTACAAAAGAAATGATATAATTGAAAGAATCGTTGTACAACCACTGGGAAACAAAGCAAAACCATATCAGGTAAAGCAAGTGCGAATTTTATTAAAAAAGTATGGACTGTAAGGAGGGCTGACAGTGAAAAAATATTCTATGATTATGTCGTGGTCGGAAGAGGATCAGGCGTATATAATATCTGTTCCTGAGCTCCCCGGATGTATGGCAGATGGGAAAACACCGGAAGAAGCTGTAAGAAATGCAGAAGAGGTTATTGAATTATGGATAGAATCGGCGAGAGAAGACGGTGAGGAGATTCCTGAGCCAAAATTTTTTAATTCTGTATCAGTATAGAGCGGCTACAGCGATTGGAACTGACGAAAGGGGCGAAAATGACACCCCTCTGTTTTTTACAATATTACTTTACTTATATGGTCGGTTTTTATTCCCAGTCCGGCCTTTTTACTTTGTAATCTTCAGTTTCTTCAGCAAAGTCTTATTAATTTTACCATTTACGGCGATACATTTTTTGCGCTGGTACTTTTTGATTGCCCGTTTTGTCTTTGTTCCGCAATGGCCGTCTGCCCTGCCGCATTTATAGCCGAGTTTGTTGAGCTTCCGCTGTACTTTTCGTATGGTAGAAGTGTTATAGTATTTTGAATTGCTTTTTGTGCCGGCAGAAGTGGAATAAGGGCATACTCCGTTTGTGTGCAGATGCGGGCCCATGCCGTGGTCATAATGATGACTTCCGGAGGAGCTGCTGCGACTGGAACTGTGATGTCTCCCGTGGCCGTGTGCGGACACAACAAGTGGAGAAAATGATAAGCACAGGCACAAGAAGATGATTTGGGTTGTTCTGATAAATTTCATAAATAAAACCTCCTGATTTTTAATGGCAAAGTTTTCATTGTTGCAGCCAATGCGCTTTGCCCATTTTGATTTTAATGATGTTGGGGTCAAAAGGTATTTTGCCCCCAACAAATGATGCGAATTGCTTCGTTGTTTCACAACTCCCGCAATTCTTCAAACATTCGAAATCCGCCGATTTACTGCGTAAATCGCTACTTTCTCATGTTTGGCGGGTCTCAAGGTCACATGCCGTATCATACAAGCATGAACGGCATTTTGACCTTTTGACCCTGACATCATGTTATCTTGTTACATTTACAGAATAGCATTGCGTTTTTTTTAAGTTATCATAAAAATGTAAAAGAGTTGTTAAAATCTGAAATCAGATTTGTGCCCTTTAATTTTCTTCTTATAAATTCTCATATGTAAAATAATCAAAATAGGCGCAGGTTTCGGATGGCTTTCCGTTTGAGGTTGCATAGAGTCCAATCGTGTTACCGACAAAACCGCCGGCAACGTCAGTGCTGAGCATACGTGCGTCCACGTGGTCAGCCAGCGTGTCAAAAGTTTCGGAACCGGTGCTGTACAGAAAAGCTAAATCCTGTTCGTTCTGCGTTATGCGCAGTTGTATGGTGTTAAAGGAAGCATCCAAAAGTTTTTCGGCGATGACTTCCGTTTTGTCGTTATAAGTTTTTAAAACGCACAGCGATGTCTTACTTTCGCGTGTTCCAACAAGAAGCTGGTAATTATAGGACTGGCTTTGATAAATAGCCAGACCAGCCTGCTCGTTGTCCGCAGCCGGCTCAAAGGTAAGCGACGTCCCGGCGAGGAAATTAAAAGACTGCTGTCTGCGGCACAGATAAGACGGAGCGCCGGTAGAAGAGAGTAAATCAGGGGAAAGCTTCATCTGCAAATATCCCGCTTTAGCGGTTGTCGAGTAGTTTTCCTGCTGCGGATTGCGCAAATAGAGGAAATGCATCGGTATTTTGCCGTCGTCAAAATCTTCTCTTGCCGGCACCGGCCATTCGTCGTCAGCCGGAAGATTTGGAGCGGTAAACGTTTCTTCCAGAATACCTTTCGCCGGATTTACGACCGGCCATCCGTCTTCCCATATGAAAGGAACTAAAAAAGTTTCCCTTCCGAGATTGCGGTAATAGCCGCCGCAGATTCGCGATGCCAGACATACCATCCACCATTCTCCGTTTTGTGTCTCCACGATATCCGGATGGCCGACATTCACAATCGGGTAATAGTATCCCAGATGACGGTGTGTTAAAATCGGGTTTCCTTTATAGCCTTCGAACGGCTCTGTCAGACTTTTGCTGCGGGCAATTGATACCGCGTGGTGATGTCCGGTGCCGGCTTCGGAAATCAAAAGATAGTACCATCCGTCTTTTTTGTAAATATGCGGGCCCTCCGCCCACTCAACGCCGCGAAGCGCGCCGTGCCATGCGGGATAGCTCTCGCCGGTCAGCTTCATCGTCTGCAAATCAAGCTCCTGTATATAAATCTCGTTGTCGCCGTAATAGCGCGCGCCCTCCCGACGGTCCTGTGTTCCGCAATAGTAGCACTTTCCGTCATCATCAAAAAACAGCGATGGGTCAATGCCTGCGGAGCCGAGAGGATATGGGTCTGACCACGGGCCGGCGGGATCTGTTGCCGTTACGATAAAATTGCCCAGAGAGCTGGAAACATTAGTCGTAATCATATAAAAAGTACCATCGTGATAGCGCAGCGTGGGAGCAAAAATGCCGCGGCTTGTTTCTATATTTTGTAAAGGCAGTTGTTCCTTTCTATCCAGTATATTACCAATCTGCTTCCAGTGTACCAAATCTTTACTGTGAAAGATAGGCACCCCCGGCCAGTAAGCAAATGTCGAGGTGACAAGATAATAATCGTCCTCTACACGGCAGATGGACGGGTCCGGATAAAAACCGGAAAGAATCGGGTTTGTGTAAATGTTTTCGCTCATCAGAAAAGCCTCCTTATCGTTACAATACTTAAATCAATTCTAACATAACTCATAAAAAATGTGAATAGGAAACGTAAAAGGAAAAACGACGCTTTTTTATTGGCAAATTTCATAAAAATTGATATCGAAAACTATGGACATGTAACAAAAATAGTGATATAATTTATATAAAACTGTATACATATTATACAAAAAAACAATCATGCAGTCTGCTGGAGGATAATATTCTTTGGCAATATGCATAAAAAGAGAAACAATGAAAGGAGATTGCGACAGCTATGTCAAAGTTGATGAAGAAAAAAGGCTTACGGACGTTCCTGATAATAGTGCTTGTAATTATTGCGTTTGTGCTATTTTTTAAGTTAAAGGGAACTTCTGCGAGCGACAACTCCGACAAGTATGCGGGTGTGGATTTTGCGTCTATGAGCAACGAATATCAGCGAAGCGGTCAGTACAGTGATTACGTTGCCAACCGCTCAGAAGCCAATACGCCGATGGATGCTGAGCACAAAGTGGACATTTTTGATTATGACAAAGAAAAGAGCAAAGATGTCAGTGTCCGCGATGATGTAGGTCCAGAAAGTGACAAAGCGAAAGCGGTACAGATTAAAGAGGGAGGGGCTGCTGTTTACAACGTTAAGGTTGATAAGGCGGGCTACTACAATTTGCGGGTAGTTTATTACCCTTCGTCCGGAGAAGAAGATGACCGTGGTATTGCGATTGAGACCAAAGTTGAGCTTTACAATAAGAAAACCAATCAATTCGAGCCTCCATTTAACGGCGCGGAGGGTATTGATTTCGGACGGGTATATACGAATGAGGGCAAACCGACAAAGGATAATCAGGGGAATGAGATTCGTCCGTCGCAGATAGAAGACCCGACGAGAGAATGGATAGAGTCTTATTTCGAAGACGCAACGGGATATGAAATGGAGCCGTATTACTTCTATTTTGAAGAGGGCGAGAACACAATCCGCCTGACCGGCGTCAATGAAAAGCTGATTATGAAAGAATTTGCTATTGTCAATAAGCCGAAAGTACCTTCTTATGAAGAGTATGCTAATGAAAATAAAGGCAAAACAAATAATGTCAAAGCCGGATATGTGAAGAAGATTCAGGGAGAGAAATCCGACAGACGTTCTTCACCGTCTCTGTATGCAACGTATGACCGCACATCGGGTGATACGGAGTATGAAGATGAAAACGGCGATATTACACAGCACAATACGGAGCATCAGGTTCTGGATGTAATCGGCGGCACCCAGTGGAAAGTAGCCGGCGACTGGATTGAGTGGAGCACGGAAGTAGAAGAAGAGGGCGACTATGTCATCGGCATTAAAGGGCGTCAGGGTTACAATCGTGGATACATAGCGAACCGCTCGCTACTGATTGACGGTAAAGTGCCTTTTCAGGAAGTTTCTCAGATTCAGTTTACATATAGTAACACATGGCAGATGCTCTGCCTGCAAAATGAAAAAGGGGAAGCGTATAAGTTCCACCTGACGGCAGGTAAGCACAAAATACGGATGAAGATTACATTAGGAAAGCTCGGCGAATATCTGTCGCAGCTCTCGGAAAGTGTATACCGTATGAATCAGTACTACCGTCAGATTTTGGTATTGACGGGTACTGAGCCGGATGAGTTCCGTGACTATCAGATTGAGAAAGTTTATCCGGCAATTATTGAGGCGATGGACGAGGAATCCAAACGCCTGTACAAACTGGTAGACGACGTTGCTGCCTATACCGGTGAAAAAGGCGGCGAGATATCTGTGGCACAGACGTTGGCGGCACAGATGGAAACGTTTGTGGACAGACCGGATAAAATCCCGCAGACGCTTGCTAATTATAAAGAGAATGTAAGTTCGCTTGGAACTTCCATCAATAACCTGAGCACAGCGTCGATGGATATTGATTATATTGTTCTGGCGGCAGACCAGAAAGACATTCCGGAAGTGAATGAAAGCAGTTTCGACCGGATACTGCATGAGTGTACATTGTTTATCAATTCATTCCGTACCGATTCTTCCGCTCTCGGTAATGTATATAATTCCGATGACCCGGATGTAATCGACGTATGGATTACTGCCGGACGTGACCAGAGTACTATTTTGAAAAACATGGTTGACCAGCAGTTCACTCCTAAGTCGAAAGAATTATATGGTAAGGAAATTAAAGTAAACGTCAAACTGATTGACGCGGCGGCGTCCGCCAATACAGTAACAAACTCAACAGCTGCAGTAAATGCTATGCTGCCGGCAGTTATGTCCGGTAACGGTCCGGATGTGGCGCTTTGTATCTCACAGACGGAGCCGGTAAACTATGCATTGCGAAGCGCGACGATTGACCTCACGCAATTTCCGGATTACAAGGAAGTGCTGTCCGAGTATCAGCCGAGCGCCTATGAGAGTTACTGGCTGACGGATAAGACGGGACATACGGGACTGTATGGACTTCCAGAGACGGAAAACTATAACGTGTTGTTCTACCGTACGGATATTATGAATGAGCTCGGAATTGATGCGACACAGATTAACACATGGGATGACGTGTTAAAGATTATTCCGGCGCTTCAGAAAAACAGTATGTCGTTTGCTATCCCTTCGGTAGAGCGTAAGATTAATAATGCTTCCAATCCTGACCTTGCAAACTACTATGCGCAGTTAGTACAGCGTGGCGGAGATTTGTACCGTGATGAGGGAATTGAGACGATGATTGGAACTCAGCAGGGAATTTCGGCATTTGAGTTCTATACGAAGCTGTTTACGAATTATAAATTAGTAAAACAATACGATTTTGCCAATCGTTTCCGAAGCGGCGAGATGCCAATCGGTGTGGCCGATTACAGCACGTTTAATACGTTATCGGTATTTGCTCCTGAGATTAAAGGTCTTTGGAATTTCGGACTTGTTCCGGGTGTAAAACGGGAAGATGGAACGCTTAACCGTTCGGTTCAGAGTTGGGGAACTGCTTCCATGATGCTTCGCGGCGCAGAAGTCCGCAATAAAAAAGATATCGCATGGAGTTTCCTCAAATGGTGGGCAAGTTCGGAGACACAGGCTACTTATGCAAGAGAATTAGAGGCTGTTATGGGGGCTGCCGCACGTTATGCGACAGCAAACAAAAACACGTTCAAGACATTGTCATGGAGTGCAAAAGAGTCTGAGGCGTTAGAAGAACAGCATAAATGGGCGTTTGGTATTCGTCAGGTTGCCGGCGGTTACTATACGGAGCGCCATATTACAAACGCTATCCGTAAGGTTATGAATAATAATGATGATCCGCGTGAAACACTGCTGGATTATGTTATTACGATTAATAAAGAGCTCTCGAACAAGCGTGAAGAGTTTGGATTAAAGACGCTGGAACAAGAGAAGAAAGAAAACAAAGATAAAAAAGAAGAATAAGAGAGGAGTGAAGAAATGAATTTTCTGGGGAAATATATGCAGATAAAGAAACGCAATGCAAAGATAGCCTGGAAAAAGGCAAAGATGTCAAAGACATGTTACCTGTTCCTGTTGCCGTATTTCATCGTGTTTACTGCATTTTACATTTTGCCGGTGCTGATGTCGATTTTCTATAGTTTTACATATTATAACGTACTGGAACCGGCAAGATTCGTTGGTGTAGACAACTACATCAACCTGCTCCTTGCGGACGATGTATTTCTGATTGCAGTAAAGAATACATTTCTGCTGGCGGCAATTACCGGCCCGCTTGGTTATATCATGGCGTTCCTCTTTGCATGGTTTATCAATGAGCTGCCACGATACATTCGTGCTTTTGCCGTTGTTGTATTTTACGCACCTACGATTTCCGGACAGGCGTATCTCGTTTGGTCTATTCTGTTCAGTGGAGACGCCTATGGTTATGTAAATGCTTTTCTCATTAAGTTTGGTTTTATCAGTGAACCGATTCTGTGGCTTACCGATACCGCTTATATGATGAACGTAATTATTATCGTAGTGCTGTGGATGAGTCTCGGACAGGGATTCCTGTCGTTTGTAGCCGGTCTGCAGGGTATTGACAACTCGCAGTTTGAGGCCGGCTATGTGGACGGTGTCAGAAACCGCTGGCAGGAGTTATGGTATATTACCCTGCCGGGTATGAAACCAATGCTTCTGTTTGGTGCGGTTATGGCGATTACGCAGACGTTCGGTGTCGCCGACCAGACGATGGCGCTCTGTGGGTTCCCGAGTACGGACTATGCCGCGCGAACAGTTGTTACCCACCTGATTGATTATGGTACGACACGATTTGAGATGGGTTATGCTTCTGCGATTGCGACGATACTGTTTGCGGTTATGCTGCTCCTGAATAAGGCCATACAGTCGTTGCTTAGCAAAGTTGGAACTTGATAGGAGGTATGGCAAAGATGAAATTAATAAAAATAAAGCGAAGAAAACCGAACCGCTCGGTTGGTGGAGATGTCGGTATTTACATTTTGCTCATCCTATTTGGTATCTTCTTTGTACTTCCGCTGGTGTATTCCATCAGTAGTGCATTTAAGCCGTTAGATGAAATATATCTGTATCCACCAAGATTTTTTGTGAAAAATCCTACCTTTAATAACTTTCAGGATTTGCTCGTAGTTATGTCGAGTTCCTATGTACCGTTTACCCGTTATGTGTTCAACACGGTATTCATTACTTTGCTCGGTACGGTAGGACACCTGATTATCGGCTCTATGGCCGCTTACGTGCTGGCTAAATACGAGTTTCCGGGCAGTAAAAGGATATTTAAAATCATTCAGGCAGCGATTATGTTTAACGCCTATGTGTTGCAGATTCCTACCTATATTATAATGAGTAAACTGGGCTGGATTGATACTTATTTAGCGCTTATGGTTCCGGCGTTTGCCCTGCCGATGGGATTGTTCCTGATGAAGCAGTTTATGGAGCAGATACCGGATGCCCTCATTGAGGCGGCGAAGATAGACGGTGCGAAAGAGGGCAGAATCTTCTTGCGTATTGTTATGCCAAATGTAAAACCGGCATGGCTGACCGTTACGATTTTCTCCGTGCAGAACCTGTGGAACCTCAAAGGTCAGGTATACATATATTCGGAGGAATATAAAATGCTTCCGTACGCCTTACAGCAGATTATGGCAGGTGGCGTGGCTCGTGCGGGTGTTGGTTCTGCAGCGACGATGGTCGTTATGATGGTGCCAATTATTATTTTCGTAATGGCAGAGAGTAATATTTTGGAAACCATGGCTAGTTCTGGTATTAAAGACTGATAAAAGGAGGAAATAAAATGAGAGTGTTAAAACGATTTACATCTGTATTTGTGTTATTACTCGTTGTGTCCCTCCTTGCAGGCAGTGTGGACTCATTGGCCAATAGTTCAAACGGCAATCACTATACTTATACTTATGATTGCTGGGGTGTGGACAGGGAGTCTCCGGACGCCTATACGGTAGAGCGCGTTATTTCCGGTTCTGACTTTGAACAGTGCGGAAACTTTAAAGACCCGCAGGGAATATACTGCGTAGGAAATAACATGTATGTCGCAGATACGGGAAACAACAGAATTTGTCATTTTACATATGGAGATGATAAATTTGTGTTCGTCAAAGTTGTGGACAGTTACCAAAACGCTGACGGCAAAAAGGTTTCCCTGAAAGAGCCGCAGGATGTTTTTGTGACAACCGAGGGGCAGATGTACATAGCAGATACAGGGAACAATAAAATTGTTCATTTGGACGCGGACGGTAAACTTGTAAAAGAAATCGGACGTCCGGATGATAAGACGTATACGGAAGAAAAATTTCTTCCGCAGAAACTTGTAGTAGACAGGGCAAAGCGTATTTTCACGCAGGTGCAGAATGTAAACAAAGGTTTTCTGGAGTTTGATGACGCCGGAGATTTTACCGGATTTGTCGGCGCCAGCGAAGTAACTTACGACTTCTTTACCTATTTGTGGAAAATGATTGCCACGAAAGAGCAGAGAGCGCAGATGGAGCTGTTTGTACCGACCGAGTATTCCAACCTTTGTCTGGACTCCGAGGACTTTATCTATGCGACGATTAGTACTTTTGACGGGCCGGTAGAAGCGGCGGAGCCGATTCGTAAACTGAATGCCAAAGGTACGGATATCTTAGTGCGAAACGGATACGATGACCCTTACGGTGATTATCGTTATACCGACCACGGAGAATTAAAGGGGCCGTCCCAGTTTAACGACATATGCTGTCTGGACAATGATGTTTACTATGCATTGGATACAAATAAGGGACGTATCTTTGCCTATGATTTTCAGGGTAATATGTTATATGCTTTCGGCGGTCACGGATATAAGGCAGGATATTTTATGAATCCGTCGGCTATTGAAGATTTGGGAGATTCGTTAGTTGTTGTCGACCAGAAACTGGGTACGATTACACAGTTTACGTTGACGGAATACGGCAAGCTGATTAATGGAGGGCTGGCAGAATATAAGGTCGGACATTATGATGAATCCGCCGATATATGGCGTCAGGTGCTCCGCTTAAATGGTAACTACGATCAGGCCTACATTGGTATCGGACGCGCGCTTCTCCGCAAAGGACAGTATAAAGAAGCGATGGAATATTTTGAATTGAAGTTAGACGGAAAGAATTATTCCAAGGCGTTTAAACTGTACAGAGAGCAATGGTTCGAAGAGAACATCGGGAAGATTTTGCTTATTTTTGCTATTCTCGTTCTCCTCGGCTTTGGTATTGGATTTGTTCGGAAAGCCAGAAAGGAGGTTGAGAAAGGATGAAGATAAAAGAAAAGCTTTGTGATAAGGAAGCATGGAACCGGTATCTTGCTTCTCTGCGTTATTCTCTTCATTGTATCGTGAGGCCGTTTGACGGTTTCTGGGATCTTACCCATGAGAAGAGAGGCTCTATGGCGGCAGCTAATACAATTATTATTTTAGTCCTTTTAACCAATTTGATTAAATTGGGAGCAACCGGTTTTATATTCTATCCGGTAAACTGGGATACGGTAAACCTTGTTCTGGAAATTGCAATGTTTCTGGTGCCGTTTATCGTCTATGTGGTTGCCAACTGGTGTCTGACGACATTGTTTGATGGAAAAGGAACATTAAAAGATATTTGGATGGGAACAGCTTATGCAATGACGCCTTATGTGATTATTCAGTTATTGCTTGTTCCGCTTAGTAACGTGGTAACTGTAGAAGAGGGGGCATTTTATGATGTCTTTTCCGCTTTCTCCTTTGTCTGGTGCGGACTGCTCATTGTGGCTTCGGTTATGATGATACATGATTTCCTCTTGGGAAAAGCGTTGGCATCCCTGATTTTTTCGGGAGTGGGAATGTTGATTATTGTATTCCTGCTTGTACTTTTCTTCAGTTTGATTAGCGACGGTTTCTCATATTTCTATTCGATTTACAAAGAGACCGTATTCCGAATGTATTGATGAAAGGAGGAAAAAGACAAAATGAAAAATAAATTGTATTTACTCCTGATTGCAGTACTTTCGTGTTTCGTATTTGTTGCCTGTGGAGAGGAAGAGGGTAACAGTGCAGAAATGGAAACATACGAGTATGACAATAGTGGGGATGTGACTATTTCCAACGGTTTGCTCAGTCTTACCGTCAGCGGTTCTTCCACCCAGATTGAGGTGAAAGATGAAAAGACCGGAAAAACATATCGTTCCAATCCGACGGCGGAGGAAATTGAAAAGTACGCCAATGCGGACGGACAATACAGGGATGTGCTGAGTGCAACGATGGCGCTTACCTACTCCAATAATACAGATACGCAAAAAGAGATTGATAACTATTCTCAGTGTATTCGGGACAACAAGTTTTATAAGATTGAAAAGGTGAGCGATACGGAAGTTGTAGTGAAATATTCCGTAGGAGATTTTGAGAAATCATATGTATGTCCGATAGCAATTAAAGAATCCAGAATGAATGAATTTCTGGAGAAGATTCCCAAGGGAGCTCAAAAGTCAGTGCTTCGCTGCTACATCTGTTACAATTACGAAGAATTGAGCGCTTCCCAAGAAGCTTCGGATAAGGAAATGCTTTCTAAGGGTGAGCAGTTATTTCCGGATTTGAAAGACGAACCGGTATATTATCTGGACGAAGAAGTTACGGACGCCCGTTTAAAGCAGTTAGAGACAAAGTTTATTGCGGCAGGATATACGGAGGAAGACCGTATCAAAGATATGGGCAGCTATAAAGTTTCCCGTAATGAAGGAAAACCGATTTTTGACATTTCCGTTCATTACATATTGGAAGATGATAATCTGGTTGTCAAAGTTCCGATGAAAGATATTAAGTACAATACCGATTATCCGATTGTTAAATTGCAGGTTCTTCCATTTATGGGCGCGGGAAATACCGAGGAAGAGGGTTATATGCTTGTTCCGGAAGGAAGCGGCGGTATTATCAACTTTAATAATGGCAAAACCCTGCAGCAGAGATATCAGGGTGATTTGTACGGCTGGGATTACGGACAGAGCCGCAAGACTATTATTGATGAGTCAAAAGCAAAATTTGCAGCCTATGCAATTGCTAATAAGACGAAAAACAATTCGTTCCTGTGTATTGCCGACGAGGGAAGTTCCTATGCGATGGTTCAGGCGGATATTTCCGGCAAGAACAACGGCTACAACTATTCCACATTTATTTATAACATGCTTCACGGCGAGAATATGGATGTATCCAAGAAATCCGATACAACGGTTCGTGTCTATGAAGATGGACTTCCGGACGAGACAATCTCACAGAGATATATCTTTTCGGACAGCACGGAATATTCCGATTTGGCAATTAAATATCGCGAATATCTGCAGAAAAAATATCCAAATCTGCAAAAGAAAAAAGAAGAGAAAAGTGTTCCGTTAGCTGTAGAGATGATTGGTGCGGTAGACGATACAGAGCATATACTTGGATATCCGGTTGTGCGTTCCCAGTCGCTGACATCCTATTCACAGGCGAGAGATATTTTGAAAGATTTAAAAGATTCGGGCATCGGCAATATCAATGCCAAGTATACCGGATGGTTTAATACCGGAGTAAAACAGACTTCGGCAATTAAAGTAGATACGGTAGGACGGTTGGGCAGTTCCTCGGATTTAAAAGATTTAACTGCCTATGCGAACGAGACAGAGGGAATGGACTTGTACTTAAACGGTACATTTACCTATGCTTATAAAGACAAATGGTTCGACGGCTTTTCTTCACGAAAGCATGCGGCTAAATTTGTCAATCGTGAAGAATGCGAGCTGTTTACTCTTGACCCGATTACTTATAAAGCGGATGATGATGACCGTGGAGACCTTGGGTTTGAAAGTTATTACCTGTTAAGACCGAATTACTCGATGGAAGCGGTTGACAATTATGCAGAAGAAGTGAATGATTACGGCTCTAAAAATATCGGCTTTGAAGATATTGGTAATCATCTTGCTGGCGACTATAATCCAAAAAACCGTGTATCCCGCGAGGCTTCTTTAAATCTTCAGGTGAAGAAGATGCAGGCGTTGAAGCAGGGCGGCAACAAACTGATGATTACCGGAGGAAACCAATATGCCGTTCCGTATGCTGATTATGTGACAGATATGGATATCTCTTCTAAGGCGGTCAATATTGTTGATGAACAGGTTCCGTTCTACCAGATGGCGCTGCATGGAATTGTAAACTATTCGGGTTCACCAATTAATCTCTCAGAAAATCAGGAAGATAATATTCTGAAATCTGCGGAGACGGGCGCGGGTCTGTACTTTACTTACATTTACGAAGATACAAGCGTACTTCAGGATGGTAATTACACAAGATACTATGCATGTAACTTCGGACAGTGGAAAGACGATACGGTGAAGTTGTACCAGAAGTTTAATGAAAAATTGGGAGATACTTATAACCAGTATATTACGAAGCATGAAAAAGTAGCGGATGGTGTTTATAAAACAACTTTTGAAAGCGGTAAATCGGTTCTTGTAAACTACAATTATGAGAACTATGATTATAACGGAACAACTGTTGGAAGCAGAGATTTCGCTGTTGTGAAGGGAGGTGAAGAATAAATGGCTCGCAAGAATAAGAAGAAAAAAACACTGGCATTTAAAAATGCGGTGGCAGGCTATTTATTTATTACACCGTTTATCATCGGATTTATTATGTTTATGATAATTCCGCTGATTCAGTCTCTTCGTATGAGTTTTAGTACGGTAGAGCTGGAAGGTGGCTTGTCTATGACGTGGGCAGGTCTTGAGAACTATCGACAGGCGCTTTTTGTAGATCCGGAGTTTGATCCGGCTCTGATTAAAGAATTAGTCAAAATGCTGACGAATGTTCCGGCAACACTGATTTTCAGTTTCTTTATTGCTTTGTTGCTGAATCAGACGTTTAAGGGAAGAGGCGCCGTGCGTGCTATCTTTTTCCTGCCGGTTATTCTTTCCTCCGGTGTTATCGTCGGTCTGGAAAGTGGAAACACCTTATTGGCTGATATGAAGGACGTCATTGAAAGTACATCGAACGATGCGAGCATTACCGGTGTGCTGGAAAGTATTCTTGTCACATCGGAATCCAGTCCGATGGGGCATATGTTCGGATATGTATTTGATATCATCAACAGTGTATATGATATCGCAATAGCGTCCGGTATCCAGATTATTATTTTCCTGTCCGCCCTGCAGACGATTTCGCCTAGTATGTTTGAGGCGGCAAAGATTGAGGGATGTACAGCATGGGAGAGTTTCTGGAAGATTACGCTGCCAATGGTAAGCTCCATGATTTTGGTAAATATTGTATATACCGTAATCGACTTCTTCCTGAAGACGGATAATGCGGTTATGGAGAAAATTGATAAGGTCGGTATCGGAGGCGCCATGGATTATGGACAGGCGTCGGCGATGGCCTGGGTCTACTTTCTCTGTGTTATTGTAGCGTTGGGTCTTGTTTCGTTGATTATTTCTAGGAGGGTATACTATTATGAGTAAGATGAGTACTAAATTCAAAACCTTCAGGGAACGCAACAAGAAATCCAATGGTTATCTTTTGAGAAAGACATCTTTCAATGTTGCATACAAAATCATACGTTTTGTGTTGTTATTTGGACTGTGTTTCCTGATTTTGCAACCGTTATTAAATAAAATTTCCATCAGTTTAATGGAAGAGCGTGACTTGTATGATTCTACGATTAATGTAATTCCGAGACATTTTACGCTGGATAACTTTAAGATAGCTTCAAATCTGATGGAATACTGGAAAGCATTGGGTAATACCTTTTGGATTTCCCTGTTAGTAAGTATTTTGCAGATTATTTCCTGTACTTTGGTAGGATACGGGTTTGCGAGATATAAATTCCCGTTAAAGGGACTTTGGTTTGCGATGGTTGTACTGGTAATTGTAATTCCGCCATCGACGATTCAATCTTCCCTTTACTTAAATTTCCGTTATTTTGATATCTTTGGTATCTTCCAGCTGATAACGGGCGAACCGCTGAATCTCTTGGATTCATTTACCCCATATGCACTTATGTGTCTGGGATGTATGGGGTTGAAAAACGGTTTGTACATCTATATGTTGCGCCAGTTTTTCCGCGGTATTCCTAAAGAGTTGGAAGAGGCGGCGTACGTTGACGGATGTGGTAAATTTAAGACGTTCCTCCGCATTATGCTGCCGGACGCAAAACCAATGATTACATCCTGTTTTCTGTTTTCATTCGTATGGCAGTGGACGGATAGCTTTTATGCGGGAATGTTCCTGTCGAGTGATTATGCGATTTTGTCCAATAAAGTGTCCCGCTTATCAGAGGTATTGAACTCCTTTGTAAAGGCGACGACGGGATTGGATAAGGCTTCTACTGCGTATGCATCGGCCATGATTGGAACCGGTACGCTGATGATTATCATTCCTTTGATTATCGTGTATCTGTTTGCCCAGAAAGGATTTGTTGAGAGTCTGAGCCAGTCGGGTATCAAGATGTAAGGAAGCAGTGTGTGGCACTTTTTACATGGTTATACCGAATTACACTGTAATTCGTATAATAAATAAAATAAGGAGGTTAAAAAATGAAAGTAAGCGTAAAGAAGTTAATTGCAATGGGTTTGTGTGTAGTTCTTACTGTAGGTACTCTTACCGGTTGTGGCGGAAATGAAAAAGCGGGAAGTGATAAAGGCTCTTCTGCCAATAAAGAAGGTGAAAGTAAATCTGCAGAGAAGAAAACATTTGAAGACTTGGGAGGGATGGACATTATTATCGGTGACTGGTATACTGAAGCCGATACTCTTGCCGACAGAACCGATGAATTCGGAAAGAAACAGAATCAGTATTGGGAAGAGATTCAGAAACAGTACAATTTTACGATTAAACGTGATGCTGTATATTCCTATACTGATGCGAAGAAAGATTATGTAAACAGCGTTATGGCAAACAATCCGAAATTCCAGTTGTACTACTTGTATCAGGAATTTGTATCCGAGCCTTTGATGAAAGGTCTGATGTATGATTTGAGCACTCTTCCGGAGTTTAATTTCGATGAAGAGAAGTGGAATCCTACGGTGAAAGAGCTGATGAGCATTGGCAATGGAATTTGGGGTATGAGCCCTGAAAATGAGCCTCGCGGCGGTATCTTCTATAATAAACGTCTCTTTAAAGAGGCTGGTATTAACGAAGAAGAGCCATATGAACTTCAGGCTTCCGGCGAATGGACTTGGGATAAGTTCGAAGAGTATTGTAAGAAGCTGACAAAAGATACGGACGGCGATGGAAAGACCGACCAGTATGCGATGGCAAGTTTCTCTAAATATTATCTTCCGATGTGTGCAGCAAACAATAATGCTACCTTTGTTTCACGTAACAAGGATGGTAAGTATGAAAACGCAATTACGACAAGTGAGTTCAAAAATGCTATGAACTGGGGCGTTGATTTGATTAAAAAAGGTTATATACAGCCAAAACCGGAAAATGCTGCATGGGATTGGTATAAAGCAGCGTTCCGCGACGGCGAGTCGGCCATGCAGACGGCGGAAGTGTATGAGATTAGCGCCTTTGCTGATATGGAAGATGACTGGGGGTTTGTTATGTTCCCATATAATCAGGACACGGAAGGCGCTACTAACAAGACAACGCCAAATGACAATATTGTAGTAATGCCAAGCTGTTTTGATGCGGATACGGCAGAGAAGATTGCTTTTGCTTATGATTTGTATACGGAGCCGGTAGAAGGTTACACACCGGAGGAGCAGGTTCTGGAGAAATATTATACACAGTTCCGTGACGACCGTGCCGTAGATGAGACAATTTCCATGATGTTACAGCAGGAGCACAAATCTACGTCCTATCTTCCGATGATTAGTGAAATTGATTATGGTGATTTCTGTTATAGTGTATATGCTATGGCAACGACACCGGCTAAGAAAATCGAAGAGCTTTCCACAAAATGGGGAAGTCAGATTGACAAAGTAAATAAGAACTATGGGAAGTTCGCACAAGAGCATACAAAGTAATTGAATGTAATATAAGAATGAGGGCTGTTCAGAATAAGCGAAAGGTTTGTTTTGTACAGCCCTTTCTAAGATTGGCGATGGCGGGAACAACCGGATATCGTCAGTCTGATAAACGCAGAAAACAATAGGTGCAGGTCATCTTTTAAAATAAAAGAGTGAGCAGTGGAGGAGGAAATAATGGAACGTTATCAGGATGAAACACTTACATTTGAAGAGAGAGCGGCAGATTTGGTGTCCCGTATGACTTTGGAAGAAAAGGTATATCAGACGTTACACGGCGCCGCCGCGATTGAGAGACTTGGGGTTAAAGCATATAATTATTGGAACGAGGCTCTTCACGGTGTGGCAAGGGCAGGGGTAGCTACCGTATTTCCTCAGGCGATAGGTTTGGCAGCCACCTTTGACGAAGATTTTCTGGAAGAGGCCGCCGGAGTGATTTCTGACGAGGGGCGCGCAAAATTTAATGCACAGCAGAAATATGATGATTATGATATATATAAGGGCCTGACTTTTTGGTCACCCAATGTCAATATTTTCCGTGACCCGAGGTGGGGGCGCGGACATGAGACATATGGTGAAGACCCTTATCTGACAAGCCGTCTCGGCGTCCGCTTTATCGAGGGTATGCAGGGCAAAGATGAAAAGTATATGAAAGTGGCCGCCTGCGCCAAACATTTTGCCGTGCATAGCGGGCCGGAAGACATCCGCCACAGTTTTAATGCGGAAGTATCGCCACAGGATATGCGGGAGACTTATCTGCCTGCGTTTAAGGCCTGCGTGAAAGAGGCCGGTGTGGAAGTTGTCATGGGGGCGTACAACCGCACGAATGGCGAGGCTTGTTGTGGAAGCAAAACATTATTGGAGGACATTCTCCGCGGGGAATGGCAATTTAAAGGCCATGTCACATCCGACTGCTGGGCCATCAAGGATTTTCACGAATATCATATGGTAACGGCAAATGCGGTAGAGAGCGTAGCGCTGGCAATGAACATGGGCTGTGATTTGAACTGCGGCAATATTTACGGTAATCTCTTAAAAGCCGTTGAGCGGGGATTGGTGAAAGAGGAGACAATCGAGCGTGCCGTTGTCCGTCTGATGACGACGCGCATGAAACTGGGTCTCTTTGACGCACCGGAAAAAGTTCCGTATAATACGATAAATTATGATGTAGTAGACTGTGAAAAGCATAAAGAAATCAATGAAAGGGCTGCCCGTAAGAGCGTGGTGCTTCTGAAAAACGAAGAGCAGCTTCTTCCTCTGGACAAAGAGAAAATTAAAACGATTGGTGTCATCGGGCCGAATGCCAATAACCGCAAAGCGCTCGTTGGCAATTATGAGGGAACGGCTTCCGAATACATTACCGTTCTGGAGGGCATTCAGAGATATGCCGGCGACGATATTCGCGTTATGTTCTCGGAGGGCTGTCATCTGTGTAAAAATAAAATGCAGGTACTGGCGAAAGAGAGAGACCGCCTGTCGGAAGTGCGCGCGGTGGCAGACTGTTCGGATGTCATAATCGCCTGCATGGGACTGGACGCCAGCCTCGAGGGCGAAGAGGGAGACGAGGGCAATGAGTTTGCCAGCGGCGACAAGCCGAATCTGAATCTTCCGGGACTTCAGGAGGAAGTGCTGAAAGTATTAGTTGAGACAGGCAAACCGGTTGTTTTAGTATTATTATCGGGAAGCGCTCTGGCTATCAATTATGCGGATGAAAATATACCGGCGATTCTTCAGGGATGGTATCCGGGGGCCAGAGGAGGAAAGGCGATTGCCGAAATACTCTTTGGCGAGTACTCACCGGAGGGAAAACTGCCGGTAACATTTTACCGCACGGCGGAAGAACTTCCGGAATTTACCGATTATTCCATGAAAAACCGCACTTACCGCTATATGAAAACAGAGGCGCTCTATCCGTTTGGATACGGTCTGGGGTATACGGAGTTTACCTGTACGCAGGAGACGGTTGAGAGGGACGGGGATAAGTTCACGGTTTCCGCTCTGTTGTCGAACGTGGGGGAAATGGATGGTGCGGAGACGCTGCAGGTTTATGTGAAAGCGTATCAGGACGGCGCGCCGAACTGGCAGCTTAAAGCATTGAAAAAAGTTGCCGTCAAAGCCGGCGGGGAAGCGAAAATCACCGTTGCTTTAGAGGAAGCGGATTTTGCACTTTATAACGAAGAGGGAAGAAAGATATTAAGAGCAGGCGACTATGAGGTGTACGTCGGAACATCACAGCCGGATACGAGAAGCATGGCGCTGACCGGCAGAACTCCGGCGAAAATCACCGTACACTTTGATGAAGAGAAAGAAATAGCAGAATAAGATTGGAGAGAAATATGGAATACAGCAAATGTTGGCTGGACTACCGGCCGCTTGAGTCGGTAGAAGAGGTATGGCTGACGCTTATTGTTTCGTGTGATGGCCTGATTATCGAAAGCGCTGTCAAAGAATATGTTTTGGCGATGGAGGGGCTGGCCGGCAGAAGACCGAAAGTGACGGCGGATAAGACGTCGGCGGGCGTCAGGCTTCTCGTGGACGAAGACACCGTGTCCGGCGCGGATGGTTATCGGATTGCCGGAGAAAACGGCGGTTACACGATTTGCGGACAGTCGCCAAGCGGCGTTCTCTATGGCGTTTTTCATTTCCTGCGTATGGCGGCAGGCGGAGAGTTATCACAGCTTCCTGTTGAAATTGTGCCGGCAATGCCGCTGCGGATGATGAATCATTGGGATAATATGGACGGCAGTATTGAGAGAGGATATTCAGGAGAATCATTCTTTTATAAAGACTATGAGATTTTGTGGGATGAACGTCTGGAACACTACACGCGTATGATGGCGTCTATTGGGATTAATGGTATTGTCATAAATAATGTAAATGTCCATGAGAAAGAGACGTATCTGATTACTGATACTTATTTGCAAAAAGTAAAACAATATGCGGATTTATTTCAGAGATATGGAATAAAGCTGTATACCAGTGTTAATTTCGCTGCACCAATGGAATTGGCAGGATTTGATAACTGTGACCCGTTGGAGTCGCAGGTGGCCGAGTGGTGGAAAGAAACGACGGCACACGTCTATGAGGTGATTCCGGAATTTGGCGGATATTTGGTAAAGGCCGATTCGGAGGGAAGACCGGGGCCGTTTACTTACGGGCGGACTCACGCCGATGGGGCCAATATGCTTGCCCGCGCGTTAGCTCCACATGGTGGCATCGTAATCTGGCGCTGTTTTGTCTATAACTGCGGTCAGGATTGGAGAGACAAGAAGACCGACCGCGCACGCGCGGCATATGATAACTTTATTCATCTGGATGGATGTTTCGACGAAAACGTAGTGCTGCAAATAAAGAACGGGCCGATGGATTTTCAAGTGCGGGAACCGGTGTCGCCGTTGTTTGGCGCCCTGAAAAAGACGAACATGATATTGGAAGTACAAATTGCACAAGAGTATACCGGTCAGCAGATTGACCTCTGCTATCTGCCTCCGATGTGGCGTGAGATTTTGGACTTTGATACTTATGCCGAGGGGAAAGGGAGTACGGTATCGAATATTGTGCGGGGGGCTGCATACGGACAGAAGTTTTGCGGTATGGCCGCGGTCATCAATACGGGTAATGATAAAAACTGGACGGGAACGGATTTGGCGGCCGCCAATACATACGGATATGGCAGACTGGCAATGGAACCGGCCATGTCCTGCGAAGCGATAGCAAAAGAGTGGACAGATTTGACGCTTGGTGCTAAAGTAGAAAAGGACGTCGTCGATATGCTGATGAAATCGTGGTCGACGTATGAAAAATATACGGCGCCGCTCGGTATTGGCTGGATGGTGTCGCCGCATTATCATTACGGGCCGGATATTGACGGATACGAATATGACCGCTGGGGTACTTATCACCGCGCCGATTGCCGTGGACTGGGCGTTGACCGCACGCCGGCGGGCACCGGTTATACAGAGCAGTATAACGAGCCGTGGAAGACAATTTATGCAGATGTGGAACAATGTCCGCAGGAATTACTGCTCTTTTTCCACTATGTCCGCTATGACGCTGTTTTAAAATCCGGCAAGACGCTGATTCAGCATATATACGACACGCATTTCGAGGGCGTGGAAGAAGTAGAGGCAATGATTGCCGTGTGGAAATCGTTAAAGGATGACATTGACGAAGAAGTATACGGCCGCGTGCTCGGGCGGATGGAACGCCAGCTGGCGAATGCAAAAGAATGGCGTGACCGTGTGAATACATATTTTTACCGCAAGAGCGGTGTGAAAGACGAAAAGGGAAGAACAATTTATGAATAACGTGGACAAAACCACAGAAAAGAGGTAGCGAATATGGATATGACGTTGAGATGGTATGGTGAGGGAAACGACAGTGTGACCTTGGAGCAGATACGCCAGATTCCGGGGGTGATCGGTGTCATTACGGCGCTCCATGACATTCCGGCAGGGGAGGCATGGACGTATGAGGAAGTGATGAAAAGAAAGCAGGAGGTAGAAGCAAAAGGGCTGAAACTCGTTGGTGTGGAGAGCATTAATGTACACGAAGATATTAAGATTGGACTGCCGACGAGAGACCGCCTGATTGAAGACTACTGCAAATCGCTGGAGGCAATCGGCAAAGCGGATATTCATTTAGTATGTTACAATTTCATGCCAATCTTTGACTGGACAAGAACCGACCTTGCCATGCCGCTGGAAGACGGCTCTACGGCTCTTGCCTATGACGCTTCTATCATTGACGGAATAGACGCCAGCGAGATGTTTGAGCGTGTGGAGAAAGCGAGCGGCGGTTTTGTAATGCCGGGCTGGGAACCGAACCGCAAAGATGAAATTATGGGGTTATTTGAGAAGTATAAAGATGTGGACGCAGATAAGCTCCGCGAGAATTATAAATACTTTTTAGATGGCATTATGCCGACATGCGAGAAGTATAAAATAAAGATGGCTGTCCATCCGGACGATCCGGCATGGGATGTCTTTGGGCTGCCGCGCATTGTCACCTGTGAAGAGGATTTACTGAAAATAGCGGATATGAACAAAAGTATTTACAATGGATTTACATTCTGTACCGGCTCGCTTGGAAGTAATTTAAACAATGATTTGCCAAAAATAATCCGCAATCCAAAGATTGCAGAGCGGATTCACTTTGCCCACATCCGCAATATTAAATATGAAAATGAGAATCTGTTCCATGAAGTTTCCCATCTGTCAAAAGACGGTAATTTTGATATGTATGAAATAGTAAAGGCTCTGATTGATATGGGCTTTGACGGCTGTATCCGGCCGGACCACGGGCGGATGATTTGGGATGAACAGGCGCGTCCGGGGTATGGCCTGTATGACCGCGCGCTGGGAGTTGCGTATATCAACGGTTTGTGGGAAGCGATTCATAAAAATAAGTAAAAGGGAGAGATTGAGATGAAATTAACAGATTTACATAATCAGGTTTCTTCAGAGTGGGAGCAAAAGGGATATCTGCTTCCCAAGTATAATCGCGAAAAAGTAAAGAGCGCCACAAAGAATGCGCCCGTATGGGTACATTTTGGCGCGGGCAACATTTTCCGCGCATTTCCGGCGGCAAAACTACAGGAACTTTTGAATGCGGGAGAATATGACCGTGGTGTAATTGTGGCGGAGAGTTTCGACCACGAGATTATAACAAGAGCATATAAACCTTATGATGGATTGAGTCTTTCCGTTGTATTGAAAGCCGACGGAACGATTGAAAAACATATCGTGGGAAGCGTTGTGGAATCGCTGGTGGCAGATTCGTCGGTGCCGGAAGACTGGCAGCGGCTGACAGAAATTTTCCGTCAGCCATCCCTGCGGATGGTAACGTTTACGATTACGGAAAAGGGGTATTCTCTTGTCAATGGAAAAGGGGATAAACTGTCGGGAGTCGCGGAGGGATTAGCGGCGGGGCCTGTCAATCAGAGCCATCTGATGGGACGCATAGCTGCTTTTTGTTACGAGCGCTTTTTAGCGAATGCAGCGCCTCTTGCACTTGTGAGCACGGATAACTGTTCCCACAATGGCGATAAGTTAAAGGAATCGGTGATGACTTTTGTGGAAGCATGGCAGGCGGCTGGAAAAGTAGAAGAAGAATTTGTTTCTTATATGAAAGAAAAGGTTTCTTTCCCGTGGACAATGATTGATAAAATAACGCCGAGACCAGACGAGAATGTAAAAGAGATGCTTGCTAAAGATGGATTTGAGGACACGGAAGTAATTGTCACGAAATTCAATACTTATACGGCGCCGTTTGTCAATTCAGAAGAGACCGGATACTTAGTAGTGGAAGACGATTTCCCGAATGGGCGGCCGCCACTGGAGAAAGCCGGTATCGTATTTACCGATAGGGAAACGGTGGATAAAGTGGAGAAGATGAAAGTATGTACCTGTCTCAATCCGCTGCACACCGCGCTCGCTGTCTATGGCTGTATGCTCGGTTATACGTCCATTCATGCGGAAATGAAAGATACGGAGCTGAGTAAGCTCATTGAGACGATGTGTTATCAGGAGGCGATGCCTGTTGTAGTAAATCCGCAGGTAATTGAGCCAAAAGAATTTGCGGAAGCCGTATTGAAGCTTCGCCTCCCGAATCCGTTTATGCCGGACGCACCGCAGCGCATTGCCTGTGATACTTCACAAAAACTGCCAATCCGTTTCGGGGAGACAATCCGTCTCTACGTGGAAAGAGACGATTTGAATCCGCAGGATTTAACGCTGATACCTCTTGTGCTCGCCGGATGGTGCCGCTATCTGATGGGAATTGATGATGACGGCAAACAATTCGAGCAGAGTCCTGACCCGCGTCTGGATGAAATGCGGGAGCATGTAAAGGGGATATCGCTTGGCGACACCGATGTACACACGGCTTTGCAGCCGATTTTGTCGGACGCCACCATCTTCGCCTCAGACCTCTATGAAGTCGGTCTTGGCGAAAAGATAGAAGGCATGTTTGTTGAATTGATTGCCGGACAGGGGGCAATTCGCGCCACCCTGAAGAAATATTTAGCTTAGATGATATTTCATTGTGTTCAGCGCGTTCTTTTCCAGACGCGATACCTGCGCCTGTGAGATATGAATTTCCTCCGCTACTTCAGTTTGTGTTTTCCCCTCGAAGTAGCGGAGTTTTATTATGTGGTTTTCCCGCTCGGGCAGGTGCTCCAATGCGTCGCGCAGCGACAAGTGCTCGACCCAGTTTGCCTCTTTGTTCTTTTTGTCGCTAATCTGGTCCATGACATATAAAGTGTCGCCGCCCTCGGAGTAGACAGGTTCGTACAGCGATACCGGACTCTGGATGGCGTCCAGCGCGAATACGATATCTTCCGCCGGTATGTCAATCTCTTTGGCAATATCTTCCAGTGTCGGTTCATTTTCCTGACGTTTCATAAGCGCCTCTTTCGCGTAGATTGCCTTGTAGGCAGTATCCCGCAGGGAACGGCTTACGCGTATGGCGTTGTTGTCGCGTAAATACCGCCTCACTTCGCCAATTATCATAGGTACGGCATAAGTGGAGAATTTCACATCCTGACTTACGTCAAAATTGTCGATGGCTTTCATAAGTCCGATACAGCCGATTTGAAATAAGTCGTCAATATTTTCATTACTGTTGTGAAAGCGCTGGATAATGCTGAGTACCAGACGGAGGTTTCCATGAATGTATTGTTCACGGGCTTTTTTATCCCCTTGTTGTATTTTTTGAATTAATTCTTTCTTTTCTTCATTCGAGAGTAACGGTAGTTTACTTGTATTGATTCCACAAATTTCAACTTTATAGTGAGCCATAGCCTGCCCTCCTACTGATTTGTAATATTAGGGTTGACGGTTTGCGAACGAATTATGCGTAATTTCATAGAATGAATCATTTGAAAAAAATCAATTGCAGCAAATATGAACGAGAATAAATTGACAATGTATACTATTTGTAGTAAAATGAAGAAAAAAGAGGGTTATATTGATGCACAGAGCAAAAAAAGAATATAAAGTATCCTTTGTTGCGCTGCGCTTCGGAATGGAGGTCTATATGGCAGGTACGACACCAACACAGATTAGAATAGAGGAGAACACAAAGAAACAAGCAGTAGAGCTTTTAGAGGGTTTAGGGCTTAATCTATCCGATGCAGTGAATATGTTTCTCAGACAGGTGATTTTACAAAACGGAATACCTTTTGAAGTAAAGTATCCGGAGGATACATTACAATTCAGACCGGAAGTTATTGAAGCAATGAAAGAGGCAAAAAGAATTAGCAGGGATTCCAATGTTAAAGGTTATACCGATGTAAAACAAATGTTTAAGGAGATATTAGAGGATGGAGATGAAAGTTAAATATTCTTCCAGATTCAAAAAGGGATTGCGTCTTGCTGTTAAAAGGGGACTTGATATATCTTTACTGGAGGAAGTTGTTGAGAAGTTAAAAGCAAGAGAAGCATTGGACTCAAAATACAGAGACCATGCATTGAGTGGAAATTATAAAGGTTACAGAGAGTGTCATATACAACCGGACTGGCTGTTAATATATTTTATAGAAAATGATATTTTGACATTGACATTAGTAGATACCGGAACACATGCGGATTTGTTTAAAATGTAGTTAGTCTCACGGGGGGCTGTATAATAATATTAGGGTTGACGGTTTGCGAACGAATTATGCGTAATTTCATAGAATGAATCAAAAGAATAGGAGTTCACGCAGACTGATATGAGAATTTGTGATTTAAAAGAAAAAGAAGTGATTAACATATGCGATGGGGAGCGTCTGGGATATGTGGAAGACGTCGAGTTTGACCTCTGCACGGGGCGGGTGACACATATAATAATTCCCGGGCCATGTAAGTTTTTTGGCGTTTTGGGGCGGGAAGAAGAGTACATTATCGAAATCTGCCAGATTTGTAAAATCGGGTGCGATTTAATTTTAGTTGATGTTAATCTGGAAAAGGTTCGCAAAAAATGTAGTTGTTAAAGTCTTTACTTATATAGAGAAATCCGCTATAATCACCTTAATAAGGCGTTGTTGCCGCAACAAAGGAGAGAGAGAATGAAGTGTCCGTTTTGCTCTGAAGACAATACAAAAGTAATCGACTCAAGGCCGGCTGATGACAACAGTTCCATCCGCCGCAGAAGACAATGTGAAAAGTGTGGGAAACGATTTACCACTTATGAAAAACTGGAAACGATTCCCTTAATTGTTATTAAAAAGGATCAGGCGAGAGAACCGTACGACCGCTCCAAAATCGAAAAAGGCGTATTCCGTTCCTGCATTAAGCGGCCAATCTCGGTCGACCAGATAAATGAATTAGTCGACAGCGTAGAGAGTGCGGTTTTTAACTTGGGTGAAAAGGAAGTGCCGAGCGGCCGTATTGGCGAGATTTTGATGGATAAGTTACAAAAACTCGACCCGGTGGCATATGTTCGCTTTGCCTCCGTATATCGCGAATTTAAAGACGTAAATACATTTGTCGATGAGATTAAGAAGTTGTTAGACAATCAAAACTAAAGGAAAAATAAAAATGCTCTCTTGTTTCTTTCTTCATCCTGTGCTATGATGAGCGTGGGTCATTCTCCGGAACAGGAGGAATTATGTTTAGCAGCATTTACAGTGCGGATGTGGCCGGTATGGAAGCGCGCCTTATCTGCATTGAGGCAGATGTCCATGACGGTCTGCCTGTTTTTGATATGGTGGGATATCTCGCCTCTGCCGTAAAGGAAGCGAGAGAGCGTGTGCGCATTGCCATACGCAATATGGGAGTTCATTTTCCGGCGAAGCGGATTACCGTGAATCTGTCGCCGGCCAATCTGCGCAAGGAGGGAACGTCGTTCGACCTTCCCATTGCCATTTCTTTATTAACCGCATTCGGTTTTTTATCCACAGAGTGTACGAAAGATATATTAATAATAGGGGAGCTGGGCCTCGATGGCAGTCTGCGGCCGGTCAAAGGCGTTCTCGCCATGATTCTCGAGGGGAGAAGACAGGGGATACGCCGCTTTGTCGTGCCCGATAAAAACGCAGGGGAGGGCGCGGTGTTAGAAGACATTGAAATCTATGGTATGCAGACATTAGTGCAGACGATGAAGTTTCTGCGCGGAGAATGTCCGTTAAAGCCGGTTCGCGCCTCGTTTCAGAAGTGGCGGAAAGAACAGGCGTATCCGCAAGATTTTTCGGATATTATCGGTCAGGGAACGGCAAAGCGGGCGGCGGAAATTGCCATTGGCGGACGGCATAATCTGTTGATGATAGGGCCGTCGGGGAGCGGCAAGACAATGCTGGCGAAAAGACTTCCCACTATTATGCCTGCGATGGATTTGGAGGAGAGCCTTGAGATTACAAGGTTATACAGTATATGCGGGCTGTTGCCGGAAGAGGACAGCGTTATCACGAGGAGGCCTTTTCGTGCGCCCCATCACACGATAACACAGACGGCGCTGACAGGAGGCGGGAGGATTCCCATGCCGGGGGAGATAACGCTGGCGGCCAAAGGAGTGCTTTTTCTGGATGAATTGCCGGAGTTCAGCCGCAGTTCTCTCGAAGTGCTGCGGCAGCCGTTGGAAGAACATAAAGTTACGGTCTCCCGTCTGGGCAAATCATACGAATATCCGTCGGACTGCATTTTTGTCGCCGCTATGAACATCGCAACAACGAAATTGATACAATGGGAAACCGCAGAAAAGCCTGAAAATAAGGCATTTCGCGGGTTCTGCGGTTTTATTTTTTCGCTTTTTGAGCCTTTTTTCTGTTGAGTGAGCAGCTCCGTTTTCTGATTTTGCACCACTTTTTAACGATAGCAGGAATCGTTAAAAGG